>NZ_JAUYWJ010000018.1:0-206240 GCF_032656585.1 Streptomyces herbicida
AGCGCGGCACGCGCCGACACCAGCCTCGCCGCATCCCCAAGCGACAACACACCCGCCACATGCGCCGCCGCAATCTCACCCACCGAGTGACCCGCCACGAAATCCGGCCGCACACCCCACGACTCCAGCAACCGGAACAGCGCCACCTCAACGGCGAACAACGCCGGCTGCGTCGAACCCGTCTGATCCAACTCCTCCGAGTCCACATCGACCGGCGCATCCAAAAGCGCACACACCTCGTCATACACCGCCGCGAACACCGGATACGACGCATACAGCCCACGCCCCATCCCCAGCCGCTGCGACCCCTGACCCGAGAACAAGAACCCGACCCTGCCCCCGACAGCACCACCCACCGGAGCGGCCCCGGAAACAATCGCCTCCAGCCCCCGGCGGAACCCCCCAAGCTCCTCCCCCACGACCGCCGCACGGCGCTCCAGCACCGCACGCGACGTCGCCAGCGAGAACGCCACGTCCTCCGGCCGAACCCCGCCGCCCCCGACGGCCTCAGCGTCCAGGAAGGACAGCAGCCGGCCCGCCTGCTCCCGCAGCGCCGCATCGCTCTTCGCCGACAGCACCCAGGGAACCGGTCCCGCAACGGCCGTCCCGCGGACGGGCTCTTGGCTCATCACGGCCTGCTCGACGATGACGTGCGCGTTGGTGCCGCTGATGCCGAAGGAGGACACCGCGGCCCGGCGCGGCAGGTCGCTCTCGGGCCACTCCACCGCCTCGGTCAACAGTCGTACGCCGCTTGCCGACCAGTCCACGTGCGGGGTCGGCTCGTCGACGTGCAGGGTCTGCGGCAGCACGCCGTGCCGCATCGCCATGACCATCTTGATCACGCCGGCCACGCCCGCCGCGGCTTGCGTGTGACCGATGTTCGACTTCAGCGAACCCAGCCACAACGGCCTGTCGTCGTCCCGTCCCTGACCGTAGGCGGCGATGAGGGCTTCCGCCTCGATCGGGTCGCCGAGCCGCGTGCCCGTACCGTGCGCCTCCACGGCGTCGACGTCCGCGGGCGCGAGTCCGGCCGCCGCCAGGGCCTGGCGGATGACGCGCTGCTGGGAGGGGCCGTTGGGCGCCGTGAGTCCGTTTGACGCGCCGTCCTGGTTGACCGCGCTGCCCCGTACGACGGCCAGCACCTGGTGGCCGTTGCGCCGGGCGTCGCCGAGCCGCTCCACCAGGAGCATGCCGACGCCTTCGGCCCAGCCCGTACCGTCGGCGCCGGCCGCGAACGCCTTGCACCGGCCGTCGGCCGACAGGCCGCGCTGGCGGCTGAACTCCACGAACATGCCGGGCGTGGACATCACGGTGACGCCGCCGGCCAGGGCCATCGTGCACTCGCCGCTCCGGAGCGCTTGGACGGCCAGGTGCAGGGCGACCAGGGACGACGAGCAGGCCGTGTCCACCGTGACGGCGGGGCCTTCGAGGCCGAACGAGTAGGCCACGCGGCCCGAGGCGACGCTGGTCGTCGTGCCGGTCAGCAGGTAGCCCTCGACGCCGTCGACCGGCTCGTGCAGCCGTGGGCCGTAGTCCTGTGCCGTCGCGCCGATGAACACGCCCGCCCGGCTCCCGCGCAGCGTGGCCGGGTCGATGCCGGCCCGCTCGAAGGCCTCCCACGCGGTCTCCAGGACCAGCCGCTGCTGCGGGTCGATCGCGGCGGCCTCGCGGGGGCTGATGCCGAAGAAGTCGGCGTCGAACTCGACCGCCTCGTGCAGGAAGCCGCCGTGCCGCGTCGAGGACTTGCCGGGCGTGCCGGGCTCCGGGTCGTAAAGCGCTTCGATGTCCCAGCCACGGTCCGCCGGGAATCCGGAGATGGCGTCGCCACCGGAGGCGAGCAGCCGCCACAGGTCCTCGGGGGAGCTCACGCCGCCGGGCAGGCGGCAGCTCATGGCCACGATGGCGATGGGCTCGTCGGGGTCGGCCACCGTCGTGGACGCGGAGGCCGCCGCGTCCTCACCGCCCAGGGACTGGGCGGCGAGGTGGCGGGCGAGTGCGGCAGGGGTCGGGTGGTCGAACAGCAGCCCGCTGGGCAGGCGCAGGCCGGTGGCCTCGCTGAGCTGGTTGCGCAGTTCCACCGAGCTGAGCGAGTCGAAGCCGAGGTCCTTGAACGTCCACTGAGTCTCGACCTGGCGGGCTTCGGCATGGCCCAGGACGGCGGCTATGTGTGCGCGGACCATGTCGAGCACGGCCTCGTCGCGTTCGTTCTCGGGCAGTCCGGCAAGCCGCCGGCCCAGGGCTCCGACAGGCGCACGGTCGGTCTCGGAGATGGCGTCCGGCTGGGGAGTCGCGGGAGCCCAGACGGTGGTGTCGACGGTCGACGCGGTGTCGCCGTCCAGCCAGTACCGCTGCCGTTCGAACGCGTAGGTGGGGAGCGCGACCTTGCGGCGTGCGCCTCGCCCGCCGCCGAACAGGGCGTCCCAGTCGGGCTCCACGCCGTGGACGTGCAGCGAGGCGACCGCCGCCAGCAGGGCCTGCGCCTCGGGGCGACGGGCGCGCAGGGCGGGGACGAACAAGGACTCGCTGTCGGCGCCGGCGCGGGCCATGGAGGTGAGCACGCCGCCGGGGCCGAGCTCCAGGTACGTGCGGACGCCCTGCTCGTCGAGGCGGGCGACGCCGTCGGCGAAGCGGACCGCGTCGCGCACATGGCGGACCCAGTACGCGGGCGTGCGCCCTTCATACCCCGAGGGCTCCTCGGACAGTCGTCCCGTCACGTTGGACACGATCGGGATGCGCGGGGCGTGGAAGGTCAGGCCCTCGGCCACGTCGCGGAACTCCGCCAGCATGGGTTCCATGTGCGGGGAGTGGAAGGCGTGGCTGACCCGCAGTCGGCTGGTCTTGCGGCCCAGGGCGGCGAAGGCGTCGGCGATCTCGGCGGCGAGGTCCTCGTCGCCGGAGATGACGACGGAGTCCGGACCGTTCAGCGCGGCGATGCTCACGCGGTGCGTGCGGTCGCCGATGCGGGCGCGGACCTCGTTCTCCGCGGCCTGGACGGCGATCATGGCGCCCCCGGCCGGCAGCGCCTGCATCAGGCGGCCGCGAGCGGCCACCAGGGCGCAGGCGTCCGGGAGCGAGAGGACGCCGGCCACATGCGCGGCGGCGAGTTCACCGATGGAGTGCCCCATCAGCACGCCGGGGGTGACGCCCCAGCTCTCCAGCAGCCGGAACAGGGCGACCTCGACGGCGAACAGTGAGGTCTGCGTGTAGAGGGTCCGGTCGAGTTCGGCCGCCTCCTCGGTGCCTTCAGGGGCGAACATGACCTCGCGCAGCGGCCGCGGCAGCAAGGGGTCGAGGTGTGCGCACACCTCGACCAGCGCGAGGGCGAACGCCGGGAAAGCCTCGGCCAGTTCGCGGCCCATCCCGGCTCGCTGGCTGCCCTGGCCCGAGAAGAGAAAGGCGAGCTCGCCGCGCGAGCCCGTGCGACCCGTGGTCAGCGCGGCGTCGATGCCGCCGGTGGACAGCTCGCGCAGGGCACGCAAGAAGTCGTCACGATCCTCGCCCACGACGACGGCCCGGTGTTCGAAAGCCGTACGGCCGGTGGCCAGCGACCAGCCGACGTCGGGCAGGGCGAGACCGGGGTGGGCCTCGGCGTGTGCGAGCAGGGCGCCGGCCTGGGCACGCAGCCCGGATGCGGTCTTGGCGGACAGCGGCCAGAAGCTCGGAGCCGCGCCCGTACCCGTCTCCGCAGCCGCGCCCGCCGGCGCCGTCGCCTGGTGTTCCGCCAGCACGATGTGGCAGTTGGTGCCGCCCATGCCGAACGAGCTGACGCCGGCGAGCAACGGGCGGCCGTCCTCGGCGTCCCATGCGCTGTGCTCGGTCTGCACCCGCAGGTTCAGCCGGTCCAGCGGGATCGCCGGGTTCGGCGTCTCGAAGTTGAGGCTGGCGGGCAGTTCACGGTGGTTGAGCGACAGGACCGCCTTCAGCAGGCCGGTGATGCCGGCCGCGCCCTCCAGGTGGCCGACGTTGGTCTTGGCCGAGCCGACCCGCAGAGGACGGCCGGGCTCGCGCCCCGTACCGAGCACTGCGCCGAGCGCGGCTGCCTCGATGGGGTCGCCGACCTTGGTGCCGGTTCCGTGCAACTCCACGTAGCCGACGTGGGCGGGGTCGATTCCGGCCCGTTCGTAGGCGAGCCGGAGCACCTGCTCCTGCCCGGACTGCAGGGGTACGGTCAGCCCGTCGCCGCCACCGTCGTTGTTGACCGCACTGCCGCGGATCACGCAATAGACGGGGTCGCCGTCCGCGACGGCCCGGGCAAGAGGCTTGAGGACGACGATGCCGCCGCCCTCTCCGCGGACGTAACCGTTCGCGCGGGCGTCGAAAGTGAAGCAGCGGCCGTCGGGAGACAGACCGCCGAACTTGGCGGCGCCCAGGGTGCTCTCGGGGACGATGTTGAGGTTCACGCCGCCCGCGAGGGCGATCGTCGATTCGCCCTTGCGGAGGCTCTCGCAGGCCAGGTGGACCGAGACCAGGGAAGAGGACTGGCCGGAGTCCACGGTCAGGCTGGGGCCGTTCAGACCGAGGAAGTACGAGACCCGATTGGCGATGATGCTGCGGTGCAAGCCTGTGACGGTATGCGGGGAGATGGCGGTGAGTCCCAAGCGGTGGTGCAGGGTCGCGTAGTCGTCCCAGATGGCGCCGACGAACACTCCGGTGCGGGTGGAACGCAGCGTCCCGGCGCGCACGTGTGCGTCCTCCAGCGCCTCCCAGGCCAACTCCAACACGAGCCGCTGCTGCGGGTCCATGGCAGCGGCCTCCTTGGGGGAGAGCCCGAAGAACCCGGCGTCGAAGTGGCCGACGCGGTCGAGGAATCCGCCCCGGCGGATGTCGGTCCTGCCGGGTGCGGACGGATCGGCGTCACCCACCGCGGCCCCGTCCCACCGGTCCTGGGGGACGTCGGTGATCGCGTCCGCGCCCTCGCTGAGCAGCCGCCAGAAGGCGACCGGGTCGGCGGCTCCCGGCAGTCGGCATGCCAGGCCGATGACCGCTATGCCATCGGCCGAATCCGCCGAAGCCGAACCGGCCCGATTCCCCGTTCCGTTGAGCTCGGACTCGACCATATTGCACTCCACCCACCCACACAGAGAATGAAAAGGCCCGCACCGTGGCGGCCACGGCACAGGTGATCGGGCCCGACCGAGCGGCAACAAGTTGCGGCGTGACCTTAGTTTCGGTCCCGCAGCCGCGCTCCGCTGCGGCAGCGGATCAGATTTAGGGGAATCCCCAAATGGTCGACGTGCACGAGCATTGACAGCCGGGGACATCTCTAAGGAGAACCCTAGGAACAGTTGTGAGAGAACTGCATCTCATACAGGTTCCCCCGATTCTCCTCCGATGATGAGGTCCCAGGTCTTTCATGGTGCATTTGCTGGCAGCCGGGAATCACTCAGGGCAGCAGTTTCCTATGGCGCGCCCCCCAGGTTGCCTTTTCGGCCCACACCCCTCCCTTTACGCAAACGCGCGAGGACTGCCCATGACCACGCTGCGGTACCCCGATGGGCAGGCCGGCCACCTGGTCACCGGCCTACAGACCAGGCGATCCGTGTGGTCCGACTGCCGGTTCGGCTCCTTGCCCGCCGGGAAGCGTCCTCCGGTGAAGGTGCCCGGCCACGAGCTGAGCACTGACGCACTGCCTGATGGTCACCTATGACGTTCGCGAGCCGCCCGTGCGGTGGTGATGATGAGGATCGCGATCGACGGTAACCTCTGCTACGGCAAATCGCCCGACCGTGGTGCCCTCGGAGGATCCCCTGGACGTCGCCGCCGCCGAGCACAACACGGATCGCCTCGGCGTGGCCGACCGGGCTCACAGCCTCACAGGTCTAGATGCTCGCTCCACTACTGATCGCCATGCGATGGTCAACGCCCGACTCGTGACTGGCTACCCGCGCGAGTTGCGCAGGTATCCGCAACCGCCGGGACGGCTGCGCCGCATTCTGCCCAGGAGGACGGGCCCGTTGATCGAGGAACTGCTGCCGGAATGCGTGGTCACCGTCGAAGAGTACGGCGACGACGACCCCGGGAACGCGTCCCTGTACCCCGAGGAGGAGGCTCTCCTCGCCCAGGCGGTCGCCAAGCGTCGCCGCGAGTTCACCGTCGTACGATCGTGCGCCCGCCGCGCCATGGAGAAGATCGGCGTGCCGCCGCAGCCGATCCTGCCCGGCGAGCGCGGGGCACCCACCTGGCCGGAGGGGCTGGCCGGCAGCATGACTCACTGCGACGGGTACTGCGCCGCCGCCGTGGTCCGCACCGCCGACCTGGCCACACTCGGCATCGACGCAGAACCCCACCAGCCGCTCCCGGACGGCATCCTGGACGCGGTGTGCCTGCCCACGGAGGAGGAGCGGCTGCGCCGCCTGGCCCTCGACCATCCGGACGTCCACTGGGACCGGCTCCTGTTCAGCGCCAAGGAGTCCGTCTACAAAGCGTGGTACCCCCTCACCGGCAAGTTGCTGGACTTCACCGAGACCGACATCAACGTCGTCGCCGACTCGGCCGAACAGCACAGCGGCGGCTTCCGCGCCCGGCTCCTCGTTCCCGGCCCGTCGGTGGGTGACCGGCGGCTCGACCTCCTCGAGGGCCGGTGGGCCGTCCAGCAGGGGCTGGTGGCGACAGCGGTCAGCGTGCCGCACGCCTGACCCCCGCGACCTCGACCAACCTCGACTTCATCCTGCGCAGCAAGGGCATCGACACCATCATCCTCGGCGGATTCCTCACCAACTGCTGCGTGGAGTCGACCATGCGCACCGGTTACGAGCACGGCTTCCGGGTGATCACCCTGACCGACTGCGTCGCCGCCACCTCGCAGGAGGAGCACGACAACGCCATCTCCTACGACTTCCCGATGTTCTCGCTGCCGATGACCGCTGCCGACGTCATCGCCGCCCTGTAGTCCCGCCGTCGGCGCCCCTGGTGGTCCGACTGTTGAAATCCATGCTTCCGGGCAGGTGGGACGAGGGGCGGCGGGAAGGTCACCGCAGGGGTGAAGTTGAATACCGCGTGCCAGCAGCAACCAGCAGCACTGCACAGCGTCACCCGGTGCAGCAACGGATCGCCGAACGAATGCTGCCGTTGATCGAGCCCGCGGTCTTGGTGATCGACGATGTGTCGGTGGCCGAGAACGGATGAATGTCGGCCGGTGTGGCACCGGAGTGCTCCGGTGCCAAGGGCAAGCGGGCCAACTGCCAGGTCGCGTCACCGATCACGCCGTGACCGACACAGCCTCTGTACGAACGACCGGGACGCCTGGGGCCTCTCATGCTCGGCTCTGCCCTGGTCGATGGCAGACGGGGACGGGACTCCCCGCGCATGCCACGAGTGACGCCGGGTGACGCGCGATGGTCAACGCGTTCCTGGCGGCTCCAGCCTTCATTGCGCCCTGAGGCGCCGGCACCGACTACGGTGGCGATCAGGCCGAAGAACCCTGCTCTGCGACACCGGTTCTAGCTGGCGAGCGGCGCTTCGTCGACGATCGACACGGTCGGCACGAGAACCCCCCGCCCCTTTCTGGAACCAGTTCCAGCCCCGGTCATTCCACTGCTCCTCACCGTCGGCAACGCCACCAGCGGTGCCACCATCGGCGCCAACCTGCGGGCGCTGCGGCCCGAGCCGGCTCCGCCCCGCTGCCGCCCGACGCGTCCGTCCGCGTGATCTCCGACCCGAGCCACTTCCACGGCGCGCAATGGACAGCCACCGTCGTCACACTCGCTCTGTGGGCCGTCATCGCTGCGCTGCTTCCCGGTCCGCGCGCTCGCCTGATGCGGCGCCACACGGCTGCCGCCGCCTGGCTGGTACGGAATCCCATCAGTTGCTTCCCCACCCGCTACTCGTTGAGGAGATCGAACAATGGCTTCCCGCAACCTCGTGCTCATCGCCAACGCCGGTGACGTCGGCCGCACGGTCCTCGAGGAACTGCGTGCGCAGGACGTGCCGGTGCGCACGTTGGTCCGCCGCGACGACAGGCGCGCAGCCGAGTTGCGTGCGCTCGGCAGCGATGTAGTCGTCGGCGATCTGACCCGACCAGAGACGGTCGCGACCGCGCTGGAGGGCGTCGGACGGATGTACTTCGCAATGCCCGTGTCACCGGACCATCTGCTGGCCGCCACGGTGGTGGCCACGGTGGTACGCGAGTACGGGCAGCTGGAAGCCCTGGTGGACATGTCGCAGATGACGGTGTCGCAGATGACCGCCACCAGCACCGCCGAGTCCCACCAGCAGCGGCTGCACTGGCTGGCAGAGCAGGTACTGAACTGGTCAGGCCTGCCCGTGGTCCACATCCGGCCGACATCGTTTCTGGACAACCCGCTTTTCACCACCCTGGCGGCGGCGTCAATCAAGGAGAACGGGACGATCGCCCTGCCGTTCGGCACCGGGCGCACCTCGCCGGTCGCCGTGCGGGACGTCGCCCGGGTGGTCGCCACCGTGCTCCGCGACCCGGCCCCGCACATCCGGCACGTCTACGAGCTGACGGGACCACGCTCGGTCGACATGAACCAGATGGCCGAGGAGTTCTCCGAGGCCCTGGGGCGTGAGGTGACCTATGTGGACGTGCCGCTGGACCTGTGGCAGGCCGAGGTGCTCGCCAAAGCGGGCCTGCCACCGCACACCGAACAGCACATCGCCACCATGGCCCGACTGCACCGCGAAAACCGCTACGACCGCACTTCTCACGACGTCGAACGCGTGACGGGCGTACCGGCTCAGACGATCAAAGCGTTCGTGGCTGCCCGCAAGGACTTCTACCTGGGCTGACACCTCGTCGAACCCTAGCGGTGGGCGTGAACCACGGCGGTACACACCTCAGCGCCTGTCCGGGCCGCTGCGGAGTGCCTCGACGGCGTGCTGCCGCAAGGCTGAAGGCCTTGATACTGGCCTGAGGCACTTGGCCGTTGGCGCCCGGAACCCCCTCGACGACCACTTCCTCCCCACTGAGACTGCCCAGGAGCTCGAGGGGCAGGGAGTCGATGAGGCGGACGTCCGCGGAGGCTCGACGACGAACCGGTGTGCACGCAGGCCGCGTTGGCGCGGGGCATCGGTGTCCTCGACGACCTGCGGGAACGTGGGCTGATCCGTCGGCAGCCCGATCCGGCGGACCGGCGGGCGCGCCTACTCTCACTCACCCGGGCGGGGCGCCAACTGCGCGACGCGGTCCAGGCGGCGATCCAGCAGCGCGAGGAGCGACTGCTGGATCGCCTGCCGGAAGAAGATCGACGCGGCTTCCTGAACGCGCTACAGGCCCTCGCCGCGCTGTCTCCCTCCGAGATCGGCAGGGAGTGAGATCTGGTCGACCAACTTCTGCTGAAAGCCGGTTGTGGTCTCAGCCACAGCGGTAGGTGAAGGATGCCGAGGCCGTGCGCGCTGTGGGGCTGAGGATGTCGACGACGACGCGCGCCTTGTGGGTGCCCCTGCCATGGAAGGTCCAGCGCATCGGCAGGCTCAGGCGTTCCTGGCCCGCACGTACGGTCTGGCGCAACTCGCCCGAATCAGTGCCGTCGTTGCGGACCCATCGGTAACGGATGCTTCCCGCCGCCCCGTTGGTCGTAGCCACGGCGACCACGGTGGCCGATCCGTCGCACCGCAGCTCGGTCGGCCGCGCGCTCACCGTGACCTGGGTGACGGCCAGTTCCGGAGTGTTGCGCTGCCACAGGATCACACCGATGGCGGCAGCCACCAGCAGCACGAGGGCCACCCACACCAGCGGCCGCCCGGTGCGGCGCGGGGTCCGCCCGGTGTGATGCGGGGGGCCGTCCCGCCAGACCGCGGTGCCGCGGTGGTGGGAAGGCTCCTCGTCGGGAAGGCGCAGGGTCTGCATCGCGTCCTCGGTCACCGGATTCAGGGGGTACACGCCGGTGTTCCACACGGTCGCGGCCGTGGGCTGCTCGTCGTGCCGCCGTGGCGGTGAAGGGATGGCGGTGGGGGTCCAGCCCGTCGACAGGTACTCGGGTGCTTCCTCCGCATGGAAGCCGCGGTGGCGGTGCCGATCGAGCGGTTCGGTGGGCCAATCGTCGTTCGTGCTCATACCGATCGTTCTCCAGGCCCTCGCTCAGCCCCTCGGCTGGAGGATGCAGGCCAGCGCGTCCATGTCCCGGTAGGTCTTCCCGGACTCGGCGTCGGGCGTGGTGCTGACCTGAAGTCCCCAGTACCGGGGGCAGGTGGTGAAGTCGTGGTGGTAGGAGAGCTGGTAGCTCGTCCGGCCGCTGAGCCGGTAGGTCTCGCTGCTTCCGTCCTGCTGCCCGGGAGTGTCGGCCTGGTCGCTGTCGTACCAGGTCAGTGTGAGGCTGACGGGCTCAGTGCCGGTCGTGGTGACAGTGACCGTCGCGTCGGCGCCGCGTCCCTGCGCCGACTCCTGGAGGGAGGTGATGCCCACCGAGCGGACCGCCATCGCGGCGGGGGACGCCGTGGGCGACGCGGTCGGTTGCTGCGATGCGGTGGATTGCGAGGGCGCCGCCGGATCATCTCCGGGTGCACTCGTGCGGGTGCTGCCGCCGGCGGTGCGTTGTCCCCGTGTCTCGGCCGAGGCTCCTCTGGAGTCCGGGGTGCCGGGCGCCCGGGAACCGTCCGCCGGTGACGAGGAGGCTTCCGGATCGTCCTCAGCGGCATCGTGGGTGGACGGCCACGTCGAGCCCGATGCGCCGTCGCCGCTCCCGCTCCCGCTCCCGGGGGCGGTGAGCGCGCTGTTCCTGGCCGATCCGTTGCCCGTGACGCTCACGGCGACAGCGGCGCCGGCCAGCAGCACCGCGGCGGCGATGGTCACCGGGACCTTGCCCGGTCGCCGCCACTGTCCGCGCGTCCGCCGGGGAGAGTGATCGGCGGCCGGTTCCTCGTCCATGTCGGTGGTGGCCAGCTCGGTCGTCGCGTCAGCGCCGCCGGCCGGGGCCTGCGGCATCTCCAGCAGCAGGGCGGCGATGAGCGCGGCAAGGGCGCGCATGCCCCGCTTCTCCCAGTCGGGGCCGTATCCGGCGGCAGCCGCGGTCTCCAGCTCGGCGAGGAAATCGTCCGCCGAACGGAACCTGTCGTACGGGCTCTTGGCCATCCCGCGCAGTACGAGCGCGCGGACGGGCTCGGGCGCGGCTTCTGCCGGCACGGGCGCGGACATGTGCCGTACGGCGATCTCGGCGAGGTGTTCTCCGCCGAACGGGCGGGTCCCGGTCACGCACTCGAAGAAGGTGACGGTCGCCGCGTACACGTCGGTCGCGGGGGAAGCCGGATGCCCCTCCCACTGTTCCGGCGCCATGTACACCGGGGTGCCTGCCGTACCCGCGGGTGCCGACCCGTCGCGCGCGGCGATGCCGAAGTCGACGAGCTTGGAGGTGGCCTCGGTGGTGACGAGGACGTTTTCGGGCTTGTAGTCGCGGTGGACGATGCCCAGGTGGTGCGCCGCGCTCAGGCCGAGAAGCGAGCCTTTGAGGACGGTCAGCGCCGCTTCGGGCGTGGTCGCGCCTTCCTGTCGCAGAAGGGCCCTCAGGGAGAGCCCGTCCACCAGGTCCAGCACCATGGCGGCACCGTCCCGGCTCTCCACGTACCGGTGCAGGCGCGCCACGTGCGGGGAGTCGACTTCCCTGAGCAGCTGAGCCTCGGCACGGAAGTCCTGGAGGAAGCGGGCGTCCCCCGTCAGCCGCTCGTTCAGGTACTTGATCGCGACGCGCGTGCCGGAGGCCGCCTCGACGGCCATCACCACGCGTCCACTGCCCCCGGTCCCCAGCTCGCGAATCTCGGTGAAACCGGGAACGGACCAGGTCTTCACGGTCCCGTTCTGCCTTTCCTCGACACCAGCCCCGGGGATTCACGGGGCCGCGCCCAGCCTGGCAGTCGCCGGCACAACTCTTCCTGAGTAGTCACTGCTCAAAAGTGGACGGTCCCGGTGACGTGGGCCCGCACGTCCCGTCGGTGGCCCGGTGGCTCACCTTCGCCTCAGTGCGTCGGGCAACTCGCGGCGGGTGGTGATGCCCAGTTTGGTGAAGACCTGGCGCAAATGGTTGTCCACCGTGCGCACGGAGAGAGTCAGCCGTCCGGCTATCTCCTTGCTCGACAGGCCGGACGCGGCGAGAAGGGCGATCTCCGATTCCCGCTGTGTCAGCGGTGTGGGCGCGGAGGTGAGCGCCAGCAGAGGGGTGACGGCGCCCTGGCAGTTCCGGGTGAGACGGTTCGCCCGTGCCTCAGCCGCCGTGGCCGCCCGCGCCGCGCCGCTGCCGCGAAGAATGCCGGCCGCGTCGGCCGCCGCCTCGGCTGCCAGCAGGTGAGCCCCGATCGAGTCCAGCCGCTCGGCTGCCGCGAGCAGCGCTTCGGCGTCGCGGTCAGCCATGGCGGCGACCAGGTCGGCCCGCGCGCCGGCAAAGGCCCCGTCGCAGCGGCCGGCCAGCTCCGCGACACGTTCGCGGACCTGCCGGGCGCCGCCGAGCCGCGCCGCCTCGGTCAGCAGGAGCAACTCCGAGCTGCTGTATTCGGCGGCGCGGGCCCGGGCGGCGGCCTGGAGCACGACCTCGCGGCCGGCCACCAAGTCGCCCCTGGCTGCCAGCAGCCAGGCGCGCCCCAGGGCGTCCTCCCCAGCCAGGAACGGAAACTCCGGATAGCTGTCGAAGTCCGCATGGACGGACTCCGCGGTCTCCGTGTCACCGGTGAGAGCGGCCGCTGCCGCCAGCCCGGACGCGGCGAGCCGCAGCAGGATCAGGACGTTCTGCTGACGAGCCACCGTGAACGCCTCGCCGTACCAGCGCCGGGAGTCCGCCGCCCGGCCGGCCAGCCAGTGGATACGTCCAAGACCCCACGCGAGCCAGGCGGCCGGCTGGGTCGCGCCCGCCTCGACCGCGCTCGCGTGGCCGCGCTCCGCGGTGCGCCGGGCGTTCTCGAGATCACCGGCCGCGGCATACGCCAGCGACAGGGCGGACAGCGACGCCGAAGGGTGCTGGATCACGACGCCTTTGCTGGCCCGCACATGTTCCTCGTAGGCGACCTGACCCAGTTCGATGGCCTCGGCCGTGCGACCGGTGGACCCGAGTCCGAGCACTCTCATCCCGAGCCCGTAGGTGCGCACCCGGTCGTCCGGTACCTCCTCCACTCCCTCCAGGAGCCTCAGCCCGGCCTGCGGCTGTCCGCCGATGACGTGAATCGCTCCCTGATCGATGTCCAGAGCGGCGAGCAGACGGGGATCGCTGATCACGGCGCGCCCATCGGTATGGGCCTTGAGCGCCTCCTCGGCCTTTCCCGCGCCCCACAACAGATTCTGTGTGCGCTCCACCGTGATGATCAGCCGCTGCTCGTCCGTGCGGGCCAGGGCGTAGGCGTGCGAGAGCATCTGCTCGGCCTCGCCCAGGCGGCCCAACTGGTAGTAGGCCTCTCCTTCGAGGATGCGGCTGCTGAGCGACCGGTGGGTGTCGGGCAACGCCTGCAGAAGCGTGAGTACTTGCTCGTAGTCGTGTCCGTGCCGGGCGAGCCCGGCCGCCAGGATGATCAGCTCCGGGTCCGCGGCGCCGGTCGCCGCGAGTTGCCAGGACGCCATGCGCAGGGCGTCCTCTCGCCGACGTGTCCCCCGGGACTTCATCCTCTCCAGCAGGCCGCACAGCAGACCGCGCCGTGCCACGACCGGCAGCTGTGCGCTGATGACCTCGCCGTACAGGGGGTGGGCGAGCGTCACGCAGGTGCGCCTGCCGTCCACCTGGACGTGGATCAGGTCGGCCGCCTCAAGCCCGGCCACCGTGGCGGAGGGCACCTGGTCCGTGAGGTCGTGCACGCTGAGCGGCTCGGCGAGCGCGAGCAGTTGGAGAGCGTGGCGACCGAGCGCGTCGACGGCCGCGAGCCTGTCCTCGATCCGCTCGGTGAGCCAACGGGTGCCGGCCGGCGGACCCGACAGCCGCCACAGCTCACCGTGGCGGGCAAGGTCGCCTCGTTCCAGCGCGCCGAGCACCAGTTCCCTCAGGAAGAGGAGATTGCCGTTGCTGGCCCGGTGCAGTTCAAGGCTCGACCGGCGCTCGACGCTGCCGCCGAGTACGGAGGAGAGCACGTCCTCGCTCTCCAGGGGCTGAAGCGCCGTCAGGTCTATTCTTCGCATCCGGTCGTACTGGTCCAGGGCCAGCACGGCGTCGACGGCCGCATGGCCCGAGCGGACAGTGGCCACGAGGAACATCACCCCCGCCGTCAGCAGCTGCGTCACCAACGTTGCCGAGGCCGCGTCCAGGTGGTGAAGGTCGTCGACGAGCATGACGAAGCGGCCGCGCCCGCCTGTTTCGAAGGCCTGGACCGCCGCACGGAATGCGGCGGGAGGATCCGACAGATCGAGACCCGGCGGCAGCAGATGCGCGACCGCGCCCAGGGGAATCGTGGCCGCCGCTGCGGTGGCCACCGTCCTGCCGCCCCGGGCGCCGCCTGCCACCAGTTCCTCCCAGAACCGTTCGGCCAGGCGGCTCTTCCCCACGCCCGCGTCCCCGTAGACGATCGCTCCCTGACAGCCGGGATCGTGCCACGCGGCGCGGAGCATGGCCGTCTGGGCCTCGCGCCCCACGAAGGGCCACCGCCCCTGGGGCACGTCAGGGCAGGGGGTACGAGCAGACATGGGACCCTCCGGGATGTGCGCGCTGACGGTCTGCACTGGACCATCGGATCGCCGGGGGCCCGCTCCCGCGACGGGCAGCACACGGCTGCCACGTCGGCCGGGAGAGGCCTTCGCCCGGGGGACCGACTGTGAAGGCAGGCCGTCGGGCAGACCCTACAGACCAGGACCTCACGGCCAAAACCGCATTTCGCTCCGCGTCTCGGGCCGCCCCCGGTGCGCAACCGCTTTCCGGAGCCCCTACCCCTGGGGCGGGTTGACCCTCCTCAGCTCCACCCGGTGGCCACCAGGAATCCGGTGGTCTTCAGATACCGGCGTCCGGTGGCAGTGTCCGTGTAGCGGGAACCCAGGGGCGCCGCAAGGCCGGTGCCGCGATAGGCGTTCGGTGAGCCGGAGCCCGCGATGTCGTACGCGCCGGACTCCGATTCCCCGCCGGCCCATGTGGTCAGCGTGTTCCGTACGTCGATCCCGGACAGGCGGACGCCGGAGGAACGCGCGTCGGGCCCCGGCGCCCCGGCCAGAGCGGACATGAGGACCAGCGTGTTCCCTGCCTGCCCGTCACCCCAGAGCACGGTGTCGCGCACCTCGACGTCTTTCACCGCTCTCAGGGCGACCGACCCGGAGTGGATTCCAAGGACAGTGCCGTTGCGGTACACGTACGACCCCTGGATCGAGACGTCGGCGGTGAGGCCGGCGATCCGCCCTTCGCCATGGGTGGCGTTGGCGACGAGAATCCCGTGGTCGGTGTTGTCCCTGACGGTGCTTGCGCGGATCGCGACGTGCCTGCCGGAACTGACGTAGATCCCGTGGCCGTTGTTGCCGTAGGACCGCAGGTCGTCGACCTGGACTCCCTCGGGGACCACATCGACATGGTCGGTGGCGTACGCCTCGGAGTTGACGATCAGACCGGCGCTCTCCTGCGCCCGCGTGCCGTTGCCGCTGACAGTGCAGTCGGTGATGACGCTGTCGCGCGCCGGATGCCAGCCGAGAACTCCGCCGCCGACCGCTCCGACCAGAATTCCGGCAATGCGGTTGTCCGAGGAGACCGCGCTGCGCACGGTGATACGGCTGGATCCGCCGAGCGCGATGCCGGCCCCCCAGTACCCGCCCGCGCCGTTGCGCGCTCCGCTGTTGACGGTCTCCACTTCGTCGATGAGCACGTCGTGCGCCCCCATGGTCATGAGGATGCCGACCTTGGGCATGCCGTCGACGCGGACCTCGGAGATCCAGCCGCTGGATCCCTGGGAGAAGGCGATGCCGTCCGTGCTCCGCCCTTTCAGGTCGATGTCGGCTGAGCCCGTCCACACCACCTGGGAGCGCTCGACACCGCAGGCGTGGCAGTTGTTGTACTGGATGACGCCCTGGCTGATCGGGCCGTCGACGCCCTTCCTCACCTCGATCCTCAGATCCTGGACCGAGACGTTGCGCACGGCGTCCAGTCCGGTGCCGGAGGCCGCGGGCTTGTTCACGATGAACGCCGCGTAGTGGTTGATGTGGAGATCCCCCTCGACGGGGTCGACGACGACTCGTGCGCCAGGGTCACCCTTGATGCAGATGCCGTCGGTGTTCACCATCACGTGCCGTCGCAGGAGGTGGGAACCGGCGGGCACCGTGAGCACTCCCCCGCCGGGCAGGGCGGAGACCGCCCGGGCGAAGGCCGTGGAGTAGTCTCCGGACCCGTCGTAGAAGTCCTTCACGTTGACGTGTCCGGGACCACAGGATGGTTCGGCGGGGGCCTCCGCGGCGGCGTGTGCGGACGTATCCGCGCCCAGCAGCAGGGCGAACGTCAGCAGTGCGGTGCCGGCCCGCTTCCGCCACGCCACAGGATCAGCCGAGGTCATGACCGTCACCTCCGGGGCGCGTCTTCCTGGGCTCGCTGGGGAACTCGATGCGACCCCGTGGCAGAGCTTCCTGCCGTACGGGCTGCGCAGGATCGTCGGTCGGGTCCGGGTCGTCGGATCTCATGGCCCTGGCTTCGCTCTTGAGGATGCGGGCCGACCTGCCGACAGAGCGCGCGACCTCGGGGAGCCTTTTCGCGCCGAACAGCAGGAAGATCACGAGAGCGACGAGGAGCAGCTCGGTGGGGCCGATACGGGAAAACATGGTGTTTGAACCTCCTTGCCGGTGACATGGCCGGGGCAGCCCCCGAGCCGCCTGGCGGGCGGGCGGCTCGGGGCTTTCGGAGCCTGCGGTCAGACCGGCAGCGTGGCCAGGTAGACCGTGCGCCTGCGGCCGGTCGGGGCGGGCAGGCCGGTCGGATGGGCCTCCAGCTCACGCAGCGTCAGACGCAGCGAGCCGGCCGGCGCGTCGGCGGGCAGAGTGACCGTGCCGGTCCACGTCACGAGGTTTCCTTGGGTGACCGAGGACGTCAGCGTCCGCGGGGGGTCGGAGACGGGCTGCCACTTCAGGTCGGGATCGCTCACCCCGGGTGTCGCCCGCTCCACTTGGACCTGCAGGACGGACGGACCGGAACTCGCGGCCGTGGCGGTGTACGAGCGTCCTGTCACCGTCACGGTCCGGGAGGAGCCGGTGCCGGTGACGGTGGCGGTGCGGTCCGGGGCGATCTGCACGAAGCCCGCCGTGACGACCGGGGACAGATGGCATCCGCTGATCGAGGCGGACTGGAACCTCGCGAAGGCCAGCCGGATGAAGGGGAAGTAGGAGGTGTGCCGCTCGCCTCGCGGAAGGGTCACCTCGATGTCGGCGTACCACAGGCCGCGGTCGGAGTCGTAGGCGACGTTGTATCCGACGGCGTTCACCTGCGCACCTCCCGCCTCCGCCAGCGGCAGGTCGAAACCCGTGCTGGCCGTGCCGCGGAACGAGGTGGTGGCGGGGGTCGCGGGCAGGTCCGCGGTGGCGAACGCCGGGTCACGGCCCCACATGGTCACATAGGGTTCCAGCCGGGGCGACGGATCGGCCGTGTCGCCCTTCCAGAGCACGATCCCCAGCCGCTCGTCGGGGCCGGAGGACCACCACGGCCGCTCGAGGTAGACCCGCAGGCCTCCCCTGCGGACGCTCTGCTGCGCGGTCTCGGTCCACGAGAAGGTCGGCACGATCGAGTGGATCCGGGGTGCTGCCGGCCGGGCGGTGCTGTGCACGATCCGGGCGGCGAGGGCGGCCGAGGTCCTGGTGGTCGAGGGCGGCACGTAGCTCATGACCAGCGTGCCGTTCTCCGGCATGTGGCCGCTCTCGGTGCGACGGACGGTCCTGCTGCCCGGGTCCAGGAGGTAGTCGCCGTCCGCGGTCCGAGGGTCGGTGGCGCTCGCCGGAGCGGGTTCGAGGAGGTTCCCTGTCGCCTTGTCGCGGATCTTGATGCCGGCGGGTTCGGCGTCGACGGTGTAGGAAGCCTGGCCGTCCGTCAGGGTGAGCTCGGTTTCGGCCCGGAAGTACTCGGTGAAGGGGCTGGTGGCGACGGCTCGGTAGACCACACGCCGGTGGCGTGTGTCACCGAACTCGTGGCGGACGTCGAGGGGCAGGTCGTCCGGGCCCGGCGAGGCGCCGGGCGCCCGCTCCACGCGGAGCGTGGCCACCGGAGCGCGGAAGGTCCGGGCGGAATCCGGCTCGGGGCCTCCCGGCCCCGCGTCGAGGGGCATGGTCCACTCCCCCACCAGGTCGACCGTGCCGGTGCTCTTGCGGCTGATGTCCACGGTCCCCTGCACGCGTGCCCACGTCGACGACGCGCCGCCGGCCCGGTCGACGTCGAGGGCGGTGAGGGAGGGTGTCTTGAGCGGGGTGCGTACGGCGTGGACAAGAGTGATCTCGCGGTAGGGCGTGAACATCGTGTGGCGTCCCCCCGCGATCAGGTTCCGCAGTGCGGTGAGGTCTGTTCCGGACCCGGACTGCGCCACCCACTCCTGGATCCATTTCCACACGCCCATGAGGTCGACGTCGCCGTCCTTGAAGCGGCTGCTCAGACGCAGCGTGTAGATGTCGCCCGGCGCAAGGCGGACCTCGAGGAGGCGGTTGGTGTCGTCCCGCGTCCAGCCGGCGGTGCTGCCGCGGGTGAGCCTGATCCGCCAGGCCCGATGGGTGGGCCACTCACCGGAGGGCGCCTCGACCTGCAGGGTGCTGGTGGTGCCGGTGGTGTCGGGCAGGCCGCGCACCAGGATCTGCCGGGCGAGGGGGTCGGGGAGGTACGGCACGGGCAGCGAGTCGGTGTCGTAGTAGAACGACTCCTCGTACGGGGCGGGTTCCGGATGTGCCGACTTGAGTTCCTCCAGGGTCGCCGCGTCCCGTGTCTTGATCATGTCGTACACGTCGCGCATCGGGTGGCCCGTGCTGCCGGCGTCGAAGCAGCCGTGCTGCTCCGCCATCAGCTGGGAGGTGCGCGGGGGCACCAGGTGACGGACGGACTCCTGTGCCGTGGTGTCCGAGCCGGTGGTGCTGCGGATGACGACCCGTTCGGAGCCCTCGGCCTGGGTGCGGGGCTCGCGCAGCAGCACCTCCGGGGGATTGACGGGTTCGAAGCGCTGGTGCACGACGGCTGCGGAGCGCAGTTCGTCGGTGTCCTCCAGCTCGCCGGCCGCTGCGGGGCGACTGTTTCCCGCCAGGTCCACCACGCGGGCGCGCAGCCGGTAGGAGTGGCCGAACCTGAGCCGGGGCAGGCTGCCCGGCGGTACGCCGAAGTCCCCGACGAAGGGGAAGTCCTCGCGGAGCACCGGCTGCTGACGGTGGGGGCTGCCGTCGGGACCGACCGCCGCTCCCGGACGCAGGACGCCCAGGCTCCATCCGGTCCACTGGACCAGTTGCTCCTGAAGGTACAGATCGGTGTCCCCCGTGACTCCCGAACTGGTGGGCGCGGTCGTGACCACACCCTCCTCGCTGACCGCGACGGCGACATCCGGGTCGTCGGCGAGGAACCGGTAGTGGCCGGAGCGCGCCATCAACGTGCGCCAGGCGGTGTCGGCGGCGTCCCGTACGTCCCATCGGTAGCCCTGGACAAGGTCGTCCAGGTAGAGCTGGAGGGTGCCACCCTTCTTCTCGCCGGTCTTGGTGAAGGCGGTGTCGTTCAGCTCCTCACCCCGGGCGAGTCCGCGGGCCAGGCCGGACGCCCGACCCGTGCGGGCGACCGCGAATCCGGCGGTGCGCAACGCGGGCAGCGGATGCCCGTCGGTGACGTTGCGGGCCCGCGCGACATTGCCGGCGAACTGCCCGGCCAGGAGCGCGGCTCCGTCGACGTCGACCGGGATGGTGAGGAAGGAGCTCGAGCGGCCCAGGCGGAGCAGACCGTGGTCCCAGTCCGCGGTGTTGGGGTCGCGCGGTCGGGCCTCGAAGCGGTTGCCGCCGATCAGGCACGCCGTGTGGGGGCTGACGTCCACATCGGCGGGAGTGCCCAGGGACGGGTCCCATTTCGGGGTCACGGTGACCCAGCCGTTCCTGACCGGTCCCTGCAGCAGGGCCAGGACCCGGGAATCGGTGATGCGCAGCTCCACCACCAGGCCCAGCATGCGTTGCAGCGCCGGGTACTGCCGTGTGGCGGCGACCGTCTGATGGAAGTCGAACTCGGGTTCCGGCAGCGGCGGCAGGGCACCGCTGCCCTTCGGGCGGCGCCGGTGGAACCGTGTCAGCTGAAGGAAGCTGCGGGCGACGCCGTCCGCGCCGGTGTCGCCCGCGTCGTAGGGGATGGCCCAGGTGGCGGGGGTGGAGTTCGCGCTCGTGTCGTAGCGGTCCTCCAGCTGTCTGGCGAGGAGCGCGCGGCGTTTGATGCCGCTGTCGTTCTCCTCGAAGCCGATGGAGCCGAAGGCGCCGCTGTCGACGAGGGCGGCACGGCGGGGGTGTTCATCGGGTGAGACGGCGCCGAACCTCCCCCAGCGCCCGGCGACGAAGCCGAGCAGGTGCGCAGCGGGGTACGAGCGGATCCGTCTGCGGCCTGCCCCTGCGGAGGTGTGCCCGCGCACGGTGGTCTTGGGGGTGAACAGGGAGCGCCATCTCGCCGACTCGGGGGTGGAGACCCGCACTGCTTCGACGGGCGCCCCGGTGATGCCCAGATCGGGGAAACCGACGGTGAAGGACATCCCGGAGATGACCTTCGGCCAGTCGGACCAGTCGGGGAACGCCGACAGTGCCTGTGTGGCCCCGTCTGTCCGGAGCCGGGGCGCGATCAGCACCGAGAGACGGACCGCCCCGGCGGAGGCACCCGCCGGAAGTGCGGTCCAGGTGATGGTCTGGAAAGGCATGTCAGGCTCCCACGGGGGCGAAGGCGGCGCAGTACTGGTCGAGCCATTCCTGCTGGGTGAGGGTGTCGCCGAAGGACACGCGGGCGGCCTGGGCGCTGGTGGGCAGTGCGGCGAGTGCGCTGCGGGCAACGGAACTCCGGCCGGCCCGGGCCGAGGCACCGTCGCTGCCCCCCGATCCCTTGATCAGCTCGCGCCGCACGGTGTAGCTGTTGAAGAAGCTGAAGAAGAACAGGTCGACCGAGACGGACACCGTCGCCTCGCCGACCAACCGCTCCGGGGTGTCGTAGTAGCTCAGGGCGAGGTAGGCGACGAGCGAGAGCGTGACCAGCCCCAGGACGCTGACCGCGCCGGAGAACTGCAGGTAGGCGGTGAGTTCGCAGGCCTGGTCGCCGTTCTCGGCGGTTTCGATGGCGAAGTAGATGCCGGCCTTGGCCTCCACGGCACCACTGACGACACTGCCGATGGCGAAGGCGTAGGAGGCCTTCACCTCGAAGGAGAACTCCAGCATCTCCACCCCGCCGAGCCCGAGCTCCACGGCGGCGAATCCGCCGCCTCCGAGGAAGGAGAGGACGACGGAGAACGGCTTCTCGCGGGAGCTGAAGGCGAAGCGCACCCGGATCGGCTTGCCGTCGAAGGGGATCACGATGCCTGCGTAGACCGCCAGCCCGGTCAGCGCGAAGGCCCCCAGCTGGATCTCCGGCACGGCGAAGCTCCTGTTGAGAGCCACACCCTGGGGCGACACATCGACATATCGGTCGCCCTGGCCCGCGGTCGGGTGCTCGTCCGCGGCCGCGATGGCGTCGGCGGGCGCCGAGGCGACCCGCCGGAAGGACGCTGTCCGGGCCGAGCTGCTGCCGGTCGTGGCAGGTCCTGTCGGGGCCTCCCAGCCAAGGAAGGTGCAGTAGCGGGAGAGCGCCTCGACGAACTTCAGCGCCCCGTGGAAGGAGACCGTACGGACGTCGCAGTCGACCTCCGTCTTGGCGTCCTTGCGCTCCACGAACCGGAAGCGGGCGACGTCGAGACTGACGAAGCGGGTGGCGTCCCCGGTGCCCCACAGGTTGATGGTGAAGTTCTTCAGCTCCCCCTTGACCACCCGGTCGACCACCTCGGCCGGCGTGTCCACCCGCGACGTCACCCGGGTGTCGACGGTCAGGCACTTCTTCGGGTCCGCGGGGACGAACAGATTCACGCCGGACGGCCAGGCGCGCAGTTCGGGGTTGGTCTTCGACCGCAGCTCGGTCATGACCGGCCGCCCGTCGGCGTCCGTCTCCTGCCGCGCGGTCAGCTCGACGGCCTGCTCAGGGTTGGGCGTGTCGCTCTGCGGCTTCAGCAGGTCCTTCAGTTCCAGGCCGCCGGCCAGCTTGGCCTCGGAGCGCGGATACATCTTCTGGGGGTCGAAGAGGTTGCGGGCGGCATCATGGGCGTCCCCCGCCACCGGGCCGCGCAACCGGGAGATGCCGGCAATCGCGAACACCGGGGTGACCACACCGCCCGACCGGTCGGCGGGGAAGCGGACCTGCACCTGGTCGGACCCCGTGGCGGCCAGGAACACCTCTCCGGGGTTCTGGGAGCCGAACCCGCCTCCCACATAGCTGCTGCCCGCGGCATCGTGATACGAGAAGGTGCCGGTGCCCAGCTCGTCTCCGACCAGTTCCTGCACCACCGGCAGGCCGGCCGTCAGCCGGTCCAGCGCCGGGTAGAACGGTGCCCGCCCCGCGTTGACCATGGCCACCGGGTCCGCACCGGACCGCGGTGCCTCCCCCATGAACACCATCGACTCGACGGGCAGTTCGGTGTCACCCGGGCGTGCGCCGGGCTGCGCGAGTGCGACGGGGCGCCCGCCGAACCCGGCCGTACGCAGCTGGCCCTCGGCGTTGTACGTCTCGTGCACGCGCTGGAGATGTTCGGAGTTGCGGGCACCGGCGTCCGACACGAAGACCAGCGGTGAGGTGAAGTCGACCTCCTTACCGGCCCAGTCGGCACCGCGCAGGTGGAAGCGGTAAGCACTGTCGCCGACCCGCGGCACATAGGAGTTGGCGGCCGACCCGCCGTTCACGTATTCGGTCTCCGGTTCCAGGGGCGGGGTCTGCGCGGTCAGCAACCGCACCCGCCGGAACGGGAATCTGCGACCGGCGTTGCGCAGATCGGAGTCGCCCCGGTAGGACTTCACCGGCTGACGGACGACGAGGATCAGGCGCTTGCGCAGAAAGGCTGCGCGAGCCTCACTCGAAGCGCTCGGGCGTTGCGACTTGCGCTGCGTCAGACTCAGTACGGCGGCCCGGTGCCCGAACGGATACAGGAAACCGGTGCTCACCACACGCACATAGTGGTCCCGCCCGAGCACACCCCGGTGCGTCCACTCCCGCACCGCGCTCGCGTAGTTCGAGGTGACGACCGAGTCCCATTCGGCGTGCAGGTCGTAACCGGCCCCCAGTGTGCTCAGGGAGAGCCGCTCCAGCTCTATGGGCGCGGGCTGGCGGCCGCTCACCGTACGGAGGGAGTAGTCACCGGAGAGCCGCACGAGGTCGTAACGTTCGCGGGGCGTGAGAGAGGTGCGCAGTCCGTCGGTCGTGTCGCCGGCGGGTACCGAGGCCGGCGTGGTGAGCCAGTCCTCGAAGCCGGGGTCGCTCGCCCAGACCGCCCGGAGGAACGGCTCGGCCTCCGGTGCCTCGGTCACCCGCCAACTGTCGTCCTCCTGCTGCTCCCTGATCCCGAGCCGGGTCTCCCAGACCTCGGTCCACGAGCCGTGGGTGACCGGCTGCGCGCTGTGCGCCCAGCCGCCGCTCTCGGCCGGGGACAGCTGAAGCCGCCAAGGCAGCTCCAAGGAGGTCTCGGTGGCGTCGGGCCGGCGTGGCAGGCTCCGGAAGGTGTCGGGCACCGTCCGCGGCAGGGCATTGGGCACCAGTCGCGGAGTGAAGCGGGCCCAGTCCAGCACTTCGTCGACCGTGAAATCCAGCGGGAGGAGACCGGTGACGTCGAACGCCAGCCGGCTGGTCCCGGAGATCCGCGTGGGCACGGGATCCACGGTGGGCGGCTCGTTGCCGCCGCCGGACGCCTCCAAGAAGGCCCTCTCGGTGACGGCCTGGGGCCCGAAGTGGACGACGACATAGGCGGAGAGGGTTTGGTCGACCCGGACCAGACGGGCGCGGCCTTCACTTGTATCGACCGAGCAGTTCCACAGTGCGAGCGTCAGGTCGACCATGTCGGCCTGACGCACCAGCGAGACCACGCGCACGGGCCCGTCGGCGGCGGTGGGTTCGCCGAGGGCGTTCTCCCGTGAGCGCCCACCCGGAACTGCTTGGGAGACGGCCAGAAGAAGGCCGGCCGCCCCGGCGGCGGACAGCACGCCCCGCCGGGTCACTCCCCTCCCCCGAGCTGCCGGCCCTGCCTCGATTGGAGCAGGCTCCGCCGGAGCGGCTTCCGGCGGCTGTTGCGGGTCCTCCGCGAATTCCCCCTGCGACACGTTTTCTCCCCTCATTCTTACAACAAGGGCACTTCCCGCGGTTCCACGGGCGAGCCCTGGTGAAAATGTGCGATGCGTGGCCGGCGGCCGGGCCCGTTCGCCGGGCAAGCCAGTCGGTGTGCCGGAACGCCTGAAGAACGCCGCAGCAGGTGCGTCCACCAGCGGGGCGGACGCACCTGCTGCAGCCGGCTCCTGCCGGATCAGTACTCGACGATCCGCACGGACTCGACGCCGAAGGCGCAGGAGTCCGTCCACTTGGTGACCGTTCCGTCGGTCCACCCTCCGGCGCTGGTGGAGTACAGCGGGCTCCAGGCACACTCGGCGCGCACGACCCACCTCCCGGTGCCGGTGCAGGTGCCCCAGCCCTGGTTGCCCCAGATTCCGGTCGTGCAGTTCATGTGGTAGACGGGCGTCGTCGCCGCGGAGGCGGACGGCGCCGCCAGGACCCCGAGCCCGGTGGTGGCCAGAGCGAGCGCTCCGACGACGGGCGCCTTCTTCAGCCGTGATCGCATGGTCATGCGGGTGTTCCCCCTCGATGTCGATGCTGATGTGACGTCAATGACGAGGAAAAACCTAGGAGTTGCCTGTGATCACCGTCGTGAGCAGTTGTTACTCACTCGCTCGATGCCCGCCATGCGTGATCAACGAGCAGGAATTACTCATGACCGTCGTGCCGCCCGCGGGTGAGGCTGCATCAAGTGCCAGCCGAACCAAGGAGGATGAGCATGGCAAGACACCAGGACCGGGCAGTCGCCAAGGCCGGAACTCTCATCAGTGCGGCCCTGTTGAGTGTCTCGATGGCGGCTCCCGCCGCCCACGCGGCGACCGGCTCCGACCCGGACATGAAGACCGCCGAGGCGACAGCCGTCAGTTGGAAGAACAAGGCGGGCGGCACCGAGACGATTCGTGCACTGACCCCCGCAGAGGTCAAGGCACGCGGACTCGCCAAGTACGTGAACCTCGCCCGCTACGAGATCACGAAACCGCACAAGGGCGCCGGCGCCGCTCCCGCCGCCCGGGCGAACTCCAAGGACGCACTGGCCGCGGCCGCCTCGGGTTGCTGGTCCCACGACACCAGGAGCGTCGGCACGAACCAGCTCTACGGCACCGGTCACACCGACTGGTGCGGCAACGGGAGCGCCATCACCTACACCTCCTCCAGTTGCTCCGGGTACGACGCACCCTGGATCCCGACGTACAAGTACCTGAGCTGCACCGCCAATCCTTCCTACGGTGTCGGATTCAACGTCTACGACGTGCGGTACAACTGGGATCTCTGCCCCCTCTACGTGCCGCTGTGGGATTCGTGCACGACACACTCCCGGCCGCTCACGCATCTCCGCTTCGGCGCCGACGGAAGCTACTGGGTGATGTCGCAGAGCTGACCAGAGCTGAGCTGAGCTGAGCTGAGCCACCCTGGAACAAGGCGAGGGCCTTCCGGAAGTCGATGCGGATACGACATACCAGGGACGCGGAAGGCCCTTGTCGTTCTATGGCTCCGCACCGAGGGTCTCCCTGAGTTCCCGGTCAGGCCGGCGCTCCGCCGGGAAACCGAGTAGCGGTTACTCTCTCGGGCCCTCGCACCGTGGGCCAGACTCGATCCGTCCAAGTCGGGTACCGCAACGCGCCTGTTCTCGCAGCGCCGGTGCCCTCAATGCCCCGGGGCGAGGAACCGCGACGCGGCCTTCAGCGCCGAAGCCGTCCTCCAGCCCGGCGATCTTCAGGGACTTCCATGCTCCCCTTCAGCAAGAGATTTCGACGCGTGGCGGCAACCACCGCCGCCATGACCAGCGGCATGGCGGGTCTGCTCGCGCTCCCCGCGGGGCAGGCGGATGCGCTGGGGTCGTCACCGCAGCCCCCGGTGTCGGTCTTCGCCGTGGTGGCTGGCAACGAACCGGCTGGTGTCTACACCGAGTTGTCGTCACTGGCTCAGTTCAGCAGCCCCGCGCTCGACATGCCGGCGCACCTGCGTCATGACGCGCCCGGACGCTACTCGGTCTTCTTCTCCGGACCCGACATCGGCACGGTACCCACTGCCGGTGTCCACGTACGGGCCGTCACCGGCGGCAACTGCATGCCGTTCGACGGCATCACCCCGAGCCGTCACCCGGGGCTCCAGATCGACATCGCCTGTTTCGACAGCGCCGGGCGTCCCGCCGACCGCCGCTTCACGCTCGACTACAACGCCCACGGCACAACGCATGGTGCGCTGGTGAGTGCCTCGACCACTTCTGCTCCCGTGTCGTCGGACTGGCATGTAGCCGCACCCCAGGAGGGCGGTGGCACCACGCGGGTGACATACAGCCACACCGCCCCAGGGCAGTACACCTTCGATCTGCCCTACCTGTCAGGTGCCGCGCCGGAGTCCTTCGCCGTCACGGCACTCGCTCCCCTCGCCCAGGCTGACACCGGTGAGGTCCCGGACGTGGTATGCGGGACGACGGCACGGACGCTGGCGGCGGGGGATGCGGGCCCCGTGCGGCGGGTCTGGGTGTCCTGCCGGGACGCGGTCAGCGGGCTTCCCGCTCCCGCGGCCACCCGGGTGAACATCAGCTATGTACGGGGCGTCAACCTGGCGGGTGCATCCGGCGTCAAGGAGGCCTACTTCACCGCTCCCCGCACGGTGGGCAACACCCCCGTGGTGCTGGATGACGAGGCCGTCCACAACCCCGTTGCAGGTGCCGTCACCCTGCAGCGCAACGCCGTCGGCAGCTACACCGTGGACATCGCCAACCAGCAGTCGGACGTCGGCTACGCAAGCGTCGTCGCCACGGCCAACGGCTCGGCAGCCCTTTGCAGCGCGTCGGTGCCGGATCAGAGCAGGCCGGGACACGTGTCGGTCAACTGCCGCGACAGCGCGGGCTTCACCGACACCGGTTTCCAGCTGCACTTCGTCTCACAGAGGCTGTCCTTCCGCCTTCCGTCGCTCTAGACCCAGTCGGGCCGCGTTCGCGTGGGCCTGCCTCCCCGGGGAGGCAGGCCCACGACGTCGTCTACCCGATCTCAAGGGCGTACTGCCCCTCTTGCGGGGTTCTGGAGTCGTAGCAAATGCTCCCGTTCCGCTTGCAGCGCAGTGATTCGCTCCTCGACTTCCTGAGTGCGCTCCTCCAGCCATCGCACATAGTTCTCCAGGGTCTGCTCCGCATACTCGGTGCCGCGTTCGTTGATCATCCGGCGGATGTCGTCGCGGTCGAACAGGGGCTGCATTCCAGAACCTCAATTGAGCTCGAGAAGGTGACGTGACGCCAGCGGCGTACAGCAGAGCCTGCACGACGGAGAGTTCGGCCGGCACGAGCAATCACCACTCAAAAGAGGGAATTCCGCCTCGGAGAATCCATCCGCGGAAGCGGCGGCCTGCGTAACCAATACTCTCGATACTCCCAGAAGAATTGGCTTTTCTGGCAGCGTCCAACCACATTGACTCGACAGGATTTCATGACCGCCGCCGATCAAATCGTTGCCTGGGCCATCCTCGGATCAGTCATACTGTTCCTCTCGCTGCTGGCCGCGATGACTCTTCTCGGAGTCATTCAAGAGGCGGTCAGAAATCTTCGCGACAGGGGTGGGCACCCCTGACACCTCCGACTTCCGTGCCGAGTCAGGTCAGGTCCGGGAGAGGGATCGCTGCCACCGGCACGGGGGCACCGGGCACCGGCGCGGGAAGTTCGAAGACGCATCCGCCGAGCTGCGGAGATTCGGTGTTGTCGGCGGTGCACACCACCAAGCGTTCCAGCCCAGCGCCACGGAAACAGACACTCGCCACGAAGTTCGACGGCATCGGGATCAGTTCGGCAGTCTCTCCATTGGGCAGGACCCGGGCCACGGCACCGCCGGATCCGAGCGCCACCATCACCGCACCTTCCGCGTCGACCGCCAGCCCGTCGGCCTGCCCGCTCGGGCTCCGCCACCAGGGCGTGAGCTCTTGCCCCTCCCCGGCAGACCACCGGGCGCGCAGAACCGTACCCGTGGCGAAGTCGCTCAGATACAGCCACTCCCCCGCTACGGCCACGCCGTTCGGCCAGATCACCTCGCCGGGCATGTCGTACGCAGTCCCCTCGGCTTCGACCACGCGCAAGCCCCCAGGAACCGCCGGCTCTCCGCGGAAGGGTCGGTAACGCAGCATCCCGGCCAGCAACTGCCCTTCAGGCCCCACCCCAAGATCATTGAAGCCCGTGACATGACGGGCCGTAAGGACCTCCACACCATGCTCCCTGCCGGCCGGAGGGTCCAATTCCGTGGCGACAACGGTCCGACCTGAAGCCAGCAGGGCACCCGAGGCGTGAACCACCAGCCCGCCGATGCCTTTGCGGCCCGCAAGCAACTGCCGCTCGCCGCCGCCCGCGCACAGCACACGGACCCCTCCGGCCAACGCGTCCGCCACGCACAGAGCGCCCGACCCGTGCACGACCGGGCCCTCGGCCAGCGCGAAACCCGAAGCCAGCAGAATGAGTTCACTCGTCATCGGGGTGCCTTCCTGGACGGGCTCAGCGCCCTCGTATGGAGGATATGGAGGAAACGGGACGCGATGGTGATCCAGAGCATCCCGGCCAGGATCAGGATGCGCTCCGTGAGTCCCGGCCACACCTGCAACAGCATGGGCACGAGGCTCGCAGCCATGATCCCGGAGCAGACGAAACTGGGGAGCGCGAGGCGGTTCCCTCGCGGAGGAGTCCGGAAGCTCCGTGCCAGAGCGAATATGGCCGCCATGCCGACGGCAGAACGCACCTACAGCACGAACCTCGGTGCCGATGGCAGCGCCTGAGCCAGTTCACGCCGACTCGTCACTCCGAGCTTGGTGTACGCATGCCCCAGATGGTTGTCGACGGTACGAACTGACAGGACCAGCTTCTCGGCGATCTCCTGACTGGTCGCCCCCGCGGCGGCCAGCCATGCGATCTCGGTCTCCCTCTGGGTGAGGGGCACCGTTTCATCCGCCACGGTCAGCGCGGGCGTGCGCGCGCCCTCACAGCGATCCGTCAGAGCCCTCGACCGCAGGGCGGCCGCAGTGGCGTTCCGTGACTGCCCTGACGTTCGGAATGCGGCAGCCGCCGCCCCTGCCGCCTCCGCGGCCAGGAGATCACAGCCCATGTCCTCGAGTTCCTCAGAAATGCTCAGCAGGTCTTCGGCGTCCTTCCGGGCCAGGGCGGCGGCCAGGTCCGCCTGGGCTCGGGCCAGCCGGCCATCGGACTGCACGGCGATCGCAGCGAGCCGGTCGACGACGTCCGCCGCTCCGCCAAGGCGTGCCACGTCCAGCAACAGCAGGCCTTCCGACGAGACGTTCCCGCTGTTCCTGAGGCTCTTCGCGGCATCGAGCAGGATGGTGCGGGCACTGCCCAGCTGCCCGTTGGCCGCCTGCGACCAGGCCTCCGCGAGGGCTCGGCCCGGGGACGCGATCGCGCTGACGTACTCACGTTCGGTCATTGACGCATCGGCCTCGTCGAGGTCGGACAGTGCGGCGCCGGCCGCGTTCCTATCACCCAGGAGAGCGATGCACGCGACCAGGCCTCCCAGCGCCTCGCGCATGGGCCGGGTACGGTGGTGCGACCGGGCGAGGGCAATGCATTCGGCGTACCAGCGGCGCGCAGAGGCGACGCGCCCCGCCAGCCATTCGGTGCGGGCCAGGAAGAAGGCGACCCACATCCGGGCCATTCCTGCCTGGGAGCTGACGAGTTCACCGAACAGCCGCTCCCCCAGAGCCCGGGCCTCTGGAATACGCCCGTCCTCGGCGAGGGCGAGGATCACCGGCGCCAACTGTATCGCCGGATGGGGCGCCGAGAGCGCCCGTCGGCCGGCGCGCAGATGCGTCGCGTAGGCGTGTTCCGCCCAGGACCGGGCCTGTGTGACACGGCCGGTCATCTGGAGCGCTCTGGTCTTCACCACCGCTGCGATGAGCCACACGTTGAGGTCACATGCCGAGTCGGCGTCAAGCTCCAGCAAGTCAAGCAGCCTGAGCCCGTCGGCGGGCCGCCCGCATGCGGCATGTATGCAGCCCTCGTTGATGGTGAGGATCCTGCGCGCCTTCGAGGACGTCAGCTGCGCTCGGCTGGAGGTACTCATGGCCAGCGCGCGTGACGCATGAGCCATGCCCCACAGAGCGTTGACCGAGAAGGCCACCACCACCGCCAGTCTGTCCTCTTCCGTCCTCGCCAGAGCGTTCGCCTGGTCCAGCACCGGCTCCGCCTGATCCGGCTTGCCCAGCTCGAACAGCGCGTCGGCGAGCAGCAGCCGGTTCCGCACCCTGTGTTCGGACGGGGGAAGCGCCCGCAGCAGCCGTACCACCTGCGGGTAGTCATGACTGTGACGCGCAAGTGTTGCGGCGCGTTCCAGCTGTTCCGGATCGGCAGTGCCGGTGGCGGACAGCCGCCAGGAAGCGATGTGCAACAGGTCGTCCTGCCGGCGTGCACCTCGTGCTTCTGCTCGCTCGGCCTGGGCCAGCAAGATCGTCCGGCGGCGCAGCTCCGGGATGGCGTCCCGTACGACTTCGCCGTACAGCGGGTGCGTCAGGAGCGCCACATGGCGCCGGCGCTCTTTGACCACTCTCATGTACCCGAGCCGTTCCAGTGTGATGAGCTCTTCCAACCCGGCGACGGCTTGCACGTCGGCCAGGGCGACCGGTGCGCACAACGCGAGCAGTTCGAGTGCTTCGGTGCCGACCTCCGAGGCCCGGGCCAGCCGAGCCTCGATCAGCTCCTTCAGCCGTGGCGTCCCCACCCGCCACCCGGCCCTCGGCTGCCAGACCTCACCGTCACTTGTCAGGGACCGGTTCCGCAGCGCGCCCAGGACCAGCTCCCGCAGGTAGAGGGCGTTTCCAGCGCTGGCTGTGTACAGCTCGTGCACGCCGTGAACGCTGACCGGTCCACCGAGCGCGGTACGGAGGACCTCCGCCACCTGGTCTTCCGTGAAGGCCTCGATGTCCACCCGGTGGATGGTGTCGCCGCTGCCGAAGGCCGACGCCATCTCGAAGGGCTCTCCGGACCGGACGGTGCCGATGAGCAGCACAGTGCCGGAGTCCATCAATTGCCGCACCAGCATCACCGACGTCGCGTCGAGCAGATGGAGGTCGTCGACCAGCATCACCAGCCTGCCCCGGTCCCCCGGCCGGAGCGCGGCGTCCACCGCGGCGAAGCCGGAGACCGGGTCCGAAAGGTCAATGCCGGCGGGGATCAGGTGTGCCATGGCTCCCAGCGGCACGCCGGCCGCCGCCGCGGTGGCGACCACCCAGGCGGTGCGGAATCCGGCGCGCTCCGCGCGAAGGAGGCATTCCTCAGCCAGCCGGGACTTTCCCACGCCCGCGGCCCCGTGGATAAGCAACGCCTGGATACGGGGGTGGCGCAGCGCCCTGGTGAAGATGTCGAGCGTCTGGTCACGTCCGATGAGGAGCCAGGTTCCCTCACAGCCGGCCGAATCGGACGGGAGCGGGGTCTCGCTGCTCGCGGGGCGTCCGGCGTCGTTCACCGAGCCGCCTTCCGCGCGGCCTCGGGCACCTTCACGGACGGGCGCTCCCTGAGGAATTGCTCGAAGCAGCGGCTGCCGGGCTGGGGAGCGGGGGCCAGATGCAGGCCCTGCCGATAGGCCCTGGGCACGCTGCCCGGCAGGACGAGCGGCAGGATCGGCCGCCGCCGCCCGGTGACCCGCAGATAGATGCGCGCCATGTCGGCCATCGTCAGGGTGTCCGGCCCCGGCAGATCGGCGACACGTCCGTAGGAGCCGCCGGTGCTGAGTTCCACCGCCCGGGCGGCCACATGCCCGGTGTCGACGCTCTGGAAGCCCGTACGAGCCAGCACGGGCATGACCGGGAGGCGGGCTGCCCGGTGGAGGGCGTAGTGCAGCATGTCGTGGAACTGGGCGGCACGCAGGATCGTGTACGGCAGCCCGGAGGTTTCGACGAGCCGCTCGGTGTCGTACTTGGCCCGGTAGTAGCCCAGCGGGTGGCGGTCGACACCGATGATGGACACGAACAGCACATGTGGCCCGCCAGCCTCATCCGCGGCCCTGAGCAGGTGCCGCGCGGCCGCGACGTCGCCGTTGCGGGTACGGCCGTCCGTCGCGCAGTGCACGACGGTTCCCACACCCTCCAGAGCGCGCTCAAGCCCCTCCCCCGTCGACAGGTCACCCTGGCACCATTCGACATCGGACACGTCGTCGGTTGCCGGGTGGCGCCGGGACAGGGCGCGTACCCGCCCGCCCCGATCCATCAGTCGTGCCACTACATGACCGCCCAGGTTCCCCGTGGCGCCCGTGACCAAAGTGATCTTTTCCATAGGGCTGTCTTCTCTCTCCTCCGCCCGCAGCGGGGCGCGTGCACAATCAGTCGAAGAGCGCGGCACAGCCGGCTGACACGGGGCGCCACCCCTGACAGCACCCTGTGAGTGGCGGCGCTCCCGGGAGCGTGAACGGCGAAGCGAGGTATGCGGCTGTGCACGCGACTCGGACAGGGGCCCGCTCTCCAGGCTCTCCCCGACCGCTTCCGCGACGGAGACGGATCAAGGAGTGACGTGGAGGCCGGAGTCGGCCGGGCCGACAAAGAAGCCGCCAAAGCGGACGAGCAGGCCGCTGCGTCCCGGTGAACAGCAATAGGGTCCAGCCATCGACGCCACCCCGGCGGGCCAAGGGGCCACACGCAACAGTCGCCACGGACCACCGTCGCACCTGGCCCGGATCACCAGGGCGCCCCCGAATCGACTCGCCCGAACCGTGACCGGCCTGCCCGACCAGTCCGGCACCGGAGCCAATGACCAGTCCGAGAGCCTTCGGGTCACCACCGCTCCCACGTGGGGCGCGCCGTCGGTCAGCTCGACGCCGGCTTTCACCCACAGGGCATCATGCACCCTGACCATGAGCCCCGCCTGGTCGTACCGGGTCAGGAACTCAGCAGTGAACGTCACTTCCACGGCCGCCGTGTCCGGCAGATCCGCCAGCAGAGCGTGACCGTCGTCGCGGACGAACCCGTATGCCGTGTGCCGCCAGAAATCGCTTCCTCCGGCGGTGGCCACCACAAGATCCTTGCCCTCTTCCCGGTAGTCCGGGGGAGCGTTCAGCCAGGTCCCCTCGCTCCACGCGACCTTTCTCAAGCCACTCGTCAGGGATGGACCATGCGTGACCATGTGCTTCAGCCTCCGGCCTCGGAACTCAGCAGGCCATGTCGGCCGTGCATATCCGGACCAGGGCGAGAGCGCATGACCCGAACGTTCTTACTCTCAGGGCGCTGGCACCTCCGAGACATGAGTAATGGCTACTCAGACGGCTCCGCGCCTGAGCCCACCGTCGCCCGCGAACGCAGCTGCGAGATCACCTACGGATGCCGTTCCCGCGCCCGGTTCCGCGCAATGAAATGAGTAGCACCTACTCAAGCCCTGACCCAACCGGTGAACCAATCTTGCTGTCGGCGTATGGGCGGCAGGCTCATCGGCAAGGTTGGGGAGAATTGATGAGCGCACATGGCGATGTGGACATGGGTCACACGGTGGCCGGCTGGACCGGAACGTGCATTGCAGTGGTTGGGTTCTGCGCCGCTGGCCTTGGCATGATCCTCGTCTCCGGTCCTGTGATCGCCGGCGGTCTCGCGGTCATCGCACTGGCCGTGCTGGCCACCTGGGTTCTTCATCTGGCCGGTTGGGGCAAGCCGAGCGGCCCTCGTCCGGCTGATCAATGGGACTGGCGGGTGAAAGACCTCGCTGCTCGCCAAGGCCACCCGAACTGCGTCGGTTGCAGGATGGCCGGACGGCAGGCAGCGACGGCAGCGGAAATCGGCAGCCCAGTGCTTCAATCAGCTGATGTCCAGTAGGGCTCCGTTAGGTCTGCCTCGATCTTGGTGCCGACCTGTGGGTGGTGCAGGAGTCGGTCCAGCAGTTCAACAGGCTCTGGATGGGGGGCTACCCTCTACCGACGACTACGCAGCGCACATGGCAGCCACCGCCCCGTGACAATCACGGCAGAGCGGGCGTAACAACCGACCGCCATTATGTATCGATACATCCGCTCGATTCACATATCTCAGATAACGGCGAAATGTCGGGTTAGGTACTACTTACTCAAGCGCTGGATCACGGCATGACTGTGTCTTGGGGTTATCGGAAATCCACTCCTGCGAAGCAGTGATCCCCATGACTCTCAGAGCCGCCGAGGCCATCACGCCGACCGCCCCGACCACCGTCTCAGAGGGCGGAGGGCTTGCGACCCTCCCAGCGCCGTTCGCATGGCGCCTGGCGCTGGATCACGATCCGCAGTCCCCATCGACGGCCCGTCGTGAAGCCCGCACCGTGCTGGAGCGCTGGGAACTCGTAGGCGAAACCCTCAGTGACGCCCTACTGATCGTCTCGGAGCTGGTCACCAACGCCGTGGTGCACGCCCAGCCTCCCATCCGGCTGTCTCTGCTCCTCCGCGTGGACCGGACATTGCTGATCAAGGTCACCGACGGCGGCCCTGACGCCCTCGAGGAGTCCTGGACCGCCGGCCGTCCCTCTGACGAACGGGGTCGCGGCGGCACTATTGTCCAGTCCCTCTCAGTCCGTGCCGGAGAGATCGACCGACATGACGGACTGATCGACCGCTGGGTCGTCCTGGAATCGTCACAAGAGCAGCGCTGACACCGACCGCCGACAAGACACCCCCTTCTCGATCACAGCCGAGGTCTCAGGCGTACGTACCCTGCGACACCACAGGTAGCATGAGTAATCTGTCACGCCTTGAGGGAGTACGGCATGCAGGGCTGGATGGACAGGTGGCCACTCGTCGGGCGGAAACCGCACCTGGACTCCTTCGCGCAGGATCTTTCCGCCAACCACATTCACTCCTGGATGATCTGCGGGCCCGTCGGGGTGGGGAAGACCCGCCTGGCGGAAGAGTTCCTCGACCTGGCCGCTGCCGGAAAGCGGCGCACCGCCAAAGCAGTGGCCAGCCGGGCCGCCGCCCAGGTACCCCTGGGAGCGATCGCCCACATCCTCCCCGCAGGCGTCGACCTCACCGACCCCGTCAGTGGTTTCCGAACCGTCGCCCAGACCCTGGCGGGACACTCCAAGCCCACTGTCATACTCGTCGACGACTTGCACCTGCTCGACAACTCATCGGCTGTCCTGCTCGGCCAACTCCTCGACTCCCAGGTCATTGCACTGATCGGCACCGCCCGCCCCGGTGAACAGACAAGTGACGCCATCCATGCGCTGCTGCAGCGTGGCGACCACGTCCGTCGCATCGACCTCGGCCACATGGCTCGCAACCAGGTCGAAAACCTCCTTCATCGCGTCCTCGGAGGCCCCGTCAGCCGACGTACTCTCCACGCGCTTTTCACCGCCAGCGGCGGAAACGCCCTGTTCCTGAGAGAGCTCGTACTCGGAGCGACGGAGGCAGGGGCCCTCACCCACGACGGCGGAGTCTGGGACATCTCAGAGAAACGCCTCCCGGTCACCCCGCACCTCAGGGACCTGATCGCCACCAGGATCTCTCTCTCACCGCCGGCGGCCCGGCCCCTGCTCGAATCCCTCGCCTTCTGCGGCGCCCTATCCCTCACCGACGCCACAACCCTCACCGACCGCACCGTCCTGGACCACCTCGAGCGATCGGGCATCATCCAGATCTCCGCACATCGACGCAGGATGACCCTCACCCTGGCCCACCCCCTGTATGAAGAGGTCATCGCTGCCGGCACCTCCGCCCTCGAGCGCTGCGACCTCGGCCTGCGACAGGCTGAGCGGCTCGAGTCCCACGGCCTGAAACGCCGCGACGACGCCCTTCACGTCGCTTCCTGGCGACTAGCTGCCACCGGCAGCGCAGACCCCGCCCTCCTCCAACAGGCCGCCGCGGTCGCGATGAACTCCAACGACAACGAACAAGTCATCGAGTTGCTCACCGCTCTCAGACCCGACCAGCACACGCTGGAAAGCCGTGTCCTGTTCGGCCGGGCCTTCATGCACACCGGCCAACTCGAACGCGCCGATGCGATCCTCGCCGAAGCCGACACCCGCGCCCGTAACGACCACGAGAGGATCACGGTGGCAACAACCCGTTGCACCAACCTCTTCTGGTCGGACCCCCGCCTGGACAGGGCACTCACGGTCTGCGCCACAGCCCGATCCGCCCTCTCCGATCAAGCCTGCGCACGGCAGTCCCGCCTCATGGAGGGGGGCATGCTCACCGTGGGAGGCTCGCCGGCCCAGGGGCTCCGAATGCTCGACGATCTGCCCGACGCTCCGCCTCAGGAGGGCCTGGACGCTTGGTTGATCACGCTGAACGCGAAGGCCTTGGGCCTGGCCTTCGTCGGCAGCGTCGAAGAGGCCCAGTCGCTGGCCGATCATGCAAGGTCCGTCCACGAAGCGATCGGGGAGGGCAAGCTACTACCTCATCCAGCCCTGCAACTCGCGCCGCTCGCGTTGTCGTTCATGGAAAACGGGATGATCGACGAGGCTCGAGAGGTCTCCCTCAGAGCCTCGGACACCCTACAGGCCGCGCACTCTCCTGTGGCCCGCCAGTACCTGGCTTTTTACAGCGCACGTGCGGAGTGGCTGGCTGGTCGCCCCATCAGCGCCCGGCGATGGTACGCGGAGGCCGCCGCCATAGCGCGCACGCATCGGCTGACGAGAGTTGTCCGCTCGTATCTGTCGGGCTTGATGGCTTGCGCCGCACTCGTCGGCGACATCAACATGGCCGCCTCACTCATCCCGGACTTCGAAGCGAACTCGCCGAGTGGCTTCTTGGCCGGCGAAGAGGCGCTCGGCCTGGCCTGGCTGCACGCCGCTCGCGGCGAACTCGGCCGAGCCCGAGACCTGTTGCACACCGCCGCCGCCGACGCCAGGCGCACCGGCCACGTCATCTCCGAAGTGCTTCTGCTCACCGACGTCGCACGCCTCGGCGATTCGAAGAGCGCCCGCGAGCGGCTGGCCGAACTCTCCTCCCACTGCGACGGCGCACTCACTCACGCACGCGCACGCTTTGTCACCGCCCTGGCGGACAACGATCCGCAGCGTCTCATGAACTGCTCAGAAGAACTCGAGCACATGGGCACGCCTGTCCTCGCCGCCGAGTCGGCAGCCGCGGCCGCCGGCGCCTGGCAACGCCTGGGAGACTCCCGCAAGGTGACGGCCGCCACCACTCGCGCCGCCAGTCTCGCCAGCCGATGCGAAGGTGCCCGCACCCCCCTCCTGGCCACCATCGCCAGCACTTCCGAACCCCTCACCAAACGCGAACAGGAAATCGCTCTGCTGGCCGCCGCCGGGAACACCAGCAAGGCCATCTCCCAGCACCTCACGATCTCCGTCCGCACAGTGGAGAACCACCTGCAGCGCATCTACCTCAAACTCGGTATCCACAACCGCACCGATCTCGCCCAAGCCCTGAAATACGAAATCACACCCGAGCACCTGTTCCACTGAGATCCTGTTTCGCGATTGATAGGGGCCGCGTCTGAGGGGCGAGATTTCCTTGGAAAGCGTCCGGTGCCGCATCAGGCAATGTTCTCCCCGTTGACGACTTTGCGTAGGCGTTGGTCGGCGGCGTGATCGGGGTGCGGCGAGATACGCGGAGTCGTTGGCTTGTCGGCCCGGTGCTCCGCATCGCTGAGGTAGTACACGGCTCCGGACTCACGGCGCGGTGTGTCCACGACCAGCCAGCCCACGATCCGTCCCCGTGCATCCCGGACCTGCCAGGGATCGAGGCCTGCCCCCCAGTACACCCGCTGGTCGCAGCGTTCTCCGGGGGCGAGTCGACCGCTCATGTCATGACAGTCGCGTCCACGGCTGTCGCCACACTCGAACAGGACAGCCGGGGAGTCGGTGTCATTGACGAAGACCACGGAGCTGAAGTTGGCAGGGTCTGTGGGATCCATGGTTGCCGGATCGCAAGCACACAGAAGTCCCCCGACGAGTGCAGCAGCCAGCCAGGCTCTGCGCGGACCAGCACCCAAGGCGAAACCTCCCATTCGGCGAACGGAGCCTACAGAAGGCCAACGTTGCCTGAGCGGGCACCGGTCAGACCGATGTCGCTGTGTCCTTGGCCGGGCTGCCCGCAGCGCGGACCGTGACCCCGGCACGGCCCGTGGGCAACAACACCGCGGTCACGGACGCAAGCGCGAACGCGGCGGCGCCGATCCACAGCGCGGGCCGGAGCCCGTCGACGAATTGCCCGGCGGACTGGTAGCCGCCGCAGGCCGAGAACACCGCGCCGGACACCGATACTCCGAGCACACCTCCGATGTTGCGCAGCGATGTGCTGGCGCCCGAGGCGATGCCCTGCTGTTCGGCGCTCACACTGCTCATGACCACGTTGGCAACGGGTGCCAAGAACAGGGACATACCAAGCCCGCACAGGACGAATGGCGGCACCTGGGCGGCATAGGAAAGGCCAGGAGCCGTCAGGGCTGCGTACCAGGCCATACCCAGCGCCTGGAGGGCGAGCCCGAGGACGAGGATGCCACGGCTGCCCATGCGGTCGGAGAGCGTGCCCGCGAGCGGTGTGACTGCGATGGGCAGAGCCGTCCATGGCAGCATTCGCACGCCTGCCTCCACCGGTGAATAACCTTGTGCGCCTTGGAGGAACTGGGTGAGCAGGAAGACGGCGCCGAACAGGCCGAAGAAGTTCAGCAGGCCGATGGCGTTGGCTACGCTGAAGGCGCGACTGCGAAAGAGCCGCATGGGCAGCATCGGGTACGGGGTACGCAGTTCCCAACAGGCGAAGGCTGCGAGCAGAATCGCTCCCCCGACGAATCCAGCGAGCACGCCTTGACTGGTCCAGCCCGCCCTCTCCCCGCGTACGAGGGATAGCACCAGGCCGAACACGCCGGAGGTGGCGAGCAGGGTGCCAGGCACGTCGAGCCTACCGGCGCTGCCGTGGCTTTCTGCCAGCCGCAGGCGGGACAGCGGCAGCAGGAGAAGGCCGATGGGAACGTTCAGCCAGAAGATCCATTGCCAGGAGAGTTGGTCGATCACCGCCCCGCCGATGACAGGCCCGAGGGCGATGGCGCTGCCGTTGATGCCGCCCCAGATTCCGAAGGCCATGCCCCTGCGAGCGGCTGGTACGGCGATCGTGAGCAGGGTCAGTGTCAGCGGAAGCAGCACCGCTGCGCCCATCCCCTGTGCAGCCCGCGCCGCGATCAGGGCCGGGAGGCCGGGGGCAAGGGCTGCGGTGGCGGATGCTGCGGTGAATACGGCCAGCCCGATGATGAACAGCCGGCGCCTGCCGAACAGTTCGCCCAGCGTCGAGCCCGTCATCAGCAGCGCGGCGAAGGACAGTGTGTAGGCGTTGACGGTCCAGGTCAGGTCCTCGATATCTCCGCCAAGATCATTGCGGATGGACGGCAGCGCGGTCGTGACGATGAGATTGTCCAGGCCGATCATGAAGCCGGCCGCGCTGGTAATTGTCAGGGCCCACATAGCCTGAGAGCGGCTGGTTCCGTTCAGGGTCACTTCAGTTCTTCCCTTGTTGCTTGAGCGCGGCCGCCAGCCGTGCCAGTCCCGCGGTGATGTCCTGCGGCGCGTGAGTGGTGAAGGACAGACGCAGGGAGGCCCGGACCGGGGTGCCCGCAAAGAAGGGCGCTCCGGGGACGTAGGCGACGTTCCTGCGAAGTGCGTGCGGCAGGGACGCTTCGGTGTCCCATCCGTCCGGAAGGCGGGCCCAGAGGAACATGCCACCGTCTGGCACGCTCCATGTGCTGCCATGAGGCAGGGTGTCCGGCAGGCCCTCCAGCATGGTTGCCAAACGTGTGCGGTACGCCTCGCGCAGTCGCGCGAGGTGCTCGTCGACGGGCGCCTGGGCCAGGTATCTGGCAACCGCCGCCTGATCCAGCGTGGATGTGTGCAGATCGGCGGACTGCTTGGCAACGACGAGTGCGCGGCGCACGGTCTGCGGCATGCGGATCCAGCCCAAGCGCAGGCCGGGTGCAAGCGTCTTGGAGAAGCTGCCGAGCAGTAGCGTCCGGTCTTCTGCTCCGGCGTGTGCCGCGAGCGCCGGCAATGGCTCGCCACGGTAACGGAGATCGCCGTAAGGGTCGTCTTCGACGATCCACAGGCCATGGACCGCGGCGATCCTGGCGATCTGTGCTCGGACCGCCCTGGACAGGGTGTGCCCTGTGGGGTTTTGGAAGTTCGGTACGACGTACAGCACTTTCGGGCGTTCGCGTCGCACCGTCTCCAGCAGCAGCTCGGGGTTGAGCCCTCCGCCTTGAGGGGGGAGGGGGACCACCCGGGCTCCCGCGAGTCGGAAGCACTGCAGGGCGGCCAGGTATGAGGGGTCTTCCACCACGACTGTGTCGCCGGGGTCCAGCAGGGCCGTGGCGGACACGGCGAGGGCCTGCTGCGACCCGGTGGTGATCAGCACATCGTCGGCGGAGGTTGGCAGCCCACGTCGGGACAGGCGTGTGGCAAGCGCATCGCGCAGCTCTGGATCGCCTTCGGTGCGCGAGTACTGCAACACGCGCAGCGCGGAGTGTGCCAATACCTCGTGGAACGCGGCACGCAGGCCCGCCTGGTCGAAGAGGCCGGGATCAGGCAGGCCGCCGGCGAAGGAGACAACCTCGGGGCGGTCCGTCAGGGCCAGGATGTCTCGCAGCGGCGAACCGGGGACCGCGGCAAGGCGGGCGGCTACCGGCGCGGGTGGCACGGTCTCGGGTTCCCGCTCGATGGCTTCGGTATGCGTGCGGTTCGGAAGTGCATCGTGCATCAGCTCAGCCCCCGCCCAGCGTCTTGGTGCGCAGGAATCGCGAGATGACGGCGATCCACACCATTCCGGCGAGAATCAGCAGGCGTTCGGTAAGTCCTGGCAGCCAACGTGCCAGCATGAGGGCCAGGTTCAGAGCCATGACAGCGGAGCACATGAGGCTGAGACGGGCGATGTGCGTTGACGGCGGGGGGGGTCGCGACGTGAGTGCGGTAGTGCACGGCGATGGCGGCCGCGGCCACGATGAGCGAGGTCATGCCGAGCAGCGCGGCGGTCAGGTGGATCCAGCCATGCACAGTCGAGGGCCGGTCGGGATCGGTCGGGAAGAATGGAAGTGCGAAGGTAGCCGTCGCCATGACGGTGAGCGCGATGGTCGCCGTCTTGACAGCCGGCGTCGGCTGCAGGGCCCGGCGCAGGCATACGGCAAGCGCGAGGGCGGAGCCCCCGATTGCCAGGAAGCACGTGTCCGCCAGCAGCCCGAACCTGCCCAGTGCGTACTCGCTGACCATGTCAGTGACCGGGCTGAGCTGAGTGGGCACCAGGTGCAGGAGCGCCACGATGAGAGCGGCCGGCCAGATGGCCGCCTCCGCGAGTATCGCGCTGCGAAACGCCGTCCGGGCTGGGATTGTCATCAAGGTGTCTCTTCCTTGCTGAGGGTGGCAGCGGGCTCACGAGAGTCGGTAGCAAGCCTGCCGAGCGCCGCTCGTGCCGAGGTCAGAGTGGGGTGCATGGCGTGAACCCTGGATTGCAGGAGTCGGATTGCGCGCCCGTACAGCGCACGTGCGTGTGCCGTCTCGCCCTGCGACTCGCTCAAGGCCGCCGTGTTGACAAGCGTCGGTGCCAAGTCGGGGTGGTCGGTTCCCAGTAGGCGCTCTTTGAGGCGCAGGGCGTCGGCGTAGCGCCGGCTCGCCGGACCGAATTCGCCGCGCCGATGTTGGAGGGCAGCGAGGTTGTGCAAGGTCACAGCCACTTCGTAGTGGTCAGGGCCGTGGACGTCCTGAAAGACGGCGAGTGCCTGCCACAGGCAGTGCTCAGCTTCCTCCAAGCGCCCGCAGCCGTCCAGCAGGGCGGCCCACGCGGCCAGGTCAAGGGCCGTGAGGACATGGCCTGGCCCGTGCAGCCGGGTACGGATCCGTACGGCGCGGGCGGCCCACGGTTCCCCGGCCTGTGCATCACCGCGCGCATGGGCCAGCCCTCCGAGGTTGTGGCAAACCATGGCAACGGTGTCGTGCTCCGGCCCGAAGGTACCTTCGTAGATCTCCAGCGCCCGGAAATATTGGTGTTCGGCGAGGGCGAAGTCTCCGACGCACTTGCCCAGGACGCCCCGCTGGTTGCACAGCCATGCCACGAGGGGTGACGAGGGGCCCGTGGCGGTCTCTGCCGCGGCCAGTGTCACCGCGAGCAGCAGCCCGGCGTGCCGGTACTTGCCCTGCATCCGCCATACGGCGGCCAGCATGCCGCGTGCTCGGAGGTGTTCCTCGGTGAGAGGTTCGGTGGTCGTAGGCCGACGAGCCAGGTAAGAGGGAATGTTCAGCGCGGTCCGCAGCAGGTGCTCCGCCTTCTCGGCGAGACCTGCGTCCAGTGCACGCTCGGCTTGCTCGATTGCCGCGCGCACGGGGCTCGGGGGTCTGTGCTCGATCATCTGCGGCTCTCCTCCGGTCGGATACGGCCAAGACTCAGCGCGATCAGCGCGGTCAGGCCCAGGACAGCGGCCGCGGCGGCGAAGAACGGGCGTACGGAGTGGGCCCCGAGAAGCGTTCCTGTGGCCAGAGCCCCGATGGCGAAACCGCTGGTCCAGGCGAGGGTGTGGGCGCCGTTGTAGCGTCCGGCGAGGCCTGGTGGCGCCAGGTCGTTGACGAGCGCGGCGATGACCGGCAGGTACGCGACCTCCCCGAGGGCGAACATCACGGCCGCCGTGAGAAGGCTCCCGACCCCAGGGGCAGGGTTCATGGCGACGACCACCCAGGCTCCGGCCATGCAGGCGGCTCCGCCTGCGAGAACGACCGGCCGGGGAAAGCGCGCCAGGGCGCGCTGTGCGGGCACCTGTACGACAGCGACAACGAGCATGTTCGCGGCGAAAATCCAGCCGAGCGCATCAACGTGGCGGGTCAGAACCGTCACGGCGGGCAGGCCGATTTGAAGCTGAGCGAACCCGGCGGCCACAACGAGCAGCACGAAGACGAAGGCCCTGAGCATGGCGGGATCGCGGACGACGACGGTGTAGTTCTCGCTCGGCGTTCTGCGACCGTGCAGCGCACTGCGGCTCCGTGGCCCGCGAACACGGGGTGTATGAGCCTCGATCGTGCGCAGGAGGTCCCCGAAGGGTCCGCACGCCCGGAGCACCAAAGCTGCCAGCACCACGAACGAGGCGGCGTCAACGGCATACACCCAGCGCAGTCCATTCGAGACGCCGAGCACGCCAAGCGCGGCGGACCCGCCGGCGACGCCAAGCATGGCCCCGAAAGTCACGATGGTGTTGCGCCAGGAGAATGCCTTCTCGCGAGCATGATGCGGCACCGACCGGGCCAGCAACGCGTCCAGCGCCGGTACGAGCGCCGCCTCCGCGCCCGTGCAGACGATTGCGCCGACGATTCCCGGCCAGACGGCGTTCCCGTGGTTACCCGCCATCACGGCCGTAGCTGTCGCAGCCGTCGCGCCGAGCGCGACGACGGCACGAGGTGACCCGTAGCGGTCGCTCAGGCTACCGCCGACCACGGATCCTGCAACGGCGGCCACCGAGCGGGCGACCAACGCCGCCCCCACCTGGCCGCCGGGCAGGCCGCAGACGTCGTGGAGGTAGACGACCAGATACGGGAAGGTCGTACCGGAACCGACGCCGGAGAGGAATTCACCGAAGAGTACCGCCACGACGGTAGGTGAAATTCCATTTTGCTTCACATAGCGCCGGAAACGGGCGCTCCCGTTCGCCTGGATCCGGAGGACATCCATATCTGGTGCGCTTTTACTCGCCCTGCACGCTGATGTGGTTGTGGTTCAGCACGCCGATCTGGTTGTGGTTGCAGCCGATCGGCCCCGCTCCGGGCGCGGCGACCGCCTCGATGTCGCGCGGCGTCGGCTCGGCGGAGCCGGCGGGCGGCACCTCAATGGAATTCTCTACGACGATTTCATTGTGGTTGTGCGACCCGGACTTCATGGAAGGCTCCTTTCCTCGGTGACCGCTGATCTGCGGACACTGCGACGCTAGGGCGCCGCCCCGACCACCCGATTGAGCAGGCGTTGCTCAATCTGTCCGAGCCGTGCGCCCGGCAGTGCGGGAGAGGAGTTGAGTACCGGCTACCCAGGCGCGCATGACACGGCGACGACGTAATGGGCAAGCGATAGGCAGTTCACGATCCCCAACTCACGGAAATCGGGCTGGAGAACCTCCTGAACCGACTCTTCACTCCGCTCCGTCTGCCGAGCGGAGCGGTCCTTCTCCATCGGATCGCCAAGGCGGCCATGGAGGGGAACCTGGCCGAGCCAGGCCAGTTGGGCCGTAGCCTCTGTCAGCTGTCCAGCTCCCGCCGCCACAGCTCCTCCGTCAGCCGGTCCACGCCTGCCGCGAGGTGGCGCCGGTACGTCGACATCGGCAGGCCGAGGAGGTCCGCGGCGCGCTGCTGGGTCCCCGCCGGCTGGAGGTACGTATGGTGGAGCGCCCGGTGGGCACGCCGGTCGCGCGGAGCCGCCTGGAGCGTGGCGGCCGTCTCCTTCAGCAGGGTGGCCAGGGCGGTTGTCCGCTCGTCCGGGCCGGCGCCCTCGCCCGCCCGGGACGCGACCGCCCGGGAGCGGAGAAGGACACAGCCGCGCAGCCCGCCGGCCCGCCCCAGCCCACGCAGGGCCTCACGTACCCCGGCGGCGAAGGTCTCGGCGTCGAGGACGCGCAGTCCGCCGCCCGGTTCGCAGGGCGCCGCCACCGCCAGCGGGTCGGCCGCCGACTCCCGTTCGCACAGCAGGCCCAGCCAGGCCAGCGGGGGCGTACGGCGCCAGTCGTGGACGTACGTCCCGTACGCGCGGCCGCCCACGGTGAAGTCGGCCCCCGGCAAGCGGTCGAAGTCCGTGTACGCGCAGCCGCCGGCCCAGAACTCCGGGTCGGCGAACGGCAGCAAGGTGAGCGCGGGCCGCTGCTCCGCCGTCAGGTAGTGGTGGGTCAGGCGCAGGGTGATGAGGGTCTGGACGGCGGACACGTCCTGGTACGTGTCCCGCGCCAGCCAGGCGCGCACCAGCAGGGCCCGTTCCCCCGCGCGCAGCCCGCCGTGCCGGGCGAGCCAGCCGGCGGCGGCCGCGCCCGCCGGGTCCGCGGTGACGGCCGGGTCGTCGAGGTCGTCGGGGCCAAGGACGAGGAGGAGGTAGAAGCCGGCGGGAGAGGCCTCCTCCGCATCCGCCGCCGCCCGTACGGTGGCCCAGGTGGCGGCCGGATGCCCCCACCAGGTGCCCAGCACCCGAGCGGACTCGGGCCCCTCGTACCGCTCGGCCATCGCAAGGAGCCCCGGCAGGTCGGCCGTCTCCGCCGGGGCGATGGACAAAGCGTCCAGATCCGCGGAGCCGGCGGCCGCCGCCCCGCCGGTGACCGGCGCCAGGAGCGGCCCCACCAGCGGACTGTCGCGGTGCAGGTAGGCGAAGTCGGCAAGCACCGTGCGCTGCCGTGCCCGGTCGCCGTCGGTGAACAGCTGCTGGTAGTACGCACTCGCGCGGCGGCGCAGCTCCGCCCGGCGGGCCGGGTGGCGCCAGCCGAGTTCGGCGTCGAGTACGGACCGGGCCAGGTCATGGGGGCGGATCCCGCGGCTGCCGTACTCGGTGATCGACAGTGCGCACAGCCACTCGAACAAGTCGCTCGCGTCCGGCACGCCGACGAGCGCCGCGAGCAGCGGCTCGGTCGTGACGAGCACCTGCGCGTACGCCTCCAGGGCCGACCGGTGCTGCGGGCTCGGTACCACGTCGAGCAGAGCTGCGAGCAGGGTGTTCACCACGCGGGGCGGCGACGCCGGGGTGGTGTCGCCGCGCGAGCCGTGGACGTGTACGTCGGCCATGAGGGCGAGCGCCAGCGGGTGGCCGTGCGTGAAGGCCAGGACGTGTGGGTGCTCGGCCTCGGGTACGCCGCGCCGGCTCAGGAGTTCGGCACTGTCGGCGGGATCCAGCGGGGCGAGCGGCATCGGACGCAGGAGGCCGAGCCAGGCGGGGTCGGTCCGCCACGCGAGCGGCGGCGGCTCGCGGTCGGCGAGGGCCAGCACGGCGTCGTCGGGCACGTGGGCGAGCAGCCGTTCGGCGGCCGGGACGGCGCCGGGGACGTCGACCACGACGAGACTGCCGGGGGCCACGTGCGGAAGCGACGCATCCGCCGCCCCGTCGCCCGCGGCCTGCTCCTGCGCGATCACGGTCACCGGTCGGCCGACGCCGTCTGCCAGCCATGCGAACTGGTGCAGCAGCGTCGACTTCCCGATCCCCGCCGAACCGTGCACGTGGACCACCGCACCACGCCCATCGGCCAGGATCCGGCGGAACGCCTCCACCTCCGCCCGACGCCCCACGAACCCCCTGGCCCGTGCCGCGGCAAAGCGGTCGGCCATCCTCTGCGGTGCCTGCTGTCCCCCCACGGGACGGTGATATCACCGGCCGGCCGGGGAGCGGGCGGAACGAGCGGAAATCGAGCGGAAGTCGGTCATTTTCCGACGTGTCGAACGGACGGTGACCGCTCCTACCGTGGGCAGTGCCCGGGGAGGACACGACCCGGACGGTAAGCGGGACGCGGCGTCGGCCGCAGTCGCCGCTTCCGGGCCGGTCGTACGGGCCCGCTCATCCGGCCGGTCGGTGCGTACGCACCGACGGGGCCAAGCCACACACAACCGGGAGAGGATTTCCATGTCCATGTCTGCCGCCTCCACCACGCCCACTACCCCCCGCCGGCGCATCGGCGTCCGGCTCACCGCCGCTGCATCGGTCGCCGCGGCCTGCGCCGCCGCGCTGCTCTCCACCGCCGGCCCGGCCTCCGCCAGCCAGTTCTTCGGCGGCACTCTGCACCCCGGCGAGCAGCGCTGCGTCCAGCAGTACGCCTCGTACCAGGTCCGGGCCGACGGCAAGGCCACCGGCCAGGGTGCGAAGTTCAAGCTGCAGTACAACGGCGTGACGGTCCCCGGCACCGGCTCCCCGGGCTTGGTCACCAACTGGGCCGCCGACCTGCGCACGGTGTGGGGCACGTTCCCCGGCGCCGGCTACTACACGGCCTGCGCCACCAACAACGGCACCGCGGACACCAACGTCCGCCTTGACCTGAAGACGGACGGCGAGGTCTTCTGACCGTCCGCCCTGTCTCTTGCGAAACGCACAGGTCCCCCTGCCGTCCGGGCGCGGGGACCTGCACGTGTTCGGGCGCTGACCTCGGCGCCCGGCGCTCGCGGGCCGACTAATGATGTGGCCCCTCGGGCCTCCCGCCGCATATGGGGCTTCTCGTTCGGAACTTGTCGGATCAGCGCTCGGATCCCCGACTCCCCGAGGGGCTTGGGGAGGAATGCCCGACGTGGCGCGCCCGGCAAAATCCGCTGGGTCCCTGTCCGGTGGACCAGGCGAGGCCGTTATCCGATGGCCACCTGGCCGGCAACGTTTCTAGGGTCACTGGAATGACACACAACCTTGTGGATCCGGCGACGATCACGACGGAGATGGCCGTGCAGATTCGCACGTGGCGAGTCGATGAGGACTTCAGCTGGCGCGCCGTTGCCCAGGCCGCGTCCGAACTCTGGGGCTCCGAATACGGCAGCAACCAGATCTACGGCGAAGACCTCTGCGCGGCCGCCGCGCAAGTGCTGGGCGAAAACCCCTACCAAAAACCGTGGAATTGACACCCGGCAGGTCCTTTGCTTCGGATCAGCGGGCGGACCAGATGAAGATGCCGACGACGTGGAGTCCGGCTCGGAAGACGGTGGCGGTCTTCTCGTAGCGGGTGGCCAGGCCGCGCCAGTTCTCCAGGCGGTTGACGCAGCGTTCGACGGTGTTGCGCAGGTTGTACGCCTCGCGGTCGAAGGCGCCGGGACGTCCGCCCTGGCGGCCCTTGCACCTGCGGTTGGCGATCTGGTCGGCGGGCTGAGGAATCACCGCTCGGATTCCGCGTCGGCGCAGGTGCTCGCGGATGGCCCGGGATGAGTAGGCCCGGTCCGCCAGACCGACTTCCGGCCGGGTACGTGGCCGGCCGATCGTCCAGGGCGCACGCAGGGCGGCCACGACGTGCTCGAACGAGGGGGCATCGACGAGTGGGTGGCCTGGCCAGGTGCGGGCGTACCGGTCCAGGAGGCGTTCGGCCTTGGCGCGGAAGCCGGGGTCGGTGATGAAGATCCAGTCGGGCCGGACCCCTCGCGGTCACCGCCGCGAACGTCGGTGCGCCGGGAAACTCGGCCCCAGGGCGGGAAGTTGGGGGGCCAGAGCGGTCGTGACCGCTGCACCGCCAGTACGTGCAGCCAAGGCCAGTGCAGGAGCCGACAGCCGAACGCGCGGGCTCGGTCATGGCGAACACCGGAGGCAGGCCTGGACTTCTCGGCCGCTGCGCGTCTGGCGGACTTCTGTCGACTGCGCGAGGTACTTGACGATGCCGGTGCCGCGGCCATGTTCGTCCGGCGCGGTACGGAGCGGACCGCGCACCACTTCGGTTCCGGAGTCTCTGACCACTATGGACAGGGTGTCGTGGTCGAGGATGAGCACCAACGTCATGCACTCGCGGCCGTACTGGGCGGCGTTGGCGGCAAGTTCGTCGACGATCAGAACTGCGGAGTCCCGCTCGCTCTCGGGAATGCTCCAGCACTCCAGCAGATCCGCCGTGAAGTGACGCGCTGCGGACACATGCGCCTCCTGCGCGGGCAGGGTGAGCGTCGCCTGATGGGGGCAGGGTCGCGAGCTGATGCGCTCAGAATCGGTCACAAACATGGTCTTCTGGCTCTTCTGTGTAGGTGCGGAGGCCGGGTCGTGGCGGGGACCGACAAGTACAAGGAGGAGGCGGTACACCGGAACCTGTATGTGAGCGCTCATCCGGTTTCACGGCCGGCGGGTGGCATACGGTTCGAGTCATTCGCACTTTTGCCCAATTTCTTGGTGGGCGTGGATGCCAGCAGGAGGCCGAGTTCGTGATCAGCGCCTGGATGTGCCCAGAGCGGGGTACGTCGCCGTGTGCAGGCGGACATCGGCAGACTCGGCGGGCGGCCTCCCCCTCACCTCATGCCTGGATCGTCACCAGTTTCTGACCGTTGCCGGCGACGATCTCGAAGTGCTCGATGGCTCCCGGAGACATGGGGACCGCTCCTGGAATCGTCGTTCCGGTCGGGTACTCGCCTGCCCGCCACGTAGCGGCGTCCGCCCTTGTCCCGCCGGGCCCGACCGCCTGCAGTCGGCAGATGATTCCGGCCGGCGCCCCGCGGGCCGAGACCTGAAGAACACTGCCCCAAGCGGAGGGGAAGACCTTCACCGACGCGGTGACGCCGGTGGCGGAATCGCTTCCGGAGAAGGTGCGTGCCGGAGCCGGCGTGGTCGGTCCCGGCTGCGGCGCCTGCCCGACCACGGATGCGCTGGTCGCCAGCCAAGTGCCGCCGGCAGCCGCCGCCGCGACCAACGTCAGGGAGGCGGCGACGCCGGCCAGTTGCAACCGCCAGGTCCTGCGGCGCCTGGCCGCGGCCTGCTGAAGCATTCTGTCGAGCAGTCGTGGCTCGGGGGCCTGAGGTACCGCGGAAATGTCGGATGGTCCCTGTGGTGAGCCCTGCCCGCGCTCGGCTGCCCGCCGCACCAGCCGGTCGGCCAAGTCCGCGTTGGCGACGGGCACCGTCTGGCCTGCCGCTTCGGCTGCGGTGACCGTCGAGAGCAGCGTCGGCAGTCCGGCCAGCTGGGCGTGGTCCGCCCGACACTCGTCGCATGACACGAGGTGGCCGCGCACCTGTTCCATTTCGGCAGAGGACAGCGTGCCCAGGACATACCCACCCAGCGCCAGCCGCAGGGCGTCGTGGTCTGCGTTCATGGCCGGCGCCTCCTCCATGCCTCGGTCATGGCTCGATGCCGCGTTCCTGCAGCGCAAGCCGGAGGGCGTGCAGGGCGTAGTACGTCCGCGACTTGACGGTGCCCAGCGGGATGCCCAGCGCATCCGCGGCCTCCGCCATGGTCCGGCCCCGGTAGTACGTTTCCAGCAGTACGCTGCGGTGGTCCGGGGACAGCGTCCGGATGGCGTCGGCCACTGCCCAGCTCTGCAGTGCCTGCTCGATCTGGTCCTCGCCCACTGTGTGCTCGGCAGCCCGCTCCAGGGCCTCGCCGCCGGTCTCCGCCGGCCTGGCCTTGCGGGCCCTGTGAGCGTCGATGACCAGGTGCCGGGCGACCGTACACAGCCAGGCCCGGGCAGGACCGCGTCCGGGTTCGAACGCGGTGGGATGCTGCCACGCTCGCAGCAGCGTCTCCTGCACGACGTCCTCGGCCCACTGCCGGTCTCCTGAAGTCAGTCGCAGCGCGTAGTGGAAGAGCGGTCCCGCGTGCTCGGCGTACAGAGTGCGGAGCAGTTCCTCGTCCGTGCTCGAAATGGTCCCTTTACCAGAAACACGATGCATGGAGCGATCCGTATCGGCCGTTTGGCCACGTTTTCGAGCACTCCATGACATAAGCAGATCATTGCGCATATGCGCTTCTTTGTCGTGTCACACGCCGTGCGGTACCAGTGACGATGGGTTGACCCATCAGGGGTGATCGCAAAGAAGTCTCACAAAAAACGCGTATCCGTCGAACCGCACGACGCTCGCCGTCCGTGGAGCCAGAAGAAAGCCGACAGACACGGCATTCCCGGTAGAGATGATCAGCCGAGACCGACCCGCCCGTTGCAGCAGGGTTCCATGGCGCCGATCACACTCGCCCGGGCGCTGCACACCGACACCTGCGGGCATGTCAGCTCCGGCACTCGTCGACACGCGCCGCGGCTGTGCCGCCGCAGCTCGAACCCTGCGCTCGCCGGGCCCTTCGGAGGACGCGCGGGGCCGTGGCAGGCACATCCCACGCGCAGCATTCCGGTCGTGAGCGCTCGGCCACGCATACCCATCTCTCCCTGATCAGTGAGGAACGAACACCATGTACCTGAACTTTGATCACGCGAGCCGGAGATCACGCGTCGCGGTCGGGCTGGCCGTCGTCTCCAGCGCTGCCCTGGCGCTCCTGAGCGCGTGCGGCCAGTCGCCGCATTCGACCGCGGCCGGTGCCGTTACGCCCGGTCCTGGTCAGCGTCAGATGGCAGGGATGCCCGGTGCCTCCCCGACAGAGCATGCGGCGGGCTCCGCCCCCGGCGCCTCGCCGATGCCCAGTATGAGCATGCCCATGAGTTCCCCGAGCACGGGCGCGGCCGATGCGCCGGTGACCGGAGACGCCGTGGCAATCGAGAACTTCGCATTCTCCCCGGCCACCCTGAAGGTCAAAGCCGGCACGACGGTGACCTGGACCAACCAGGACACCGACGCCCACACCGTCACCAGCGCCGGATCGGGCGGACCGTTGCACTCGCCCGCTCTGGCCACCCACGCCACCTACAGCTACAGGTTCACCAAGCCCGGTACCTACGCCTACCTCTGCACCATCCATCCGTTCATGACTGCCACCGTGGAGGTGACGTGATGACCGAGTACCGCGACGGTCAGGATCCAGTCCCGGTTGGCGACGCCGACCAGCCCACCGAACAACACGGCATGACCCGGCGTCAACTCATGCGGCACGCAGGATGGTTCGGCGGAGCCGTCGTTCTGACAGTGGCCAGTGGAGAGGTGATCAGTCATATCGCCGGCTCCCAGGACACTACCGCCGAGGCAGCCACGGCAACCAGCAGCGAACTGCGGTTCGTGCAGGTCTCGGACAGCCATATCGGCTTCCACGGACCGGCAAACCTGGACGTGGCAGGCTCGTTCACCGAAGCGATCGACCAGGTCAACGCGGTCGGGTTCAGGCCCGACTTCGTCATGCACAGCGGCGATCTGACACACCTGTCGACGCCGGATCAGTTCGACCAGGTCAAGCAGATGATGGCCGGGTTGCAGACGGACCGCGTCTTCACCGTTCCCGGTGAGCACGACTCCATCGGCGATGCGGGCCGCGCCTACCGGCAGATCTTCGGCAAGGGCACGCTCGGCGACGGCTGGTACAGCTTCGACACCCACGGAGTGCACTTCATCGCCCTGGTGAACACCCTGAGCCTGGAAAAACTGGGCCACCTCGGCAACGCTCAGATCGACTTCGTCCGCAAGGACCTCGCGGGGGTGCCCTCGGACACCCCGATCGTGGTCTTCAGCCACATCCCGCTGTTCGCCATGTACCCACGGTGGGGCTGGAGTACGGACGACGCGTTGAAAGTCATCGCGCTCCTGCGCCGTTTCTCCTCGGTGACCTGTCTGAACGGGCACGTCCACCAGCTGTTCACCAAGACAGAAGGCAACATCACCTTCCACTCCGCCACCACCACCGCCTACCCGCTGCCGAATCCGGGGCGGGCCCCCGCCCCGACTCCCCAGGTCGTGCCCGCCCGGCAGCTCAAGAGCGCACTCGGTATTCGCACCGTGGGCTACCGGCAGGGCGACCGGGAGCTGGCAATCAAGGACGAGAGGCTGGCATGAGCACGGGAAGACTGATCGCTGTGGCTGCGCGCATGTCGATCGCCGCCAGGCTCGCTGCGAGCGGATACATCCACGCCCGGCTCTACGTTGACGGGCACCGCCACATCCATGTCGTCGGCCCCCCTGTTCCTGCTTCAGGCGAGCGTCGCCTTCGGGGCCGCCACGCTGCTGCTGTCCGGGATGCCGCTACTGCTCAGGATGGCTGCCGTCGGTGTGGTCGCTCGGCGCCCTAGGCGGCTTCATCGCCTCGCACACCGTAGGCGTGTTCGGGTTCACCGAAAACGGTCTGCAGCCCGCGCCGCGGGCCCTGCTCAGCCTCCTCGCCGAAACCGGCCCTCGGGTCTGGTGCACGATCTGCCTTCTTCTCGACGGCAGGCGGCCGCGAGCGCAGGCACCGGGATGCCGCGCCACCCGCTCTGACCCGGTCTGGGAGGGCGCAGCACAGCGTCAGGCACATCGTGATTGCGTTAGCTGGTGAGACCGAGTTGCTCGGCCGCACGGATCGCCAGCCACACCTCGGCGAACGCGCTGGTCGAGGAGAGGTCGCGGCCGGTCAGCGCAGTGAAACGGCGCAGCCGGTAGGCGAGAGTGTTCGCATGGACATTCAGCGCGGCCGCTGCGACGTCTGTGCGGCGGTCGCGTTCCATCCAGGTGCGGATGGAGACGAGCAGCGTCGAGTGGTGCTCTGCGTCGTACCGCAGAACCTCACCGAGCACATGCTCGACCAAGGCTCTGAGCACTGCGGGGTCGTCTGGCAGCCACCGATCGGTGGTGTCGCTTCCATATGTGACCAGGCACCGGCCGGACTCGACCGCCTTCGCCACCGCGGACAGCGCCTCCCGCCGGGCGACCCGCAGCGACTCGCCGGGCTGGAACGGCCGGCTCATTCCAGCTGCTACGCCCGGCAGTTCCGCGATGATGTCTGCCAGGTCCGGTGAACCGAGCAGGTAGCGGTCGCCTCCTTGCTTGAGCAGCAGGTACGGCTGCACATCGAGGGCAGCCAGCAGTGCTTCGTCGGCGACCTGACGGGCCACCAGCAACACCACTTCGTCGTTCTCGATCGCCAGTCGCCTCAGCCTGCGCCGCGCCACTGCCGGGTCGAGTTCTTCCTGCAGCAACTCCGCCAGGGTTTCAGCGCCTTCTCGCCGCTGCGTCTCACGCTCGTGGCGGAGCATGGTGACCTGTAGCGCGGCCACCGTCGCGATGTGCTGGACCACAGCCAGCCCGGCCGGGCGCGTGCCCTCTCGTTCGAATGCGACCAGGAAACCTGCCGCCCCGCCAGGCGTGAGCACGGGCACCGCGAAGCCGCCCGGGATGATGGGGGCCGCCTCCACCGACGCCGGGAGCACGCCCGGATCCGGGGGGACCGGCACCCCCGGCAACAGCGGTCTGCCCTGCGGAGTGCACACAAAGACCTGATAGCCGGAAAGCTCCTCCAGACGCCGGAAAAGCTGCACGGTGTCCAGGTCATCGGAGGCCATCCAACGCAATGCCCCGAACACCTGCAGTTGTGCAGCGAGTCCTTGCCGTGCATCCTCCTGCACGGCGGCAGCTACCTCCTGAGCAACGGCGATGAACGGGACTGACAGGGGTACCTCCAGCACCGGGATGCCGCATTCTTCCGCCGTGGAGAAGAAGGCGTCGCACAGCGGTGGGACGTTCAGCCGGGCCGAGATGGCCAGAGCCGACACCCCGGCCTGGTCGAGCCGCCGCAGATAGGATTCCTGACCGGTCGCGGACCGCGGGATCGCTGTCCCGGTCGTCATGATCAGTTCGGAGCCGAGCAGCCAGGGAGTCGGGTCCTCCAGATCCGAGACATGAGCCCACGCAACTGGCCGGTCCATCCCTGCCGCGCCTGCCAGGACCCGCAGTTTGAGCGCGGGGAGCGTGAGGAGCCCCGCCACGGTCAGCTGGCTGATCTTGTGGTCGGACACAGGTGGCTCCCGTTCTATTCGTCACTACAACAATTGCTGCTCAGTGTGTCGTCATCGCACACTGGTCCGCACCGCCCCGCCCGAAACGGGCATTTTGTAGCCGGGAGGCAGCGCCACCACCCTGCCGCTGCTGTGCTCCGCCGTCCGCAAGCACGGTCACGTCGCCCTGCCCGCTTCAACGCGCACCTGGACACCTGGGACCCTGCGCGCCTGCCACCGTGGCAGCCTCGCACACCACGTACGGACTGACCACGATCTTTGCCTGCCAAATCGCCGCTGGACATGACCGCGCCAGAGCGAGCAGTCCTGCCGCCGCACCAGATCCTCCCCGGGAGTGAACCGACATGGCCAATGCCGAGCACGCACACGAGGCGCCCCCCAGATCCAGCGGCACGCTGGGGGTGGAGACCCGCTCGATCGACTGGATTCCCTACACGGAGCGCCATGGAAGGGTGCGGCACCAGGTGCTGCTGTGGTTCCTCGGCAACTTCCAGTACTTCACCGTCGCGGTGGGCTTCGTCGGACCGTCGCTCGGCCTGCCGCTCGGCCCGACCATCCTGGCCGGGGTGCTGGGCATCGCGGTCGGCACCCTCTTCATGGCCTTTCACGCCTCGCAGGGCCCCGTGCTCGGGCTTCCGCAGATGATCCAGTCCCGCGCCCAGTTCGGTTACCGCGGCGTTACCGCAGCCCTGGCCGCCACCCTATTCACCTACGTGGGCTTCAACGTCGCCGACCAGGTGCTGCTCGCCGACGGCCTGCACGGGGTCTTCGGCTGGAACCGGACCGCCATCGCCGTCGGCGCGTCGCTGATCGCGGTAGTGCTGGCGGTCTACGGCCACGACTGGCTCCACCGGGTCTTCCGCTGGCTGCTCTACCTCTCGCTGCCCCTGGTCCTGCTGCTCACCATCGGCGTACTCAGCGGACACGCCGGTGGCCACGCTTCCTCGCAGCACTTCGCCTTCACCTGGCCGGCGTTCGCCGCCCAGTTCTCCGCCGCCGCCGCGTACAACATCACCTACGCTCCCTATGTCTCCGACTACTCGCGCTACCTGCCCCGGACCACCTCGCCACGGGCACTGATCGCCGCGGTGTTCTTCGGCGCCTCCGGCTCCGCCATCTGGCTGATCGCCCTGGGCGCATGGCTCGCGATCCGTCTGGGCGCGAACGACGGGCTGGTGGGCCTGCGCCAGGCGGGCGACCACTTCGTGCCCGGCCTCGGTGCCGCGGCAGCCGCGCTGTCCGCTCTCAGCCTGGTTGCCACCATGGGCATGAACGCCTACGGCGGATCGCTGACCGTACTTACCGGGATCGACTCCTTCCGCAGCTTCAACCCCGGCCGCCGCGCTCGGACCGTCACCATTTGCGCCCTGGCCGGCATCTGGTACGTCACCGCAGCGTCGCTGTCCACCGGCGCCGTCGCCACCGTGTTCACCGCGCTGACCGTGATGCTCTACCTGCTCGTGCCATGGACGGCCACCAACCTGGTGGACTTCTTCTTCGTCCGCCGCGGCCACTACGCGATCACCGACCTTTTCACGCCCACCGGGATCTACGGTGCCTGGTCCTGGCGAGGCCTGACAGCCTACGGGGCCGGATTCGCCGCCCAAATCCCGTTCATGGTCCTGCCCAACCTCGGCGGCTGGTCCTACACCGGCGCAGCAGCCCGGCACTTGGGTGGGACGGACATTGCCTGGCTCGTCGGGCTTGCCGTCACCGCCGTTGTCTACCTGGCCCTTTCCCGCTCGTTCGACCGCGCGGCGGAGCAGCAGGCCGTGCTCCTGTGCGAGGGCAAACTCGCCGCCGCGTGACGACGCACCTCCCCGAACCGGTCGGCCCCGGACCAGGCCACATGCGCACGGGTAGTGGGCGGACGTGGCCATGGACCAATCTTGGTCGACAACCCATCTACCAGGAGCTTCACCTGTTCGGCCACCCAACCACTGCCTGGCCGGGGCAGGTTGGCTACGACTCACGGTAAGTCGTAGCCACCTCTTCCCACCCAGGAGGCGATCTGCGAGCGGGAGGTGAAGCCGAGTCTGGTGAGGATGTGCGCGACGTGGCCTCCGCGCCGGTACTGCCCCAGGGCCAGCACCCACCGTGCGGCCGACCTGTGCGACCCGGGGCGGCCGCCTCGGCTGCCCTTCTTCCTGCGGTTGGCCACCTGGTCCTTCTACTCCGGGTGACCGCCTTGCCTGGCTCTGTGCGAGTCCCGTCAGGCCCAGGACCGCAACACCGTCGAGCGACTGATCAACCGGCTGAAGGACTGGCGCGGCATCGCCACACGCTTCGACAAGACGCCCGAAAGCTACCTTGCCGACCTCGAACTCCGCGCCTCGATGATCTGGCTCGGAGATCTCCTGCAAGCAGCCGATTGATCACGACATCACACAGACCCTAGATGCCTGCGCCACTGAGGATGGCGACGAGGGGCCTGCACATGGGCCGGGACTAGGACTGCCCGCTCCGGGCGAACGGATTTCGGGGTGAGCCCGACTCCGTCGGTTTACGCTGGTCGGCGAAGGCCAGGAGGCACGTGGCCTCGGCGATGACGCCCCTCTTACGGGAGGCTGGTCAGGCTCGGCCGGTCCGGAGCGGTGCAGTAGCCTCGCCACGTCCGCGGGCGTGGGCCGCGGTGTCGTTTCAGTGCTGATACGGATGGCCCGGTCGTGTCGGCAGCAGCGCGTTGGCGAACACGTAGTCACCGACGTTGGTACCGATCGCCCTCCCGTCCTCGGCGTCCCAGCGGAAGTGCACGCCCAGCCAGAGTCGGCTGAACTCGCCCTCCTCGGCGACCTGGCTGAAGCTGTTCAACTTGCGGTATGCCACGAGGGTGTGCGGGTCCTCGGAATGTGCGGTGAACGAGACCTTGTCACGGCCGAAGAAGTGCTTCATCGCGCTTGCCCACGCAGCGGTGAAGTTGGCGTGCCCGGAGGTCCAGGCGGGGAAGCAGGGGGTGAACGGTGTCCCTGCGCGGTCCGCGCTGAGAGGCTCCCAGGTCGCGTTCGCGCCGCCCGTCGCCTGGATCGCGGACACCGGGCGCCACTCGTTGATCGGGCTGTCGTACTTGGAGTCCCAGGCCGTGATCCCGGCATCCGCCAACGACAGTGCCGACAGCGCGAACAAGTGGGTGGTCTCGTACTTGTCGAGCTTGAACTTCTTGGCGACGATCCCGGTCAGTTCGAGCAGTTGCCCCGGGGGGTGGTAGGTGCCGTTCAGGTCATGGTCCCAGAACCAGCCGATGACGGTCTGATTGTAGGTTCGCTCGGTGGAGTCGACGGCACCGACCCGTCGTACCTCGTCGCGCTGGGCGGCGTACTGCGGGCTGGCCACCAGATCGGCGTAGGAGGTGAAGCCGCGCAGGGTGGGAGGCCGGAACTGAGAGCCGGAGCGGAGCACGAACGGCCTCACCTTGCCCCAGTTCGGGGTCACCGCGTCGCTCGGCTGCTTGCAGGCCCCTTCGTCAGCCGTCGCCTCTTCACCGGTCGGCCGCCAGGCTCCAGGTGTGGTGGGGTCGCCACTGTAGACGTCCGGGTTGTCCGAACCGTCGCCCGCCCGGGCCTTGTTGATCTGCCTCACCACGGGGTCGACCACCAGGCGGTCGAGGGGGTCGTAGGAGTGAGGGGAGCGGCCGGTCCGGGCCCGGTACTGGGCGTCGATGTAGGCCTGATCACCCGGGTACAGCTGCGAAATGATCCGGTACGCCGTGCGGTCGATCAGCCGCTCCTCCTCGTCCGGACCCGGCCGCGAGTGTTTGTCGGCATACTTCAGTGGCCGGTTGAGGTACGGCTCGTACTTCAGGGTCCCGTACGTGTACTGATAGGCGCTCTCGGCGTTGTAGATAGCCGCGAAGACAATGGCCCCGGACCTGGAGAGTTTGCCGGGCGAGGCGTCCCAGCCCCGCGCATTGCGGAACGTCTGGAGCAGTACCTTGTTCCAGTACTGTGTCGGATCGTCCTTGTGCCCTGTCGCGGCGGCGGCCTGTGGCGCACCGGCCGCCACCGGACTCAGTCCGGCGAGCAGGGCACCGGCCACGGCGGCGGCCCGTAGCCGTGGCAGGCGTCTGCCGGCACGGGACCTCAAGCGCGGGAGCACGGACTTCGCAGCCGACCGGCGGCCATGATGGGGCTCGAGAGGCACGGCATTCCTTTCTGCGTTGCTGATCAACAGCGGCAGCGTAATGTCGGATATGCCAAACTCGAGATCAACCACGCCGATATGCCGTACATCTTATATGACTTCATGATTTACACGGAAATGCTCATCCCGTCATGATTGACAGCCAAACTGAGCTGTGATCACCCATGCGTGGAGGTCTCACTCGTGTGAGCGACTTCCGGATCCGCCGAACGGTGGCCGCCTGACAGTGACTCCGTGGAGAGAGCGTGGAAGTGGGCGGTGATCTCCTCGCGGGCTGCGAAGCGCCAGGACCGGAATTCCCCTCCTGCAGGTGGATCGCCGCGCAGTCGCTGTCGCCGAGTACGCCGCCGTCGTACAGGTACGCCACCAGCGGCGGCCGCCCACCGCCGTGCACTCAGTCCACCGCGAGCAGCCGTCCGGGCGCGGTCGAGACCGATCTCCTCGGCTCCGGTGTGGATGCCCTGGAAAGAGGGGACCTACTCGTTTGCCCCGACCCTCGTTCGATGCGATGGCAGGCATTTCATCGCCTGCCGGCGGGGAATACGGGGTCGGTCTGAGAGCGTCAGGTGCCGATCCCCTGTGGATAGCTGAAGAATCCGGTCGGATCGTACTTCCGCTTCACCCTGACCAGCCGGTCGTAGTTCGCACCGTAGTAAGCCCGCCGCCAGTCCTTCAGCGTCGGATCCGGGAAATTCTGATACGACTGGTCGGGAGGCGTGTCGCCGAAAATGTCGTGGTAGAACTCACGGTGCCAGCGCAGATTGGCGGTCTCGACCCGGGGCGGATCGTAGTCCGCCCAGGAGGTCTCGGCAGCGAAGATGAACACGGCGTTTCGGTGGACGAACGCGGTCGCGTCCGGCGGCACCTGGTTGATCTCGCCACCGAGGGCGAACATCGCGAACCCGGCCCCGTCCTCGTTGCCGCTGCCCGGCCAGTCCAGCAGTTTCTCGGCGGCTGCACCGACCTGCTTGTCAGTCAGGAGCGTCCGGGAGGTGAGAACCGCCGACTTGGCGGCGAACTGGTCCACCGGCGTGGTGGCGCTCAGCAGCACGCTCGCCTGACCGGGAGTGACCTCACGGACGGACGCGTTGTTGCGTGCGCGCTCCTCGGCCGTGCCGATGGCCAGCAGCGGAGCCAGGATGGCGCGCAACTCGTCAAGGGGGCCGTAGTACTGGCCGATGGCGTTGACGTTGGCGTTGGCGCGGATCTGGTCCCTGGCAAGCCCGTGGGTCCCGATGCCGACGCGAAGGTGGAACCGCTTGTCGTCCAAACCGTTCAGGGCGATCTGCTGCGCGGTGGCGATCACCGGCACCACGGAGTCCAGGCTCCACCGCAGCTGGTAGAAGCCCACGTTGCCCTGGAACTGCTCGTACTGGAACGTGAAGGAGGTGTTGACACCGAAGTTGTTCCCCGCCCCTCCACGGCAGGCCCAGAACAGGTCGGAATGCAAGTCCGGACTGGCCTCCACCACGCGGCCGTCGGCGAGCACCACGGTCGTCGAGACCAGCCGATCACAGGTCAGACCGAACATCTTGTCACTGAAGCCGATACCGCCGCCGAGCACCAGTCCGGCCACCCCGACCGAGGGGCAGCGGCCGGTCGGCACGAAAATCCCCCGGTCCTCCAGCAGCGGGTGCAGGTCGCCATTGGTGACCCCGGCCCCCACGGTGACCGTACCCGCGTCATGGGTGACCTTGATCGGACCGTAGGTCCGGGTCCGGGAGCGGGGGCCCGGCAGCGGGGTGACGTCGATGCTTTTCATCCGGGCCAAGTTGAGCAGCAGGCCGGTGGTGCTGGAGTACCCGGCGTAGTTGTGGCCCAGCCCGGAGCGGGGCACTGCAGGCAGCCCCACCGCGCGGGCCCAGCGGACCGCCGCGCTGACATCCCTGGTGGTAGCGCACGCGACAATTCCAGCGGGGTGGATCCCGGCGTAGCGGTGGTTGAACGGGAGCGCCAGCGGTGAGTAGTTGGAATCCCTTGGCCGGTAGAGAGTGGAACGCGATGACAGCGTGTCGGCCAGCCGCTTCCAGTCCCGGGGGCCGACCGGCTCCGCCGGCTCGGTAGGTGACGCAGCGGCGGGTGGGGCCTGCAAACCCACCATCCCCGTCCCCAAGGCACCCAGTGCGCCTACCCGCACTACGTCCCGCCTGTTGATCACAGCGGCTGCTCCTCACGAGAAACGCCCCAAAGGCGCGATCGCCTCTCCTTGAAGTCAACCGATCGCCGGCCGGCCCAGCCGCGCAACAGGCTCCGCCCACAGGCCCGCAACCCCAAAGAGCATCCGGCGTACCGCCGAGTGGCCGAGTCGGCGGAGGACAGCGGCGCGATCAGCGGACCCAACACAGTGTTACGACAGCTTTGGCGCGGTCGGCACCGCTCCCCCGATCGACGGGGACGCGAACAGCAGCACGGCATGCACCGGCGGGTCGGTCGGCGGCCGTCCGGCATGTGTGAGGTCGGTGAGAGCGCGCGCGGTGTGAGCAACGGTCATCCGCCGGCCGTCCCGGTGGGTGCTGAGCAGCCCGAACAGCCCTTTGGCCTTGAACGACAGCCGGGCGTCGCGGATCTGTGGGATCCGTACCCGTAAGCTGACCCGCCGCCGCCGATTACGATGGCGACCACCAGCCCCGACCCCGTGCCCCATTCCGGCGACGTTTGTAATGGGGCGGACGCCCATGTCGTGTGTCCACGGCCACCGCTCGGTCACTTCTTCGTGCAGCAGGAGCCGTTGGGACGCGGGGACGACGTTTGTGTCCCTCGCCCCCACGCCTGCCCAGCCGTGGCTCAGGTCCCCGCGGTGAAGGTGTAGCTGCCGGACGGCAGGTGGTAGCTCGCCGGACCCGCGGGGACCGCCTGGGCGGGGGCGACGATCGACTCCGGCCGCGGGGTGGGGACGGTCACGGCAGCGAAGGTGTTCACGGGCACGGTGACATGAAGTGTCAGTCGTCCGGCGGAGACCGACCAGTCGCTCGCCGCGCTGCCGAACGGAGTCTCGTAGGTACTTGCGGCGGAGGTCAGGCCGCCGCCGGGCCGCGGTGCGATGCGCAGGGAGGCGTAACCGGGGCCGGCGGGAGCGAGCCCGCCGACGTGCCGGTAGAGGAAGTCACCGACGGAGCCGAGACCGTAGTGGTTGAACGAGTTCATGCCCGGGTCGTTGAACGAACCGTCGGTGCGAATGCCGTCCCAGCGCTCCCAGATCGTGGTGGCGCCGTTCTCGATCATGTAGCCCCAGCCGGGGAAGCCGCGCTGGAGCAGAATTTGGTACGCGGTGTCCATGTGCCCGTGCTCCGCCAGCACGGGCAGCAGGTTCTCGACGCCGAGGAATCCCACGCTGAGGTGCCCGGCCGCCGCGGCGACCCTGGATGCCAGTTTGTCCGCGGCCGACCGGACCAGGGGCGCCGGCAGCAACTCGAAGGCCAGGGCCAGTACGTAGCCGGTCTGGGTTTCACCGCGGACGGTGCCGTCGTCGGTGACGAACCGCGCGGTGAAGGCCGCCGCCACCTGGTCGGCGAGGCGCCCGTACGAGGCGGCCTCGTCCGTACGGCCGGTTGCTGCCGCCATGCGTGCCACCAGCCGGGCCGACCGGGCGAAGTAGGCCGTGCAGATGAGGTCCTGTGCCGTGTTGTCGTTGACGTTGAGCCAGTCGCCGTAGGTCTGCTGATCGCGTATCAGGTCGCTCCCCGCAGTGCCGCGCAGATAGTCGACCCACCTCGCCATCGCCGGAAAGTGCTGGTCGACGACGGTGAGGTCGCCGAATCGCTGCCACAGCGTGTACGGGATGACCGTGCCCGCGTCGCCCCAGCCTGCCGTGCCGGATCCGTTGATCACCGCGGGTGCGACGTCGGTGAAGGCGCCGTTGGCCTGCTGGGCGTCGGTCAGGTCGTCGACGAACTTGGCGAGGAAGGCGTGGGTGTCCAGATTGAAGGTGGACGTCGCGCAGAAGGCGGCGATGTCGCCCGTCCAGCCCAGGCGTTCGTCCCGCTGCGGACAATCGGTCGGGATCGAGAGCATGTTGCTGCGTTCGCCCCACACGATGTTGTGCTGAAGCTGGTTGATCAGCGGGTTCGAGGTGCTGAACGCGCCCGGTTGCGCTGCGTCGGTCCACAGGGCACGACCGATGACGGTGCCGTCCTCGGGTCTGAAGTCGGCTGGGAGTCCGCTGAGTTCGACGTATCGGTAGCCGTGGACGGTGAACCGGGGCTCGTAGGTCTCGGTGCCTTTGGTGCCGGCGAGCGTGAACCGGTCGGTTGCCTGGGCGGCGCGCAGGTTGGTGGTGTACAGCGTGCCGTCGGGGTTGAGGACCTCGCCGTGCCGGATGCCGACCGTCGTGCCTGCGTCGCCACGCAGCGCGATGCGGTTCCACCCGGTGAAGTTCTGTCCCAGGTCGAAGATCCACACTCCCGGTTGCGGCTGGGTGATCGACACGGCACGGAACTCGTGCTGGACGGTGACACCGTTGTCGACCTGGGCGACCAGGTGGGGCGTGGTCCCGTCGCGCACCGCCGCGGTTGCCCAGCCGCTGTCGTCGAAGTCGACGCCGTCCCATCCGCTGACGTGCAGACGCGCGTCGTAGGTCTCGCCGTTGTACAGATCGTCCGCTCTGATCGCACCCGTGGCGGCCTTCCAACTGCCGTCCGTCACCACGAGTTGAGTGGTGCCGTCGGTGAAGGTGATGAGCAACTGCGCGGCATACCAGGGCTGCGTGCCGTACCGCTGGCTGCCGGCGAAGCCCAAGCTGCCGGAGTACCAGCCGTTGCCCAGCCAGGCGCCGAGCGCGTTCGTGCCCCACCGGATGCGTGCGGTGACGTCGAAGACCTTGTACTGCACGCGCTTGGTGTAGTCGGTCCACCCGGGAGCCAGCACGTCGTCACCGACCTTCGCACCGTTGAGTCGGGTCTCGTGGAGCCCCAGCGCGGTGGTCAGCAACCGGGCGGAGGCCACCGGTTTGCCCACAGTGAAGCTCTTGCGCAGCAGTGGTGCGGGCCTCACGACCCGTACGTTGGATCCCCATGGGCCGCGGCCGTACGTCCCGGCCGCTCGTGCCGCGGGCCAGTCGCGGTCGTCGAAGTCGGGGGACTGCCAGTTGGTCGGCGCGCTCTGATACGACTTCCACGACGTGTCGGTGACGAGCGTCGGGCCGCCGGTCACCGTCAGTTTGGCGATGAGTCCGGCCGGGGACTGGCTCGTGTTCCGGCCCGCGACGGCGATCGTGTTGCCGCCGCTCCTGAGATGGGCGGTCACATCGACCAGGGCGGCGCTCTTCCACGAGTCGGTCACCCGTGGCGAGGCGCTGACCAGGGTTCCGTTGACCCAGACGTCCGCGCTGTCGTCGCCGGTGACGAGCAGGGTCGCGGCGACAGGCGCCTGCACCAGGGTGAAGGAGCGTCGGAAGTAGCGGCTCTCGGGGGGACGCCCTGCCGCGGGATCACCCTCGGGGTACCAGATCCAGGCGGCATCCGACAGGTCGGGGCCCGCCGGTTGGCCGACGAACAGGGCGCGCCACTCGTCGTCCGGCGCCAGCAGTCCGGTCTCGAACCACTGCGGCTCGCTCCACGAGCCCGCCCGGCCCTGGGTGTCCCAGACGCGCACGCGCCAGAAATAGCGTGTCATGCTCGCCAGGCGGCGGCCGGCGTAGGCGATGTCGATCTGCCGGTCGGACGGGACCCGACCGCTGTCCCACAGGTCGCCGCTGCCGGCGGGCGTGGACGAGACCTGGACCTGATAGCCGGCCTGCCGTTGCTGCCAGGCTGTCGAGTCGAGCTTCCAGCCGAACCGCGGCCGCGCGGCGTCGACCCCGAGCGGGCTGGTGCGGTGCTCCACGGTGCAGCCTGCCACCGTCATCGGCGACGCGGCCGCGAGGTCCGGAGCGGCGACCGCGGTGTACCAGGGGGCGATCCCGTACCCGCCGAGATCCCGGGCGGTGGGCCAGCGGCCGTCGTCGAAGCCGGGCAGCTCCCATCCCTCAGGCACGTCCTTGCCCGCCCACCAGCCGTCGCCGGTGACGATGTCGGTCGTTCCGCCCGCGGTACGGACGCGGAGGTGCCCGATGACACCCGCAGGGCCGCCCTGGTTACGGCTTGCCAGTGCCAGGGTGTTGGCACCCGGCGTCACGGCGGGCCCCAGGTCCACGTACAGGGCGGTGCGCCAGGAGTCTGCGACCCTTGGGGATCCGGCCAGTGGCTTTCCGTTGAGCCACACGTCGACCGTGTCGTCGCCCGTGACGACGAGATACGCCTCGGTCACCGTACCCTCGGCGATGGTGAACGGCCTGCGGAAGTAGCGGTGTCCGGCGGGGGCGTCGGTGCCCGGACTGCCTTCCGGGTACCAGATCCAGTGGGCCGGGGACAGGTCGACGGCCTGCGCGCGCGGTGCGCCGGTAACCGCCTGCGCGCGGTCGGCGAAGGCGCCGACGGCCCCCGTGGCGAGCGCACCGACGGCCAGCGCCGACCCGGCACCGAGGAAGTGGCGTCGGCTGAGCGGAGGCTGATCGGGGGTGGGAGAAGTGCTTTGGCTGGCCAACGAAGTACTCCTTCACGGGGGTGGGTGAAGCAGAAGGCTTGGCTGGGTCGCGGGACATGGATTGAATCGTTTCAATCCGTTAACACGGGGAAAACGTATGAGAGTTGACGAGTACCGTCAATAGGTGCGGCAAGGTGGAGAGGAGCCACGCGGAGGCGTTCACGCTCGTGCAGCGGATCATGGATGCGGAATACGCCTCCGACGACGAGGTGGCCAACCGGCTGGAAGGGCACGACAGAGACCTGGCATGTCCGTCTGGCCACGTCAGCGACTTGATCTTGACAGGCTTCGGGCCCCTCGGGCGACCTCAGCGTTCCCTACTTCCCTGATCGGGACACGACGAGCCCTTCGTACGGTTCCCCCATCCCGGCCTGCCCCGGGCCCGACGGTGGCCGGCTGTTCGCCGATCCCCGCGGCCGACGCCGCTGGTGCTCCAAGGCACTGCGCGGCAACCACGCCAAGGTGCGGTGGACACGCTTCGCACCTGTGCAACTGCTCAACGCGCGAAACCGGCGAGGGCACTTCTGGAGTTGCCGCGCCTCGGCACGGCACGGCAATCGGGCTGCGTACGCCGAGGCCCCAGCCGGGCGGAAGCATCACCATGCCGTGCCTCCGACGCCCCCAACGCTTACGAGCACCCGCCGCTTGACGACTGCCTCGGCCACTGTCGCGCAGCTGCACGGAAGCGGAAGTTGCGCGAGAGCCGCTGAGGGCGAACGAAGCGAGTTGGCCTTGCTGCCGGGCTCTCCCGACACCACAACTCGCCGCTGTACATCGAACGGCCGTTCGGACACTCTATTCAAATTCGAGCGGAATCTTCTTACATGTCTATGTCGTGGCATGTTGCGCGCCGCCGTTCCATTGGCGCGTTTCCCTCTCCACCTCCCCCTGAATGGAGTTTGTCATGTCCCGTACCACAAACCAGCAGGATGCCCTGGAGCTCCAGGACCTCGCCCTGGACGCGGACCTGGACCTCTCCGACCTGACCGTGACCTCGCTGCGCGACACCGCCGCGCTCCCTGAGAACGGCGCCTCGTGGGGCTCCTGCTCGTGCCAGGGCTCGTCGTCGTGTGCGCCGCCGCAGGTGGACACGCCCGTCGTGGTCACGCCCATCGTCCACTGACGGCGTTCTCACCCCGGACACCGTTCCTCAACCTGAAGGGCCTCATATGCCCGACCACCGCGAGGACCTCCTCGCGCTCGAAGACCTGGACCTCGGCGAGCTGACCGTCACCGCCCTGCGGGACACTGTCGCGCTGCCCGAGACGGGCGCCTCCGGCGGAGCGAGCTCGTGTTCCTGTGGCTCCTCCTCGTGCGCCCAGCCCACGCTGCCCGACCTGCCTTACTAATGCGCCCCCGGCCTCGCCTCCCATGAGGCCGGGGGCCACGACTCCCGTGCGGCCGGCCGGACAGGACCGGACGAGCCGGCGGCCGCACGACCCCACGCCCACCCGCCGATGCCGATGCGAGCCACCGGGTTCCGCCCGGTCCGCTGAAGCGATCCGCGCAGTCCCGCCCGCTCCATCGATTCAGTCTGCTCCGCCGCTTCCGCCCCCTCCGAGCCGTACACCGGGAGGCCCCGTCATGCCGTACTCCGCCCCGTCGGCAGCCCCGGTGAGCGTGCCGCCGCCCGACCACGCCGACCAGGCGGACCCGCTCGGCCCGGCGGACCCGTACGACCGGACCGCGCCGTACGCCCTCGTCCGTACGACCGTGCTCCCCTACCCCGCCGAGACCGCTCCCGCAGCCCACGTACGGGCACTGCTCGCCCGGCTCACGGCCCTGGCCGCCGAGGACGCAGCCCTGCGCGCCGTCCTGTCCGACGACCTCTTCGCTACGCGCGCCGGCCATGACGAGGCCTTCCACCGCCAGGTGGTTCTCCCGCTCCGCCGCGCCTTGCACAACGGCCGCGAGCCCCGCCCCGTTCTCCTCGGCAGGCTCGGCGCCCTGCCCGACCGGGTGCCGCGGCTCGCAGATTGGCTTGCCCTGCGCGAGCTGCGCGCCCGGCTGCTCGACGAGCTGGCTGTCGCCGTCCCGCCCGCCCTGACCGCTGAGCGCGCCGCGCTGGCCGACCTCTGCCGCTCTCCTGCCTTCACCCGGGCCATCGCCCTGACCAGCGCCGACCTGCTGAGGGCGGTGGACAGGGCAGGCCGGGGCGAGACCGGGCGGCGGGCACGCAAGGAAGAGGCCTCGGTGCTGCGCCACGCTCTGCGGGCCAGCGCGAAGACGAGTCCGCTGTCGTGGTTCACCGCCGTCGGGTGGGCCACTGGGCGGGCCGAGGAAACGGCCGCCCCGGCTACCCCTGTGCTGGAGCTCGGGACCGCGTCCACCGCCCCGCTGACCTCCGTCGTGAAGGAGAACCGCACCCTCGTCACCGCGCTCACCGCGGCCCTGCTCGACGAGCCGCGCCGCCGCCGCGCCCTCCCCCACCACATGACGAGCACCGCACGGGTGGCCGACGGACGGGCCCGCTTCGCCCGCGCGGAGGCGGTATTCGCCGGCGGTGCGTACCTGGTCACCCGCGAGGACGAGGTCGAGGTGGCCGCCCGCCCGGCGCTGGACACGCTGTCAGCCGCCCTCGCCGACCGGCCGCTCGCCCTCGGCACGCTGACCGCCCGGCTCGCCGCCGACCTGGGCCGTACTCCGGACGACTCCGCCGTCGCGGGTTTTGTGGACCGCCTCGCCGACTCGGGGCTGCTCGTGCCCGCCGAGCCCGTCGACCTCCAGCACACCGCCCCGCTCCTGGCGCTCGCCGACTGGCTGCGCCAGTGGCCCGCGGACGCCGTCCTGGCGGACCGGATCACCCGACTCGCCCACGACACACAACAGTTCGCCGACACTCCCGCCGCCGAGCGCCCCGCCCTGCTCGCCGGCCTGGCCTGCCGCTGGCGCGAACTGCTCGCCGACACCGGCCGGGCCGTCCCGCCGGAGGCGGCCCCGCTGACGGTCCTCACCGAGGACGTCGTCGCGCCCGATCCCGTGTCCTCGCGCCGCCCGCCCGCCTCATCGAGCCTGGACGAGGACCGGCGCACCGGGTACGACCCGCTCACCCCGACCGACCATGCCGCGCTCACCGAACTCACCGCCGTGGCCGAGTTGTTCGACCTCGGGCACGTGATGAGCCGGGTGGCCCGGGACCGCTTCGTCGCCCGCTACGGTGAGGGCGGCACCTGCCGCGATCCGTGGGACTTCGGCGCCGACACCTCCGCCGCCTGGGAAGAAGCCGGCCGCCTCGTGGGCCAGTCCTCCGACTCACCCGGACTGCCCACTGGGCTGATCGAACTCGCGCGGCTGCGGGAGGAGTTCGCCGCACTGGCACGGCAGGCGGCAGGACAGGCAGGGGACACGGCCCCCGAGATCGTCCTGCCGGGCGGCCCCGTCCGCACCCTCGCCGCCCGGCTGCCCGACTGGACGGCCGCACGACCGCTCAGCTACTCCCACTTCGTCCAACGCGTGCCTGGCGACGGGTTGTTGTGCCTCAACCACGTCTACGGCGGCTGGGGCCGGTTCACCAGCCGCTTCCTCGACGCTCTGCCCGCGAGCGCCGCGGCCGCGGTCCGCGAGCGCGTCCGGCGCGGCCTCGGTACCCGCGAACGGGCGGCCCAGGTCCGGCCGGTGGGCGGGTTCAACGCCAACCTCCACCCGCTGCTGCTCCCCGAGGAGATCGGACCCGACCGCGGCCGGGTCGCCCTCACCGAGGCCGACCTCGACCTCGTCCACGACCGGGCCACCGACCGACTGCGCTTTCGCGTACGGGCGACCGGCGACCCGCTGGACGTGCTCTACCTGGGCTTCCTCGCCCCGATCATGCTGCCGGGGCGGCTCGGCCCGTTCCTCTCCGATCATCCCGCTGGAGTGGTGGACTTCCGCCCCCTGCTGCCCCGGCACGCCATGGCGGCGCCGGGCGGTCAGGTGGTCCGTACGCCGCGGCTGCGCCACCGCCACCTGGTGCTGGCCCGGCGCCGCTGGCACCTCGGCCCGGGTGTGCTCGACGCGCTGCGCGCCGACCTCACCGCGGAGGAGCGGGAGGTTCCGGCCGCCGCGGTGGCCCATTGGCGGGCCCTGCTCGAGCTGCCGGAACAGCTCTTCCTGCACGCGGCACCGCGGCCCACGGCCGGGCGCGCCGTCGACGACTTCCTCGCGCGGCTGCGGGCACCCAAGCCGCAGCCGCTCGACCTCGGCAACGCCCTGCACCTGCGCTGCCTGCGCACTTGGCTGGCGCGCCATCCCCAGGGCGTCGTTCTGGAGGAGGCCCTGCCCGCCTTCGGCGGCCGGGACCAGCCCGTCCATGCCGTTGAGTCCGTCGTCGAGACGTACCGTCCGGCACGCCACCCCACGGCCGACCGCGCCGCGCCCCGGCCCTCCGCCCCGCCCGCACCCCGCCGAGGAGGCACCCGATGAACGCCCCGGCCGGCCCTGGACCCACCCCGACCTCGCCGGATACCACCGCGCCCGGCTCCGCCGAGGCCCTCGACGTCGTCCTGTACGACTATCGCGCCGACAAGGCCCCGCTGCTGCGCGAGGCGGTACTGCCGTTGGCCCACCGAGCCGTCGCCGAGGGCCTGACCGCGCACGTCGAGCGCCACTGGCTGTACGGCCCACACGTACGGCTCCGGCTGCACGGCGCACCCCACCGGGTGGCGGCCACGGCCGAGTACGCCACGGCTGCCCTGCGGAACTGGGCCGCCGACCACCCCACGGCCGCCCACATCACCGACGAGGAACTCCTCGCCCAAGCCGCCGTGGCAGGCCGCGCCGAGCTGATCGCCCCGCCGTACGGTCCGCTCGTACCGGACGGCACCGTCCGCGTCGAGCCGGTGGACCAGTCGTCCCTGCGCGCCCTGATCGGGCCCGACGGGGTCCGGCTCCGCGACGACCTGCTGGCGCTGGGCCTGCCGGCGCTCGACACCGGGTGCGCGTTCCTGGGCGGGCACGGCGACGCGCCAGCCGCCCGCGTGCAGCTCGCGGTCGCGGCGCTGGCCGCGCACGCCGCGGCGCACCCGGAGGGGCTGATCGGCGGCCACTACTCGTTCGTGTCGCACCTTGAGGACTTCCTGCTCTACGAGGACGCGGACGGGCGGCTGCGCGCGGCCTTCGAGCGCCGGTGGGAGGCCACCGGGCCGGCCGTCACCTCCCTGGTCGGGCGGATCACGGACGGCGGGGCGGCCGGCTGGGAACGCGCCTGGGCCGACTGGTCCGCGCAGGCGTGGCGTATCACCGCGCAACGGTTCGCGGCGGGCGCGGACTTCGCGGGCGACCCCTTGGAGTACCGGGACCGAGCGGCGATGCTCGGCGACGAGACGGTGGCCGACCGCTGGAACCAGGACGTCCGTACCCGCTACAGCGAGTTCCACCGGCGGCTGCGCCGCTCGGACCCGCGGGGAGCGATGTGGACTCGGCCCGACTACCTGATCTACCGGGCGTGTACGAACGCGCTCTACCGGCTGTTCGCGATCTGCGACGTACGACCGGTGGAGCGGTACCTCGCCGCGCACTTGGTCGTGCGCACGGTGCCGGAGCTCACCGGGCACTCCTGGCAGGGCCGTATCGACGAGGTGATCGCGGCAGTGGAGGGTTCGTCATGACCACCACCCCCGCCGCCGCGGCCGGCACGGCCCCGGAGTCCCCGGACCCCGCTTTGGGTGGGGAGCCCGCACCGCCGGTGCCCGAAGCCCTCGTCACGTCGGCGCCCGCAGTCCACGTCGCGTCGGCGCCCGCAACGCCCGTCTCGCCGGGGCTCCGGCCGGAATCGCGCCTTCGGCTACGGCCCGGCGTTGCCGTCACCCCGCTGCTGACGGGATTGCACCTGCGCGGCCGCGGCGTCGCCGTCACGCTGGAGGGCAGCCGCGCACTGCCGGCCCTGTGGCAGCTGCTCGCAGACCGGCTCTCTCCGGACCGCACGGTGAGGGGCGACGGCGACGCACCGGCCGATGCCCGGGTGGACGGCGACACGCGCACCGGCGCCTTGGCGGACGCCGGCGGCCCGGCCGACGCCTGCTCGCACTACGACGCCCGCTCGGAGGCCGACGCCCGCCCGCAGGACGAAGCAGGAGCACGGGCCGAAGCAAGAGCCCCGGCCGGAACAGGAGCACGGGACGGCGCCGGGGCAACGGCCGCCGTGAGCGGTCGAGCCGAGGCCCGGGTGCAGGCCGCGCTCGCCACGCTTGCGGCCCGATTGCGCGAGCACGACCTGGTGGTCGAGCACCCGGACGGCGCCGAACTCCCGCCCTGGCCGGGTTCGTCGGCGGCTCACCCGGCCGAGGCGGTCGACGCGATCCGGACCGCACGACCGGTCGTCGCCACACCGCATCCCGAAGGCCCTCTTGCCGTGAGCCTCGTTCGGGCGCTGCGCAGTGCGGGGGCGAACCCGCGGGTCACCGCCGACGGGAGTCTGCCCGCCGGCCGGGCTGTGGCAACGGCCGAAGCACCGTCCGGGGCCGTGGCGCTGGCCGTGTCCTGCGACGCCGACGGCGGTTTCGTCACCGAACCCGGGTCCCCGAACCGGGTCCGCGCCGACGCCGACGCCCTCGCCACCCGCCTCGGCACCGGCACACCCGCCTCTGCCCTTGGCATGGTCGGGGGACTGTCCCCCACGCATGTCGCACTGCTCGCCGGCGCCGCGGCCGGGCGGCTGCTCGCGGCCGTCATGGGCCTGCCCGACCCTGCCGTGCACGAGGACGCCTCCGGCACGGCGACTGCCGGACATCCGGCCGTGCTGATCGCCCGCGCCGAGCCGCCGGAGGCGACGTACCACCCGTGGGCGGCGGCCCCGCGCGGCGCCCGCCAGGGAACGGACGCCCCGCCCGCCGCGGACCTCGGGGAGGCCCTGCGCCGGGTCACCGCCCTGGGCGACCCGCGGCTCGGAGTGCTCGCCGCACCGATGCCCGGGGACCTCCCGCAGCTCCCCGCATCGCTCACATCCTGCCGTACCCCGCAGGGACTCCTGGTCGCCGGTGCGGTCCGGGCCGACCTGGCCCGGTTGGAAGCGGCCTGCCGGGCCGCCGAACTCGCCCTCGCCGACGGCTCGTCGACCCCGGTCGTCGGAGCGGACCCCGACCACGCCCACGGCAGGGCACTGCGCCGTGCCGTCCTCGACCACCCCGGGCCAGGAGCCACCCCCACCGCGTCGGAGGCGGAACCGGTCGCGGTCGGCGCCCGTGCCGACGACATCGAGGCCGACATCTGGCGCACGCACCCGCAGGCTCGCCACTGGTGGACCGTGCTGACCGAACGCATGGGCCGGTCCACCGATCTGTCGGTCCGTCAACTCGACTCCGAAGAAGCCTATGCGGCCGTCGTCCGGGTCGGGTCGGCCTCGACCGGCACCGGCGCCGCCCCGGTCACGGTGAGCCGCGCCGTCGAGGCCACCGCGGCCGACGCCGTGGCCCTCGCCGCCCTCGACGCGGTCACGCGCGTGATGGCGGCACAGCACGTGCCGGACCGGGCGCGGCACACCGCGTTCAGCGGCGCCGCGGCTCCGCTCGCCGTGGCAGGCGTAGAGCCGGCCGACTGGGTGGACGAGGGCTGGACCGACGCCTGGCTGGCCGGGATCGCCGCCCGGGAACCGGCCCTGCGCGCCGCCCTGCGCCGCTTGACCGGCCTGCGCCCCGCACCCTGGCGGGGCACCGGCCACCCCCAGCTCACCGATGCCCTGCGCGCGTGCGGATTCACCGTCCTGAACGGTCCGGGAGGCCCCCGATGAACACCGTCGCCCCGTACGCCGTCCCCACCCCCTCTGCGATCGCCGTCCCCGTGCTCGATCCGGGGGCGGCACTCGCGACCGTCGAGGGCGCCGCGGTCGTGTGGCTGACCGCGTGGGACCTCGGGCTGGCCGAGCGGCTCAGCCGGCACGCCCTGGACCATCCGGTCAGGTTCGTGCCGGTGCGTGAAGACGGGGCGCTGACCGTGATAGGGCCTGTACTCCGCCCCGGGGCGTGGGCGTGCCTCGGCTGCGCGGAGTATCAGCGGCTGGCCACCGCGGGCGGCCGGGTGCCGTGGCACAGCCCACGGCTGGCGCTCGGCGGCACCGGGACCCCGCCGCTGGCCGAGGCGGCGCTCCGGCTCGCGGCAGACCTGCTGACGGCCGACCCGCTCGAAGCGGAGCCGCCCGCTGTCGACCGCGACGCCCAACCCGCATCCGGCCCCGCCGACCCCGCCCTCGACGTCCCCGACCCGGTCCCGGTCGACCGGGCCGTCGTCCACATTCTCCACGGCGACCGGTACCTCTGGTCCACCCACCGCATCCGGCCGGTCGGTGGCTGCACGGTCTGCCGGCCGTTGCCGGACGACTCGCCCGTCGACGCCCGGTTGCCGGCCGCACCCCGTCCGGTGCCCGACCCGGCGGTGCTGCGCGGCCCCAACGCCCTCTCCACGCTCGCCCGCTTGCGCGCCGAGTTGCACGACGAGCGGTTCGGGCCGGTGCGCCGGCTCTTCAGGACCGAGGACTCCGCGTTCGCGCTGACCACCGCCTGGGTGACGGACGGCCGCTTCGTCGACGACGGCGGTCATGGCCGGTCGGGCGACTTCCGCTCCAGCGAACGCGTCGCCCTCTTCGAGAGCGTGGAGCGATTCGCCGGGATGCGGCCCACCGGCCGCCGCACCGTCCTCCACGCCTCCTACACCGACCTCGTCGCCGCGGGAGAGATGGCCGTGCTCGACCCCGTCCGGCTCGGCCTGCCGGATCCCGAGTTCGACGGCCACCCCGCCCGCCGGACCGTGCCGTATTCCCCGGACCTCGCGTTCGGCTGGGTGTACGGCTGGTCACTCACCGAGTGCCGGGCGGTGGCGGTGCCCGAGCATGTGGCGTACTGGGACGTACCGGGGCCGGACCGGCCGCGGGTGGTGTACGAGTCCTCCAACGGCTGCGGACTGGGCAACAGCCCCCAAGAGGCCGCGCTGTACGGGCTGTTCGAAGTCGCCGAACGCGATGCCTTCCTGATGGCCTGGTACGCGCGCACACCGCTGCCCAGGGTCGCCGTCCCCCTCGACGACTCGGAGGTCACCGCCCTGGCCGACCGCGCCGCACTGCTGCGCTACCGCCTGACCTTGCTGGACGCCACCAACGACCTGGGCGTTCCGGCGGTGATCTCGCTCTGCCGTTACGAGGGCACGCATCCCGGCGCGCCCCGCGCCTTCTTGGCCGCCGGCGCCCACCACGACCCCCGGGTGGCGATCCGCTCGGCGGCGGCCGAGGTGGTCACCAACGTCCAGGAGGCCGCCCGCCGTTCGGCTCCGGGCGGTCCACGGGACCCGGAGCGGCTGCGCCCGATGCTGGACCACCCCGAGCTGGTGCTGGGCCTCGACGACCACGTCGGCCTCAACACCCTGCCGCAGGCGCAGCCCCGGATGGAGTTCCTGTTCACCGGCCCGGCGGAGGCGCCGTGGCACGAGCGGTGGCCGGGGGCGCCCGAGCCGGCGGCCGACCTGACACTGCTGCTGGAGCGGACCGTGGATCGGCTGGCCGGCGAGGGCGTGGAGGTCATCGCGGTCACGCAGGACGAGCCCGGCGTGCGGGACCGGCTGGGGCTGCACTGCGCCAAGGTGATCGTCCCCGGCACGCTTCCGATGACCTTCGGGCACGTCAACCGCCGTACCGCGGGACTGGACCGCCTGCTGGAGGTGCCCCACCGGCTGGGCCGCACCGCCCGCCCGCCACGCCGCGACGAACTGCCCCTCGACCCCCACCCCTTCCCGTGAGGACGCGATGACGACCGCCCGCCCCCGCCCGCTCCCGACCTCCCCCGGGGCCGCGTCCGAGGACCCCGGACACCCCTGGCACAGCCTGCACCTCGCCCTGCACGCCGGCGGCGCGGAGACGGACGCGTTCGTCACCGACGACCTCGCCCCGCTGATGGACGGCCTGACCGCCGACCGGCAGGCATCCTGGTTCTTCATCCGCTACGGCGAGGGCGGCCCACACCTGCGGATCCGCTTCCGGGGCCCGCTGCCCGCCGGTACGGCGGCCGGACTTCCCACTACCCTGGCGGAGTTGGCGGCAGCCAGGCCCGCTGAGCTCACCGGCCCCTGGCAGTCCCGGCACGGCGAGGTGCGCGAGGTGCCGTACGCGCCCGAGACCGAGCGGTACGGCGGCCTCGCCGCGCTGCCTCTCGCCGAAGAGGTGTTCGCCCACTCCACCCGCGCGGCCGTCGAGGCCCTGCGTGCCACCCCGGACCGGGCCGCCCGGCTCCCGCTCGCCCTGGACCTCGCCCACGCCACCGCCCACGCGCTCGGCCTCGACGAGTTGGAGGCCGCGGGCTGGCTGCGCCGGCACGCCGCCTCCTGGCGCTGGATCACCGAGGTGCAGCCGCTGCCCGGCGCCGCCGTCCACTCCCGCGTGAACTCGGTGTTCGCCCTCCAGCGGCCGGGCCTGGTCCGGCGCGCCCGGGCCCTGCGCGCAGCCCTCGACACGGACACCGCCGCACCCTGGCTGGCTGAGTGGGTGGGCCGGGTCGGCGCCGCGGACACCCGGTTGCGCGGTGCCGTGCCCGCGGCGCAGGCTGCTCGCCGTGTGCCCTGGGTGTGGGCCTCCCAGCTGCACATGCTGTTCAACCGGCTCGGCGTGACCCCCGACGAGGAGCGGGCCGTCTGCCGGCTCGCGGCCGGCACACTGCTGGAGACCGAGGACGACCCGGGGTTCTTCCCCACCGGGCACCGCGCGGCGGACTACCAGTACCTGGAGCGCAGCAAGTTCCGGATCGGACGACCCGAAGACACCGCACTGCGCGAGCTGCCCCCGCGGCCTGCGCCTTCCGCAGCCCAGCTGGAAGCCGAACTTCCGCTGCCCGCCGCCCCCTTGCCGGACCTGTCACTCACCGAGACGCTGCACCGGCGCAGCTCCGTGCGCGGGCCCCTGTACGGACCGCTGGACGCGGAAACCCTGGGCGGTGTGCTGTGGTCCGCGTACGCCGAGAGCCATGTGACGCAGCGGCCGCTCGCCGACGGAACCGTACACACGCTCCGGCACCGCCCGTACCCGAGCGCCGGTGCCCTCTACAGCGTGCGCGTCCGCCTGGTGGCGCTGAACGTCGCGGGGCTCGCCGCGGGCACGTACCACTGCTTCCCGGAGCGCCGCACACTGCTCCCGATCGGCCCCGCACCGACCGTCACCGAACTCAAGGCGCTCTCCTCGTACCTCTCGCGGCCTGCGGACGACCCGGACGCGGTGGGCATCGACGAGGCCCCGGCGGTGTTCGCGGTCCACCTCGACCTGGGCCTCCTGCGCCGCCGCTACGGCCTGCGGGCACTGCGGCTGGGCCTGCTGGAGGCCGGTCACCTCGCGCAGACGCTGCTCCTCACCACGGGGGCGTTCGGCCTGGCCACCCTCCCGCTCGGCGGCCTCCACGACGACCTGACCCACGAACTCCTCGGCCTCGACGACCTCGACGAGCCGGTCCAGTATCTCCTCCCCCTGGGCCGCCCCGCCCCGCCCTCCTCTCCCCCGGCGCCGAACGGCTCCGGGTGAGGCGAGGGCGACCGGACGCCCGGCACCCGGTCGCCGATGCTGAGCGGGACACCCTGACCCCGTTGAAGTCCTGCAACCTGCGCCGCGACTTCGACGCTGTCCGCAACAGCCTTTCTCTGCCGCACAGTTCCGGTGCCGCCGAGGGCAACATCAACCGGCTGAAGATGCCGAAACGCCCCAGATGTCCGAACGGGTCGGCTTCGAGCTCCTTCGCAAACGAGGCCTGCTCGCGCGATGAGTTCCGAGCCCGACGAACTCGTCAACGCTCACGGTAAGTCCGGAAGCGAAGTACACGGGAGCGAGCGCCAAGGCCCAGGAGTGTTCCCTTGCGCGGCGGGAACAGCCGATCCGGCCGGCACTGTTGCACCGGCCGAGGGACCGGCGCAGTGCGGGCGGGGAACAGAGAGACCAAAAGATCTTCCGCCCCGACGCAATCCGGGCCCCCAAGGTCCGCGGTACGCCCGGTCACGCGATATTGGGACGACCGCCTATACGCCTGCCGCGGACTCGGACCGAGGCCTTTTCACACAGGAGGACTGTTTCATGAATGACGGGCCCTTGACGCTCATGGCGGTGCACGCCCACCCCGACGATGAGGCCACTGGAACGGGAGGTGTCCTCGCGCGGTACGCGGCGGAGGGCATCCGCACGGTCCTCGTGACGTGCACCGACGGTGGTTGCGGTGACGGACCGGGGGGTGTCAAGCCCGGCGATCCCGGGCACGATCCGGCAGCCGTCGCCTCGATGCGGCGTCGGGAACTGGAGGCCAGCTGCGACATCCTGAAGGTCAGTCATCTGGAGATGCTGGACTACGCCGACTCCGGGATGATGGGCTGGCCGACCAACGATGCCCCCGGATCCTTCTGGGAGACACCCGTGGAGGAGGGCGCTGCCCGACTCGCGGAACTCCTGCGCCGCTACCGACCCGATGTGGTCGTCACCTACGACGAGAACGGCTTCTACGGCCACCCGGACCACATTCAGGCGAACCGCATCACGACGGCGGCGCTGGCGATGACCGGGCTGACACCGAAGGTGTACTGGACGACGGCACCCCGCTCGATGATGCAGCGGTTCGGGGAGGCCATGCGCGAGTTCGGTGCGGACTGGCAGGAGCCGGATCCCGCCGAGGCCGCCGCGATGGCCGAGATCGGACTCCCCGACGAGGAGATCACCACCTGGGTGGACACCACCGCGTTCGGCCCTCAGAAGTTCGATGCACTGGCCGCGCACGCCAGCCAGGGCGAGAACATCTTCTTCCTCAAGATGGGCCAGCAAAGGTTCACCGAGTTGATGGGCGTCGAGACCTTCGTACGTGTCCAGGACACCACCGGCGCCGCCGTGCCCGAGAACGACCTCTTCGCCGGACTGCGCTGATCCCCCCGCCTTCCCGGGCCCGAGAAGGCTCATGTTCCGTATGGCTCGATCGAGCGTGCCCGCACACCTGAAGGCTTGTTCACGTGGGGGCCGCTCCGGCGGCCCTTGATCATCAGGGTGGCCCTGCTCGGTGGCGTGGCGGTGACGAGGACGACAGTCCCCTGTCCGGGCAGGGCCGTAGAGCGGGAAGGTTCAAGGCTGCGGGCTTCCGGCGCCACCACTGCTGCTGGGCGGACCACGGTTTTCGCTACGTGGTCCGCGGCCGGAGCAGGTCAGCGCCTGTCGGCCGTGGAGTGAGCGGGAGTCCGAGGACTCCGCGTTCGTGTCCGACGATCAAATCGGGACCTGCGGTGGCCAGGCAGGTGACCGCCGCATCAAGGACGATGTGCTGCACCGTGCCGGTCTCCGGCTCCCAGACCCGCAGGCGGCTCCCGTGTTTGCTGCCGGAGACCAGGACGGTGCGCCCGTCGTGCAGCGTGGTGGCCGAGATGACCGGAAGGCCGGCGGTGCCTGTTGAGGCGGGTGGACGATGTGCTGCACCGTGCCGGTCTCCGGCTCCCAGACCCGCAGGCGGCTCCCGTGTTTGCTGCCGGAGACCAGGACGGTGCGCCCGTCGTGCAGCGTGGTGGCCGAGATGACCGGAAGGCCGGCGGTGCCTGTTGAGGCGGGTAGACCGTCGCCGACCGGGGCACCGGTTGCGAGGTCCCACAGCATGACCATGCCGAGGTTGTCTCCGGTGGCCAGCAGGGTTCGGTCCCGTGTGGGCACAGCCGCCACAGCTGCCACACGGTGGCCGGCATCGTTGAGGGCACGTCCGCTCAGCTGCACGGCCACGCCTCGTTCCCAGGGATCGTCAACAGCCGGATCCCACACGTGGACGCCGCCTTGGGTGATGGAGGCCGCGATCAGCGTATGGCCGGCAGCGATCGGGATGGCGGCGATCGACTGGATCGGACTGCCATAGGGGTTGAGGCGCCCGACAGACTCACCCGTGGCAGGATCCCACAACCGGACCGCGCCTCGGGGGTGGTGGTGACGAGCAGGGTCCGACCGTCGGGGACGGTCGCGGCACACATCCCACTCACCCCGCCGAGCCAGTTGACCGTCGGCTCACGGACCGGCTGCCCGGTGACCGGATCCCACAGGGCGATCGTCCCGGTGTCGCCCCCGGTCACCAGCAGGACGCGGCCGTCGGGCAGGGGCAGGGCCGTCATCGAGCGGATACGGTCGGGATGTCCCGGCAGCGGATCATGGAGGAGTCGTCCGTCGGCCAGATTCCACAGGCACACCACGCCCTTGTCCCTGGCACCGGCCACAACCGGTGGCGGCGGGCCTGGACGGACAAGGACCGACCCTCCGAGCTCCAGGCCCAGATCGACGCGGTCACCACCGGACACCGTCTTGACCTCCACTGCCGGATTTAACGAACTACCGTTACTGACTTCGGCTCGTCAGGGTGACTTTCGCCGAACGGGTCAGGCGCGCCCGCATCCGAACGGTGACCACGCCCGCGACGAGCAGCACGAGCACCCCGAGGAGCGTGAGCCGCAGCGCGGTCCCCTCGAACGCGGACACCAGCCCGATGAACGCGACGCTGACGAGCAACAGCATCTCCCGCAGTTCCTTGACGAACTGGTGGGTGCGGCTGACGCGGACGCGGACCGTGCCGAGCTTGTGGTCGGCGAGCCCGAGCTCCGCACGGGTGGCACGGTCCAGGAACATCCAAGGAAGGTCGGGAAAGACGCCCAACGCGTCCCGGGCGCTGGGGAACCGGCCCGTCTCGTCCCCGCCGTGCAGGCTCTCGCGCAGCTGTTGGACCGGCTCGCTCGTCCTGAAGGCCTTGATCCTGGCCTGAGGCACCTGGCCGTCCGCGCCCGGAAGCCCCTCGACGACCACTTCGTCGCCGCTGAGAATGCCCAGGAGGTCGAGGGTCAGGGAGTCGATGAGGCAGACGTCCGCCCCGATATGGGCGAGGTCGGCGCTCTGCACCCGGCAGGTGACGTAGTGGGGAGCGCCGATGGCCCGGTCGAGCCGTCGGTGACGGCGGAGCCGTGCGGGCGCCAGCAGGACGTGCTCACCAACCTCCAGGCCGACCGCGTTGCGGGCCACCTGGTCGATGTGGGCCCGGTCGTCGGCCGCGTCGTGAGCCACACACAGCCGCGCGATCGTGGCGATCTTGGACTCCGCCGCCACGTTCCCCGAGCGCACGACGACGAGGGCGGGGGCTCCCAGCCGGGCGGCGGCCGACGGGGACAGCCATACGTTCGCCTCGCCTCGTCCGGCGCGGCCGTCCGTCGTGCTGGCGAGGATCCAGGCGTGCCCGGAGGTGTCCTGGTCGGCGAGGTAAGCGGGCGGCAGGTCGTCGTACCGGAGCTGGGCCGGCCCCAGGGCCTCGAGCTCGGCCTGGGGACCAACCCATCCCTCGTCCTCGAACACCCGCTGGGCGCGCTCCCGCAGGCCCGAGTCGCGCGCCGCCCTGGTCACCATGGTCTGCGGGCTCGCGCCGAACAGGCCCCTCAACTCGGCGGACCGAGCGAGTAGGCCGGCCAGCAACTCGCCCTGCCCGGAGAGCCGCAGCGGACTGCCGTCCTCGGACAGCAGGCAGCCCCAGCGGCTGACGTACGCGTAGCAGCCGCCCAGGTGTTCCTCCGAGGGCAGCGCCACGGGGAAGCGATCGCCGGGGAGGAACAGGCGTGTGTAGTTGGGTTCGGTGGCGTCGAGGGCCGCCAGCTGCGACTCGGACAGCCAGCAGATGAGCATCTGCGACCGCGCGCCGTCCGTCACGATCGGGGTCGCCGCCACATAGCCGGGCCGGCTGATGTGGGCGGAGACCCCGGAGGCGAGGCCGTGGGCCGTGGCCGTGGTCATGGGAAGCACCGCTGGGACGCCCCGCTGCGCGAACTTGCGGCTCATCTGCGCCGGGGAGGCGTTTGAACCCACGGCCAGGACCGGGTAGCGGTCGCCGACACCGGCCTGGTTGCAGCGCAACAAGGCGTAGTTGAGGGGCACGCGGCTCCCGTCGGTCCGCGGCTCGCCGGGCAGACCGCCTCCCGGCTCCGCGACCCGCCACTGCCCGAGGCGGCGCCCTTTGAGCGGCTGCAGGCGCAGGTACCGGTCCTGGGCCAGTAAGCCGGACTTGTCCGGGACGGCGCCCGGATAGGTCAGGGGATTGCTGATCGGATCGCCGTCGAGGCGCAGTGCGGCCAAACTGCGGTCGTCGTCCACCCATGCCCCCGTCGGCAGTCCGGCCCGGGCTCCCCCGGACGCTTCCCCTGAGCCTGGGAGGCACCATACGGGCATAGCCGCCGCGCTGTCCGGTCTCCCCGGGAGTTTCCCGCAACGCCCCGTGGTGCAGTGCCACCGTGGGTGGGCCGGAGGCGCGCGAGGGTAGCCTTGCCTGGCAACTGCAGGGGCGACGGTGCATGTGAAGCGCGCGACGCCGCCAACTCAGCCGCAGCGCATGCGGACGTGACCTGGTCGGCAGTAGCCGCAGAGAATCGGACCTCGCCTTGCGCGATGGCTTCCCCAGGTACGCGGCGGAGGACTTCAACCACCCGCACCCGGACAAGGTCCTCGCTGATCAGGGAATCAAGCGACTGGCACCGGGGCGAGTACGCCAACTGCGTCGACATCGCCCATCAAGGGTCGGCCTACCTCTGACAGAGGCGTCCAACACCCAGCCCCACGCCAGCCGCTGATGAGGCCGAGCCTCTGGCAACGACCTCCCGCCAGAGAGACAGCGAGAGCCCGAAGCCGAGAACGGAGGGACGCGTGCGATGCTCGCCTGTGCCCGGAGGAACAACCGCGCCCTTCCGCCATCGATCACCACCAGCCCGACCGGCACTGCCCACGAGAACCTGGCCGACGGCCACATCATCGACAAGCCGTCCGTCCGCCTCGTCATCACCTACTGGCCCACGCCTCCGACGGCCGCCGATGAGGAGCCTCAGCGGCCACCGGATCCCAGATCTCCATCGCCCCGTGAGCAGTGGACGTAACGAATACGACTGCTCCCGCGTCACCTTGAATCACCACGGCCGTGGACACAGCCCGGACGTCCCGTCTCCACCACGAGCCGGATCAACGCCCGAGGACGGCCACAACATGGCGTCCACGTGTTCACTCCCTCGGTTCTCAAGCGCTCCGGCGCGTCCGGAATCGAGCGCGTTCGAATCCCGCGACGCGTCGATGTGCCGTGCATCGTGAGCTCTCGGCGCCTCCGTCGACGTTCCCCGCCACGCCTCGAGGACATCGGGCCGACGCGAGTAGGCCGACGGATTCCGGCGCTCCTGGCGGCGCACCCACCAGGCTCCGACTCCGGCGATCACAACCAGCAACACAGGGACGAACGCCCCAATCAGACGAGCAGCAGACATGATGAAGCCTCGTTTCGGCGGGAGAACTGTGCCCCAGGGAGGGGACTTGGTGGTTTCAGGCGGTCAGAGCCAGCGCAAGCACAAATCGCGCGGACAGCCGGACGGCTCGCGGTTCTGGGAGCTGCAGGCGCCGTGTCCGTGGGCACACGGTGTCAGGTCACTCCGACGCCGGAGGTTGCGGCCGCCCGCGCCAGAGTGGTTCGGGGCACGATCTCGGGTGTCGTCAACAACCAGCGGGTCAAGGAGTCGACGCGAGGAGCCGCGCAGCGAGCCATCACGGAATCGTCGGTGGGTACCAGTCCGGGAATCGGCCCCGCACCGTGCGGAGTCGACGCCATACGACTTCGTCACCGGCGTGCTCAGCAAGCAGGTGATTGGCTCCAGACCAGGTCCGCTTCGTGGTGAACGCCCTCCCTCCCTGTGCCACACCTGCCCTCCGGCACCGAGGCGGGCCGCGGCTTCCAGGACAACCTCCGCGGGCGGTTGGCACACGAAGACATGACAGGCGTCATTCGCTCAGGAAATCGTCTTTGGCAACCATTCCAGTCCCGTAGTGTGCCCTCGCCTTCATCGTGACCGCGGCGCCGGGTCGTCCCGGCCGCACGCGGGTCACCGGTCCGGGCCGCGCTGTTTCGGCAGCGCTCACCATTGCATGCGGCTGCAGACCCATCCCCGTCTGAGGGGCGAGCCGGGCTCCGGCACAGGAGCCGGCTCCGCCGCCGACAGGGCCGGCCTGCAGGGGGCCCGGGCCTGTTGTCCCGTCAGTTCGGCGGAAGCGCGATCTCACGCTTGAGGATCTTGCCGGTGGCGCCCTTGGGCAGGGCATCGACGATCCGGACCACGCGGGGGTACTTGTACGCGGCGACGCGGGACTTGACGAACTCGCGGAGTTCATCGGCTCCCGCCCCGCTGCCGGGCTTGAGGGTGACGACGGCGGCGACCTCGTCACCGTGCACGGCGTGCGGTACACCGATGACGGCAGCCTCGGCCACGGCCGGGTGCTCGTAGAGGACCTCCTCGATCTCCCGCGGGTAGACGTTGAATCCGCCGCGAATGATGAGGTCCTTCTTGCGGTCCACGATCCGGAAACAACCGTCGGGGTCGCGCACGCCGATGTCGCCGGTGCGGAGCCAGCCGTCAGGGACGGCCTCGGCGGTGGCCTGGGGGTTGCGCCAGTAGCTCTTCATGACGTTGTGCCCGCGGATGACGATCTCGCCGGGGGTTCCGTCGGGCATCTCGGCACCGTCCGGGTCGAGCACCCGCATCTCGACGCCGTCGATCGGGGTGCCGATGGTGCCGGGGCGGCGGGGACGATCGGGGTGGTTGAAGCAGGCGACGGGGGACGTCTCGGACAGGCCGTAGCCTTCGAGGATCGCGCAGTCGAAGGCCGCTTCGAAGGCGTGCAGGATCTCCACCGGGAGTGAGGCGCCGCCGGAGACGCACACCCGCAGCGAGGCGGTGTCTGCGTGGCCCGCCGCGGCGAGCAGGGCGCCGTACATCGTCGGGACGCCGAGGAACGCGGAGACCCGGTCGCGTTCGATGATCTCCAGGGCCCTGACTGCGTCGAAGCGGGGCAGCAGGGTCAGACAGGCACCGGCGGCGACAGCACAGTTGAGGCCGACGACTTGACCGAAGGCGTGGAAGAGCGGCAGGCCGCCGAAGACCACGTCCCGCTCGGTGAGGCGGAGAAGTGTGGTGTGGGTGACCGCGGTGTTGCGCACCAGGTTGTCGTGGGTGAGCTCGGCGCCCTTGGGCCGGCCCGTCGTGCCGGAGGTGTAGAGGATCACCGCCGTGTCGGACGGTTCCCGGAAGGCCACCTCCCATACTGGGTCGTGGCCCGCCAATAGCCCGTCGAACCCGTCTGCCGGCACCGCGATGTGCGTCGTTCCTGCCGCCCCGGCGCCCTGGGCCTCATGCGGGGCGAACAGGAGGGAGGCTTCGGAGTCGTCCAGGTGGTACTTCACCTCGCGCGCCTTCAGCAGCGGATTCATCGGTACCACGACGGCCCCGGCGCGCAGGATGCCGTAGTAGAGGACGGCGAACGCGGGGACGTTCGGCAGCATCAGGCCGACCCGGTCGCCCGGCTTCACCCCGATGCTCAGCAGGAGGGACGTGGCCCGGGCGCTCGCCTCGTCGAGTTCGGCGTAGGTGAGGGTGGCGCCATCGAGCCGGACGGCAGGCCGGTCGGAATGGCGCGCCGCCGAGTCCACCAGGATCGCGGCGAGGTTGGCGTGGGGGCTGGAAGGCATGTACATGACTCCTTCGGTGTTCCGGGCTGACTGCCGGACGACGCTCCGAATTTTCTGTGGATCGATTCGTTGTCTTCGGTTTGTTGCCGCGTTCTGGTCAGTCGGCGTTTCTGGGGCCAGGAGCGGTATGAGTACGGCGGCGACGGCCAGGTGCATCAGCGCCAGGGTGGTCTTGGCGCCGCCGGACGCCTCGAGATACGTCAGCGGCGTAAGTGACACCACCAGCACGGCGATGGCCAGTCGGGTCCAGATGATCGAGGCCCGATCGGTCAACCGGTCCAGTCCCATCAGCGTCGCTGAGGCGAGCAGGGACACGACGAGCGTGGTACGGGCGACGAGGGACAGGCCCACGGCCCGGGCCGGCCATCCGCCTCCGGGCCCGATGCGGAGTTCGACGCCCAGGATGTGGGCAACGGTCCACAGCAGGGTGGTGGCCAGGACGGCGCCACCGATCGCGTATGCGGTGCGGCGCAGGTCCGGCGTGGCCGGGCGGGTGGCTGGGGTGGTCATCAGAATGCTCCGTCACGCGTTGGAAGACGGTCCCGCCGCTGTGCGGCTGGATTCGACAGGGCGGCGCACCGTTGGGAGTTCGGGGCGAAAATGGCTGCCGTGATGTCCGCAGGCTTGACCGCCGGGGTCGAGGGTGATGAGCACGCCGAGCCGGGCGGGATGATCGCGGGCACTGAAATGCCTGGGGTCACGTCCCTGGTGCCGGGGTCGCGACGGAATGATCGAGACGAGCGAACCGCAGGGCGGACGTCACGGCAGAGTGCTGCCAGCAGTGTGAGCCGGTGTCAGAGCCGAGCGTGCGGGTGGCGGGCAATCGTCGCGGCCGAGGTGCCACCACGATATCGGTGTGGTTGCCGCGTCCGGTGGTCGGCGAGGGGACCGCCCGGGCGAGTCGTCAAGCGTCGCGTTCATTCTCCTTCCAGGACCGGAAGGAGAAGTCGTGAGCTGGAGTGCACCGTGTTCACTGCCGGGATGCCGACGGGGGTGTGACGGAACAGCATCATGGGGCGAAAGTCCTCGCGGGTGTCGTCGCTGGTGAGGATCAGGCGGATGCGGTGCCCGCCGCGGAAGCGGCGGGCGTTGGCCACCAGCGGGATGCGGTAGTCGACCGGCTCCCCCACAGGGATGGGATCCCGCGTCTTCATCGGGAGAACGGGCCGGCCTGTCTCACCCGCGTCCTCGTCGACGTGGCGCATGCTGGCGCGTAGCCAGCCCTGAGTGATGTCAGTGGCCTTGCCGTCCGGGCCGACGTCTTGCAGGAGCAGGATCCATCCCGTGTCGCTCCCAGTGCTGGTGGCGGTGAGCCGCAGCTCGGGGTGGCCAACCATGTCGAGGTTGCCGGTAAGGGGGTCGCTGGTCCAGCTCAGCTGTGCGGGCATGGCGTTCGCGCCGTCGGTGGCGTAACTGCGCTCGCCCGGCCGCTCGTCGACCGCCAGAGAGCCGTCGGCGTTGAGAGCCAGGGCCATGTGTGCGGCCGGCGGGGGCCAAGAGTCGGCGGTGCGCCACTGTTCGGCCCCGGGCAGCCAGTAGCGGACAGCAGGGCCTTCGAGAATGCCGGTGTCACGCCCCTTGAGCCAGTGGTCGAACCAGGCGAGGGCCTCGATGTGCATGCTCTCCCATGGCCAGGGGAGGCTGTGCTCCCCGAGCATGGTCATGCGCACGTGGGGGTTGTGGGCGAGGGCCTCCCAGGCTTCGAAGAGGCCGGGCAGATGAAGGGCGACGTTGGACCACTCGCCGCCGAGGTAGACGGGGATGTCGACACCTGCGAGCAATTCGGTCACGTCACGCTCGTCCCACCATGCATCCCGGACGGGGTGCTCGGTGGCCACCGCGTTCAACAGGGTGTCCCATGGGTGGCCGTCGTGGCGGAAGCGGCTCATCAGCTGCAGGGCGCGGGTCGCCTGGACGGAATCTATGTGGTTGAACCGGCGGTGCACGGCGGGAATGGCGAGGGCTTTACGCAGGAGACGGGACAGGCCCCCGCGGTAGAGACGGTCGCCGTGGGCGGACAGGACGCCCAGCGCATGGAACCAGGTGGTGACGAAAGCCGCGTTCATCAGGCCGTTGTGATAGGTGGCTTCCCGGACCTGGACAGTGACGTTGAAGGGAAACAGGGCCTTGAGGTGAGGCGGGCGCTGGGTGGCCGCCTCCATCTGGGTCATGGCGTAGTAGCTGAGGCCGATCATGCCTACGTTCCCGTTGCACCATGGCTGCCCGGCGACCCACTCGACCAGGTCGAACAGGTCCTTGCGCTCCTGCTCGTCGAAGAAGGTGTAGGTGCCGCCCGAGCCCGCTGTGCCGCGGAGGTTGGCTATGACATGGGCGTAGCCGCGCGGCACCCAGAAGTCACTGGCGCCGGCCTCGATGATGGCCGCGGGGGCGCCCAGGTCCTGGAGCTGGCGAGGGTAGGGGGCCGCCGCGATCAGCGCGGGAAACCTGCCGTCCGCGTCGGGTCGGTGGATGTCGGCCAGGAGCCGGATGCCGTCGCGGACCGGAACGGGCACGTTGTCATCGCGGGTCGTCCCGTGGAGAGCCGGGGACAGGTTGCGGTACTGACGACCGGTGGTCTGCGGTCCGTTCAGCCGACGCTGACCGGGCTCCACCCGAGCTGCCTTGAACCGAGCCATGGCCTTCTCATTTCCACGTGTACGGAAATTAACGTGGACTGACAGTACGCCCGCCACCCCGCTGGGGCAAGATGAATTTCAGTACGGCGTGAAATTAAACAGAGCCAGCAGGTGGCGGGCCGGGTTCGACGTCCACTGGAGGAGCGTCCTGGGGGCACCGTCCGGCCCAGGCGGCGAGGCGCAGCGGACGGTGAGTGCGCCCGGTAAGGAGCACGGCGATGCACTTCAGGCTCGAGCCCGGCGCGGTGCGAAGCAGTCGGAGCGCCACTCCACCGAGAGCTGCAGCTCCGCCCTGACCCCTACGAGCTCAGATACACCCCTACAGCCGGTCAGCCGTGGTCACATGGCCGGCTTGTGACACGGCCCCCAGCCTGCGCCTGCCCACAGGCACCTCCGCACAGGCGCCTCCCCACCGGCATCCGCCGCGGTGGGTCTACGACTCGAACCAGACGCGCTTGCCGTAGGGAAGCCCGACGGTGCCCCAGCGGAGGGCTAGCGCATCGATCAGGGACAGGCCGCGCCCACCCTCGTCCTCATCCCCGGCGCGAACAAGCGTGGGCAGGCTGCGCGAGCCGTCGGTGACGGCGCCCCGGGCGCCGCGCTCGGCGGCGTGAACGGTGATCAGCAGGGTATGGCCGCCCGCGTACCTGATCGCATTGCCCACCAGCTCTGACACCAGCAAATCGGCCACATCAGCGAGGCGAGCCAGGCCAAGGACGGCGACCGCCCCCCACTTGTCCAGTTGATGACCTGGGGCGGCGGCGTGTCCGTGCCACTCCGCGAGGTTTCTGGCGCTGACGACCGGTGGTCCGCGGTCCGTAGAACTGACGCTGACCGGGCTCGGCGCCAGCGGCCCGGATCTGGGCCACGGCACTCGAATTTCCATGTGCCATGAAATTAGCCGTGCATACGCTACGCCGGCCACCACGCCAAAGCAAGAGGAATTTCCATTCGGCGTGAAAATAAGCGGACGCGAGGTCGGCCCGGTCGGCCGCCTACCGGTCAGGCACCCCCCGAGACATCCCCGCCCAAAGCGCCGGTGAGGTAGTGCTGCACGACCGGCCCGATGAGGCGGACGACCTGTTCCCTGGGCATGTCGGCGATGCGGTCGATGGCCCAGACGTAACGCGTCATGGCCAGACCCACGATCTGTGTGGCAACCAGGTCCGAGCGCAACCCTGCCTCGTCGTCGGGAAGGCTCGCCGACACCACCTGCAGGACAAGGGCGGAGAAAACGGCGCGAAGGCGCTCCATGGCGAAGGGTTCATGGCTTGCGGCGAGGATGATCGAGCGCAGGATCTCCGAGGTGGCCGGATCGCCCCACATGGACAGCGCCGCCTCCACAAAGGCCCGTCCGCGCTCCTCCAGCGGCACCTTGGCAGCCTCGGCAATGCCCTCACCGAAGGCTTCCGGCGGCTCCAGCGCCGCCTTCAGCAGTCCCATCTTGTTGGAGAAGTAATAGTTCACCAGGGTGGGGTCCACGTCGGCGGCCTGCGCCACGGCCCGCAACGAGGTCCCGCTGTAACCCCGCTCGGCGAAGGACCTACGCGCCGCCGCCAGAATGTGATCCGCCTGCGCGCCACGCTCACCCCGGGGGCCCCTGCCTGCTCGTGCCGCCATGTCCCGCCATCTCCTTGCCAGTTCTGCACTCGCCCGATTGGCCGCGACGCGGTTTCACCACTTGCTGAAACTTGTTTCAGCATACCGTGAAATTGAGTCCACCGTGCCGTCCGTACCATGACCGCGCGCAGCCACCCGAACACCGCCAACGGCAGTGGTGTGCAACCGGTGAGGTGGGCTACGGGCCGGGTCACCGCGGGAGACCACCGCCCCCAGCGACCTGTCATCCTCGCCATCGCGCCGCACTCGCAGCCCGGTAGAGGCGAGCACATCACCGGTGAGAGCCTGCGAGAGCAGCGCCCGGGCGTGGCTCTCGTCACCGCGGTCGCAGATCAGACGGGCAGTGGCACACACACCCTCGTTGTCGGGGTCACGCTGCGGGACGCGGCCGATCAGTCGGCCCGCCGGACGCAGCAGCAGGTGTGCGGCCAGGACCACGGCCGTTCCGAGCACGCACGGCTCAAGTCGGCCGGAGGCGGCCAGCACGCCGACGGCCGCCGAACACCACAGCGTGGCCGCCGCATTGAGGCCACTCACACCCCTCCCTGGCGCAGGGTGACGCCGCCGCCGAGGAAGGCGATGCCGAAGATGACGCGGGAGGCGACCCCGGTTCTCTGGATGCCGCAGCGCCTGAGGGCGCTCCTGCCGGATCAATACGTGTGCGCCTGTCGTGCAAATGTTTTTGGGGTCGCGCTGGTCCAAAGGGAGGGGCAGATTCAGGTGAGGCATGGGGGACGGTTCGCCGCTGTGTGCGCAGCGGCCGGTCGGCGATCCGGATGCGCCGCTCACCGCGCATCTGGACGAGGATCCGCGCTGCCCGTACTGCAAACATTTCGAGACCACCGGCGGTGCCCCCGAACTGCTCGTCGCGACCGTGCAGCGCGAGGCCAGGACCCAGTACACCATGGCCTCCTTCCTCGACGGCCGGCTCGGTGGCACCGGCTCGAGGAAGGCGGTCAACGCGCTGCGTGCCGCGCTGGCGGAGCGGGTTCGCCGAGTACCACGACGTGCTGTAAGCGAATCAGCCCGACGAGAGTGTCGACGGCTTCACCGATGCCTACCTGCTGAAGCTGGCCGGCCAGGTCGAAGATCTGCGCAGTCCCCGGTTCGATGCGGCCGTGGAATCGATGAAGCACCGCGGCTTCGTGGCTGCCTCCCAGAGGGCTTACGAGCCGGCCGGGGACGAAGGACCCGCACGGGCGGGCCCCCACCGCCGTGACCAACGATGTCCGGCTCCCGCTCGAGTACAACGGAATGCTCTACGACAGCACCCTCTTCGCCGGTCTGCTGCAGCGGATTCACGACGCCCCTGGGGAATGGCAGGACACCAACCTGTGAATCCCCACCGTTCAGGCCTTGTCCCGGACTCGGTCGGCTGAATCGGATGCTCAGCCTCAACCCAGGGCCGCGGTTGCGGCGCCCGACTGGCAAGCCGAGCTCTGCAACCGGATGGTGTCCCACGGCGTGGTGTAGGTGATCTCGGCTTGGAAGTGCGCCGGTTCCGTGCGCTTGCATCCCTCGACTGCCGGTGAATGCTCCCTGGAAACGGAGCTGACCACCATTCAACTGTCCTTGGTGAACGGCCAGTTCGATCCACGGAGTGCACGGTGGCCCTCCCCCAGCATGACCTACTTCGCCTGGTCGAGTCACTGGATTCGGCAGATGGTCTTGAACTCGTCCGCGAAGCGCCATCGGTAGCGGTTCCGCGCCGCCGGGTGCACCCATGCCTGGCACCAGCCGGCCCGCAATCAGCCCGGTGGATTCCGGCTGAACCGCAGGGCGTCGAGCCGTAGACTTCGCCGGTGAACGCCGACGACGTCTGGCCGTTGCGTGCGCCCGCGGGGAGGAAATCGTATGCAGGACCCTTCGGACTCGATGGAGATCGCCGAGCCTGAGGAGAACGGCCAGAGCAATACCGCCGACTCACCTGTTGTCGACGATCCGACACCCAACTCGGACATCGGCTCAACGGCGGCATCAATGGTCCTGGCGGAGGTGCTCCCAGGGGTTGCTGTCGTCTTCGGTGAGGTCCCGGCGGAACTCAAGCTCGATTTGATCGACTTTGGGCTCGTGCCGACCGCCGACCGCAAGCAGATCTCCACAGTCCTCGCCTCGATCGGAAACACGGCGACCGTGGCCGGCAACCTCGGAAACGCATTCGCCAGCGTGCAGGGGCTCTACAGGATCAGCGACGCGACACAGGCCCTACTGAAGGCGGGCGGAGCGCTCGCCATCAAGGATGGCGCGAACCTCGGAACAGTCTTCTCCTCCAGTCGCATCGTCGCTCAGGCCCGCTTCATCCCCGTGACTACGGTGAGCGCGGCGCAGACCGCGGCCGCGGTCGGGCCGGCGCTGGCCATGGTCGCCCTTCAGATGCAGCTGAGTGAGATCACGGGCCTTGTCCGGACCAACATCGCGCTGACAAGCCAGGTACTCACGACTATCCGCCACGGGCAGTGGGCCGAGCTGACCGCGCTCGTCGCCACCGTCGATCACGTAGTCGACCAGGCGCGAGAGGTCGGATCGGTCCCGACGTCCCTGTGGGACACCGTCGCGGGTAGTAAGGCGTCGCTGCGTAAGCAGCTCGACCTTTACCGACTGAACGTCGGCAGTCACATCCGGCAGATCCATCGGGTCGACACACACGGCCGCCGTGAATATCTCGAGACGAACGCCGAGGCAATCCTCTTCGACGCAAACGCCCTCCTGTCTTCCCTCAAGGCATGGACCGGGTATCAGGCGCTCCACGCCGCGCGGGCGAGAACCGCTGGACCCGAAGACGCCGGCGAGGCCCGGCTCGTCGACGCCATTGCGCGCCACACTGGCAAGGAGCTCGACTCCGCTCTCGCCGAGACGACGAGCCTCGTCGACTCGCTGACGCGGGAGCTACGAATCATCGCCGAGCTCCCCGGACGCGACACACTGCCACTGCCGGGGAAGCGGAGGGACTCGATTGCAGCCCGCCAAACCTCCGCCCGTCTTCTAGAGGCGATCGAGCCTCTTGCCGATGCTCTCCATCCGCCAGCCCCTCCGCTCGAGGCTCCGGGCGTCGTCTGCGCACCCAAATCGCTGGATCTCGACCCGTACCTTCGCATCCTGCGATGGTTCCTCGAGGACGGTGAGACCCTACGTGTCCTCGGCTTCCCCGATCAGCTCGATGCTCTCGGTCCGATTTCTGCGATCTTCGGCGGAGCGAAGGAGAAGCTGGCGGCAGCGAGGGACAAGGTGGCGGCAAAGACACTGGTCGCCGTCACGGATCGCCGCATCCTCACGGCCAAGACGAACGCGTTCCTTGAGCAAGGCGAGATCCGTCAGGACATCCCGATTGACCGTGTGCGATACGTCCGAGCAGCGACCACACAGGACAGAAGCGGGCGCTTGGCGATCGACCTCATCACGCGCGACGAGAACATCCGGTGGCTCTTCCATGCTGACATCGGCAACACTCAAGTGGACGCGCTCGCCGCCGTGCTTGCCGAGTCGATGACGATCCCGGACCTTGAACGCGATGAGCTTCAACGGCGGCGCTACGCCCCCATCGAGGCGGGCAAGAAGGGCGAGAGTACGGGTACGCGGTCCACGAAGCCGACTGGATCCGAGGCCACGACCTGCGATGCCGAGTAGGCCTCGAACCAATTGACCGGTTCGCGGCCGGGGCCGATGGGGAAGCGGCCACCGCGTGATCATCCGAGGTTGTGTGGACTTCGAAGATGGTGCGGTGGCCGTGGGCCACGGCGTAGACCCTGCACGCCGGCGGGCGATGTCGACGGCCAGGGCCCGTATCGCGAGCCTTTTCCGCCGGGTGGAACCGAGGGCTAAGGCGCGGGCGTTCATGCCCGGACTCCTGTCCGGCGTCGAACGTAAGAACTGAAGGGAGGCTGCTCGGCGGGCGTGCAGCGGTCTGAAGGGCGGCGGCCATCACCGACTGGTAGTCCACGGCCACGACGTCGACGTCGGCTGCGTCCTTCCGGTGAGGCACCGCCTTGTGTGGCCCGGCCGGCAGCCGCTGGAGCATCTGCGGAGCCGAAGCCGCGCTCACCCTCCGCGCCGTCATCAGCAACGGCGACTTCCCGGCCTGCTGGCCTTACCACACCCAGAAGGAACGCGAACGCCTCTGTCCGCCACCAGATCAGCACAACGAGCCTATCCACCGACCCGCGGCATCAAGTGCGGCCGCGCCCTGGCCTGCTGTCAGGCCCTCTGTTCGGCTGCACTCCCGGGATGGCACCGCTCACATGGATGCTTCCGCCAGGCCCGCGGACAGCCATCGCACCACCGACTCCGCGCTGTACGACCGTCCTTGGGGGGCGATCTGCCGCAGGAAGCCGAGGTCCTGGCCGATGGTGACGATGGGGGGCTCCACCGTGCCGCGCGGACGGCGCTGTCCGAGCCCGACGGCGGCCAGCAGCCCGTTGCACAGGCACTGCCGTCCTTCGGTCTGCTCGGCGGCACCGCCCTTGCGGACGTACATCGCGCCGGGCTCCGCCGGGCAGCGATAGTCGACGGCGCCGCGCTCGGTGCGGTAGGGGGTGCGCAGATAGCCGAGGTCGCAGACCCGGGTGCGCGCCGCGCTCACGCGGGGGTCGGCCAACGTGCCCGGCAGGTCGGCGACCTTGAGCGGAAAAGTGGTCGGAGAGGCCGCGGGATCGTGACGCACCGTCGGTGCGGAGCGAAGCTCGCGCTCAACCAGCTCCCGCCGCAACCGCGGATCAAGGTCGAACTCTTCGCAGAGCGCGAAGACACTGCCGAGTTGGACGCCGACCGCGCCCGCTGCCCGCGCCCGGCGAAGATGGTCCGGTCCGCACTGGCCGCCGGCGATCGAGAAGGGCAGGCCGAGGGCGGCCATCTTTGCGAAATCAGGGGTGTCCCGGGGGCCGTAGAGGGGATCGCCCTGCTCGTCCAGGCGCATCGGCCCGAGCACGTCCATCACCGCGCTCCCGCGCAAGACGTCGGTCGCGTGGAGGGCGAGGGCGGAAGGCAGCTCCAGCCCGTACCTGCCGGGATGGGCGGAGCAAGTGTCCTGCCAGTGGCGCTGCTGCGCGTCCGCGAGTTCCCTAACGGTCCTCGATCATGGCGCTCGGCTCCCTTCGGTTTCTGGCCCGTCCTGTGCATGGTCGGCGATCTTGGCAAGCATTCTGAGCCGGATGGTGCGGGCGCCGATCGGTCGACCGCACCACCCGGCAGAACAGGCCCGCCGGACGGTGCCCGGGCGGCGCCCGAGTTCCGCGGGCTGATTCAGCTGTGCTTGTTCGAGACCTCGGCGGAGTCGAATGTGGCCATGTCGCGCAAGGCACGCACCCCCGCCTGTACGAGCGGCAGGGCCAGCAGGGCACCGGTGCCCTCACCGAGCCGCAGCCCCAGGTCGACCAGCGGATGCAGGCCGAGGCGCTGCAGGGCAATGGTGTGCCCGGGCTCGACCGAGCGGTGTCCGGCCACACAGGCGGCCAGGGCATCAGGGGACAGCCCGGCCGCGACCAGAGCCGCCGACGAGGCGATCACCCCGTCCAGGATCACCGGGACCCGGTGCACGGCGGCGCCCAGCACGAACCCGGCGATAGCCGCGTGTTCCAGACCGCCGACCGCCGCCACCGCCCCGACCGGGTCGTGCGGGTCCGGCCGGTGCAGCTCCAGTGCCCTGCGCACCACCCCCACCTTGTGCCGTCGGGTCGTGTCGTCGGCTCCCGCTCCGTGACCCGTCACGTCGTCCGGGTCCGCAGCTGTGAACGCGGCGATCAGTGCCGCGGACGCGGTGGTGTTGGCTATGCCCATGTCGCCGGTGAGCAGGCAGCGGCAGCCGTCGTCGACAAGTTCCGCGGCGACGCCGATGCCCACCTCGATGGCGTGGATGGCCTCCTGACGGGTCATGGCCGGAGCGCGGGTCATGTCCGCGGTTCCCGCCCGGACCCGGCGTCGCAGCAGCCTGCCCGGGGTCGTATCCGAGGCCGACACCGGAGTTGCGATGCCCACGTCCACCACGACCACCCTGGCTCCGGTCTGAGCGGCCAGGGCGTTCACTGCGGCGCCGGAGGCCAGGAAGTTGGCGACCATCTGCGCCGTCACCTCTTGCGGCCAGACGCTGACGCCCTGGGCGTGGACACCGTGATCGGCGGCGAAGACGGCGACCGCGGCAGGCTCCGGCATCGGCGGCGGGCAGCTTCCCGCCAGACCCGCGAGTTGGACCGACACCTCCTCCAGCAGGCCCAGCGACCCGGGCGGCTTGGTCAGGTGGTTCTGGCGGTCACGGGCCGCGGCGCGGGCGCCGGAGTCCGCAGGAGTGATGGCGGCCAGGGTGCGCTCCAGCAGCAGGCCGACGGCGGGGTCGGCAGCGGGGCGTCGGGTTGGATCGGAGCCGGACGAGGGCGCCATGAAGGAAGTCCTTCCGTTGTCGGCGGTTCTCCACGCCACCGTGAACGAGCCGCGCCCGGGCGGGTAGTGCCTGGCTGCGGGACGGCCGGAATATCCTGGCTCCCGGATCTCGGCGCCCGGCTTGTACAGCGCGGGTACCGGCGCCAGCTCCCGGCCTTCCCAGCGGCCGGCTCGCACCGGCTGCCAGTGGCCATCGGCGGGAGGCAGCTCCCCGGTCACAGTGGCGGGCCTGCCCCGGACTTGGGCCATCGGGCCCGCACCGGAGTTCCTCCGCATCCGTCGCCCGCATCCTGCCACACACCGCCACGGGCAAACGGCCGCCCGACAGGATGTCCTGCCGGACCGGTGCAGGCCGGAGCACGGCCGACCGCAATGAACGTGCAGGCTGCGCCGCCCTGTCAGGACCGGCTTGGCACGCATGCCGGTCCACTTGGCCCTGGGTAAGGGCCGAACGGCCCCCTCCGGTGGGGTGGATGCGCGGCCAGGATCGGCGGGAGCGCCAGTCGAGGAGGGGGTGCGATGGTGGACACCGAGGCGCTGCTGGCCGACGTCGTGGGGGCACTGCTCGTTCTGGCCGGGACGGAGATCCCCCTGAGTACGCCGGGGACGAGTCGCTGACCGCCGTACCGCAGACGTCCACGTACCTGGTCCGGCCCGCCGCGGCCGCCGAGGTGGCGGACGTGCTCAGGATCGCCGGCGAGGCCGGGATCACGGTAACCGCCCGCGGCGCGGCGACCGGCATGTCGGGGGATGTGTGCCCCGGCCGGGCGGGATCACGGTCTCGTTCGAGCGGATGGACCGCATCCTGGAAGCGGACCCCGTCAACCACGTGGCCGTGTGCAGCCCGGCGTCACCCTGGACCAACTGGACCACGAGGCCGCCAAGTCCGGCCTGCACCATCCGACGCGGCTCCGCGAACCCACCGCCGGCATCGGCGGCACCATCGCCACCAACGCCGGCGCGATGCACGCCGTACGGCACGAGGACACGCGCCACCACGTGCTCGCCGTCAAAGCCGTCCTGGCGTCGGGCGAGATCGTGCGCAGCAGCGGCAAGTACGTCAAGACGTCCACCGGCTACGACCTGGCCCAGCTCCTGGTCGGTTCCGCGGCCACGCTCGCCCTGCATCGGGTTCGTCGCTGTGCGAGGAGCCCGGCCACCCGCGGACCGGCTCCTGCCACTGGCCGCTCACCTCGGCTTCCAGGGCCCGCTCCAGCACGGCCCGGCCGAGCAGGCCACGTTGATGGTGCTCTGCGTCGCAGTGCGAGAGCTGATCGAACCCAAAGCGCGCGACATCAACCATGTCGCAGCCCACTGGAAGAGCGCACTCAACGCGTTCGCGCAAGTTGGAGATCTTCAATGGCTTAGGTTACGGCGGTTGGATGTGCTGAGCGCTTGACTTGAGGGATGAGCGAGTAGCGCTTGCTCAGGAGTTCGTCGGGGGAATGAGGTTGTCGAGTGCCTCGGCGCAGTCCTGGGCGGCCTGGGCCGAGCGCGGCAGCATGAGGTCCTCGTAGGCGCGGACGGCCTCGTCAATGCTGGATTCGGTGATGAGGGCGTGGGCGAGGTCAGTGCCGTCGAGCATGGCGAGGTTGGCACCGAGCCCGACGGGGGGCATCAGGTGCGCGGCGTCGCCCAGCAGGGTGATGCCAGGGACGTGTTGCCAGGTGTGCGGGGCGGGCAGCACGAACACGGGCCGGTTGACGAACCTGCGGTCGTGGTGCCGCAGGAGATAGAGCAGGTTCTCGTCCCAGCCGTCGAACATCTTCAGCAGATGTGCGCGCACGGCCGCCGTGTCGTCGGGTTCCACGTCGGCGGCCACCTGCCAGTCATGTGGGGCGCGGAAGGCGACGTAGACGCGGATGTGGCCGTTGCTGTTGCGTTGGGCGAGCAGGGCCTTGCCGTCGGCCGTCGCCAGCAGGGTGCCGTCGCCGACCATGCGTGCGAGGGCGGGATGGCGGGTGTCGCAGTCGTCGAAACCGGTCTCGATGAAGGTGACACCGGTGTAGCCGGGTGTGGCGTCCGACAGGGCTGGGCGGATGCGCGACCAGGCGCCGTCGGCGCCGACCACCAGGTCGGCGTCCTCGGCGGTGCCATCGTCGAGGAGCAGGCGCCAGGAGCCGTCCCCGAGCGGGGTGGCCCCGGTGACAGGGCAGCCCCACCGGACGGTGCCCTCGGCGAGGGATTCCAGGAACAGACTGCGCAGCTGGCCGCGATCGATCTCCGGGCTGTCGTCGTCGTGGCCGGGCCCCGGGACGGGCAGGACGGTCGCGGTGACGGGGTCGACCACGCGCCACTCCTGGCCTTCGGGACGGGACAGGGCGCGGAACCGGTCGAGCAGGTCCGCCGCGCGCAGAGCGACCTGACCGGTGTCGGCATGTATGTCGAGGCTGCCGCCCTGGGGCCGGGCGCCGGTGGCAGTCTCACATTCGAAGACGGTGACGGAGCGGCCGTGGAGCTGCAGGACGCGAGCTAAGGCAAGGCCGCCGAGGCCGGCGCCGACGACCGCGATGCGGGGGCCGTGAGCGGAGGTCATTGGAGTGTCCCCTCGAAAGGTGGGTGAGTTGCCAGGAGGTCCGGCGCATGACCAAGAAAGCACAGTCACCAAGAAAGTGCCTCTGAAATACGGTGTGCCGGTACCGAACCGACCAGGCGCCGCAAGCACAAGGAGGCAAAGAAGCCGACTCTCGACCGATCTTGGAACCTGTAGTTCGAACGGAGTTCCTTGTACGCGCCCATGCCCACGGCTTCAACTCACCTGCACGGTCGTGTGATTGCCTTGCGCACGTGTACGGCAACGCGGTCGGTCATCCCATCGGGTACGCCGGTATCCGTCGGACATGACGGACCTCGGAAACCCACACCAAGCGGCCTCTGTCGTCGGTGAGCGCGATCACGAGCAAGCCAAGGCATTTGTGCCTGCCCAAGCAGTTCTTCCGATCTCCTCAAGTCTCTTCAAGGGCTGGATCACGTGCCCGCAGCGTGTCGGGCGTGCGAGTGTTTGTGCATCCCGATTCGCTCAGGCGAAGACGAGTGTGAGGATTCCTCGGGGGCCGACGGCACATGGGGCGGCGCGACTTCGTTTGCCGGGCGCTCATCACCCACCGTCACGCTCTCGTTGGCGACGGGGCCGTTCGCAACGGGGGCCGCGCGGTGGCCGAACAGGACGGCTGCCAGTCCCAGCACGCTCCACAGGGTAAGGACTGCGATGTGGCCTGCGCTGTCATTGCCGTTGAAGTAGGCCGTGTCGCGCACGAGGCTCGCGCCGGCGCCCGGCGGCAGCCACTGACCGATGTCATCGACCACCTTGGGCAGCAGTTCTGGTGCGGACGTGCTGCCGGAAAACGGATTGCCGACAAAGACCATGAGCGCCGCGCTCAGCCCAAGCCCGGTCGGACCCACAAGCGTGACCACCCCGCCAGTGGTGGCGCTGATGGCGAGCATGGTGAGTGACAAGGAAGCCCAGGTTGCCAGATGCTCGTGCGGCAGTGCACCGAGAAAGCCCTGGGCAACCAGGTAGCCCCCGAGGGCGGCCGCTCCGCTCACGGCGATCAAGGCCATGAGACGCGACACAGGTCGCAGCCTCCGGGACATCGTAATGACCAAGGCAATCATGATGCTGCAGATGGTCAGCGGCAGAAGCGCCGAGCTGAAGACCACGCCCCGGGGGTCGTCTGCCGAGATCTGGACGACGTCCACAGTCCTCACCCGGATCTGCGTCGGCGCCTTGGGGCCGGCCTTGCCTCGCTTGGAGCGAGCGGACGTGCCGTGGACAGATGAGACAGCGCGGTCCGCGGCCGCCTTGGATGCATGGGCGGCCAGTTGCCGGCCGGCCTTGTCCAGCAACTGGGCGACGGTCGGGCTCGCGGCCGTGGACTCCAGCACGGTGAGACTGCCCGGCGCGACAACGTAGGCACCGTAGACGTCCCGCCCCCTGATGGCGGACCGCGCCGACGCCTCGTCGGGGTAAAGGCGGAAGTCAAAACCGCCCGGCTTGCTGTGGGCCAGGCCCTCGACCGCACCCTGGCTTGCCGTGCTCGTGCCCACGATCCCCACTGGCAGGTCACGCGGCGCTGTGCGCGCCGCGGGCCACGCAAAGGCCATCACTGCAAGTGAGATCACCAGCGGCAATGCCACTGCCATGACGGCCACATGACGCCATGACTGGTGTCCCGCCAAAGGGGTCTTCACGGCCTTGCCTCCCAAAAGCGAATGATCGTTCTCCAGGAACCCAGTCTGTTAGGCTCATCACCGGAGAGTCAAGACGAACATTCGTTTTTCTTGTTTGGATAGGATGCCCCCATGCCGAAGGTATCCCAGCAGTACATGGACGATCGCCGTACCCAGATCCTGGATGCAGCCCGACGATGCTTCCTGCGCGACGGATTTCACTCCACGTCGATGCAGGATCTGTTCGCAGAGTCCGGGCTCTCGGCGGGCGCGGTTTACCGGCACTTCGCGAGCAAGGACGAGATGATCCTCGCCATTGCCGAAGAGAACATGCGTGAGGTCCTGACGATGGTCCACACCGTCGCCACAACTCGGCCCAGAGGTTGCGTAGGGGCCGTCATCGCCGATGTCCTCGACCTCGTGTCAGCCAGATCCGCGGAACACGACACCGCAAGGCTGGCTGTGCTGGCCTGGTCCGAGGCCCTGCGCAACCCCACGTTGGCCAGACAGTTCAACACCCTGCTGACCCAGATGCGCTCCGACCTCGCAGAGGTCGTGCGAGAGCACCAGGAAAGTGGTGCTCTGCCCAAGGAAGTGACTGCCGAATCCATCGCCAGCGCGCTGGTCTGCTTCCTACCCGGCTACATCCTCCAAGTGGCCATGCTCGACCCCACGCTCGTGGATGGGGTCGCCGACGCGGTGCGGGCTCTGTGGCCGGAGCCGGCCACGCCCTGACCGGCTCCGTCGTTGGACGAGCAAGACCGACCACCCGGCGACACCGATCAGTCCTGGGTTGAGGGTCCGGTAGAGAAGATCAGCGGCCGTGGCGGCCGCCATCGGCATTCCGCCGTGATGCAGAGTCAGGACCAGAGCCGCGTCGAGAGGGCCAGGTCCCGCGGGCAGCAGAGGTAGAGCCGATGCGGCCGTCATGGCAGCGACGTAGGCGAGCAACACCTTCTCCGAGGCCAGGGCCGGGCCCACCGCATGGCACACGGCAAGCACGCAGACGAGATCGCCGACCCAATTGATCAGGGCAGCGCCAAGCCCCAGGAACCAGAATCGAGCCGGAGGCTGCATGGCAGCCAACTCCTCCAGCAAGCCATCAGCCGACGTCGGCCCGGCGGCGGTGACGGCACAAGCCGCTGAAGCTTGAACGGTTGCCCCTACCAGCTGGGCACTGTCCCCAGCCAGAGTCCTGCCAAGTCCAGCAAGCATGATGAGTGCGACCGCGCTCAGAACACCGGTGACAGCATGGGTGAAGCAGATCAAAGGCATGCTGGCACCCCGGGCACGCATACGCCGTGTCCGGTAGGTGATCGATACCAGGCTGCCGCCAGGCAGAGTCGCGCTGAGAGCGTTCCCGGCAAACACGGAGGAAGCCGCAGCACCTCCATGCAGGGCCTCTTCGCCGAAGCGGACCTGCCATCAGGAGCCGTCTACCGCAACTTCTCAAGCAGGGGCGAGATCACCTCCGCCCCGGCCAAAGGCACCGTCTGCAAGGTCATCGATGTCATCAGCCCCCGAGCGCAGCGACGGATCCGTCGACGCAGCACCGGCAGAGGCCTGAGCCGGGGCACTGATTAACCAGCGCTTGAGGCCCGGGTACAGGCACAGACCGACACCGGTGAGAGCCGATCTCACCGACGTCGTGCGCGCCCACCAGGAGGCAGGGTGCCTCCCCACCGACGCCCCTGCGAGCCCCACGGCAGACGCCCCGCTCGCCGTCGCGCCCGGCCACATGCTCCAGCCGGCCCCGCTCGGAGCGAATACGGTGCCCGGCACCGCCGATGCCCAGCGCATCTTGCGGCCGAACGCGGTCCGCGGCGGGAAGGGCGCCGGACAGCGTGCGCATCGCCAGCGCCAACGCCAAGACGGCTCCCTGACCGACATGGGGCGGCCGGTGCAGCATCCCGACGCCAGCGGCGCAGCACCTTGGCTGCAAAAAAGAATCGTTCGTTTTATTTTCGAGGTGGGCGTCAAGGGACGGACGCCCGTGGCCCGCCCAACCGAGCAACGGGGGCGGGCAGCCCCGTCCCTGCGAGAGGCGGACACCGCAGGGCGGGGCCCTTTCATGCTCGTGCGGTACGTGTGACCTCGGCCTTGGTAGTGGCAGCGGCGGGCTCGGGACCGGCTGGTACGTCGGTGGCGTGGCCAGTGCAGGCGGTGTTCGTTGCGGGGGGACAGTGAGGTGTGGCGTGACGATCCCGCAGGCGGTGCGGCGTAAGCGCGCCCGGGCGACGACAGCCCGCCGCCTGGGCGCGCCCACGCATACAGGGCCATCACCGAGATGATCATGGGGTGTTCACCTGGCAGGACTACCGTGACCCGCCGGTGCGGGCGCGCCTCCGACTCGGCAGCCCCGTGGTGGTCAAGTGGGACAGTTTGGATGTCCACCGCTGCAGTCCGTTACGCCAGTACGCGGCCGAGCATGACGGGCCCACTATCGCCCACCTGCCCACCTACACGCCCGACCTGAACCCGGTCGAGGGCATCTGGCCGCCACTCCGACGGCGCCGCTACCGCCAACGTGGTTTCCCTCGACCGCGACCACCTCGCCCAAACCCTCCGAACCGGCATACGACGCCCAGCGACAGTCCGTTAGGCGCACGCAACGCCCACATGGGGGTTATGTTCCATATTGCTGATATATCTCCGGACGAAAGGTGTGTCATGAAGTTCGCGGTCATCGGCGGTACCGGGCTGATCGGGTCGCAGGTCGTCAAGAATCTGAACGCCGCCGGGCACGAGGCGGTACCGCACTCGCAGTCCACCGGAGTCGACGTCATCAGCGGCCGGGGACTGGACGAGGCGGTGGCGGGAGCCGATGTCGTAGTCAATCTGACGAACTCCCCGACCTTCGACGAAGCCTCCCCGGCCTTCTTCCAGACCTCGATGGACAACCTTCTGGCCGCGGCCCACAAGGGTGGCGTCGGCCACTTCGTCATCCTCTCGATCGTCGGGACGGACCAGGTGCCGGAGCTGGACTATTACCGGGCCAAGGCGCTCCAGGAGAGCATCCTCGCGGCCGGACCGATCCCCTACTCGATCGTCCGCGCGACGCAGTTCATGGAGTTCATCGACGCCGTCCTGTCCTGGACCGCCGACGGGGACACCGTCCGGTTGCCCGCCACACCGATCCAGCCGATCGCCGCCAAGGACGTGGCCGCCGCGGTGGCCGAAGTCGCTGCTGGCGCCCCGCTGAACGGCATCCGCAACATCGCCGGCCCCGAGGTCTTCACCCTGGACGAGCTGGGCCGCATCACCCTCTCCCACAAGGGCGACAACCGCACCGTCGTCACCGACCCCACCGCCGGCATGTTCGCCGCCGTCAAGGGCGACGTCCTCACCGACAGGGACGCCCACCTCGCCCCCACCCGCTACACCGACTGGCTCTCCTGACTCGCCCGCGCCCTCTCAGACGCGCAGACCACCAAGCGCCAAGCCATGGCCCGTCGTGGGTGATGGCAGAACTCGGCACGACTGCCAGGGGTGGTGATGCCGCTTGATACCGCCACCCCATCACCGTGACGGGTGTTGGACCGGCTCGCAGTTGTGCCTGTGCGATGAGTCGTTGACGGTTGAGCAGGTCAAATCGTGGGCCGTGGGGACAACGGTGTTCCATGCCGGGTTCGCCCACCGTTGGGCAGGTCCGAACCCCGTGAGAGGGCGTCGGACTGCCTGAACGAATTGCGTGCGCCCCTTGAGAAGAAGCATGGGCGGACGCCGTGGGAGCAGGTCGGGCAGTTTTCCACTGTGGGTGCCGATGTTCGCCATGGCGGGCTGTTGCCAAGCGCCCGGGCCGTGGGACCTGTGGCGGCGGTACTCCGACGTCGAGCAGCTGCCCTCGGCGGGAGCAGCTGCGCCTGGTTGCCGAACGGATCAGCCACGTACTTCGACGAGCATGGCTCGTACTTCGTCGACCAACCGGTGGATGCCTCCCTCGGTCTGGTCGCCGTGAGGTAGTGGCGGTTTCTGCGGGACGGGTACGCGTTGCCCCGCCGAAGCGGTCCTGCCGCGTCCCGGGTCGTCGGACTTCCGGGCGCGGCCCGGGACCCGGTCTGCCATGTGCTCAGACAGTCATGGCAGCAAGTTTCGACGGGTTCATCATGACGAGCACTCGGTCGATACCGTCCGGGGTGACGCTCACGGTGAGGACGGCGAACACGGTGCCGTCACGTGACAGGCTCACCGCCGGCCTGCCGTTGGCCTCGACCGGTTCCACCGTGACGCCGGGCCAGAAGCGGTCGGCGAACGCGTGGTAGTAGTTCGCCACCCGGTGACGGCCCACGACGGGGAACTTCGACGCCCGCACGACCCCTCCGCCGTCGGAGAACGAGACGACGTCTTCCGTGAACAGCTTCTCCAGTACGGCCACATTCCCTTCCTGGGCGGCCGCCACGAACGCTGTCAGGAACCTCTGGTGGTCAGCGGCCGCGACGCTTGCCCGTTTCTCCGCGACAAGGTGCTTCCGCGCCCGGCTCACCAGTTGGCGGGCATTGGATTGCGTCTGACCGATGATCTCCGCGATCTGCTCGTACGGGTAGTCGAAGGCCTCCCGGAGCACGTACGCCGCCCGTTCCGTGGGGGTGAGCTTCTCCAACAGCATCAGCACCGCGACTTCCAGCGCTTCCGCGTTCACGGCACCCAGCGCCGGGTCGCTGCTCGTGTCGACCGGCTCCGGAAGCCACGGGCCGACATAGGTCTGACGGCGAACCCTCGCTGACTGCAGCACATTGATCGCGAGCCTTGTCACAGTCGTCGTGAGAAACGCCCGTGGGCTCTCCACCTTGGACCGGTCGTAGGTCTGCCATCGGATCCAGGCCTCTTGGAGGATGTCCTCCGCTTCGCTGACGCTGCCGACCATCCGGTAGGCGATCCCGAACATGTAGCCGCGGGCGTCCTGGAACGCTGCCTCTGCTTCCCGGAGGTCCTCGGCGTCATCCGCTGGATTGTTCTTCGACGGCATTGTGCACAATCCTTGCTGTCCGGCAGGTTCGACGGCAACCGCGACCACACGCATGAGGGCGAGGATGACCCTCGGGGCACTGATGGACCGTCGAGGATCGCGGCTGGTTCAGGAGAGCCAGTCCGTGTAGTGGGTGGGGGCGATGCGGGCGTCGTTCCCGGCGGTGAGGACGTCGCCGTGGACGGCGGCGTACATGCTGGCGGTGTCATCGGTGACGACGGAGCGCCCGTCGCCTTTGGCCGTGACGGTCAGTCGGCCGATTTCGTCGAGGGAGTAGACGTCGGGTCCTGCGACGTTGAGAACGCCGTTGAGCGGGGCGCCGGCGGCCACTTCGGCGACGATGCGGGAGACATCGTCAGCGGCGATCGGCTGGAGTGGCGTACGCGGCAGGCGGACGGTCTCGCCTTCGGTGGTCCAGGACAGGATCGCGTCGATGAACTCCATGAACTGCGTTGCGCGGACGATGGAGTACGGAATCGGGCCGGCCTTGAGGATGTCTTCCTGAAGCACCTTGGCCCGGTAGTAGTCCAGCTCGGGCACCTGGTCCACACCGACGATCGAGAGGATGACGAAGTGTCCGACGCCGCCCTTCCTGCTCCCGGCGAGGAGGTTGTCCATCGACGACCGGAAGAAGGCAGGCGAGGTTTCGTCGAAGGCCGGGGAATTCGTCAGGTTGATGACGACATCGACGCCAGTCACGGCTTCCTCGACGCCCCGGCCGGTCACGAGGTCCACGCCTGTGGCCGGGGAGTGCGGAACGGCCTGATGGCCGGCCGCGTCGAGGTTCTGCACGACCCGTGACCCGATCAGCCCGGTGCCGCCGATGACCGCAAATTTCATGGCATTGCCCAACCCTAGATACTCATGTCCTGCATGTAACTTTATGCACCAAACCTACCCTCACAAGGAATCGATGCGCCTGAACGGCATTCGATTGCGGTGCGGCCGGAACACCGTGACCAGGCCTCACCGCAACAGGAAAGGCGACCGGTACCGCACACGTCACGTGAGTGCGGTACCTGTCGGCCATGCCCTTCATGCGCTCCGTCGGTGATGCCCCCGGCGGGACCGGGAGCACGCGATGCGCCCGCGCTTGCGCTGTCAGAGGTTGGAGAAACGGCCTGCCTGGGCGAGGATCTGCTCGAGGTCATCGACCGGGGGATAGATCCACAGCGCATTGATGTTCCGCTTGAGGGTCTTGGCGTCCTCTCCGGTCATCTGGACCGTACGGTCCCAGCCCTGCGTGACCACGGCGCCGGCCGGCCCGAGGTCCAGGCAGGTGCCGTAGGGGTCGGGGGTAAAGGGCAGCGGGTCGGTTCCCAGAAGGTCGGCGACCACGTTGTGCCCGGCGAACTTCCCCATCGGCAGGGCATGCTGGCAGCTCTGCGTCGTGTAGTGCCCTGCCTCCGCCAAGGCGACGGCGGTGTCGCCGGCGGCGTAGACGTCGGGGACACCGATCACCCGCAGGTAGGCGTCCACGCTCAGCCGTCCCAGCCGGTCGCGTTCCCCCGGGATCTGCGCCGTCAGAGGGCTCGCGACCATGCCCGCCGTCCATACGACGGTCGCCGCGGGGATCACCTCGCCGTCCGACAGGGTGACGTCCTCGGAGGTGGCCGAAGCCACGGTGCGACCCAAACGGCGTTCGATCTTCAGTTCGTCGATCGCGCCATCGATGTGCGGGCGGGGTCCGGGGCCGAGCTCCGGCCCGATGACATCGGCACGGTCGACCAGGACGACCCGCACATCCTCGCCCGCACCGTGCGCGTCCGCGATCGCCCGCAGCCGTTCACACAGACCGGTCGAGATCTCCAGCCCGGTGAAGCCGGCCCCGACCACGACGGCCGTGTACCGGCCGGGGGACGACGCCCCCCGGGGCAGCCGCCGCAGATGGTGATCGAACGCGGCCGCGGCAGGCAGCGTGTCAATGTCGAACACATTCTGCGCACCAGGGAAGTTGGGCCGCACCAGCCGACTGCCGGCGGCCAGTACGAGCTTGTCGTACGCCAGGCCCAGCTCCTCACCGGTCCGCTCCATGGCACGGACCGTGTGCGCGTCGGTGTCGATCCGGCTCACCGTCGCCGTGACACGGCGGACACCGATCGGGCCCAGAATCCGGTCCAAGGAGACCCGCATGCTCTCCGGGTCCTCTTCGTACAGGCGCGGACGCACGACCAGGTCGTCGCCACCGCTGGCGAGGGTCACCCGCACCGCACCCCCTGCCTCACGCGCGGCACGCACGGCTCCTGCCGCGCTCCACACGCCGGCGAAACCCCCACCGATGACAAGGATGTCCTTCATTCGCTCTCCTGTGCCGTGCTGCCGATTACCCCCCTTTGACAGGACAGGCGGGAACCCTGTGACGAGGAAGCGATGTGACGTGCGTCTCTCGTGGGCCGCGGGAAGCCGTCCGAGCGCTCGCGCTGGGCCTTCCTGCCCTCCTGGGCGACCATTGGTCCGGCAGGGCCACGTTCGGCCGTAAGCCCGCCAGCACCCCGCAGCGGCGAGCGTGGACGGTTCCCTTCCAGCGCCGGTGAAGGCGACTGGGCCGATGAGCTTTCCGGGCACAGTGCCCACCGCACGGTCATCCGTGCGGGCGCGTCCGGGTGTGGCTGTCACTGATGAGGTGGTCCCGTCACATTTTCCGGACCCTGGCTGTCAATTGATTAGAATACGGACATACAGGAAGGTAGATGATCTTGGACGTCTATGAGGCGGTCAGGAGCCGACGGGCGGTGCGCGGATTCACCGACCGGCATGTCCCGAGGGAGGTGCTGGAGCGCGTGCTGTCCGCCGCGGCTTGGGCGCCTTCCGGGTCGAACCTCCAGCCGTGGCACGCATACGTGTTGACCGGCGGGCCGCTGGCCGAACTCAAGAAGCTCGCCGGCGAACGCGTGGCCGCAGGCGACCCGTGGGACGAGCGGGAGTACGAGATGTACCCGCCCACACTCAAGTCCCCCTATCGCGAGCGCCGGACTGCCTTCGCCGAGCAGCGCTACGGCGCACTCGGTATTTCGCGCGAGGACGGGGAGGCGCGCCAGAGGGCCGCTGCCGCCAACTGGGACTGTTTCGGTGCGCCTGCCGCCCTGTTCTGCTACATCGACCGCGACATGGGCCCGCCCCAATGGGCCGACGTCGGCATGTATCTGCAGACCGTCATGCTGCTGCTCCGCGCCGAAGGGCTGCACAGTTGCACGCAAATGGCCTGGTCGGTGTATCGCAAGACCGTCGCGGAGGTCCTGTCGCCCCCGGACGGGCTCATCCTCTACTGTGGCATGTCGATCGGGTTCGAGGACGGCACGGTGGCTTACGCCCGCACGGGCCGGGCACCTCTCGACGAGACGGTCACCTTCGTCCAGGGTTAGTGGTCAACCTCGGCCTTCGGTCTGACCGTGATGATCTGTCACACCTGGACCAACAACGCGAAGGTCAGACGCTCACTGATCGCCTGCTGTCCCGCAATCCAGATGACGGCCGGCGAGTTCGCAAGCGCCCTTTCACACGGGCCGCGTGCTGTCACCAGGAGGCCGGCGGAGCAGGTGCAGACAGACGACCGAGGCGACGACGGACCGCCGTTCGGAGGCGTCCAGGCGAGGGTCCATTTCGACAACGTACTGCTGCAACCCGATCCACGAGTCGATGGTGCTCACCGTGACCCGGCCGAGAATCTCCGGCGCGGGGCCCCCTTCCGGATCACTCTCCGTGAGATGCCATTCGGCGTAAAGGAGACCCAGCCGCGTGAGGAGGAATTGGCGTCCCTGATCCGTCTGGAGGCTCAGCTGCCGGGTCTTGATGAGTCCACGGGCACCGGCGGTGCCGACCTCCCGGTCCGCGGCGTCGGTGAAGCGGAACTCCACCGGCCCGAACTGCTCGATACGGACGATGAACGCGCCGGACGTCTTGATGAGGACGGAGTGCGTGTCGTCGGTGTACGTGACGCAGGCGAGCGGGGTCCCCTTCACGGTGGACACGGCCAGGGCGGGGCCCACGTATCTGCGCCACCGTGAACGCTTCGGCTGCCCCACCACGACAGCTTCCAGCTCGAACAGACCGGGTTCCGTCATCGGCCTACCTTCCCCCGCCACGGCTTCCCTCTCGACCGAGTACGTCCACTGTGACCGAGAACCTGCCCGATTCCCATCACTCGGGCGGACATCGACGCCACGCGATCTCGGACCGGCAACCGACTTACCCGCGCCGCCACCCTCGCCCCGGAACGAATGGAGCAGCACTCCGCCGTCGGCCCACGCTGGACGTTGGCAGTCCCCCGGCGGCCTCTCGATCAGGAAAATCCTGGCCCCATGAGTGATCGTGTACCTCAGCGCCAGCGTGTGCTCAGGGGGGTGGTGGGCGTCGCCACGACGAAGTCCTCGTCATCAGAACGGAGCAGACGGGGACGGCCTCCCGCCCGCCGAGGGTCCGTCAGGCCAGCCCGATCTCGTTGAACTTGTGGATCACCTCACGGTAGGCGTCCTCGTCGGCCTGCACCAGTTGGGCGATCACCGGCGCCCGGTTCCCACCGGCCGAGGCCAGCAGCATCATCGCGCGCCGGTAGCGCACCGAACTGGTGCTGCCACGGCGCACGATCTGCTGCAGCTTCTGCCATTCCTGGTCGGTCGGTCTGCACACCCGGACGGGCTCGGTCGAAACGCGCCTGCAATGGCCGGAAAGGCTCGGCGAGCCAAGCCGAGCGGGCGTGTCTGGGCGCCGGCCCGTGGGTGACCGTATCCACATGGCAGACCGATTGCGTGACAAGGCCTCGTTCGGCACGATCGCTGCGGAGCTCGGCCGCAGCCCGTCCACGGCCACGGTACCGGCGTGTCCGCATCGAAGGCGGCGGTTGCGGGGGTGGTGTTCCAGGTCGGCGAGGTACTGCTGGTGGAGACGCCCGCAAGTCTAGTCTGAATCGATCGATATCGTCATAAAATCGGCAAGTCGCCTCGACTCGCCGGGCTGCAGCTGGCACCGTAAATGCGCGTGAAACTGATCAGAACCGGACATATTGACCGCTCGGTGTGCTGGCGGCTACTGCTGGCCAGCGCCACCATGCTCTTCGTCGAGCTGGCGCTGATCAGATGGGCGGGGGCCAACGTCGTCCACCTCAGCTACTTTTCGAACTTCATCCTGCTGGGGTCGTTCCTGGGCATCGGCATCGGGTTCCTGATCCCAGCCGCGCGTGGGCAATGGCTCAAACGCTGGGCACCGGTCCCGCTCGCGGTTCTCGTCATCCTGGTACGCGAGTTCCCGGTGCAGGTGCGTCAGAGCAGCGACCAGGTCATCTACTTCACCGCCGTGAAGACCACCGGCCTCCCCGAGTGGGTGACGCTGCCGGCCATCTTCCTGCTCACAGCGGTGATCATGACCGCGATCGGCAAGATCACCGCCGATCTCTTCCGCCGGCTTCCCTCGCTCGATGCCTACCGCTACGACCTGCTCGGCAGCATCACCGGCTCGGTGTCCTTCGCCCTGGTGTCCTGGCTCCGCGCTCCGTCGGTCGTATGGGGCGTACTCGCTGCCGCGGCCCTGCTGATCCTCGGAGGTCGGCGCAACACCCTGCGGTACGGCATCCCCCTGACGGCGATGGTCGCTGTGCTGTTCGTGGAGACGACGACGGCCGGCATCTCCTGGTCGCCCTATTACAAGATCCAGCTCACACCCTCGACGTCCACCACCCGGGGGTACCACATCTCCGCCAACGGCGTCCCGCACCAGAGCATCGCGCCACTCCCGGTACTGATGCAGAAGAACTCGCCCTATCGGCAGCCGTACGACCGGACGCCCGGCAACCCGCACCAGCGCGTGCTGGTCATCGGAGCCGGCAACGGCAATGACGTCGCGGTCGCGCTGGCGCACGGAGCGCGGCGCGTGGACGCGGTCGAGATCGATCCCCGGCTGCAGCAGATCGGCGCACAACTGCACCCCGCGAAGCCGTACGACGATCCCAGGGTGCACGTCTACATCAACGACGGCCGGGCCTTTCTGGAGCGGACGAACGCCAAGTACGATCTCGTCGTCCTGGCGCTGCCGGACTCGCTGACGCTGGTGGCCGGCGCGAGCAATCTGCGGCTGGAGAGCTACCTGTTCACCCAGCAGGCGTTCAAGGCCGCGCGCGATCACCTGGCGCCGCACGGCGCGTTCGCCATGTACAACTACTATCGCAAGAGCTGGCTGGTCGACCGTTTCGCCGGCTCACTCGATGACGTCTACGGCCATGCCCCCTGCATGACGACGTTCGGCCAGAACGCGGCCGTGCTGGTGGCCGGAATGACGACCGCCGACCAGTCGTGTCAGCAGATCTGGCAGCCCAGCGGCACGGTCCCGGAGGCCGCGAGCGACGATCACCCTTTCCCGTATCTGCTCCACCGGGACATTCCCACGCTCTACCTGGGCGCACTGGGCGCGATCCTGCTGGTGACGCTCCTGGCGGTGCGCCTGACCGGGGTTCGCATCCGAAGAACGGTCCACTACACCGACATGTTCCTGATGGGCGCGGCCTTCATGTTGCTCGAAACGAAGAACGTGATCGGTTTCGCGCTCTACTTCGGTACGACCTGGCTGGTCAACGCCCTGGTCTTCATCGGCGTCCTGCTCGCGGTCCTCGCGGCGGTCGAAGTCCGGCGCAGGCTGCGGCGGGTCAGGCGACTGCCGCTGCAGCTCCTGCTCTTCGGCACCCTCGCGGTGGCCTGGCTCGTCCCGGCGCACGCCGTGCTCTCGCTGCCCTTCGCCGGACGGCTCGCCGCCGCCATCGCCCTGGCCTTCGCCCCGATCTTCTGTGCCAACCTCATCTTCTCGGACCGCCTCGCGCTCGCCCCGGATCCGACGTCCGCGTTCGGCGCGAATCTGCTGGGCGCGCTGACCGGGGGCGCACTCGAGTACCTGGCCCTGGTGACGGGCTATCAGGCGCTGCTGCTGGTGGTCGCCCTGCTGTACCTGGGGGCGTTCGTCGCCATGCGGTTCGCCGGGCCCGGGGCGGACACGCAGTCGCCGTCGGTGCCGGACGAGACGGTGGCCCTCAACAGCCGGTAGAGCTCGCATGCAGGAGACGGACCACAGCCCTGTTGAACGGCACACTCGCCGAGTACGCCTGCGGTCATCGCCGAGGCCACGCCACCGCCGGCGCCCTGGACAAAGCCTGGGTCACCATCCACGCCCAGACCCGCGTCCCCGCCAACGCTGCATCTGTTCTTCTCGCCGAGCAGGGACGTGGTCGCGTGGGCACCCGCCGCGAAATGGGACCGACAGACTGCCCGCACGGCCCGTGGACACCGACCCCGGCCTCGCTCATCGGCAGGAGCTGAGCGTCACGCCGACGGCCGGGTGAGTTTGGCGGCCACGGCGTCGAGGACCCAGTCCAGGCCGGTTGCGAAGGATGCCTCGGCGTCCACGTCCGTGCCGTCGTACACGGCCTTGGTCAGCGCCGGGAAGCGGCCCGTGGCCAGCATTCTCGTCACATGCGGGCCGGAGGCGCGCTGCCAGTCGCGCTTGGACAGGCCCGTGGCGCGCTCGGCCCGAAGGTTCGCGATCTCGCGCCTGATCGCGCCGGTGAAGTAGGCGCTGACAGTCTCCACAGCGCGCATGACCGTGTCGATGTCGGCGAGGCCGTCGAGGGCGGCCAGCTTGGCCTCGGTCACGGCGAGGCCGTTCGGGCCCAGGGTCGGGCGGCCGCCGAGCAGGTCGGCCAGCCATTCGTGACGGAGAGCGGCCTGCCTGGTGCGGTGGGCGAGGATGCACAGCGCCTCCCGCCAGTCACCGGGATGCTCCTCGGGGAGAATCTCGGCCTGAACCGCGTCCACCATGAGGTCGAACAGCTCCTCCTTGGTGGAGATGTATCCGTACAGCCGCATCGGTCCGGCGTTCAGCCGGGCGGCGACCTTGCGCAAGGACACCGCCTCCAGCACCGCTTTCGTCCACCGCCCCCTCTACGTCCTGCCCGTGTCCCACACCTGGACCCACGTCCCCGGGGTGACGCTACTGGGCGACGCCGCCCACCTGATGCCCCCGTTGGGGGCGGGCGCGAACCTCGCGATGCTGGAAGGCGCCGAACTCGCCGAGTCCATCACCACCGGCCCGGCAGATCTGGACGAGGCCGTCCGCGCCTTCGAGGAACAGATGTGGGCACGGGCCGGCAGGTGTGGTCTCCGGGGGCGTCGTGCCGCCAGGTTCTCTCCGGCCTCGACGGCGAGTCGCGGGGGTGTCGTCGTGGAGCCGAGCATGCGGGCGGCCACGGGGATGGGCGCTTGGAGTACGAGCTGGCGGGTCGCCGACGCGCGTCCTCGCTGGGTAGGGAAGCCCAGGTCGCGGAGGCGAATTTCGAGGGTGTCCGAGGTCGTGGGTTGTCCGGCCCGTCGGCCTGCGAAGAGCCATCGGGCGCCCGGATTGGTTGTCGGCCATGGTGTTCGGCCGCTGGCCAGGGTAGTCCACCAGCATGCCGGCGAAGGGCTTCGGGAGGGGCGACGGTGGGTCGCCGAGCCGGATCCGGACCTCGCCGTCCTCACGGAGGACATCGTCGATGGTGAGCCGTGCGATCCGGGTGAGCGGCTGCGCGTAGCGGAGGACGAGCGCGGCGGCCTCGCGGTCCTGGAGAGGGATGCCGTCGCGGTTGACGGCCTGCCGTAGCAGGGTGAGCCGTTGGTGCTGAGCGAGCGGGGTTCGCGGCCCCGCGGTGACCATGGCCGTAAGGGTCCAGCTGCCAGCCAAGTTGACAACACCGTCAGAAATCTTGGAGTCCTGCAGTGTCAGGGCGTGTCGCGCGCCGCTGCCCCCTGCATGGTCACCTGCGACATGGCGCCCGGGACCAGGCGACAATTCCTCGTCCCAGCGCCCCGCAGGACGCCGGCCTGCGCTGCCCGGACCTCGCCGCCGCAGGCCGGCTCCTCGCGCTGATCGACTCTCTCGACCAGGCCCTCCGCTACGGCCGCGTCATCCACCGGGACACCCGCTGAGGCGGCGGGGCCCTGCGTATCCGCTCTCTCTGCAGCGGCCTACTGCACGTTGACGGTGACACGCCACAGCAGGGTGGGCGCAGTGCACATGGGGCCGGGCGGGACGGTCTTGCATTCCCTCGTGGCGGAGAGCGTGGCAGACCCTGAGCCGGTTGCTCTAAAGATGCCCAACGCGTCACCGTTCGGGATGGCGATGCTGGTTACCTCTGCGAGGACGTTCGAGTCCGAGGATGTGGGCGCGCTCCAGACGAACGGTGTGCCGGGCCCGGGCGCGTTGGTGCTCGTCAGGAAGACAGTGACGATGTCGCCGCGGTCGACCGTCACCGTCTTGCCGTTGTCGGCAGCAGTGAGTGTCAGGATCTGGGCGCTGGTCGCGGAGGCTCGCGGGGCAGGTGTCACGGCCGAAGCAGCCGTGACCGAGACCCCTGTCGCAGCCAGAACGAGCCCCATCGCCACAGGGACCGACAGCCGCCCGATGACCTTCATGACCTTCACGATGACTCCCGGTGATAGACCTGCTCTGCGCTAGTCCAATCCCCTCTGGGGCCAGCCACCGATGCCTCAACCGGCAACCTTCACCCCATCCGGTGACCGTGTCACTCGACCGGGCCGCAGCAGGCTCGAAGGGCCCGCGGTCGGACGGCCTTCAGCCGCCGTCAGGGCTCTCGGTGTGTCGGCCGACGCTGGTGCGGAAATCGGGTACGCCGAGGTGGACGGTGGTGTGCCGGGCTGCGAGGTCGCGCATGGCGGTGAGCTTCTACTCGGCGGCGGCAAGGCTCGCCTCGATCGCGGCGATCTCACAGAGCCGGCCCTGTTCCCCGGCCTCCTGTAGGCGGTCGAGCAGGTTCGTGTGGATCTCCTCCCGTGGGGGCATCTGCGCGGGGTGCTCGAACCGCAGCGATCGCGGCCGCCAGCTCATGCCGGGGCACCACCTCGGCCCGCCGCTCCGCCGACATACCGGCCGTGTTCGGCTGGTCCGTCCCGTTCAACAAACGAGAACGACGTGGTCCGGCTCTGCGCCGTGCTCCACTCCTGCGAGGACCGCTTCGGCATACGTGTCATCGCGCTCTCCTTCGACCGGCTGGCTCCTCGGTCGCGGCGCCGCCCAGCGCACCGGCCGACGCGAGGCACTCGCCGTAGAGCGCTTCGCGTTCTGCCCGGACGAGACGGGCGACGACCCGCAGGACCTTCCGGACTACGCCAAGCGGCTTGTCGGCGCGCGTACTTGGTCCTGCCACCGGGACTGAGCGGTGCTGCACCGGACCAGGAACCGTAGGTGCCGTACGGGCGTCTCTGCCGCCGCAAGTGGAGAGCACCGTCCGGCACCAACGACCTGGGGGGCATCCGCGATGACCCGAAAGACCCGAAGAACCTGGAAGACCTGGAGATCCTGGAGAGCGGTGACCACTGCTCTCGCCATCCTGATCGGCCTGACCGCCGCCGGGGCGTCACCCGCCTCCGCCGACCCGGGCGGACCGGTCGCGCCCAACCTGGACCAGCACTGCGCCGTGCAGAACAGTGGCAGCGGTCCCATGACGATCGCGATACCCGTCGACCGGATCACCCTGAACGTCGAGTCCGTCGGTTACGCGCCCGCCAACTCCACCATCACCGCCTTCTACACCATCAGCGGCAGCACCAAGACCGGCACCGCCACCGGAGCGTTCGACACCGCCAGGAAGAACGCCACGTTCAACTTCTCGGTGTCCAACCCGCCGCCGGGCGCGACACTGACCGTCACCTACCAGGTGTGGTGGCACGACGTCGGCGTCTACTACAGCAACTTCGTGAGCGCTCCGCTGGCTCCCTGCACCCGGGACAACACCGCCTACGTCGACGCCTCGACGTGGAACGACTACGTGACCGTGACCGGCGTCTCCCAGCGGTGCGAGACCGTCGACATCGGCGTCGGCGGCAGGCACGCCTATGTCCGCGAGGACATCGTGACGGTGAACGTCGCGCACGGTTCGTCCTACTGGCCCTCGTGGTACGCGGGCCGGTCGGTCTGGGCCGACTACTGGATCGTCGGCCAGAAGACCTACACCTCGGGAACGTCCGGCGTCTTCGACTCCGATGGCAAGGCCACGCTGTCGTTCGTGATCATCGCTCCGACCACCGGCGCCGAACTCGACGTGCTGGCAAGCGGCCAAGCGGGCTCGCACACCTTCCCCGCGCATTCCTGGGCCACCATCGCCTGCTGACCCGGCTCCGACACCGAACAGCATCATCGACCCAGGGGGAGAGATCAAAATGACCAGGAGAGCACCAAGACCGCCAAGGCCATTGAGCGCACTGAGATCACGAAGAGCGCTGAGCGCACTGATCGCGAGTCTGGCCCTGCTCATCGGCCTGACCGCCGCCGGAGCGTCGCCCGCCTACGCCGGTCTGGACGGGCCGGTGGCGGCCTACGTGGACCAGCACTGCGGAATGGACACCACCGGGAGCGGCAAGACGACCACCACCGTACCCGTGGACCGGGTCACCCTGAACCTGGAAGCCGTCGGGCACGGCCCCGCCGACTCCAAGATCACCGCCGTTTACACCATCCCCGGCACCAGCAAATACGGCACACTGTTCGGCCAGTTCGACCCGACCAAGGGAAACGTCACCTTCAACTACACGGTGGACAACCCGCCCGCGGCCTCGACGCTGAGCATCAGCTACGAGGTCGTCTGGACCGACGGCACCTACTACAGCAACACGCTGACGCGCACCCTGCTCCACTGCACGCGGGACAACACGAGCGGGGTCGACAGGGAGTGGTGGTTCGACGACGCCTACGCCACCGCCTTCCAGCAGTGCACCACCGTCGGCACATGGCCGTACTCCATCCGCGCGGTGGACGTGACCGTGCACATCTCGCACGACCTCTCCGACGCATCCAGATTCGCGCGGCAACCGGTGTGGGTGGACTACTGGATTCCCGGCAAGAAGGGCTACACCTCGGGAACGTCAGGCACCACCGACTCCGTCGGTGATGCCTGGGTGACGTTCCGGCTGGTCGCCCCGCCCACCGGCGCCGAACTCGACATCCTGTCGAGCGTCAGGGAGGACACGAGCCGCACCTACCCCGTCCACAAGTGGGTCACGATCGGTTGCTGACCGGACCGGGTCACTGGGTCGTGCCCTCCGGGCCCCAGCCCGAGCCGCCCAGCGGAAACTCGTAGGCGGGCCGGCCGTTGTTGCCACTCGTGCGGAACGGCCGCCCGTTGTCGTTGATCACCAGCGTGCCGCTGCGGAAACCGCTGGCCCAGTGGGCGTCCAGCACCCAGGTCACCTCGTATGCGGAGGCGTCCGCCCTGATGTGGACGACCTTCGGGTCCGACTCGCTCACCGACAACGGGAATTTCCGCCCCCAATCCCAGAGCTGAACAGGTCAACGCGCGACAGTTGAATACGTAAGCCCACCAGTACCGAGGCCGTTATCCCAATAGACAAGCGAGCCTGCGCCATTCCTCCCTCGGGAGCTTCCCTCTCGACCAGCCGCTGTCAGTGCTCCGCGGGAGGTGGTCGCCGGAGTCGGGGCGCGCGGGCGTCCAATGCCACCACACAGGCCTCGAACACCGTGAGAGCCAGGATGGCGGGCCCGGGGCCGAGCCGCAGCAGAAGTGCGCCGACGGTTCCACCGACGAAGATGCCGAGGACGGTGGCAATACGCCGAGCCCGCGGCACGGCAGGCGTTCGGGCGGCCCGCCAACTGAAGGACAGGGCATCCGTCAGCGCCTTGACCATCGCGATCTGCACCACCGTGGTGGGCATGTCCGCGACCCCTGTCTCGATCATCGCCCGGGTCCGCCACCCCATCGCGCAGGCAAGCAGCGCCACCGTGAGGGCGAGGGCGGGTGCGGGAAGCGTTTTGGCCCCGCCAACCGCGACGGCATGCAGGCCCGCGGCAGCCAGCATCCCGACCTCGGCAGCGAGAGTGATCACGAACCAGCGGCGTCCGCGGCGCATCAGCCGCGCAATGACAAGATCGCAGACGGCGGCCCCCAGGACGAAAGCGCCCAGAGCGATCGCCGGGCGGCCGACGGCGATGCCCGGCGCCCTCGCGACCCCGAAGGCGAGCAGCAGCAGGTTCCCGGTGGCAAGGGCGGCGAAGGCATCACCGAGGCCGAGAAAAGTGATCGCGTCCACCGCACCGGACGTCAGGGTCAATGCGAACAGCGCGATGCTCACGCGTGTCTCGGCTCGCATCCTGTCGGCGATCACATCGTCAGCCTGCCGCAGCAGCGGGAGCCGACGGACACCTGACACGCGCTCAGCACCCTGTCGGCCCTTGCAACTGCGGTCACCGCGAGCGACGCTCACCCCGCTGTTCACCGAAATGTACGGCACTCCGCTGACCATCTACCTGCTGGGCAGCCGGCTCGGCTGCTAGACGGCATGTAGGTGCCGGCCGTGGGCCCGGGCCTCGCTCGCAAGTTGTCGTGGGTTGCCGGCCGGGCGCAGCCTGGCCGGTAGTGCCTACATTTGCGGGGGGCCCGGTGTTTTCTGAGCGTACGAGCGTCGGGTTGGATGTGCATGCCCGCGGGGTGGTGCGTCCGCGATCGACACGGGGACCGGGGGCGCCTGGCACCACCGCAAGCGCTACCGGGCCGGGGCCACGATCAATCCCGCTGGCAACGCACCGGCCGCAGCGCGCGCCCGCGGACACCTGGACAATCAGCGGCTCAACCAGCGCTGGAAGACCTTCATCGCCAACCACAAGCGGCCGGTGGTCGCGAACGTGGCCATCGCCCGGGAGCTGGCCGGCTGGTGCTGGTCGCCGGCCACCCTGCCCGACTCGGACGAGCCTACAGACCGGCTGGCCGGCGACCTGGTGGCGGCACCGTGAGGAGCGACCCGCGACGGCACCATGAGCAGCGGCAACAGCCGCCGCGCTCTATCTCTGGACCCGCGCAAGCGCTCCCGCCGAACAGCCCGTCCTGCGGTAACCAACCCGCGTATATCAGCATGTATGACGCGTCGGGACCGACACGCGCGCCACCAGGCACCGACCGGCCCGCTGCACACAACCGGCGCCCGAGACACGTATCCCGGACGCCGCTGGAGAGTGCCCCTTGACAGATCGGCCCCACATATCAGTGCCGTATCAGGCAACGTATGCCCTGTGGTGATGTGACGCGCCGCTCGGGTGCCGGCGCAGGCAGGGCATCACCACGAGTCTGTCCGGGTGGCGGAACGCACGCCCGGACTCCGCGCCTTTGTTCGATCTCGCGGGTCAGCCTTCGGAGGGACGCGGGGCACGCAGGTGCGCCCGTTCCTTCAGCTCCTCCTCGTCGACCAACGTGAGCATCGGCTGACCCGGCGCGCACACCATGGTCACCACGAACTTGGTCGGTGCGTCCGACAGCGCATTTCCGTCCTGGTAGTGGATCACGTCACCGCCTGGCTCCCAGAACGTCCCACCGGCCTCGACCACACGCTCCGGCTCACCCTCGAGCTCGAACCGGACCGCGCCTTCCATCACGTAGCCGAACGATGGACCCGAGTGGCGATGCGGAGGGAGCCCGGGATGACCGGGAGGCCACTCGACGAGGATGGTCATTCCCGAACCGCCTTCGGGAAAGAAGGGCGGAGTGACTTCCTGCAGCAACTTGACTTCGGGCGGCAAGGAGCCCTCGTGGGCGGGCCCGTGCTCTGGGTTCTTCTCTGACATGCACCGCACCTCCGTAAGCCTGCCCGGAATGGACGATCCTGCGTCGGCCACCGCCTTTCGGACCGGTGTACCGACCCACTCGTTCGGCGGTGACCAAGTTCGCCGGTCCCCGGCTCACACAATTCGCTTCGCGATGAGGACAAGCCACAGCCCGCATCCGTGACAGGCCGTGTGCCATCCGCCTCGCCCAAACGGTCTCGAGAACACCCTGCCTCCCGTCGGCGGCCGCCACAATCCGGGACCAGCGGCATCGAGACCGCATCACACCATGTCATCGGCGGGCATCTAGCGCCGTACCAGGCAACGTTTGTCCTGTCCTGATGTGACGCGCCGCTCTGGTGCCGGCGCAGGCGGGGCCTCACCATGAGTCTGTCCGGGTGGCAGAACGTGTGCGAGTTCGTGAGATCGATGACGATGAAGGCCGGAGGTGCTGCGGATCATCCGCAGAGGCACCGGCTCGGTCGTGTCGTGGCGGCGGGCCCCGATGGTACTGCTGTCAGCACAGGGCATGGCGGTGGCGAAGCTCGCCGAGGTGACGTTCACCAGCGCGGACCGGGTCCGCGATGTGATCCACGACCTCAGCGCCGACGGCTTCGAGGCACTCCACCCCGAGTACAAGGGCGGTCGCCCGAGGACTTTGCGCTGCCCGAGCGGCGTTCGATGTCAAGAAGATCGCCAAGTCCGAGCCGACCGAGCACGGCCTGCCGTTCTCGACCCGGAGCCTGGCCAAGCCGGCCGACTTCCTGGTCGACAAGGGGGGTGGTCGACGACATCAGCCACGAGGCCCTGCGCGTCCTGCTCCGCGAGGAGGCCGTCTCCTTTCAACGCGTGAAGACCGGGAGGCCTCGCGCGACCCCGACTACGCCACGAAGAAGGCCCCTATCGAGCACCTCTGCGCGATCGCCGACGGCGAGGTCGTCCCGAAGACGGTGAGCCGGTCGTGGTCTTGTGCGTCGATGAGTTCGGTCCGCTCAACCTCCAGCCGCACTCCGGCAGTCAGTGGGCCGAACGCGGCGGCAAGCACAAGCCGCAGGCGGGCACCTGGGGGAACGACCTGACCGGCCGGCAGGGCGACCCGCACCTGAGCCCTTTCCACCCGACCGGCTCCATCGCCATCGGTACCGGGTTCCGGCTGGTCGCCGCCGCCTGGCAGCGCCTGTGCGAAGCCGTCCAGCGCGACGAACCGGCCGCCACTGGACCGTATGCATGGGTGCGTCACCGCGGTACGACGGCTTCGTCCTCATCATGATCGGCTTTCTGCTGCAGTGGCCCACCATCCCCACCCTGATCATGTTCCCGGTCCTGGTGTACGTGTATGTGAGACCGGCCCGCAGCGAAGAAGGCGAAGTAGCACAGCAGTTCCGCGGGCAACGGACCACCTGTGCAGTCAACACCCCCGCCTTCTGGCCGAATCGGCCCCACAGAGGGCCAGCCCCCGGAAACCGGCAGCTCCAGCAGGCCCGGGGCCTCGCGAGGCGTACCTGCAGCGCGCTCCTGGGCCGGCTCCGCCGACGGTGCCGTCCGGCTGTTCAGGACTTGCGGCCGATGAAGGCGAGCATGCGAGTCTGGACGTCGGCGCTCTCCGGCACCTCGACCCGCGGTCCGTACTGCCCGCTCGCACGGAGCACGTCGTCGAGCGGCAGCATCCCGTCGAGCAACTGGGCGCATTTGGCGGGATCGAGGTGTTCGTCCTGGCCGGTGGCGCGTGCCAGGTCCCAGGTGTGCATGAAGACATCGGCGGTGTAGAACCGGTCGACCGCCTGGTCCAGTGGCATCTCTCCGATGTGCGGGTTCGACAGCAGTTTGTGTGCGGTGGCCCGATCGTCGAGGAGGGCCTGCACCCCATCGCAGTGCGTCACCCAGGCGGCCACCGGGTCGTCGTCCACCGAGGGCCCTTTCGGCAGTTCGACTCCGGCTCCGGCTTTCAGGAAGTCGGGGAACCACTCAACGAGATGACGCACGACGTCCCGGGCGGTCCACCCCTCGCACGGCGCCGGGTTGTCCCACGCTTCCGGATCCGTGCCGCGTACGCGGACGGTGAAGGCGCGTGCCACCGTACGGTGCTCATCGGCTGCTGTGCTCGCCATGATCAGGACTCCACCTCGGTGCGTCGGCCGGTGCTGTCGCCCTGCCGGCCGCCGAGCAGCTCGTCAAGCCGTTCGTAGCCTTCTCGGACGCCGTGATCCATGCCGCTCTTGAGCATCGCATCGCGGGCTTCCATCGAGTCCATGAGCGACTTGCCAGTGACCCGGGTGCGACCACCGAGGTCCTCGAAGACAGCCGTCTCCAGACTGACGCCGTCCGGAAAGCCCTCGTAGGTGAAGGTCTGCACGATGCGCTCGTTGGGGCGCACCTCGTGGAACACACCATGGAAGCCGTACTCGGTTCCGTCGCCGTCTTGATGCACATAGCGATAGGAGCCGCCGCTGCGCGCGTCGTACCGGTCGATCCGCATCGTGAGCCGACGCGGGCCGAGCCACTGGACGACCAGATCGGGATCGGTGTAGGCCCGGAACACGCGCTCCGGCGGAGCGTCGAACTCCCGGATGATCAGGATGGTTGGCAGATCCGGATCGGCCACGATCCGCGTCTCGTTGCGGTGGTGCGGGTCGGTGGTGTTCATGATGCCGCCTCTTTCGTCGGTGTGTCCGTCGCCGGCTGCTCGTCCATCTGTTCAAGGAGGGCATCGAGGCGGCGGAAACGGTCCTCCGCCTCGCGTCGATAGCGCTCGATCCACTTCGTCATCAGGTCGAAGACCTCTGCCTCGAGGTGGCAGGGCCGCCGCTGGGCGATTCTGCTGCGACTGACCAGACCGGCGTCCTCCAGGACCTTGATGTGTTTGGACACGGCCTGCACGGTGACGTCGTACGGCTCGGCCAGTTCGTTGACCGTGGCGTCCCCGGCGGCGAGCCGGGCCACGATGTCGCGCCGGGTGGGGTCGGCCAGTGCGGAGAACACCAGCGACAGTCGATCGTCGGCCACCTCGCACCTCTCATATTCAACCGATTGGTTAAATACGCTACGGTCAGGCCTCTGGCTTGTCAACCAATCGGTTGAATAGTGATGTGGCCGCCGCGCACGCCAAGAGGCGCCCGTAGCCCTGGGCGGCGTCCTGTGCAAAGGTCTGCCAGAAGTGCGCGCCCGAGACTCAGGCCTCCCCCATTCGACGACCGCGGGCGCCGGCTGGAGATCCGCGATGCCCCGACGCCACCCGTCGGGCGCGACCGGACGGCAGACGCAGCGACCGTCGTGGCCCTGTCCTCAAGAATGGGACAGCACCTCCACAGCACTTCAGGAGTGGGCTGGTTCTAGGACCCGCCGCCGAAGAAGCCCGACTTCAGGTCCCCGATGATGACGTCGAGTGGATGCCCACTCACGGTGAACGGTCCACTCCAGGGCGCGGTGAGTGCGAAGAACAACGCCAGGCTCAGCCCGACCACACTCGCAACGCCCAGAACGAGCAGTGACGTTCGTAGGCTGCTGCGGAAGATAAGAGCGCCGGCGTTCACGATCAAGGCCAGTCCGCCGGCCACAAGCGTGACGACGTAGAGCGCGGGTACGTCGCGCGAGGCCGCCGCAACGCGTGCGCGACGACCGCTGGTGACGCTGTCCAGGGAAACCAGCAGCTCCGTGCTCGCCGGGGTTCCCAGCTCGGGGCGGGCCGCCTCGGCCCGCACGCGCCGCTCCAGCCGTGCGATCGCGCGAGCGGTGGCCGGGTCGTCACCGGACGCCGCTGCCGCACCCTCCCATTCCCTGACACGCGTGGCCTGCAGGTAGTCCAGCAGTGCCGAATGGATCGGCTCCGACTGGACTCGGGGACTTGTCGCCGCCCACGCCAGGCGGGAGGCTGCGGCCGCCTCGTCGCTCACCAACCCTTCTGCTGCGCGCAGGTAGCTGGCCTCGCTGGCCAGGGAGAGTGCCGCAAAGATCGCGAAGGCAGCGCCGAGTGTGGGCATCAGGGGCATGGCGATCTGGGGCACCCGCTCCTGTTCCCCGACCGGTACGAGCGCCCGGATGCCGACCCGCGCCACGGCCGCGACCAGTAGGGCAACGAAGAGCCAGCCCACAACCAAAGCACCTGTCGGCAGCGAGGCCAACCAGTTCACCACATCACCTACAGCGCATTCCACGAGCGTCACACGACGGTGAGGCATCGCCCCCCGACCTGAAGCTCCTCGTCGATCGCCTTCAACGAACGCTCCATGATCACAGGTCGAAGACCTCCGATGCCCGCGACGCCCGGCACGGCACCTTGCTTCGTGGACCAATCAGCCGAGTACGGACCAGTACGACGTTGTTCGGCCGCCGTGCGATACACCGCACCGGACGCCGTTTGTCATCCGCCCGAAGTTGCCGGACGCGCCACTGGCTCGGCCATGGAAGTCGCTGGTCGCGGGCAGGTCGGACCTACCGCTCTGCTGAAGCAGGTGTCGCAGGTTCGCCTGCTCGACGTAGCTGCGGGACAGTGCCTGCCCGCGTCCGCGAGCGCGGCAGGCCGGGATGGGCGCTTGGTCCTGGACTCGGCGCGGACCGGGGGCAGCAGGCCGTCGCCGGGCCACAGGGCGCGCTCGCCCGCGAGGGAGGCAAGGGCCTTGTCGACCTCGGCCAGGACGGCAGCACACTTGGTCGGCCCGTAGTCGATCGACTGGCCGGCTGCCGCGTCCTGGACACGGATGTGGCTGTGCGGCCCGGTGCGGAGAAGGGCGCGCTTCGATCTCGGGCAGGCCGCCCCGCCCAGTTCGTGGGTGAGGGTGGCCGGCGGGATGGTTTCGCCCGCCCTGCGTCCTTGGCCGAGTGGGTCTGTGGATCCGGGCCGCGTCGGGCTGCCGTAGGTGCGGGTGGAGGAGCAACGCAGCGGCCACCAGGGTGCGTTGACCTCCTGAACGCCGGGGGCCGGGACAGTACGGCTCTTGCGCAGAGAGGAGGTACACGTTCGCACGTGCTCGAGGCGGGCGTGCATGGCCTCCGGCGCAAGCCCGGGAACCGCCAATAGGCGGCGCGTTCCCCTGAAGGCGTCATGTCCCAGTTGTGCCGCACGAGCGTTCAAGCCCCCGGCTTCCTTGAGGCGCACCCTGGAGTCCTCGCCCCGACCAGCGAAGGAATGACAAGAATGACCAGGAACGTCTCAGCAGCACCGACGAGCCTTCACGGGACGGAGAGGGTTCGCCTGGCTGTCTACAACGGCTTCGCCCGCACCGGCCGTGCTCCGAGCGTGCCGGAACTCGCCGCACCCACCGGACTCGTCCCCGACCAGGTGCGTCAGGAGTTGCGCACCCTTCACGGACGTCACGACGTGGTCCTGGATCCGCAGGACCACGACCAGGTTGTGATGGCCCACCCCTTCGCGTCCGTGCCGCTCGGCTTCTCCGTCATGGGGGCGCACACACTGTGGTGGGGCGGCTGCGCCTGGGACTCGTTCGCCATGCCCCACCTGCTCGAGGACGAGCCCGACGTCCTGGTCGCCACCCGCTGTCCGGCCTGCGACGCTCCGCATGCCTGGGTGGTCGGCCAACAGGGGCCGCCGCAGGGCGACCAGGTGGCCCATTTCCTCGCCCCCATGCGCAGGGCCTGGGACGATGTCGTGCGCACCTGCGGCAACCAGCGCCTGTTCTGCTCCACCGACTGCGTCGACACCTGGCTGCAACGGACGGGCCAGAAGCGCGGCTACGTAATGGATCTGGGCACCCTCTGGCGCCTCGCCAGCGACTGGTACACCGGACGCCTGGAACCGGGCTACACCCGCCGTGACCCCGCCTCCGCCACCGCCTACTTCGCCCAGGTCGGCCTGCACGGATCCTTCTGGGGACTGCCCGACTGAGGTCCGGATCAGCCTGCCGCCCCACAGGTCCTCCCACGCGGAAGGGCTGCGCCACAATGCCATCACCCGCTGGTGCGACCCCTGACCGCGCTCGGAATCGGCAACGGCCTCACCGAAGGCAGGGTCATCGGCCTGATCGTCGTCACGGCCGCCCGCGGTTCGACCTGTCGCTCAACGACGGGCGCATAGGCCTCTTCTGGGCCGCGGCCGCTCTCGGCGCGCTGCTCGCCGGAACTGTTCTGCCCCGACTCCAGAAGACCCTGCCCGTCGGTTGGATCACCCTCGGCGGCCTCGAGGCCAACGCTCTCTTCCTCGCCTGCTGGGCGTGCTCCCCAGAACTGATCACGGGGCTTCTCGCGCTCGCCGCCCGGCAGACCGCCAACGGCCTGGTCAGTCTCAACGGCATCGTCATTCGCCAACAAGTCGACCCCGACCACCTCCAGGCCCGGGTCAACGCCACAGCTCGCATGATCGCATGGGGCGGGTAGCCCCTCGGGGCCACGACCGCGGGCATCATCGCCGACGCGACAGGCGTACGGACCGCCTTCCTCGCCGCATGCCTGGGTGCTGTCACCTCCCTCGCAGCAGGCCTGACCACTCCGCTGCTGCGCACCACGCACCGGCAGAGGTGTGCACTACCGCACGGACTGTCCGACCCGGCTGCCCGCTGCCGACGCCGACGTTCCTGCAGGACACGGGGCAGCTCAGAATCCTCGTCGACGCCGTCCACCACGAGACGTCCACCGGCGGGAGCGCCCACCGCGCCGCACTGCCACACTTCGCCCAGCCCGAACAGCCGCCCGGCTACAGGGGTGTGCTCCGCGTGCACAATGCCCAAGCGGCCGACGCCAGGAGTGCCCCTCACCCGGTCAAACATCCTGCTGGCGGCGGATCCTGGCCGCCACCTCGCTGTTCTCGGTCTCCCACCAGGGGCGCACACGTTCGGGCTCGTGAGCAGCAGGGCCATGGGCGCCGACACCGGCAGCGACCGGAGCCAGCTCCCTGTCGAGACGGCGATCGAGTTCCGCCGTCTGGCTGCGTTCCTCGCGGGCCCACTGGTACAGGAGGGCCAGCATGAAGGGAAGCGCAACCAGTTCGGCGATGCTGATCATCGCGCCGCCGCCGAGCTGCTGGTCGTGCTGGACGTCCGGGGACCAGGACGGCGCGTGGTGCAGATACCAGGCGCCCGCGATCAGCGTGCCGTGCGTCATGACGACGACGCCCGGGACGGCGTCGACGATACCGTCCAGGAAGACCAGACCCGCCCGTACCGGATGCGTGCACCAGGAGGGCAGCGTTTGTTCGTGGGTGAGCACTGGCACGACGACCAGGCATCCCGCCACGAGCAGGTGCAGGTACATCAGGTCGTGCAGCCAGCCGGTGCGCAGGGCCGCGGCGAAGTACGGCGTGAAATACACCGTCAGCTCGGTGGCCAGCACCAGAGCCGTACTGACCAGAGGGAACGTCAGCACTCTCGTCAGGCGGCCGGCCATGGCCCTGCGAACCCGCCCGGCGGCGACCTCCGGTAGCGCCTGCACCGCCAACCGGAGCGGGTCACCGAGCGCGAGGCCGAGGGGTGCGACCAGGTCGAGCAGGATGTTCTGCACCGCGGCCGGCCAGAACAACACGTGGTCATACACGGCAAGGGACGACATCGTCGCCACCACCAGCGCACCCAGCCCGAGCAGCACGAAGACGGCGGTACGGGCGGACGGCCAGGACTCACCCCTGCGCTGCAGCCGGACTACGCCCCAGCTGTAGAACGTACCAAGGGCGGCGACCAGCAGCAGCGCCGGGACGTCCAGCTGCCATGCGGACAGCAGTCGCCCCACGGTCAGCTTCGGGAGCTCAGCGGCCGCCCACTCGGTCACCGGGTAGCCACTCATGCAGATCGTCCTCCTCCGGCTCGACAGCATGGGGCAAGCCGACTCGGGCCCCACAGCGGGACGCTAGACCCCGGCGGTCGGGAACCGGGCATAGGGGCACCGCACGCCCGGGTGAAATCAGGGGTCAAGCCAGACCGACCCGGCCCAGGACCGTCTGCACCAGCAGGATCGTCGACATGCCGGCGACGCCGACGACCACTGCGATGGCAGTTGATGCGGTAGCGCGGCCCGTTGGGCGCCTCGCCCAGGACCGAACGGCGTGGCGGCCTGGGCCGCAGAGGCAAGCGGACCCGTACCGCCGATCGCGGATACCGTGGCGACGATGATCGTCAGGCTGATGATGCGGGCGAAGACGGCGCCGAGGATCGCGTCGGCACGGATGAGCGGATAATTCGCGGGCTTGGCACCCCCGTCGACGACGCCCGCGGCGGCGTACAACTGCGTCTACGGGATGACCGTCGTACCGATGAGGGCGAACGCGAGCAGGATCAAGAAAGCCATGACCCGTCACGGAACTGCTTGATCACCGGCAGGACGCAGTTGGCGGGCACCGCCGCAGCAGATCGGCGCCGGTGGCGGTAGAGGCCTGCGCGCGGCTGCCCAGCTCCACCAAAGCGGCCATCCGCGTCTGCGGAAACGCACTTCTACCCGAACCGCGGCCGCTGCCGGGACGTCCGAGGACGGCCTCGTCGGCTTCGGTGTCCACGACGTCCCAGGAGGTCCCGTCCACCGCCGGCAGCCGCATCCTCGCGCGCATCGGCCACAACACCCAGGCCCTCGCCGACCGTCCCCTGGTCTTCTAGACCACGGCCGGTGCCCTGTTCTACCTCATCCAGCCCCCAGCGTCGTTGATCTGACGATTCGTGACGACAGACGGAAACCGCCGGTCCGGTCAGTGCGACGTGGCTCCTGGTGGGACGGTCACTTCGTGCGGGCTCGGCAGGGTTGCCCAACTCTGGCTCGGTGCTTGCTGCTTTGCGCACCCGGATTTGCCGACGCCTTGACGATCCGTTCCCTACGTGTTCAACCGGCCGCGTGTGCCTGCGTTGTGTGCCGTCCCTAGAGTCCCTGGTGTTTCGAAGGAAGGGACTCATGGACAGACTCCTCGCAGTCCGGGCTCGTGAGATCACCAAGTGTTTCGGCGACGTCGTCGCACTCGACGGTGTCGATCTGGATGTGGCGCAGGGGCAGATCCACGGCCTGGTCGGGCCCAACGGCGCCGGCAAGACGACTTTGCTCGGTCTCCTGCTGGGCCTGGCCGTCGCCGACAGCGGCCGCCTCCAGATCCTGGGAACGCAGGTCGGTCGGACCCTCGCCGCGCCTGACGGGGTCGCAGGCTTCGTGGACGGACCGGGTCTCTACCCCTCGCTCACTGCCCGGCAGAACCTCGCCGCGCTGGCCGCGCTCCGCGGCCGCGACGCGCGGACAGCGGGTGTCGACGACGTGCTCGACCAGGTCGGGCTCAGCGACGTCGCCGACGACCGGGCCCGGGGCTTCTCACTCGGCATGCGTCAGCGGCTCGGGCTCGCCGCCGCCCTGCTCACCAAGCCCCGGCTGCTCGTGCTCGACGAACCTTCCAACGGCCTGGATCCGGCCGGGAAAAGACACGTACACGGTGTGCTCACCCGCCTCGCGGCGGACGGAACCAGCGTCGTGCTCTCCAGCCACCGCATGGAAGACCTGGAAGCGCTGTGCTCCGAGATCACCATCCTCGCCACCGGACGGGTCGCCTTCTCCGGCCCGCTGGGCAAGCTGGCCGCCGAGAACCGTGAGCTCGACTACCGGCTCCTGACCTCCGACCCACAGGCCGCCCGGCGACTGGCCGTGGACACGGCTGGGATCCACGTCGTCGACGACACCGAGGCCGGCGTGCGGCGCGATGCCGAGGTGCTCGTTGTGCGCGCGCTGGTGCCCGCCCTGGACCAACTGGTGGTGCAGCTCGTGCACGCGGGGGTCGCGGTGCGTGAGCTCGCACCCGTGGTGTCCCCGCTCGAAGCCGCGTTTCTCGCCCTCACCCAGCAGACCGGAGCCGACCGATGACCGGGACCGTCGCAGTCGACAACGTTGCCGCGGCCCGCCCCGTCTCGGTTCCGCGCGGCTACCGCTTCGAACTGGTCAAACTGGTCTCGCAATGGCGGATCCGCTTGCTGGTTCTCGCCTGCTGGATCGTGCCCGCCGTCTTCGTCGCCGCGGTGAGCCGGCAGAGCACGCTCCCCGTCGACACCCTCTTCGGCCGCTGGATGCATGCCACGGGGTGGGCCGGACCGCTGGTGATGCTCGGCTTCGCGGGCACCTGGGCGCTCCCGCTGCTGACCTCGGTGGTCGCCGGTGACGTGTTCGCCTCCGAGGACCGCCTCGGCACCTGGCGCCACCTGCTGGTAGCCATCCGCTCGCACCGACGGATCTTCGTGGCCAAGGCACTTGCCAGCATCACCGTCATCCTGCTGCTCGTGGCCGGACTGGCCTGCTCCAGCGCGGCCGGCGGGGTCGTGGCGGTCGGCAACCAGCCGCTGGTCGGCCTCGACGGCCACCTGCTGACACCGGCGGGCGCCGCCGGGAAGGTCTCGCTCGCCTGGCTCTGCGTACTCGCGCCGACCCTCGCTCTCGCAGGGATCGGACTGCTCGGGTCCGTCACGCTGGGACGGTCCCCGATGGGATTGCTGATGCCCGCGCTCGTCGCGCTCGCGATGCAGCTCGCCCAGATGATGCCGCTCCCCGTCGCCGTACGCCTTGCCCTGCCGAGCTACGCCTTCATCGCCTGGAACGGTCTGTTCACCGACCCGGCACAGCTCGGCCCGCTCCTGATCGGCATCGTGGTCAGCCTGCTGTGGGCCGTGACCGCGACAGTGCTGGCCTATGTGCTGTTCGTGCGGCGTGACTTCACCAACCTGACCGATGACGGCTCCGGGCGCCGCGCGGTCACCGCCGGAGTCCTGCCACTCGCCGGGTTGGTCGCAGCGACGGTCGCGATCGTCGCCACGGCAACCGGAGCCACGGGCTCCGGCATCGAACAGGACAAAGTGCAGCGCTCGGTCGCCACGGCATTCGCTCATCTCTATCGCCTTCAGACCGAGCGGCTCAACCGCCCCGACGTGACAGAAGCGCAGTTGAAGGCCACGGCGACATGCGACAAGGGCAGCGTCAAGGTCGCAGCCGAAGGGCCGGGCAACGACTGGCGCTGCGTCGTCTCCTGGCATCTCCCTGACGTCGAGGCCGCAGGGTCGGCCATCTACCAGCTCGACGTCACCCCAGACGGTCGTTTCATGGCCGATGGCGACGGACCGAAGGAAGTGAACGGCTACTTCCTGGTCCGCACCCCGACCGGGGACGCACCGAACCCGCTGTGGCAGTTCGACGGCAACGTCGAGCTGCTCGCCACCACGAAGGGATGACTCAATGCAGGTAACACGCCGCCGTAGGCGTGTCGAGAACGGCGATGTCAGCTTTCTCGGCAGACGCATCGGCCGCCGGCTACCTCTGTTGACGGCAGGCACCACCGCTGTCGCCCTCGTAGCCGCCGGCACCGCCATTGCCCAGACACACCAGTTCGGCACCGACCAGGTCGGCCAGGTCACCGATCGGGGCCAGGTCATCTCCAGCGACCAGTACATCGCCCCGTACGGCGAGCGCCTCGTCGTGAACAACGGCAAGATCATGTCGTCTGCGGTGAGCCCGGACGGCAGTCACCTCGCGGCCTCGGTCACCGACGGCGGGGCGGCGCTGTCGATCGTGGACCTGAAGAACTGGAAGGTACAGCAGCTCGTCAGCAGCTCCGCGTCGTCGAGCCCGCGCATCGGCAGCAACAGCGTGGGCCAGGAAGGCCCCACGTACTCCCCCGACGGTTCGCAGCTGTGGCTGGGCCAGACCGATGGCTACACGAGGTTCACCGTGAACCCGGACGGCAGCGTCGCCAACCCGACGACGGTCAAGATTCCCGCGGACGGGGCAAAACACGCGCTGGTGGGCGAGGCCGTGTTCTCGCCCGACGGCTCCACCGTGTACTCCGCGGTCAACGGCCAGAACCGTGTGGTCGCCATCGACGCGGCGACCGGGGCCATCAAGCAGAGCTGGCCCGTGGGCAATGCGCCGCGCGACATGGTTCAGGTCGACGACAAGCTCTACGTCAGCAACGAGGGCGGGCGTCCGGCAAAGGCCGGCGACACCACCATCAACTCGTACGGCACCCAGGTGCCGGCCGACCCGAAGACCGCGGCCACCACCACCGGCACGGTCAGCGTCATCGACCTCGCGGACCCGGCCGCCACCGTCGCGAGCATCGACGTCGGTCTGCACCCTACCGCCCTGTACGCCAAGAAGGGCGCGCTGTTCGTCACCAACACCGCGACCAACGACGTGTCGGTCATCAACACCGCCACCGACAAGGTCGTACAGACGATCGCCACCCAGCCGTGGCCGGAAGCGTCGGTGGGCTACGAGCCCGACGCGGTGACGCTCACCGACGACGGTCACCTGCTGGTGACGCTCGGCCGCGCCAACGCGGTCGCCGTCTACCGGTACAAGTCCCCGCAGGAGCCGGTCAGTTACATCGGCCTGCTCCCGACGGACTACTTCCCCGCCGAGATCGCCACCGTCGGCAAGCAGGTCGTGGTCTCCAACACCCGAGGTATCGACGCCCGCCGCCCCACCAGCAGCACCGGGCACGGCACCCACGACACGACGTCCAGCGTGCAGCGGTTCACGCTGCCGGACGACAGCGTGATCAGGTCCCAGACGGCGAAGGTCTTCAAGCAGAACGGCTGGATGCGCGGCTCGGTCGAACTGTCCAAGGGCAAGAACGAGGCGAAGCCGGTACCGGTCCCGCAGCGGCTCGGCGATCCCTCGACGATCAAGCACGTCTTCCTGCTCGTCAAGGAGAACCGGACCTACGACCAGGTCTTCGGTGACGTCCCCCAGGGCAACGGCGACCCGTCGCTGACGCAGTTCGGCGAGAATGTGACGCCGAACCAGCACGCGCTGGCCAGCCAGTTCGGACTGTACGACAACACGTACGACATCGGCACGAACTCCGCCGAGGGGCACAACTGGCTGATGCAGGCCGACGACCCGGAGTACACCGAGTCCTCGGCCGGTGAGTACGCGCGCAGCTACGACACCGAGGACGACGCTCTCGGCCACCAGCGGACCGGCTTCATCTGGACCGGTGCCCAGGCGTCGGGCAATTCCGTGCGGGACTTCGGTGAGTTCCAGCAGTTCCTTACCAAGCCGTCGGATGCAAGCTGGCAGAACCTGTACTGCGACTCCAAGAACATGGAGTCCACCGGGCAGGACACCGCCTACACCCTGAACTCGTCCTCGCCGATCCCGTCGCTCAACGACGTGTCGGTGCACGGCTTCCCGAAGTTCGACACCAGCGTCCCGGACATCTACCGGTACGAGATCTGGAAGCGGGACTTCGAGGAGAACGGGCCTGCGAACCTGAACATGTTCTGGCTCTCCAGCGACCACACCGGTGGCCCGGCGAACGCCGCCGCCCAGGTCGCGGACAACGACCTGGCGACCGGCAGGATCGTCGACGAGATCTCGCACAGCAAGTACTGGAAGGACTCGGCGATCTTCGTGGTCGAGGACGATTCCCAGGCCGGCCTCGACCACGTCGACGGCCACCGTGCCCCGATCCAGATCATCAGCCCCTGGGCCCGGCACGGCACCGTCGACAGCCGCTACTACTCGCAGATCACGATGATCCGGACCATCGAGCAGATCCTCGGGATCCACCCGATGAACCAGAAGGACAGTGCGGCCAGTCCGATGCGTGGGGCGTTCACCCGGCACGCGGACTACACGCCGTTCAAGGCGCTGCCCAACCGGACCTCGCTGACCGACGGTCTGAAGACCCCGCCCTCCTGCGGTCTGGACACCCCGGCGCCGCAGGACCCCAGCGCGGCACCCGTGCCCTCGGCGAAGGTGCCGGCGGACAAACAGGCGCTCGCGGCGCGGTGGGACGCCTGGAAGTCGAAGCAGCGGCTGACCGGCCCTCACGCCGTGCCCGACTACGCGAACCCCGCGCAGATGAACCACTTCACGTGGTATCAGACGCACAACTGGAAGAAGCCGTACCCCGGCGAGGACAAGATCTTCGCGCCGGAGGACGTGCCGGGCGCCTACATCCCGTCGTCGGAGTCCGACGGCTGACCTGAGCTGTCCAAGACAGGTGGGGCCCCGCTGACCCGCATTGCCGGGCCAGGGGCCCCACCTGGCGTGTGTGCCCACCACCCTGAACAATGCCTTGCGGGCCACCCCCGCCTTCAAAAGGAAGATCCGCCAAGACTTCAGGCAGGCCACACCCCGCTCGACCGTGCCCGCGCCCCAGGCAGCACGTGGTTGACGGTTCGCTGGGCCGACGACAAGTTGCCGCGGCACGGCAATCGGGCTTCGTAGCCGAGGCCGCATCCGGGAGGAAACATCACCATACTGCGCTTGCGGCACCCGGGTCTCGCCGCCGCGGAGGCCACCGCCAGCGCCGCCCACGGTCGGCAGCGTGCGGAAGGTGAAGACGTGGGCTGCCTCGGCGGGTGGGCTGAGACAACCGCTCAGTCACATCGACTGGGCGGAGGGGTCGACTGCGGGGTGAGCGAGATGACGGCCCGTGTTGGACGGAAGAAATGGGTCAGTGCCCAGGTGCCGATCCGGTCGCCGACGCGGCAGCCGGTGACGCCGGCCGTGCGGGTGTGGACGCCACCCCACACGCGGGCGTTGATCACGTCCCTGTTGAATTCGTCGGCGGACTCGTAGAACCTCGTGGTGCCCGTGATCTCAGAGGGCACGCGGAGGTCGAGGCGCGAGGTGCCAAGGGCGCCTGCGGCCGCGCGCAACGCTGCTGCAGCGACGGTCGTGTGACCGGCTACGTAGTCGGGGTGCGGCGGTGTGAGGAGCAGTGGCTCCCAGGCCGAATCCGCTGCTGTGGCTGGGTTGCCGTCGGTATTCGCCAGGCGGATGGCGCTGATCGGCCGCCAGCTGGCGTAGTGCAGCTTCGTGTTCCACCCGGTGACGGCAGCATCGGTGGTCGATGCGTTCACCGCGGCAAACAGTTGCGCCGTCTGTGCGATGCCCAGTCCGTGACGTGCAGCGTAGTCCCGGAAGGCGGACTGGAGCTGCGCCGCCAGATTGCCGCTGAAGAAGAGAGCGGTCCGGGTCTGCTCCGGGGTCCTGCTGGGGGCGGCCTTCGCCCCCATACTCTTCACCTCGTTGACGTCCTGGGCGTATCGGGCCGAGGTGAGAGCAGGCGGGCTGCCAGGGCGGAACTGGCTCGGGGAAGTGAGCAGCAGCGGGCGAAGCCTGGCAAGCCAGGTATCGATGAAGGGCTGAAATGTCGGCGGGGTGGGGCGCCAGACACCGGGAGCCGGTGGTCTGGTGAACGGTACGTCGGCGAACCGTCCGTCTCCTTCGCGGAGTTCGACGATGCGCTCGGCAGCACGTTTACCGAAGGTCACGCCCTGGTCTTTCGCCCGGCCGGCCGGAATTGCGGCCAGGGAGTTGACGTAGGCGCTGTCGAGCCGGGGCTTCGATGCGGGGAAGTAGGTGAGCAGGACGTCATGCGCAGCTGTTGCGGCAGCCGCTTCGGGAGATGCGGTGGAGGGCCCGCGCTCCCACCACTTGTACGGGGTGTACCCTCCCGTGATCCCGACCACCGCGTTGTAGACCGCGAGGGAGACGAACCCGTGCCAGATCGTGACCTGCGAAGAAGGCCGGGGGCCCAGACTGGCACCGATCGTTTCGGTGGCAATGGCGTTCCAATCGCGGACCACTGCTGCCTGGTCTACCGCGGAGGCGGGGCCGGCCTCAGCGGCTGAGGCGGCTGTCGCCGTGAGGCCAACGAGGGTGAGCGTCACAGCCCCGGCCACGGCTCGGACGCGCGAGCCACGGAGTGAACACATAGAGGAGCGTCTCAGGCCCACCACATACCCCTTGCTGCCGGTTCGAACAGACCGGCACGGCACCGGTCGCCATGGGTCAAGACCAATCGCTGTTGTAGTGGTGTGCAAGCCGATGGCGACAACAGAGTGACTGTGTGCCATCCCATGCTGTTGATGCCGTGGGTTCAGCCCGTTGGTGAAGTCTCCCCGTGGTCCGGGACACTCGATGTCTACGCCGCACAGGCATGCTGTTGCCGCCGGCTGGCCTCGGCTCGGGTGAAGTAGCCGTGCTGGCTGCCCGATGCGCGGCTGGGCAGCTGCCCGGCCTGCCGTCGCCGAGACCCCGACGGGACCGTGGACTCCAGGCTGCCCGGGCGGGGCCCTGACCAGGCGTCCACGCATGCGAGCCTCAAGCCGAACCTTCGGCCGCCCACGTGCCACCGCCAACCATGCACGGTTGAAGAGGATGCGCGGGCAGCAGCGCGCCAATGTCCCCGGTCGTCGCGGCGGCGCGGACCGAGGGCTGCAGGGCACCAGTGCACGCGTGTCCCCGACATCACTGGCTCATGACCCGGCGCCAACTGCCGCTGCCCTCGATACACGGATGGCTCTGGTCATGGCGGGACGACGGCCGGCGCGGCGCCGGCCGTCGTCCCGCGGGCGTTGCTGCGGCGCCGCCCGTGGCCTTGCATGTGGTGCGGTCAGACCGTGACGGCCGTGCGTGTGGTCGTGGGTTCGCCGTCGCCCGACGGGGCGGATGTGGCTTCGCTGTCGTCTGACAGGGTCGCCGTGGCGGTGGCGGGTGAGGGGGACCTGCGGCGGGTCGCCAGGCCGACCATGGCCACGCCGATGACCAGTAGGAACGCCATGCCGGCGAGGGCGAAGCTCAGGGTGTACTGGCTCTCGGCGGGCAGTGCGGGGATGCCGGGGGGCAGGTTGTCGAGCGTCTTGGAGGCGAGCAGCGAGGTGATGACCGCGCTGCCGATCGCGCTGCCGGTGGAGCGGGAGATGGAGTTGATGCCGTTGGCGATGCCGGTCTGGTGGTGGGGAACGCCGGCCACGATCAGGGCGGGCATCGCGGCGTAGCCGAAGCTGATGGCGATGCCGACGACCATGCCGGCCAGGATGACTGACGCGGTGGTGTCGTGGGCGAGGGTCAGCCAGGCGAAGCCGACGACGCCGAAGCAGGCGCCGGCGGCGAGGGTGAAGCGCGCGCCGATACGGCGTACCAGGATGCCGCCGAACTGGGCGGCCACGAGCGAGACGAGGGCGGAGGGCAGCAGGTAGACGACGGAGGCGCGCAGGACGGAGGCGCCGAAACCGTAGCCGGCGATCTCCGCGGGCGTCTGGACGAGGTAGGAGACACCGATGAACTGGGCGAACATGGCGAATCCGACGAGCAGTCCGGCAAGGTTGGTGAACAGCACCGGCCGGTGGACGAACATCTTCATGTCGACCAGGGGGTCGCGGACGGTGCGTTCGACGAAGACCCAGAGGACGGTCGTGACGACGGCGGCGGTGAAGAGGGCGAGCGTGCGGGGTGAGGTCCAGCCCCAGGTGTGGCCCTGCGAGATGGGCAGCAGGAGCAGGACGAGCAGCAGGGCGAGGCCGGCGGCGCCGAGCCAGTCGGTGCGCCCGCCCCTCCGGGTGCGGGGCGCGGGTACGGCGAGGGCAACCGCGATGAGGGCGAGGGTGGCGAGTGCGGCGGCCAGCCAGAAGACCTGGTGATAGTCGGGGTGCGCGCCCTGGGTCAGGAGTCCGGCACTCACCAGGGCGAGGCCGCTGCCGACCCCGAGCGTTCCGCTGACCAGGGCCATGGCGCCGGGCAGTCGCGCGGGCTCGACTTCTTGGCGCAGCACGGACAGCGCGAGCGGGAAGATCGCGGTGGCGGCGCCCTGCATCACGCGGGCCGCGATGAGCCACAGCATGGAGCTCGTGGTCGCGGCGAGCACGGATCCGGCGACCATGACCACCAGCACGGCGAGCAGGGTGGGCTTCGTGCCGTGCTGGTCGCCGAAGCGGCCAAGGAGCGGTGTGAAGACCGCGGCCGACAGCAGCGTGGCGGTGGTGACCCAGCTGGCCTGGGCCGTGGTGGCGCCGAGGTCGTGCTGGATGATGCCGAGGATCGGGACGACCAGGGTCTGCATCATCGACACGACCATGGCGGCGAGGCCCAGCACCAGAACGAGGCTGAGGCTGCCGGTGCGACGCTCCGGCACGGTGGGGAGGGAGGACACGGTCTTCTTTCCGGTGGAAGATGCCAAAGGATGGCCACATCGATGGTCAAGGTTCCAAACCTTTGAAGCAGTCGATGCTTGAGGACATCAAACAATGCGGAGCTGGCGGATGTCAAAGATTGAGAGGGTCAAGCTTTTCGCGGTACCCTCGACGCATGCCGCCCACCCCGTCCAAGGCGCAGCTCATGGAGCTGCTCGCCCACTCGGTCAGCACGCACTACGCCGACTTCACGACCGCCGCCGCCGACATGGGCCTCACCGCCAGCCAGGCAAAGACCCTCTCGGTGCTGCGACGCGGGCCCGCCTCGATGCGCTCACTCGCGCACACCCTCGCCTGCGACGCATCGAACATGACCGGGATCATCGACCGGCTCGAAAAGCGCGACCTGGTCAGCCGCGAGGTCAGCACCACCGACCGCCGCGTGAAGAACGTCGCCCTCACCGAGACGGGCGAGAAGGTGATCGAAACGATCCGCGAGCGGATGGAGCAGACGCAGACGGGCCTGGACAAACTGTCCGACGTCGAGCGCACCGAACTCTTCCGCCTGCTGACGGCCGTCTTCCCGAGCTGACGTGCACAGGCGTTCCTCTGTCGATCAAGGAAGTGACGGCTGACGCGGCGACCAGGGCCCAAGAACCCCGACCTCTCGGCCGGCTGCGGCCCAGTCTCTCGGCGCGGGCCCTCGCGCAACGCGACGACCGAAGGAAGCCCTGAAGAACGTCGCCCTCAACGCGTCACGGCCGTCGGGCGCGCTCGATGACCTACCGCGCCTTGCCGCAGCCCGCCACCGACCGGCCTCCGGTTTCATCGGGCTCCAGGCCCGCTCAGAAGAGGTGCGGTTTGCGGAACATCCGCATCACGGAGCTCTGACCGGTACCGGCTTTCCCCTGCCAGGCTAGGCCGATGGCACGCCGCGTCCAGGCGGGTTGGCCGTCGGCGGTGTCCCGGTACAGCTCGGCGACGACCACGGCCGGATGTTGGGGTGGGCAGGCACTGGAACGTCCAGGCCGTCCCCGTCGCAGGTACTGGGCCGGGTGGTTGCAGAATCCGCCTCAGGATCTCGCGCGACCGCCTCACCCTCATCGACCGCGGCATCCAGCTGACGGTGAATGGGGGCCCGCGGCATCGGGGGGCCGACCGGATCGCGGACAGCGTGGCCTTCGAGGCGCACGCGCCAATGGGCTCGCGCAGTTGGTGCTGTTTGCCGAGACAGCGGCAGGAGCACTCTTCGAGCACGGCCAGGCGACCGGCGATGCCGCCGCGCGTGCCGGGGCAGCTCTGGACGACGCCGAGCGAGGCGCCGGGCCTCCTCCGCCGGCTGCGGTCGATCGCGACCGAGTTCGGCGGACGCCAGGCCGCCCGGCTGCCCAGACTGCTGACGGCGTCGACGGCCTTGGACCGCGCCCCGCGGGTGCTGGGGGTGGACGAGTTCGCCTTCCGCGAAGATCTGCAGCTACGGAACCATGCTCGTCGACGTCGAGGCCGGCCGGGTCGTGGACGTACTGGCCGACCACACCTCCGAGCCCTTCGCGGCCTGGCCGCCCGAGCATCTCGGCGCCGAGGTCCCGGGCCTGCGACCTCGCCCGCGCCTTCGCCCAACTCGTCAGTCACCAGAGCGGATACCTGCTGCTGGAGTGGATCCGGAAGCCCGGGCTGAACGCACCGAAGCCCATCAAGGGCTTCGCCGGCTTCCTCTACCAGCATCTCGGCGCCATCACCGCCGGACTCACCCTTCCATGGGGCTCCGCGGCGATCGAAGGGCACATGAACCGGGTGAAAACACTCAAGCGAGCCATGTACGGCAGAGCCTCGCGTGAACTCGTCCGGAGCCCCATCCTGACAAAGCTTGAGGGGCAGACACGAACCACATGTCACCCGCCCGGCTGCAGGCACGGTACTCAGACGCAACGGCTCGTCCGGGGCCCCAGCCCTGGCTGGGGCCCCGCTTCCCCACTCTGTTCACCACGCCCGAAGCCGTCACCCCGGAGACCACGAGGGGGCGCATCAGGCCGCGAGTGCCGGACGCAACCGTGGGCGCCCCGGACCTGCAGGTGCTCAATGGAACGGCCCGGCAGGTCCACAGTGCCGACGTCCGGGGGTCTCGTGCTACGCCCCGGCTGCTCCTCTGGTCGGGTGGGCTTCTCATCCAGCCCGGGAGTCAAGATCGATTGTCAGTGGTGCGTGAGACGGTAGGAGCATCGAGGAAGAGGGGGAGCTGTCATGTCCGGAAGCCAGAACTACATCAATCACGTTGCTCTCGTGCTGGATGCCAGTTCGTCCATGTCGCATCTGAGCCGCAAGGTCGTAGAGGTCGCCGATCAGCAGATTGCATATCTTGCCCGCCGATCGAGGGAACTGGACCAGGAAACCCGCGTCACGGTGTACGTCTTCGCGGACAAGGTGGAGTGCGTCATTTACGACAAGGACGTGCTGCGCATGCCGTCGCTGAAGCAGCTGTACCGGGTCGGTGGCATGACGGCTCTGCTGGCGGCCGCGCTGAAGTCACAGCGGGAGCTCGCGCAGACGGCTCAACTGTACGGCGACCACAGCTTCCTGACGTTCGTACTCACCGACGGGCAGGAGAACGCAAGTCATCGCTGCCCGGATGCCCCTGCCAGGGATCCGCGTGAACTGGTCGACGCTGTGGCCGAGATGAGCGCGACACAGGAGGACAACTGGACGCTGGCCGTCCTTGTTCCGGACCAGATGGGCAAGCGCGAGGCCATGCAGTGCGGCTTCCCGAAGGACAACATCGCCATCTGGGACGCCACGAGCACACAGGGTCTGGAGGAGGCAGGGCAGGTTATCCGTCAGGCCACCGAAAAATTCATGGTGGGCCGTTCCAAGGGCATCCGGGGGTCGCGGGCGGTCTTTTCCACGGGTGCTGAGGCGGTCAACAAGGACACCATCAAGGCGGCCGGCCTCACCCCGGTGAATCCGTCGCAGTACGAGCTGATCCCGGTGGCTCGTGACGCGGCGATCCGGGACTGGGTCATCGAATGCGGGCACACCTACCGTACCGGTGGTGCGTTCTACCAGCTGAGCAAATCGGAGAAGATCCAGGCACGGAAGCAGATCGCGGTGGTGGAGAAGAAGACCGACCGGGTGTACACGGGGCCCGAGGCCCGAGCCCTACTCGGCTTGCCGAACCTGGAAGTTCGCGTCAAGCCGGACCACAACGACGACTTCACGATCTTCGTGCAGAGCACCAGTGTGAACCGAAAGCTCGTCCCGAACACGCGGCTCCTGCTCATACTCTGACGCCTTGGAAACCCCGTCGGGTGCCGGAGGCCTCGTCGTCCCGGCACCCCACCGACAGCAGGGTCGGGGGATGCGGAGCGCGGCATAGGACGCACGCATTGCTGAGACCGCTGCCGTCTCCGCTCCAATCACCCCAGCGCGGTCCGCGGCACCGACCGGACCCACACCGACACTCCCCTACCGAGCCGTGCCGCGGCCCCGCGCACCCGCGGCCGCCCGGTGTCTGCGGATCAGGCGACCGTCAGGACGATCTTGCCAGTCGTGCGGCCCTGCTCGCCGATCTCGTGTGCCTTCGCGGCCTGTGCCAGCGGCAGCACCGTCTCGACCACCGGCTTCAGCCTGCCCCGCTCCACCAGGGCGGCGATCTCGCGCAGACCGAGATGGTCGGGCTCGACCAGGACCCATACCGCCCGCACCCCGTCCTGCGCGGCGGGTACGTCGTCCGGGCCGGGCAGGGTGACCAGCCGACCGCCGGCCCGGAGCACCTTCAGGGAGCGCTCGGCCGTCTCCCCGCCGAGCCCGTCCAGCACCACGTCGACGTCGGTCACCACGTCCTCGAACCGCACCGCCCGGTAATCGACCACCTCATCCGCGCCCAGCTCCCGCACCAGGTCGTGCTTGCCGACGCTGGCCGTGCCGATGACGTACGCGCCACGGGCCTTGGCGATCTGCACCGCGAGGTGGCCGACTCCGCCGGCCGCCGCGTGCACCAGCACCCGCTCACCGGGACGCACATCCGCTGTGTCCACCAGCGCCTGCCAGGCGGTCAAGGCGGCGAGCGGCAGCGCCGCCGCCTCCACGTGCGTCAGGCCCGCCGGCTTCGGGGCGAGGTGCCGGGACGGCGCCACCACGTACTCGGCGTACCCGCCCGCCTGGCGCGGGAACAACGGCATACCGAATACCTCATCACCGGGACGGAACATCCCCACACCGGGCCCGACGGCCTCGACCGTGCCGGACACGTCCCAGCCCACCGCCGGGACAGCGCCCCATTCGATGAGGGCCCCGCTGGCGCGGGTCTTCCAGTCCACCGGGTTCACTCCGGCCGCGTGGACCCGTACCAGGACCTCGTTCAGTCCCGGTTCGGGGCGCTCGGTCTCACGCTCGACAAGGTTTCCGGGTCCGCCCCACTGCTCCACGACCACCGCACGCACTTTGTACGCCTCATTTCCGTTTCGATCGGCTCGTCGACGGGAGGTTCCCGCGCGACTCAGTCCACGATCCGGCACCGCGGTCAGCCATGGTGTTGGCCGTTTGGCCACTATGTGACAGGATCTGGCCATGAACGGAGTGCGGTGCGTGAGTATGAAGGACGAGCGGGACCAGACGCAGGGGTCTCCCGGGCGGCACCGGATCGCGGTGCTCGCCCTGCCCGGGGTACCGCCCTTCGAGCTCGGCATCCCCTCCCGTGTCTTCGGCAGCGTGGAGGACGCCGACGGGCGCCCGCTCTACGACGTCACCGTCTGCACCGCCGACGGCGCCCCCGTGGTCAGCGACGCCGGCTTCACTGTCCAGCCCGCGGCCGGTCCCGAGGCCCTGGCCGCCGCGGACACCGTGATCGTCCCGCCCACGCACGCCATGCCCGAACTGGGCCGCGGCGGTCCGCTGCCCCCTGAGGTCACCGCAGCCATCGCCGGCATCCGGCCCGGCACCCGGCTGGTGTCCATCTGTACAGGCTCCTACGTGCTCGCCGCGGCCGGGCTGCTCGACGGCCGGCCGGCCACCACCCATTGGAACCTGGCGCCGGAGTTCCGCCGGGCCTACCCCAACGTCAAGGTCGACGAAGAAGTTCTCTTCGTCGACGACGGCGACGTGCTGACCTCCGCGGGTGTGGCCGCAGGCGTCGACTTGTGCCTGCACATGATCCGCCGCGACCACGGCGCGGCCGCCGCCAACCGGGCCGCCCGCATGTGCGTCGTACCGCCGTGGCGGGACGGCGGGCAGGCCCAGTACATCGACCGTCCGGTCCCCGAACCCACGGTCGCCAGCACCACGGCCACCCGCGCCTGGGCCCTGGAGCACCTCGGCGAGCCTCTGTCCCTCGCCCAGCTCGCCGAGCACGCCCGGATGAGCCTGCGCTCCTTCACCCGACGTTTCCGCGACGAGGTCGGCATGACCCCGGTGCAGTGGCTCACCGCGCAACGCCTGGAACTGGCCAAGCAGCTGCTTGAGACCACCGACTTGTCGATCGACCTCGTCGCGCACCGGGCGGGCTTCGGCTCCGCGAACTCCCTGCGCGCGCACATGAGAACGGCCTTCGGGGTCTCTCCCGCCGCCTACCGTCGCACCTTCAGCCCCAACGAGCCTGTCGGAAACCACTGACCGGCTCGCGCAGCGCCCCTTCCGAAGCCCGAGAACGGACCAGTGACCTCGCCGTCATGTTCCTAACCGGCTTCTGGTGCGTCGTAGGAGAATCTGTACCCGGTGAAGTCGGTGACGTGGACGTATCCGATGCGCTGGTAGAGGGCGTTGCTGGTGGGGTTGGCCGGGTCCGCGAACAGTACGACGTCCGTCGCGCCGGAGGTCAGCGCGGCTCTGCTCACCTCGACCGTCACGGCGCCCGCGTAGCCGCGACCCCGGAGGGGCGCCGGGGTGGAGACGGGGTCGACCCGGACCATGCCGCCGACCATCGACGTCGCGCCCGCCATGGAGACGGGCGTGCCGTCCGGCGTCTCCCAGAAGGTGAAGTCCTTGTCCGCGAAACGCGTGTCGGCCCAGGAGCCGGCGTCGATGGCGTCCATGGAGACCTTCTCTCCGACGTCGACGCAGAACTCACGGCACCAGCGCACGACTTGCTCATGGTCCTTCTCGCCCGCGACGCGGCTGCGGCCCGCTGGGCGCGGTTGCGGTGGGGTGAGCGTGCCGAGACGGTAAAGACGAGTCCGCCAGAAGGGTACCGGCGTTGCGCCCGTGTGCCGCTGCCATGTCTCGGCGAAAGCGGTGGCGGTGTCGTGGTCCGCGATGACGTCGGAGGGGAAGCGCCCGAGGCTGGCCAGGTGAGCGGCGAGGGTGCCGGCCTGCTCGGCCGAGAGGGGGGTGAGGCCAAGGCGGCCGCGCGGAGTGCGATAAAAGATGGCGTGGACCTCCCCTCCTGACTCCAGTCGGCCGAAGACGGTGGCTTCGGCACTGTGTGCGTCCGCCCCGCGTGTGCGCATTTTCTCGATGTCCGTCAGCGGCGTGTTGTGCAGGGCCGGGCGCGAGCGCAGGAAGTCTCCGGCTCGGGCGAGGAAGTCGTCTACGTCTTCGGTGAGTTGCCAGTCATCCGGGCGCATGCTTCATGGTCCCTGACATGCTCGACTCGGAGGAGCACTGGCCCAGAGATGCACCGTCGCCACGACTGGTCAACGCCTTCAGTCATGTGTCGCAGATCAGCGAGGGACTCTCACACGGCCTTGACGTGCCGCCGCTCCGGCTCAGCCCCGGACGGTGACTCCGAAGCGGGTGCGCAGGCGCCACATCTCCCACGCCGAGACCGCGGTGACCGACAGCGGCCCGCCTAGTCGCCTCTCCCACCGCTCATTTCCGGCCAGTTGCCGTGTCGCCCGGCGACCTCGCGGCAGTGTAGTCGCTTCTGGGGCTTCGGCTGCGGCCCCTTTCGGGACCGCCCGGCGGCGAGATGGGAGGCGCCGGGGACGTCTGGGCCGGTGGCGTGCAGGAGTGGACGCGTGGCTGCCCGTCAAGGGCTGGTGGACCGACGCGGTCAAGGAGTAGCACGCCGGCGCGCCGGTGCCGTACCGCTGGACGTACGATTCCGTGCCCGGCGCCGGGGAATGGACGGGCAACTCCCGCTGCTCCTGGGGCATGTGCGGGTTCGCGTCCCTCCGCGACCTGCTGCTCTTCGTGGGCCGGCGGCCACGGCCCGCCGACCTGCGCGGCCGGAATTTCGCCTACTCGTCATCTCCAGGTTGCCATTGATGCCATGTCGCGCTCCCTGAGGTTCCAGTTCACTGGAGCGCCCCCCTCAACCGGATCTGAAAGAGGGACGCATGTTGAGACGCACGCTGAAGTGCGGGCTTGTCGCGCTCGTCACCGTCGGCCTTGCCTCTTCCGTGGGGTCGGTCGCCACGGCATCGGCGACCGGCAGCCCACTGACGCTCGCCGTGTTCGGCGACTCGCCGTACGGCAAGTCGGCGTACGCGCCCGCGGGCCAGAGCGGCGACACCTCCCAGTTCCAGATGACCCCGGCATTCATCGGCACCATCAACAGTGATCCGACGATCAGCGACGTCATCCACGTGGGCGACATCCACTCGGGCAAGGAGTTCTGCACCGCCGACTACGACTCCTCGATCGCGTCCGCGTGGCACACCTTCGCCAAGCCGCTCGTCTACACACCGGGCGACAACGAGTGGGCCGACTGCCACAAGGCGTCGAGTCTCACCTCGCCCGGTCAGGGCGGCGGCTTCTACGACTCGGCCTCCGGCGCGATCAACTACATCGGTACGAGCGGCCTGTCGACCAACACGGCGGACTGCGTCAGCTACCACTGCGGCAATCCGCTCGACAACCTCGCCGAAGTCCGGCAGGACTTCTTCGCCCAGCCCGGCCACACCCTCGGCAGCGGGACACTGAACGTGGTGTCCCAGGCGACGGCCTACGACCCGAGCCACCCCGGCGACGCGCAGTACGTCGAGAACGTGATGTGGGCGCAGCACGACATCGTCTTCGTGACCATCAACGTGCCGGGGGGCTCTAACAACGACGCCGACCCTTGGTACAAGGTGCGGACCGCGACTCAGGCGCAGACCGACGAACGGACCAGCCGGACCGCGGCCGACGTACGCTGGCTCGATGCCGCCTTCGCCGCCGCGCGGACCCAGCACGCCAAGGCGGTGGTGATCACGGCACAGGCCGACATGTGGGACCTCGACGGCAAGACCAAGGACCACCTGACGAACTACGAGCCGATCATCAGCGAGGTGGCGGCGAAGACGACCGAGTTCGGCCGCCCGGTGCTGATGCTCAACGGTGACTCGCACCTGTACCGCTCGGACAACCCGCTGTCGCCGACGGCGACGTGCACCGGCGAGACGGACCCGGCCACCGGCGCCGGCGTCTGCGCCCACGACCCGGGTAACAACGCGTGGAACGAGCACCCGTACTACAACGTCTCGAACTTCCACCGGATCGTCGTGCACGGCAGCTCCACCCCGCTTGAATGGCTGAAGCTGACAGCAGACCCCAACTCCAACTACGCCGTCACCGACACGACCTACGGCCCGTTCAGCTGGCAACGGATGCCGCAGCCACAGCTGTAGACCCTCTGAGCGCATACGACCGGCCACGGTGTCCCATGGGGACCCGTGGCCGGTCGCGTCCCCCGGGAGCAACGTCACTGCGCCCCCGTAAACGACCTCGAAGTCGCTCCGGCGCGTCGCCTTGCTCGGCGCAGAGAAGCTGCCGCAAGACTCACGAGTACGGCCGCGGTGACGCGCCTCTGTGTCAGTGGTGCGCCTCACCATTGGTGGAGCAGTGAGGTCCGAACGTGCGCCGGGTCAGCCCCCGCGGCCAGCCGGCGTAGTGCCAGGCATGGGGCCGATACGAAACGCACGCTGCAGAGCCGCTGGTCGCTCACGCTCCAAAGCGCAACGCACAGTCCAGCCCCACGAGTGCAGCGCGCAGCCGCACCGACGTCCTGTGAACTGTCTCACCCAGCGCTGCGGGTTCGGCGCACGAACTGCCTTGCCAGCGCCGTTCCTACCCGCTCCACACCGCTTGTTGGCCGGATACGTCAGTAATCTGTCATTGCAGCCAGTGCGACATTCGATACAGGCTGTGACTGTGTTGGAGCGACGAGTTGTTGTGGTGGTGTACGCGGGCGCGATGGCCCTGGACATCACCGGACCGATTGAAGTGTTCGATACCGCGAACCGGCTCCTGGGCCCCTCGGGCACCCCCTACCGGACCGACTTCGTCTCCGCCGACGCACCACTGGTGCGCATGAGTTCGGGGGTGGTGGTCGAGGCCTCGCCGCTGGAAGCGGGGCAGGGCCCGATCGACACGCTCCTCGTGCCGGGCGGCTGGAGTCTCGGCAACGCGCTCCGGGACCAGCCCCTCGTGTCCTGGATCGGCCGGGCAGCGGCCCGCTCGCGCAGAGTCGCCTCGGTATGCGGCGGTTCCTTTCTGCTGGCCGAGGCGGGCCTCCTCGACGGCAGACGCGCCACCACCCACTGGGCGTACAGCGAGGCGATGGCGGGCCGCTATCCGGAGGTGACGGTGGACGCCGAGCCGATCTTCGTCTGGGACGGTCCCTTCGTGACCTCTGCGGGCGTGTCGACGGGCATCGACATGGCGCTGGCTCTGGTGGAGGCGGATCACGGATCGGCGCTCGCGCTGGAGACGGCACGGTTTCTGGTGCTGTTCCTCAAGCGGCACGGAGGACAGTCCCAGTTCAGCGCCGTCCTCGACGCCCAGTTGGCCGACCATCCGCCGATCCGGGCAGCACAGGAGTGGATACTGGACAACCTGGACAACCCGCTGCCCGTGGCCGAGATCGCGCGGCAGGCCAACATGAGTCAGCGCAACTTCGCCCGGGTCTTCCGGCGCGAGGTGGGCACGACACCCGGCCAGTACGTCGAGCGGACGCGTATCGCCCGCGCACGCGAACTGCTGGAGACCACGGACCTGACGATCAGCCAGATTGCCGGGCGTTGCGGATTCGCCGCCACGGAGACGTTCTTCCGCTCCTTCGGACGAACCCTGGGACTCACCCCCAAGGAATACCGGCACCGCTTTCAGGTCATCTCGCCATCCGGCCTCATCGACCGTCACCACGAGCGGGAAGGGAGCCCCGCATGACCACCGCGACCTCGGAATTACGCGAGGCGGAAACGGTACGCCTGGTCGACTACCTGGCCGGGGAACTCGCCAGGGCCGGCGTCACCCACCTGTTCGGCGTCGGCGGCGCGAACATCGAAGACCTCTATGACGCGGTGCACCGCGGCGGCGCCGTCCGCGGCGTCGTCGCCAAACACGAGTTCTCCGCCGTCACCATGGCCGACGGATACGCACGTGTCACCAGGCGCCTCGGCGTTGTTGCCGCCACCTCGGGCGGCGGGGCGATGAATCTCGTACCTGGTCTGGCGGAGGCGTACGCCTCCCGGGTGCCCGTGCTGGCCCTGGTGGGTCAGCCGCCCACCGGCCAGGAAGGGCATGGGGCGTTCCAGGACTCCAGCGGCAAGGCGGGCTCCTTCGATGCACGGGAGGTCTTCGCACCCGTCTCCCGGTTCTGCGCCCGGGTCGATGACGCGGACTCGCTCACGGAGTTGCTGCCCCTGGCAGTTGCGGCGGCACAGGCCGATCCACGCGGGCCGGCCGTGCTGTTGCTGCCCAAGGACGTGCAGCAGGCGCGGATCCAAGTGCCCGCCCGCGACGTGGCTCCGGCACCGGGCGGCCCCGCGACGGCATCCGCGGCGCGGCTCGACACAGTTGCCGTCAGCGCCGTGTCGGACGCCCTTCGCGGGGCCGGTCGCGTCCTCGTCATCGCCGGTGAGGGTGTTGCCGTCGACGACGCCCGTGAGGAACTGGCGGAACTGGCCCAGTGCCTCGGGGCATGGGTGGCGGTCACCCCGGACGCCAAGGACGTCTTCGACAACCATGATCCCCGATTCGCCGGCGTAGCCGGGGTGATGGGCCACGCCAACGTCGAAGACTGTCTGCGGCGGGCCGACCTGTGCCTGCTGGCCGGTACCCGACTGCCGCTCCTGGCCCGCGGTGGCCTCGACCGGGCCCTGGCCGCCACCGACGTCGTCTGCCTCGGCCCCGAACCGCCGTTCGTGGCAGGCCTCTCACTGGGTGGGAATCTCCGCGACGCGCTGCGCGCGGTGACCGTCCGGCTGCCCTCGCGCCCACAGCCTTGCCCGCCGCACACCGGCCCCCTTCCCACCCCCATGCCGGGTCCGCACTTTCGGGCCCGGGAGCGAACCGTCCCCCATGCCCAGGCGGTCGCCGCGGTGGAGGCGGCACTCCCCCAGGACGCACACGTCTTCGTGGACGCGGGCAACACGGGCGCCAGCGCGGTCCATCTCCTCCCGGCGCCGCGCCATGGCCGCTTCGTCGTAGCGGTCGGCATGGGCGGCATGGGCTACACCTTCGGTGCCGGCATCGGCGCCGCGCTCGCCACCGGCCGACGCACCTACGTCCTCGCCGGCGACGGGGCCTTCTTCATGCACGGGATGGAAGTGCACACCGCCGTGGAGTACGGCGCACCCGTGACGTTCGTGATCTTCAACAACAACGCCCACGCCATGTGCGCGCTGCGCGAGGAGTTCCTCCAGGGCGGTGTCCGCAGCGACGACCTGTTCGCCCGCACCGACCTCGCCGCCGGTGTGGCCGCCGCCTTCCCGTCGCTGGAGGCCACGGGAGCCGTCGACGCGGCACAACTGCGCACGGCACTGCTGCGCAGCAATGCCGGCGACGGCCCGGCGTTCGTCGCGGTGGCCTGCGACCCACGGGAGATCCCCCCGTTCCTTCCCTTCCAGTCCTTCACCGAAGTAACCAAGAGCAAGGAGGGTTCAGATGAGCGAGGAGTCGTCCACGTTGGCTGACATCCCCGGTCTGATCCGGATCGAGAACGCCGACAAGCAGGAACTGACCGCCCACTGCATGGAGCTCACCCACGCGGTCTACCCCCACCACCAGGTCTACGGGCAGTACTGCACCATCCACGAGTACGTCGACTGCCCCCCGGAGCAGGCCTACGACTACCTGCGCCAGGGGCACCATCTGGAGGAGTGGACCTGCAGCCTGCGGGACTTCGCGCCCAGCGGCACCCCGGGGCTGTGGGTCGGTCACGACCGGCTGGAGGACGACACCAGGATCTACTGCGAGGTGGTCGCCAACCCCGAGGCCATGACCGTGGACTACCACTGCTCGTGGGACCAGGGCGAGAAGCTGTGGATGATCTACCTGATGCGCGTCGTCCCGGCCCGCCTGGTGCTCGACAAGCCGGGTTCGGTGATCACCTGGACCAACTGCCGGCACCCCTACTACGACACCAATCCGCATCCCGAGAAGGCGCCGCGCCCGGACCGGCCCTGGGTGGGTGAGTACTGGGACCTCTTCTACGCGGGGCACACCTTGGAGATGAACAATCTCAAGGCGATCCTGGAACACCGCCACCGGAGCGGCCTGCCCGTCAGCGTGGCTCCGGCCAGGGCGGTGGCGCGGTGACGACGGTCAGCCTCACCGACGTGGCAAGCTATCTTCCCGGCGAGCCGGTCCCCGCGGAGTTCTACACCGAGTACCCCGGAGCCGAGGACAAGCTCCGCAACCACCCCATGTTCAAGGTCCCGCCGTCACGGCACCATGTGGCCGCGGACGAGACGAACGCGGACATGGTCGAGCGCGCCGTACAACCCCTGATCGAACGGCACGGCGGGGCGGAGATCCGAGCCGTCGACGTGCTGTTGGTGCACAGCCAGTTGCCGGACCTGCCGTTCGTGGGCGCCGGAACCGAGGTGGCGCGTCGGCTGGGACTGAACCCGGAGTGGCTCGTCGACGTGGCCAACGCGGGCTGCGCGTCGTTCGTGTACATGTTGAAGATGGCCCGGCAGATCCTCACCTCCACCGACGCGAAGACCGCGCTGATATGCAACGCGCAAAGCGCCGCGGGGCAATGCTTCACCCAGTCCGAGGTGCGCAGGCTCGCCCAGGCGGCGATCCCGGGCGACGGGTGCGGTGTGGCGTTCGTGACGACGTCGGCACAGTCGCCGGTCCTCGACGTGGAGACCCGGCACATCGGCGAGTACGCCGGGGACATGACCGTGGCGCTCGACGACGGTCGCAAGTACTGGGAGCCGGGAGAGTCCCAGCTGCGGATCGGGTTCACCGACGCAAGCGTCGCCAAGGTCCTGGCACGCGGGAACCGCCTCGTTCCCGAGGTGGTCATGGATCTGTGCCGACGGCTGGGCGTGGCCAGCACCGATATCGACGTCCTCATCACCAACCAGCCGAACCGTACCTTCCTGCGGAACTGGCGAGAGGCGTTGCAACTGCCGGTCGAACGCCACCTGAACACCTTCGATGAGTACGGGAATCTGTTCGGCGCGGCGATCCCGATCACCTTGGACCGCGCGCTCGGCTCCCGGCAGGTGGAGGACGGCGACCTGGTGGTGCTCGGGGGTTTCGCCCACGCGGGCGACTTCGCGGGTGCCGTCGCCGTTCGCTGGCACGGCGGACGGGACTGAGCCATGGAACATCCCGTACTGCACCGACTTGCCCTGAACGAGAGCCCGTATCCCCCACTGCCCTCGGTACGCGAGGCAATGCAACGGGCCGTCGCACAGGCCCACCGCTACCCGCAGTTCCACCCCCACGACCTCACCGAGCAGATCGCCGCCTGGTGCCAGGTGACCTCCGACCGCGTCGCGGTCGGTAGCGGATCGGTCGGCGTGGCCCTGCAGTTGCTCCGGGCGGTGGTCCGGCCCGGCGACGCGGTGGCCTTCGCCTGGCGCACATTCGACGCCTACCCCCTCCTGGCCGCCATGGTCGGCGCTCAACCTGTCCCCGTCCCTCTCTCGCCGGACGGACACCAGGATCTGGACGCCCTGCTCGCGGCGCTCGACCACCGCACCCGCGTCGTGGTGCTGTGCAATCCGCACAACCCCACCGGAAGCCTCGTCACCGCCGACGCACTGTCGGCATTCCTGGGTCAGGTCCCCCGGCACATCACCGTGCTCCTCGACGAGGCGTACGTGGAGTTCGCCCGCGACACCAACCTGCCGGATACGTCCGCGCTCCTGGACGCACACCCCAACCTGCTGGTCCTGCGCACCTTCTCCAAGGCATATGGCCTCGCCGCTCTGCGGGTCGGCTACGGACTCGGCGCCCCCGACCTGGTGGAGCAGATCCGTCGGCAACAGCTGCCCTTCGGGATAAACGCGGTGGCAACAGCGGCGGTGAAGGCCTCACTACGGGCCGAAAGCGAGCTGCGCCTCCGCGTGGACACCGTCGTCGCCGAACGCGAGCGACTCCGGCGTGAACTCGTGTCCCTCGGCTGGCGTGTGCTCCCCGGCCATGCCAATTCCGTCTGGCTCGCCGCGCCCGATCCGATCGACGAGGGCGCCGCAGCACTCACCGACGCCGGTGTCCAGGCGCGCCACTACCCTGGCGAGGGGCTCCGGCTCACCGTCGGCAATCGGCATGCCAATGACACTGTGCTGACGGCGCTGGCGGGACTGCGCGCAGCCAGCGGCAGTTGAGAACGGTCGGACCAGGCGCGCGTGCCGCGCTCGGAGACGCCCGACGCGTTCCACGCAGGCTCCCGTCGGCCCCAGCCCCGACCGGCGCCGCTCGATCGAAGCCGTGGTCGTCGGCGAGGTCGCGACCAACGCCTCCTTGATGCGCTTCCTCGCAGCCAACAAAAGTCAGGGGTTCCGGATCACCGGGAGTGATCCGGAACCCCTGAGCAAAGGCCAGCGCCTACGGTTCGGCTAGGCCACGTTGACCGCGCTCCAGGCGGCCGCCACGGCCTTCGCCTCCGCGCCGTCCGCGCCGTACAGGTCGCCGACCGCCTTCAGGGTCGCCTCACGGGCGGCCTTGTAGTCGGTCGTCGAGGTCATGTAGGCGGTGAGTGCCTTGTACCAGATCTTGTACGCCTTGTCCCGGCCGATCCCGGTGACCGTCGAGCCGTTCGACGTCGGGGAGTCGTACTCGACACCGTTGATCGTCTTCTTGCCGCTGCCCTCGGACAGCAGGTAGAAGAAGTGGTTCGCGATGCCGGAGGAGTAGTGAACGTCGAGATCCCCGGCGCCCTGCTTCCAGGCGTCCAGCGAGTTGCCGTCCTTGCTGGGCTTGTCCATGTAGCGCAGCGGCGTGCCGTTGCCGTTGATGTCGAGCTTCTCGCCGATGAGGTAGTCGCCGACGTCTTCCTTGTTGTTGGCGAAGAACTCGACCGAGGTACCGAAGATGTCGCTGGTCGCCTCGTTGAGCCCGCCCGACTCACCGCTGTACTCCAGCTTGGCGGTGCGCGAGGTCAGACCGTGGCTCATCTCGTGGCCGGCCACATCGAGTGAGGTCAGGGGCTTCTTGTTCCCCTCACCGTCGCCGTACGTCATGCAGAAGCAGCCGTCGTCCCAGAACGCGTTGACGTACGCGTTGCCGTAGTGAACCCGGGAGTACGCGCCCTTGCCGTCGCCGCCGATGCCGTCGCGGCCGAGCTCCTTCTTGTAGAAGTCCCAGGTCATCGCGGCACCGTAGGCGGCGTCCACGGCAGCGGTCTGCGGTTCGTCGCTCTTGCCGTTGCCCCACTTGTCGTCGTCGTCCTTGACGATGTCGCCGGTACCGCTCTCGCCCTGGTGCAGGTCGTAGGTCTTGTGGCCGCCGCGGTCGGCGTCGGTGAGCTCGAAGCCCGAACCCGTCTTGGTGCTGGAGAGCGGGACCTCGCCGCTGTACTGGCTGGTGCCGGTGCCGGTCTCGATGGCCTGGTACTGGTAGAGCTTCTTGCCTGTGGTGGCGTCGGTGACGACGTGCAGCCGGCTGGGGGTGCCGTCCTTCTGGACACCCGTCTTGACGGTCTCGAAGGCGAGCACGGGATTGCCCTTGCCTCCGGCCCAGATCACCTTTCGGGCGCCGGCCGCCGCCTTGAGGGCGGCGGTGGTGGTCGCCACTGATATGCGGGCGTTGCTGGCCTTGGTGACGCCTTTGAGCTTGCCGTCCTTGGCGGTGTGGGTGACGAGGTCGCCGCCGAGTACGGGCAGCCCGGCGTAGGTGCGGTCGTACCGGGTGTGCACCGTGCCGTCGGCGTCCTTGACGACGTCACGCACGATCAGCTTTTCCTTGGCACCCAGTCCGAGAGTCCGGGCGGCCGACGCTGCTTCGGTCTGGGCGGCCTTCACGGCCGCAACGTGGTCGAACGTCCCGCGGCCCTGGGTGGTGGCCTCGGCTCGTTCGGGGGTGGCCTGCGCCGCACCGGTCTGTGCCGCGATCACGGCTGCGGCAGCCAGGGCCACAAGGGCGGCGGTAGGCCGGGTGTTTGCATGGAGGGTCATGCGGTCTCCATCGATCGTTCCTGTGGGGGGATGCGAAGAGCGTGACACCTGACAGGAGAAGTTGACAGGACACGGACACACACCTCACAACTCCTCGACGTTTCCTGTCCGCTTATGGCGATGGAGTGTTCGATAGTCGGCGGGGTTTGACTGAGCATCAGCCGAGCCCAGGCGGGTTCAGGTCTGCGGAGCATGAACTCCGCCGGGTCTTTTCAGCTCCACACATACACCCTTGGGTATGCGCGAGTCCGTCCTCACTGGGGAAGCCTCTTCTCCGTAGGCGCGGACCCGGATCGGCAGCTGCCGTCGGGAACCGCGGGGAGGGCCGTGGCCGCGGCCTGGTCCGGGACGGCGGGCAACCCCTTGGAGCCATCGACATCGGTTCACCGCTGCGACCGCACGACACGGCAGCGGCTCGCAAGGGGCTATGCTCTCGTCAACATGCGGATATCCACTGGGAATTGAGCGGCGGAGCGCCCCTGCTACGGTGGACCGGTGTCATCGATCAAGCAGTTCCAAGTCACCTTCGACTGCGCAGAACCTGAGCGCGTCGCTCGCTTTTGGTGCGAGGTGTTGGGGTACGTAGTACCGCCGCCACCGGAGGGATTCGCCACGTGGGACGATTTCGACCGCTCCCGGTCTCCTGAGGATCAGGGTTCATGGTTCGCATGCAGTGATCCCTCAGGTGTGGGCCCGCGACTGTTCTTTCAGCGCGTTCCCGAAGGCAAGGTCGTCAAGAATCGGGTGCATCTGTGCGTGCGGGTCGGGACCGGACTCGTGGGTGAAGAGCGCCTGGCCACGCTTGAGGCCGAATGCGCACGACTGGTCGCGCTCGGCGCGGCACGCGTGCGCCTACTGCTTGCCGATGACGACAATGAGTCGTGCATGGTGATGCAGGACATCGAAGGCAACGAGTTCTGTCTCGACTGAGCATCCTCCGAGACGGCGAGGTGGGGAACCGTCTCTCCTGGGCCTCTCTAGAGGTAAATGGCTGTGAGATCCGAGCAGCGCGCCGGAACTGGGGGCCGTGCCTTGGTGGGACTCGGAGGAACGCGTGCGGATCCGACTGCTTCACGCAGCCGACGGTGTTCTCGGGGGTCGGCCGATGCAGAGCCTCCTCGCAGAGCAGGACGAGGAGCCGACCTCCTGCGGCGGCTCCACGAGGCCCTCGGACGCTCGTGATGTCGACTGGCCCAGAGCCGTGCTGAGAACTGTTCGCCACCGTCCCGGCCCGCGTGATCAACAAGCAGGACGGGGACTTCGGGCATCCCCGCAGGCATCCCGACCGTCGAGGTCGGACATCGCAGATGCCTGGGACGGCGCGCAGACCATGGCGCCGGTCAGGCGTGCAGACCGAAGCCAGGAGCACCGCTGCCTCGACGCGTACCGCTCCAGGAGCAAAGATGCCGTCGGATTCGGGACGTCACCGACGCGGCCACCATGGCTGCGCAGCCCGACCGATTCCGGGTCGACGTCCTGAATGTGCAGCACAGGGCCGAGCCGCACACCGCAGGCGTCCTGAACGACTTCGCCGCCATTCGGGCCATGGGCGCCGCCCGTGACCTGGGTCTGGCGCTCGGCCGGGACCTCGCGCCCGCCGGCTTCAACGACACGCCGCTGGCCTCGCAACTCCCCGTACCGCTCACCAGAGTCCACTCGCCCACGGCCGAACTGAGACGCCGGGCGGTGAACCTGCTGGTACACCGTATCGCCGGCGAGGACATTCGGTCCGAAGTCCTGATGCCGCGCCTCATGGCGCGCGAGTGCACAGGTGGCGCCGTGGGCCGCCTCTGTCGTGACCGCCAAACGCGAGCCTCACCGTGGCATGGCGCCCGCGGCGAAGTGCATGTGAGATCCGAAGTGTCCCTGACCGGTCAGGATCCGGGACGGCTCGCCGGGCAGCCTGTCGGCGACAGGTAAGGGGACGAGCAGGGCTCCGGATCCACCGGGCAGTCAGTTGCAGGCATCACGCGTTGGCACCATCCGCAGACCAATTCGGCTCTCGCGCCGACTACGTTCAGGCTCCTCACGGCTTCAACTGCTGCCTCGAACCAGGTCCCCTCAACAACCATGGTCGGGGCGGACTTGAGCAACTGCCCGCTTCGCCACGCGCTCAGCCCGGTCAGGACGCGCACCGCACCGATGACTTCCAGCCCCTGGTTCCCGGCCTCGGCCAGCATGACACCGAACTCCGGCTCCTCCACCGTGCTCCTTGACTCGTTTTCAGATGGGACTTGCGGACCAGGTGCCACTATGTGATCAAATGAACCGATGCGTACCCCCCACATCAAGACGCATCATCCTGACCGGTCGGACGGGCCTCCTCCCGAAATGGTTCCGCGCGGCCGCAATCCGTACGACGAACTGGCTTCGCCGGCGGGCCGCCCATGGGACGAATCGCTCCCCCAGGGCAGCACAGCGGCCCATCGGGACGAGGACGCCGACGAACCCTGGGCACCGCCCAATCACAGGCGCGGCAGCCGGCGTCGCAACCGCGCCACCGGACTGCCCACCGTGGCACGAGTCCTGGCCTGGGTGCTCACCCTCGCCTGCCTCGTCACGCTGGCCGACCGCTGGGCGGTGCTCTACGCCGAGCACAAGGCCTCCGAACGGCTGAAGGACGAGCTGCGCCTCGCTGCCGCCCCCGAGGTACGGATCGACGGCTTCCCCTTCCTCACACAACTGGCCTCCCGGCACCTGGACTCGGTCCGGGTCACCCTTCCCGACATCCCGGCCGACCGGGTCACCCTCACCCAGGTCACCGCAGCGGCGGACGACATACGCATCAACGGCGACGGTCCCACCACGATCCGCGGCGCACTCGTGCGACAGATGCATGGCCGAGTACTGCTGTCGTTCGCCGACATGAACCGTGAACTCGGCGCCTCCCAGGTGGCTTTCACGGCTCACGGCCCCGGCCGCGTCCGAGCGGCCGGGGCCCTGCACATCGCGGGCCGCGAGCTGCGCGTCCGGGCCGAGGCGCACGTCCGGCGTGACGGGGACCGCGGCATCGCCACTTCCGTGGACGGCATACGGCTGGACATCGACGGCCTTGCCACGTACCAGCCCGGAACCGGGCCCGCCGATGGCCTCCACCTGACCCGTGCCTCAGCTCGCCGTCTCGCCCGGGAGGCCGAGAAGATCCGAGCCCTGTTGGCAGTTCCGGAGATCGTGCACCGCCTGGGCGTCCCCGACGATGCGGTACGTGCCGCGCTGCACGACGAGGACGAGCTCCATCGACTCACCAGCGCGCCGCGCTTCCTGCGGAAACTTACCGGCGTCAACCTCGTGGACGCGGCACTCGCCCACCCAAGGCTGCTCGAACGGCTCGGTCTCGACCTGTCCCTGTTCACCGCACTGACCAAGCTCACCCGCCCTCAGATCGCCGGCCGCTTCTCCTTCGCCTTCCAACTGCCGAAGCCGCCCGCGGGCGCCCTGCATCTGCAGAGCGTGACAGTGGCCAAGGACGGCATCCGCGCCGACGTGTCGGGAACGGGACTGCTCCTGAGCCGCTGACCGCGCCTCAGCGCAAGCGGCACCTCCTCCCACCGGCGGCACCCCGTCGTCGACGAGCACCTCGCCACGCCGGTACGACTTGGCGAGAGCAACCGTCTCAGCGAGGTATTTCGGGAGCCCGGCGTGCGTTCTCGCCGTGAACTCTCGGCTCGGCTCGTGAGCAGGCCGAAGGTGTGCTCCGTCGCGACGGTGTCCGGCTCAGTCCCAGAGGGAGATCGCCAGGACCAGGGCGACGACCGGGAGCAGCAGCCACGGCTCGGCCAGGACCAAGAGTCCGGTGAAGATCAGGGCGAAGTAGGCCAGTGCCTTGGCGGCGCGGCGCCGGGCCTTGTTCTTCTTCGTGCCCTTGTTCTTCTTCGTGCGCTGGTTCTTCTTCGAGTCCTTGTGGTGGTGAGGCGCCCCTGTGGCAGGGGCCGCCTCCGCAGGGTGCGTGTCGGTGTCGGTGTCGGTGTCGGTGTCGGTGTCGATTGCAGTTTCGGGCTTCATGTCGATGTTCGTCATGGCACTCAGCTTCGTTGCGAGAGCACCGCTCTCGCATCGGCGAAGCCCGCCTATCTAGGTGAAGACCGCCGACGCATATGTAGTGCCGCCGCGGTGAAAGTTGGTCCATGAGCACTGACATGGATCGTGCGGAGATCGTTTTGTGGGTACTGCATGCGGACGGCCGGTGGTCGGCCAGGACGGTCTGGGTGGTGGTCCTCGACGGGGAGGCGTATGTGCGCTCGGCTTTCGGACGGCGAAGTGCCTGGTACCGCCGGGTTCTGGGGCATGCGGACACGGAGGTGGAGGTGGCCGGGGTCCGGTTGTCCGTCGCTCTGCGGCCGGTGGACGACCCCGAGCAGGTCCAGCGTGTCTCCGATGCCTACCGGGCCAAGTACGGGTTGAGCTGGCCCGGCCCCGTGGAGTCGATGAGCGGGCCCGAGGCCGCTGCCACCACCATGCGGCTAACGGATGTCGGGCAGGTCGCGCAGTTGCCTGCGTGACGTGAGGCCGAGCTTGCGGAAAATGTTGCGCAGGTGCGCGTCGACCGTCCGCGGGCTGAGGAACAGCTTCGCCGCCACCTCCTTGGAGGTTGCGCCGTCGGCCACCAGGCGTGCGATGTGCACCTCCTGCATCGTCAGCTGGTCCGATGCCTTCGATGTGCGGCTGCGGGCCTGCTCGCCCGTGGCGCGCAACTCGCCGGCGGCGCGTTCGGCGAACGCCTCCACACCGAGGGCGGACAGCCGCTCGTGCGCCAGGCGCAGCGCGGACCGGGCGTCACGCCGTCGGCCCTGGCGGCGCAGCCACTCTCCGTACAGCAGATGTGCCCGGGCGCGGTAGACGACCAGTGCGCTGTCGTCGAGCAGGTCGATCGCCTCCTGGTAGACGGACTCGTCCTCGGTCACCAGGGCCCGCGCATAGGCCTCGACGCCAAGACCCCACGCCTGCCGGGCCGCCTGCGTGCGTTCTTGGAGGGACGTGAGGGCCGCGGCGGCGACCTCGGTCTCGCCACATCGCACGGCTGCCTCGACCAGCTCGGGCAGAGCGAGGCCCGCCGTGCCGACGGCGCCGTACTCGACCGCTTGCTTCGCCGCCTTCAGCGCGGCCGGGTAGTCGGACAGGCCGTTGCTGAGCACGGCCGTCGCCCACCGCACGCTCAGGCTCATCCGGTGATCCACCGACGCGAAGAGCTCGACGGCCTCCTTGCGCCGCCCGCGCAGCGCGGCCAGGTGGAGGCGCGGATAGACCAGCGGCGCCGCGCCGGTGGCGTCGGCGATCGCCTCCTCCTCGGAGATCAACTCCATCGCGGCACCGAAGTCGCCGGTGTGCACGGTCACTGCGGCCTGCATGGCCAGTCCGATGGGCAGCGCGTGGAAGGAGCCCGACTCACGGCCCGCCGCGACGGCACGGGTGGCGATGCCGTACATGGCGTCGAAGTTCCACAGCTCGGTGGCCAGCATGAAGCCCAGTGACGGCCGCTTGGCCCACACCTCGGCGTCGGCGTCGGCGACGACCGGCCCGAGGATCTTTCCCGCCGCCGGATGCCCGTCCCTGACCAGGTTGATCAGGCCGGTCAGCACCGCCACGGCGCCGGATACCGGCTCGCCCGACGGCGGGGTCTTCCCGACGGCCTCCACCACGTGGTCGAGGCCGCCGAGCAGAAGGCCCATCTCGATGGCGTCCAGATAGCACTCCCGTGACCAGGCGGGATCGGTGGCCGCCAGCCGGGCGGCGGCACGCAGGAGGTACGCCGTGGGGCCTTCGTCCCCCCGGCGGCGGACGAACGACAGTTTGCCGCGGAGCAGGTCGGTCCTGGCGGCCTGGCCGGCATCGTCGGTGCGGACGGTGGTGAGCAGTTCGGCCGCCGTGTCGAAGTCGCCCACCGATAGCTTGGCCTGGACCGCGGCCAGGACCCGCTCGGCGCGTTGGACAGGGCTGATCGTGAGCGCGGCCGAGCGTTCGAGGAAGGCCGCCGCCGCCGCGACACCGCCACGCTCCCGGGCGCGGGTGGCAGAGGCTTCGAGCTCGGCGGCGACCTGCTCGTCCGGGCCGGAACTGGCCTGGGCACGGTGCCAGGCCCGCCGGTCGGGTTCGGCGACCGGGTCGGTCACACAGGCCAGCGCTTCGTGCGCCCTGCGCCGCTCCTGCGGCGTCGCGGCGCGGTAGGCGGCCGAGCGGGCGAGGGGGTGGCTGAATCGGATCCGGTTGCCGAACTCGACCAACGGGGCGCACTGGGCGGCGGCAGTCGCGTCGATCCCCAGGAGTTCGGCCGCACGCCACAGCAGGCCGGGGTCGCCGATCGGGTCGGCGGCGGCGACGGTCACCAGCAGCCGGGCCGCCGGCGCCAAGAGCTCCAGCCGGGACCGGAAGCTCTGCTCGATCACGCCGGGTACCGAGTCGGGCTGGGCGAATCCGCCCGCCATCCCGGCCAGTCCGGCGGTCCTGGGAAGCTCCACCAGCGCAAGGGGATTGCCGCGCGCCTCGGCCAGGATGCGGTCGCGCACCCGCTCGTCCAACGGGGCGCGGCTCGCCGCGGCCAGCAACGCGCGGGCATCCGATTCGCCAAGACCCTGGAGCGAACGGCCGGGCAGCTCGTCCAGTTCGGGCAGGCGGCTCTGCTCGCGCGCCGCGAACACGAGGGCGATCGACTCGGCCGAGATGCGGCGGGCCAGGAAGGCCAGCGCCTTGGCCGACGCCTGGTCCAGCCACTGCGCGTCGTCGATGACGCACAGGAGCGGGCGTTCTCCCACGCTCTCCACCAGGAGGCCCAGCGACGCGACACCGACCAGGAACGGATCGGGTGTGCCGGTGCCAAGACCGAAAGCGATCTCCAGCGCCTTGCGGTGCCGCGCCGGCAACGCCATGAGGCGGTCGGTGACGGGCGCGAGCAACTGGTGCAGCGCGGCGAACGGCAGCTCCATCTCGAACTCCGCGCCGGACGCCCGCATGACGAGGAATCCGGCCGCGGCCCCGTCCAAGTGCCGCAGCAGCGCGCTCTTGCCGATGCCCGGCTCACCGCGCAGTACCAGGGCGCCGCCCCGGCTCTCCCGCGCCGCTTGGAGCAGGGCGTCGAGCTGCCGTATCTCGTCCTGACGGCCGATCAGCGCATCCGTGTATGTCTCGGGCATGTCGGAAAACCTATGCGGTCACGCGCCGCAGGGGAATCCGGGACCCCGGTCGCCCAGGGCCGCACCGCGGGCAGACGTATAGGCGATGACTACCGACGCGAGCGTCGGGCGCCCGCTGCCAGTGTCGAGCCATGACCCGCGCCGCACCGCAACAGACCACCACCGGCTGGACACCGCTGGCGGTCTTGGCCACCGCCCAATTCCTGGTCGTGCTGAGCACTTCGATCGTGAACGTCGCCCTGCCCCAGATCCGGGCCGGGCTCGATCTGTCGGACACGAGCCAGGCGTGGACGGTCAACGCCTACGTACTGGTCTTCGGCGCGCTGTTGTTGCCGGGCGGGCGCGCAGGCGACGTATACGGCCTTCGCCGCGTGTTTCTGCTCGGCATCGGCCTGTTCGCCCTCTCCGCCCTGGGCGCGGCACTGGCGCCCACGGCGATCGTGCTGATCGCCTGCAGGGCGGCGCAGGGAATCGGCGCCGCGCTGCTGGCCCCCACGGCCCTGGCCCTCGTGCTGACGCTCTATCCCGACAGCAACCGGCGTGGCACCGCGCTCGGAGTGTGGGGCGCGGTCTCCGGTGCCGGCGGGGCGGCGGGCGTACTGCTGAGCGGGCTGCTCACCAGCCTCTACGGCTGGCGGGCCGTGTTCGTCGTGATGGTGCCCCTCGCCCTGGCCGTCCTGGTGGCCACCTGGCTGCTGGTCGCAGCCGACCGGCCACGTGGCGGAAACCTGGACGCGCCGGGCACGGTGACGGTGACGACGGGGCTGGTCGCGCTCACCTACGGCCTGTCAGGGCCCTGGCCGCTCGCGGTGATCGGTCTGGCGCTGCTCGGCCTGTTCGTGGTGCTCCAGCGCCGCGCAGCCGACCCGCTGTTGCCGGCGCGCATGGGCGTGGTGGCGGTGCCCAATGTGCTGATGGCCCTGCTGGGCGCGGTCTGGCTCGGCCTGTTCTACTTCCTGCCCCTCTACCAGCAGCGCACCCTCGGCTACTCGCCCTTGGAGGCCGGGCTGACCCAGCTTCCCCTCGCCCTCATGATCACCCTCTCGTCGTGGGTCACCGGCAAGATCCCCGGCCGCCCTGTGCTCCCGGTGGGCCTGCTGGTCCTCGCGGCCGGACTGGCCTGGCTGTCCCGAACCCCGGCCGACGGCACCTTCCTTGTGGACCTGCTCGGCCCGACGCTCCTCATCGGCATCGGACTGGGGGTGGCCTTCGTCCGGCTCACCGCGATGTCCTCCACAGGCGTTACGGCCGCCGACAACGGCCTGGCCGGCGGGCTGGTCAACGCCACCAGACAGATCGGCGGAGCCATCGGCCTGTCCTTCCTGACCCTGCTGCCCTCCTCCGGCGCGGCCTTCCTGGCCTGCGCCGCCCTGACCCTGCTCATCTCGGCTCTTTCGACGCGAAAGGCATGACCATGCCCCTGGACAAGCCGTACATCAGCGGCCACTTCACCCCCGTCACCGACGAGATCACCGGCCACGAGCTGAAGGTGCGCGGCACGCTCCCACCCGAACTGAACGGACGCTACTTCCGCAACGGCCACAACCCCAAGCCCGGCATCACTCCCAGCCACTGGTTCCGCGGTGAGGGCATGATCCACGGCGTCCGCCTCACGGGCGGCCGGGCCGAGTGGTACCGCAACCGCTGGGTGCGCACCCCGTTCCTGGACGGCGTTCCGTTCACCGGAACCGAGCTGGAAGTCAGCGCCGCCGCCACCAACATCATCTTCCATGGGGGCCGCTACCTGGCCCTGCAGGAGGCCAACCTGCCCTGGGAGGTCAGCGCCGACCTCGACACGCTCGGCGTCCACGACTTCTGCGGCAAGCTCACCAGCGCGATGACCGCCCACCCCAAAGAGGACCCGGAGACCGGCGAACTGCACTTCTTCAGCTACAGCCCCTTCCCCCCGTATCTGACCTACTACGTGGCCGACGCCTCTGGCGACATCGTCAAATCGGAGGTCATCGACGGCTCCGGTCCGTCGCTCATGCACGACTTCGCCATCACCCGCGAGCACGTCGTCTTCATCAACTCGCCGGTGGTCTTCGACCACGCCGAGCAGTCCGGCATCCCCTACCACTGGCACGACGAAGTCCCGCTGCGCATCGGCGTGATGCCCCGCGCCGGCGGCAAGACCACCTGGTACGAAGTCGCCGACCAGGCGGCCCTGTTGCACGTCACCAACGCGTACACCGACGCCCAGGGGCGAATCGTCCTCGAAGCGCCGCGCTTCGACCGTTCCGCCTGGGAGAACTCATGGAAGTGGTGGGTCGGCGCTCCCGGCTACGGCACCAGCCCCGACGCCGGCTCGACCTTCTACCGGTGGACCATGGACCCGGCCACCGGCAAGGTCACTACCGAGTCCCTCAACGACCTGGCCACGGAGTTCCCGTCGATCAACGACGCCCACACCGGTTCGGCCTACCGCTACAGCTACGCCATCGCCTTCCCCGGCGCGGGCCTGTCGGGCTACCACACCGTCAAGTTCGACACGCGAACCGGCCAGGAGAAGCTGTTCGCGCACGGGGAGGGCCGGATGCCCGGCGAAGCCGTCTTCGCGCCAGCCGAGGGCGGGACCGCCGAGGACGACGGCTACCTGCTCACCATCGTCAGCGATCTCAAGGCCGACGCCTCGGAACTGCTCGTCCTGGACGCGAGCGACCTGAGCACTGTGGCCGCCGTCGAGCTCCCCCGCCGGGTACCCGCCGGCATCCACGGCCACTGGATCCCCGACTCCGAACCGCCCGCCTGACCCACCAAAGCCGCCCGGGCCGCCGTTTCCCCCACTGCGGCTCGGGCCCCGAACCCGTGTGGCATCCAAGGCTGCCGGATCCCCACTCCGAACCGCCCGCCCGACCCGCCAAAGCCGCCCGGGCCGCCGTTTCCCCCACGGCGGCCCGGGCCCCCGACACCGAGGAACCGCCATGACCTACCCCACGACCATCGACGAGAACGCCCCCGTCGTTGCCGACCACACCATCCGGATCGCCGCTCCTCTCGAGCGGGTCTGGCAGTTGCACACCGGGATCGGCTTCTGGCCCGGCTGGCAGCCCGCCATCACCGAGGCCCGGCTCGACGGCCCCATCACCCACGGCACCACCTTCCACTGGGCGACCGCGGGCCTGTCCATCGACTCCACGATCTACGCGGTCGATGCCCCGCACCGCATCCTGTGGGGCGGTCCCGCGCACGGCATCACCGGCGTGCACGAGTGGACCTTCACCGAGGACGGCGACGGCGTCGTGGTCCACACCCGGGAATCCTGGGCGGGCGCGCCGGTCGACGCCGACCGGGACAACCTCGCCGCCGCGCTGGACGACTCGCTCAGCGCCTGGCTCGACGCCCTGAAGAAGGCGGCGGAGCAGCAGCCGAACCGCTCGTCCTCACCCATCTGATACCGGCCTTCGTGCCGGCCGACACCTGGGCTGCTCTGCACTGTTCCGGTCCGGTCGAAGAGGTCGAAGAGCCCGGAAGGCGTTGACCCGGTCCCCCGCTGGTTCGGGACGGGATGTCAGCAGGTGCGCCGGCATCGGCCGGGCCTTGTCCGCGCTGGCCGCGTGTGCAGCGGGCAGGCCGGCGACATCGGCAGGCCGGTGCATGGCGCCGCGGGAGATGGCAAGGACGTGTAGGGGTCCGGCGCGAGCTTGACTCGGTGGACGTCCACGTCGCACACCACCGCGTTGTGATCTGGGCAAAAACCGCACAAGACCCTCAGGCGGGCAGTCGCACACCAGCATGGGGCCTGGATCCGCTCCACGATGTCGTCTCTGGCAGGCCGAGGCGTTCTCGGCCGAGCGCGGCACCCGCACAGGAACCTGAGCGGTGCAATCTCCCCAGAGCTTGCGCGTCTTCTCTCCGCATTTGATGGGTTCGCGGACAGCCAGGACGGTCAAGGCAAGAAGGGTTGGCTCAAGAAGGCGGGAGACCGTCTCGACGCAATTGACCGCGGTGGTCAGGTTCTACCCAGCAGGATGTGCGGCGCCCCGCCGCCGGGGGTCCGGAGCGGGGCGCCGTCGGGGCCGTGAGGGCCGGGCGTGAGGTCATACGGCCTTCAGGCGACCCAAGGGTGCGTCAGGCTGAGGCGCAGATGGCGTAGGCGCTGATCCCGACGCTGCTGTAACCGTCCTGTCGGCCAAGGGCGATCCAGCCGGTGCCGTCGGGCGTGGGGAAGCTGCCCACCAGTACCGCGCCGTTGCCCTGGGCTTCGGCACCGCCGCCGACGACCCGCTTGCCGGACGGGCAGTAGACGGTCCGCCGCTGGAAGTTCGGGACGTTCGCGTTGGGAAGGGTGACGATCTGGTAGCCCGCAACAGCGGCGCGGGCGTGTGCGGGCTTGTGAGCGGGAGCGTGCTCGGCGGACGCCTCGGCGGCCCAGCTTGCTCCAGCGGCAAGGGTGAGTGCCAGTGCTCCGGCGGTGAGGGCCGTCATTGCTCGCATGTGTCTCCTCCTGCTGGGGCGGGACGCCTGGTGTCCCGTCGCTGAAGGAAACGGTGCCGGAGGCCATGGGTGCAGGCAGGGCTATCGGTGATCAAACTCCCTGATCGTGGGAGGCGGGAGCGCAGAGCATGAGGGAGCGCAGAGCCGGGCGCGGACCCACCGACGGCCGGGGCCGCGTCCCGCACGGCAGCCATCTCATCGGGTGTCCGCGCCCAGTTGGCTTGCCGACGCTGGGCAAGCGCCGCTGGCGCCCACTGCATGTATGACCTGTTTCCAAAGGATCACCCGCTTGTCGGGGCGCCGATCGGGATGCCGTCCAGCCGCCAGCGGCAGACGGTGGGCGCCAGTGTTTCCACTCGGCGCGCACCAGTCATCTGGCGTCCGAGCCGGAAGTCCCGGCGTCGGCGGGCGCGCCATCGGGCCCGACGGGCCACGATGCGTCCCGGCACCCCGCCACTCCTCAGCTTTGCTCAACCGGGACAATCTCACAGCATGAACTCTCAGTCCCCAGCGGCTCACTTGGGCGGACTGCTCCGCACCGCCCGGACGTACCCCCGCCGTGCACCACTGACCCTCACCTACGTCTGCCTACTCCTCGTCAGCCACGCCTGGGTCAGCTACGGGCTCTCCGCCGAGCGGGTGGCCGCCCTGTTGGGCCACGTCAGCACCAACCTGGACAACCTGCACGATCGTCCGGTGACCGCGCTCCTTGGCAGCGTGCTGTTCTTCGACGGTACGCTCACGGATGTCACCTCACTTGAATTCGTGGGGACCTTCATCACCCTGGGCCTCGGTGTCTGCTGCTTCCTGGCCTGGGTGGAGCGCCGGTGGGGGAAGCCGCGCGCCGTGGCCGTGTTCCTCGGCGGGCATGTGACAGCCACCGTGCTCACCGCTGTCGTCGTGACCGTCGCAGTTCAGCACGGATGGTATCCGGCGGCCGTCCTGCAGGCTTCGGACTACGGGGTCAGTTACGGCGCCCAGACCGTGATGGCGGTCGGCACACTCGCCCTGCCCCGGCGTGGCCGCCTCCCCTGGGCCGTCTTCGTGCTCGCCTGGCCCCTCGGCGGTGCCGAGTGGACGGGGCCGCTGCCGGACTTCACCACCATCGGCCACCTGCTCGCGGCGGTCCTTGGTTTCGGCCTGGTGGCCGTCCCGGCATTCAGGCGCCCACGGGGCCAGGCTGCCGGGTTGCCCACCACTGCTCGTGGCTCCGAGCCGGCTCCAGGCCCCGCCTCCGCATCGACTTCACCGGTGGTCGAAGCGGAAACGCCCTCAGCGGACTGAGCCCAGCGACGACGAGACGTGAGATCCATCGCACCCTCACACTGCTGGTCGTATCCCCCCAGCTCAACTACTCCGAAACAGGGGGAAGGTCGAATGCCTGGGGTGCCTTCCGGGCACACGGCCTGTGCGGTGAGCCGCATGGTGCCGGCCTGAGGGCGGTGGAAGGTCTTCTGGGCGGGTTTGGCGCCGATCACTTCGTAGGTGCTCTTACTGCTTGGCCAAGTCGGCGCTCCTGCGGACGAGTTCGTAGATGACGCAGCCGCCTGTCTACTGGCGGGGCAGGTGCAGCGGTGCTCGACCTGTACCGGATGCGGAGGTCCTCACCATCGAGGCAGCAGTCGCGCGCGGCGCGGACGATCGCAGAACCAGGCCGTGACCCATCGGCAGTCCTGTCGGGCGAGGGTGCCGCACGCACGCGAGCCCGGAAAGCCAACCTCCCTTCGCAGTATCACTCTTGACGGCCACTCATGTGGTCTGCAGGATGAGCGACCATTGTGACAACGTTGTCCAAGAGAGGAAGCTGAAGCCCATGAGATGGACTCGGCGCATACGCAGTGCTGTCGCGGTATTCGCAGTCCTCGGAGCTGCTTTCATCGCGCCCGCGCCGTCCTCGGCCGCCGCCCAGGACGGCGAACTCACCGATCTCGTCAACCCGTTCATCGGCACCGAGAACGAAGGAAACACCTATCCCGGCGCAGCGGCGCCTTTCGGGATGGTGCAGTTCTCGCCGGACACCGGACACAACACCGGCTACGACTACTCCCAGAACCACATCAGGGGCTTCTCCCTCGTGCATCTCTCCGGTGTCGGCTGCGGCTTGGGCGGGGACCTGCCGGTGCTGCCGACCACCGGCGACGTCACGGTGACGGATTACGCCAGGTACCAGGCCGAGTTCAGTCACGACACGGAACAGGCAAGCCCGGGCTACTACAAGGTCGGGTTGAAGACCGGCATCGACGCGGAACTGACCGCCACCGCGCGCACCGGCGTCCAGCGCTTCACCTTCCCCGCCACCGACAAGGCCAACGTCCTGCTGAACGCAGGCCAGTCACTGCATCGGAGTGTCTCCAGCAAGGTCGAGGTGCTCGACAACCGGACCGTGCGCACCACGATCACCGGCAGCGGCTTCTGCCAGGGCACCAAGCCGTACACCGTTTACACCATCACCCGCTTCAACCGTCCGTTCACCGCCCACGGCACGTGGAACGGCTCCATGGTCACCGACGGCTCGAGGACCGGCCGGGACGGCGCCTACGTCCGCTTCGACACGACCAAGGACCGGACCGTCGAGGCGACCACGGCCCTCTCGTACGTCGACGCGCACGGCGCAGCCGTCAACCTCCGTGCCGAGGGCGGCCGTTCCTTCAACCGGGCCCGCGACGCCGCGCGGCGCGCCTGGGAGGACCGGCTCGACACCGTACGCGCGCAGGGTGGCAGCGACACCCTGCGTCGCACCTTTTACTCGTCCTTGTACCGGTCCTTCCTGGCGCCCAACATCGGCAGCGACGCCGACGGCCGTTACACCGGCTGGGATCAAAGGGTCCACCGCGCCCGGGGCTTCACGTACTACCAGAACTGGTCCCTGTGGGACACCTACCGCACTCAGTCCCAGCTCCTGTCCCTGCTCGCGCCGCATGAGGCTCGGGACATGGCGATCTCCGTCATCAGGATTGACGAGGAGAGCGGCTGGCTGCCGAAGTGGGGCTACGGCACGGTCGAGACGAACATCATGACCGGCGACCCGGTCACCCCGTTCCTCACGAACGCGTACCAGCAGGGGCTGCTCAAGGGCTACGAGGAACGGGCCTACCGTGCGCTGAAGAAGAACGCCGACGGAGTGCCGCCCGCGGACTCACCGGCCGTGGGCCGCGAGGCCAACAACGAGTACATCGCACGCGGCTTCGCGCCCTACATCAAGGGCCGCCCGCACGTGAAGCCCGGTGACTCCGACTACGACCACGGGGCGTCCGCGACTCTGGAGTACGCACTGTCGGACGCAATGCTCGCCCAGATGGCCCGCGATCTCGGCCACGCCCGCGACGCGGCACGCTACGCCGCCCGGGCCCAGAACTACCGGCAGATCTTTGACACCTCGACCGGTTTCTTCCGCGCGCGCGACGCCTCCGGCGCGTTCACCGGTCCGGCGGACCCGGCGCGGAGCGAGGGATTCCATGAGGGCACGGCCTGGCAGTACCAATGGCTCGTACCGCAGGACCTGCCGGGGATGGTCGGTCTGATCGGCGGCAAGCAGGCGGCCAACGACCGGCTGGACTCCTTCTTCGCCTACGACCAGTTGGTGCGGGACCCTGCGAAGACAGCTCGCGAGGTGTGGGTGAACGGCCCGTACGACTACTACAACGCGGACAAGTACAACCCGCAGAACGAGCCCGACCTCATCGCCCCGTACACCTACCTCTCGACCGGCCGGCCCTGGAAGACCACCGACGTCGTGCACGCCGCGCTGACCCTCTTCACGGACACCCCGACCGGCATGACCGGCAACGACGACCTCGGCACCATGTCCGCCTGGAACGTGCTGTCATCGATCGGCATCTTCCCGGTGCAGCCCGGCTACGACACGTGGGGCCTGTCCGCACCCGTCTTCGAACGCGTCGACCTGCGACTGGACCGCCACTACTACCCTCGCGGGGCGCTCACGGTGACGGCACCCGGTACCTCGGACGCCCGCCGCTACATCCAGTCGGCGCGGGTCGACAACGCGTCGTACGGCCGAACGTATCTGACGACAGATGCGCTGCGGCACATGCGCTCCCTCGCATTCACGGTGGGCACCGACCCGTCCGGGTGGGGAACGGGGGCCGAGGACGGGCCGCCCCCGCTGCACTGAACGGGGTGTGGCCTCGGCGTGTTCGACAAGGCGGCCGCATTCGAAGCGGGCGCCTGTGCGGACAAGCGGCACGAGGGGCGACCTCGCAGCCTGCCGACCGGTTCTGAGCTGACTCCGCCCAGCACCCACCATCCCGTGCGGCAGTGCGCGTCGCACGGGATGGTGGGCGATCGCCGCAGCCTGCTGGTCGCTGACTAGTTCGAGGGCGACTGCTCGTCGTCGCCAGGAACAGGAGGCAGCACGCAGCACGCAGGACTCGTTGCCCTCCCGATCGGCCGGGCCGCAGGCCGCTGTCCGGCCCTGCGTCGCGTCCAGCCAGAAGCGGTCCATGCGAGCGACATCCAGCGCGTCGAGACGATCCCGGTCAGCATCCCGTTCCCCAACGGTGAGCCGAGTGATGAGAACAGGCCCGAGGTGTGCTGTTCGGGCACATTGGTGACAGCACTGTGGTCGTGCGCGGGTGAGGGCCTTCTGGATTCGGTGGGGGGTTAGTCAGGGCCGCACACCGGTGTCCACGCCGCACTGCAGGACGACGCCCGTCTGGAGTCGATCCGCGCCTGGGCCAGCCCTTCACCCGCTGGTCCCTGCGCAAGCTCGTCGCCCCCTGCGGAGGGCGCACGGCAGACTTCGCCTCCCGAGGACTCTGCAAACGACCCGAATCCGACGGATGGTCAGAATTGAATCTCGACGGCGCGGCCTTCCGCGTCGAATTCGGGTACCTCGGGAACCCGGTCCGCGACCCCCAGTGCGATCCGGTGCGCCGACCAGGCCGCGACGGCGGCGTCGAGGACATCGTCCGCCGGGATGCGATCCGCCTCACCGAGCGCGTCCGGGAGCACGATCCCGGCGTCGGCCAGCAGAGAGCGGCGCAACTGCTGACCACGCCAGGTCTTCTTGGCGTGAGTCAGCGTCACCCCGCCGGCCAATGCGTGAAAGGACATCTCGGGGTGCACCTCATGGACCCGCTCGTCGGCCAGCCAGCACGCCCGAGCCTCCAGCAGTTTTGGGGCCAGCGCCCACGCCTGCTGGCTCAGCCGATTACCAGTGAGCTCCTGGCACCGGTCGGCGGCCGCCGCATAGTGCCGCTCCCGCCACGTCGGCCTTGGCGCAATGAGGAAGACACTGCTGCGCCGCACACCGAGATGGGCTCTGGCCGCGAGGTCCGCGGCACGCCAACCCTTCTCGACAAGGCCGAGCGGCATGTCCACCGCGATCACCCGCGCTCCGGCGGCACGCTCGATCAGTGTGTCGAGCCGCGCTTCCACCAAGCTGCCCGCGTAGGCGCCGTCCGAGAGCCCGATCCCGACCCAGCCCTGCTTACCGCAGGCGTCGACTCCCACGACCTCCATTCCACACCTCCCTCGTGCCCCGGAACCGCCTCCACCGGAGGGACCTCCACCCGCTGCCGCAGCCGGGCCAGGACCCTGCCACGCAATCCTCGCATGTCCGAGACCCCAGGCCCGATACCGCCGCAATCCGCGCAGGCTGGGGCGCTTGCCTGGCTGTCCGCCGATACTGCCGACACCGAGGAGTGGGCCATGGCTCCGTCCCCCGGCCCGGGCGACGAGTGTGTGGGTCGTCGCCCGGGCCGGCTCCCGTGGATCAGGCGCTGCGTGGGTGTGTCAGAGGACGTTGACCGCGCTCCAGGCCGCGGCCACGGTGGCGTACTCGGGGCTGGTGGCGCCGTAGAGGTCCTTCGCCGCGTTCAGTGTCGCGGTGCGGGCGCCCTTGTAGTCCGTCGTGGAAGTCATGTAGACGGTCAGTGCCCGGTACCAGATGGCGGAGGCCTTCTGGTTGCCGATGCCGGTGACGGCGGAGCCCTTGCAGGTGGGGCTGTTGTAGGAGACGCCGTTGATGGTCTTGGCGCCGCTGCCCTCGCTCGCGAGGTAGAACCAGTGGTTGCCGATGCCCGACGAGTAGTGCACGTCGAGCCGGCCGACCGACTTCGACCAGCAGTCGGCCGAGCGGCCGTCCAGGGACGGCTTGTCGAAGCGGCGCAGCCACGGCGGGGTGGACTGGTCGCTGAAGAGGTAGTCGGGGGTGTCGACCGGGTTGTTGGCGTACCACTCGACCATGGTGCCGAGGATGTCGCTGGTGGCCTCGTTCAGGCCGCCGGACTCACCGCTGTAGCGCAGGTTGGCGGTGGCCGAGGTGACGCCGTGGGTCATCTCGTGGCCCATGGTGTCGAGGTCGACCTGCTCGGGGTCGGTGCTGCCGTTGCCGTCGCCGGTCATCATGCAGAAGCAGGAGTCCGACCACTGGGCGTTGTCCCAGTTGGTGCCGACGTGGACGAAGACCGTGGCGCCGCGGCCGTCGTTCTTGATGCCGTTGCGGCCGAAAGTTGCCCTGTAGTAGTCGAACGTCTCCGCGGTGTTGGCGTGCGCGTCGACGGCGGCGGTGGCACGGTCGGTGGAGAACTTCCTGCCGTCGCCCCAGATGTTGTCGGCGTCGGTGAACAGGGTGCCGGAGGAGCTTTTCAGGGACGAGGACGAGACGTTGTGCGCGTCCTTGGTGATGTGGCCGCGCACCGGGTCGATCAGGGCGAAGGTGCCGTCGGCCTGCTGGGTGGTGTCCATGCTGACGTCACCCGTGTACTCGGAGTGGCCGGTGCCGGTCGCCTCGTGCTCGGCGTCGTAGTTCTCGATCGCCGCGCCGGTGGTGGCGTCGGTGACGAAGACCTCGCCGTGCGGCTGGCCCTTGTCGCCCAGGCCCTGCACAGTGGTGCGCCAGGCCAGGCGCGGGGTGCCGTCACCGGCCCATACGATCAGCTCGGGGGTGGACTTGGCGTTGCGCACCAACCCGTGCGAGCGCTTCAGGGCACTGGCCGCGGAGCCCCTGGCGTCGACTCTGGGCGTGACGGACTTGAGGCCCACCTTGTGGGCCTTGGCGCGGGTGGATCCCTTGAAGGAGCCGTCGGCCTTCTGGTGGACGACGAAGTCGCCACCGACGACCGGAAGGCCGCGGTAGGTCCGCTCGAAGCGGACGTGCTGGGTGCCGTCGGCGTCGATCACGACGTCCTTCACATGGAGCGTCTGGCCCGCGCCGAACCCGAAGGTGTCGGCGTACCGGGTCACGTTCGCCTTGGCCTGGGATATCGCCGTGGCGCGGACGGAGGATCCGCGCTGCACTGCATTGGTCTGCGAGTGCGCAGGTATGGCCATCGCACCCGTGATGACGCCGGCGGCGACCATCGCGGAAAGGGCAAGAAGAGGACGGGACATGACGGGGTGATTCCTTCGCTCGTCGTGGGGTGACGACGTCCTTGGACGTTGACGCGAAGTGTTCAACAGGTGACATGTCCCTGACCCGACTTCATCTGGGATATAACTGTGGAGTTATAGGGCGTTGGGCCGTGCCCAGCCGATCACATGCCCTCGCCGAGGGCGAACTCCCGGCCCCCGTCCTCCCACCAGGCCAGATACTGCGGCCGCTGCTGCACCAGCGACAGATAGGCGGCCAGCACACGCTCGCACGCCTCGTCGGTGAGCTCGGGCGGAACCGATTCCGTGTTCCAGGCCAGCAGCACCCGCCGGTGGAACGGGACGTCCACGAGCGGCCGCTGCACGGTACCCCGGGCGGAGACATCGGCGGTCGGCCATACCCCGCAGACGGCACGTCGACCGGCGACCAGGATCTGTGCCACGGACAGGTCCGACGTCACATGGGCGATGCGCGGCGTGAACCCCGCCGCCTGGCAGGTGAGATGAAGGTACGCGTGCACACCGCTCTCGTCGGCCTCCGGCATGACCCAGTCCTCGCCCGCGAGTTCATGGAGACTGACCATCTCCTGGCGCGCCAGCGGGTGGTCCTCGGCGAGCAGCACGAAGACCGGCTCGCGGAGCAGTGCGCGCGTCGCCACCGTCTCGCCGACCGGAAGGGGGAAACCCGGGAACTCGCCGAAAACCGCGATGTCGCATTTCGACAGGCTCAGCGATTTCACCAGGGTGTGCACGGAGCGGCGGGCATCTATGGTGAGCCGTCGTTCCGGGACGAGATCGAAGAGGGCGGAGACCAGCAGGGACACCAGGGGGCCGGCGGTTCCGCCCGCCCTCAGCGGGGCGGTGGCCCGTCTGTCCGCCTCGGCCGCCGAGCGCGCGTGCTCACGCAGCCGGTCGAAGCCGACGACGAGGTCACGGGCGCAGCGCAGGACGTACTGTCCGTTCTCGTTCGGCTTCACCCCGTCGGCACTGCGGATGAAGAGCGGGCCGCCCAGCTCGTGTTCGATCCGCTTCAGCTGAGCGCTCATGGCCGGCTGAGAGAGCTGCAGCCGTGCGGCGGCCTTGCGGATGCTGCCGGCCTCGGCGACCGTGAGCAGGACACGGAGGTGCCGGAACTCGAGGTGCATGACGTTCCCCGCTCCCCCGTGACCAGCAGAACCAGCTGCCCGACGGCATGGTGACCAAGAATCCGACGGACCCGCGGGAGCGGCAACCACGGGACGGTAAAGCCTACGTGCGAGCGCGACGGCGTGTCGTCGGCATCACGGTTTCAGTCCGCATATTTCGGCATGATTGATCGGGCTGTTCTCGCCCCTGGCAGGCCATCCGGTCGACGAGGACCTGCAAGTTCATGGCGTGCTCGCGTGCTCGCGTGCTTGCCCGCGGCCGCGCGGTGCGGCAGGTGGCGCGCTGGCGTCACCTACGAAGGCGACGACCTCGCCACCTGGATCCTGCGGCAGCGAAGCCACGACGGCTGGACGCCTTGGAGCCATGCGTTCGGCAACGCGGGCACTCCCATCCTGACCAGCGTCTCCATGGCGGCCAGGTCCGGCGACGCCATTGCCAATGTCGCTGGACCGAAGCGCCGTGGACGGCCGCGCCCTCCCCCTTCGCAGCTCTGATCTGATGCCGGGACTGGCGGCGAGCTGACGGACGGCGTGCACAGGACACTCCTGGTCGTGCGGGCGCCCCGAGCAGAAGCCCGGGGCGCCCATGCCACTGCAGCAGCAGCTTCTCTTATGCCGCAGCGACGGCCTCCTCGCACGGTCAGACGGGCCGAAGGGCCGCTGACCATTCCGTCCTGTTGCTGAAGCGGGGGCTCACGGCGGATACGCCGCGCACAGGACTGCCGGTGCTGGACCACCGTGCCAGACGCTCACAGCGCAGGACCGGCAGATGACCGGCACGTCAGCGACTTGTAAGGAGCAGCCCTCGAACGAGTCCACAAGACCGCTGGTGCGACGTGACCGAACATGAGGCGGACAGCCGATCGGTGAGCATCGTGGTGCTGATCGGGGGGATGACGGCATTCAGTTCGCCGTGCCGGGCCACCCACCGGGCGAGGGCGTGCCGGATGATGCTGTTCCACTGCTGACTCAGTACCTCAAACACGGCGGCGACGTCCGGATCCACTTCCAGCGACACCAGGCCACAAGCTGCCATCGGCGTTCTGCTCTTTGTCTCGCGACCGGGCCAGTCTGTCCGCCTACGCTGCCGCCATGGCCGAGGAGACAGCGGCACGGCAAGTCATGGACGCCTGCGGCGGCGGATCGAGGCGTAGCCTCGTGAGCACGCGCCTCTGCGCCTGTACGACGCCTCACACCGAGCCCGTTCCACGAGCGCCAATCCCCCGCCCCTGGGACAGCTCATTCTCCCGGCATGGCGCGGCCCACGACGCCGTCACGACCGGACATCACCTGTATCGCCCGCATTTGGGGTGTGGGTGGCCGAGACAGGGGGGGTGACCCACGAGCACGGCCTCGCCTTCTCCAAAGTCCGACTTCTGCTACCGGAGAGGTGAACCGGCATCGAAGAGTGGCCGCTGTCGTTCCCAGGGACAATCGCCGTCCGCAAGAACGGGGTGGTCCCGTTCGCTCCTCAGACCGATGACGGACCATCAGCGGGCTGACAGGTCGAGGATGCCGACGCTGGTCCGGCGCCCGACCTGTTCAGCGGGCAGGGCGGGAAGGGCCTCCGTGTCAGCGTACCGTCCACGTCAGGGAGGTGATGGCCTGTGCTCGGATGGCAGGATCCCGCATGGCCGTCGTGTGGTCGGTCACGGTCGCCGTGACCTTGTGGCCGCGACCTCGAACCCCCAGTTCACGTGGCGTCACGGACAGATCGCCCGTCGCCGACAGGACCCGCCTGCCGTCGACGTACCAGGTCAGTTCGAGATCGGCGAGGCCGCTCAGTGGTGCGAGGCGTACCGTGATGGGGCGTCCTTGCCCGATGGGCCGGGATCGAGGGAGGGATGAGGTCAGCGCGTCAGCGTCGGCGTAGAAGCCGGCGATCATCGCCTCGCGGCCCACGACGTTGAACTCGGTCGAGGCCAAGGAGCGCATGATGGACGTCTCGGTCGGACGGTAGATGCCCGCCTCGTAGTACCCCCCGCCTTCGTACGTGCCCACAACCGAACCGGACGGGTCCTGGGCCCCGAGCCAGCGGTACCACTTCGTCGCCCCCAGATCGCGGCGGATGGTGAGGTTGGCAGTGGCCGGTTCCTCGGCGGAAGGGTATGTGCCGTAGCCCGTGTATTGGTACTCGTCGGCCAAGTGACCTATGGAGTGGCCCAGTTCGTGGGCGCCTATGAGGTAGGACCTGTCGTTGTCGGACGACATCGTCGCCACCCCGTGGAAGGTGGAGCCCGGCGGCAGGTCGGCGGCGGAGTAGCCCGCACCGCCGTACTTGGTGGAGTTGGCGACAACGAAGACGATGTCCGCGTCCGGGGCCAGGCCCGCGTACTGCGCGACCTCATCGGTGTCGACGCACAGCAGGCGCTCGATGCCGTCGCAGAAGAAGGAGGAATCCAGCGCGGTGTCCTTCACGACGTCGGCCCCCGGGTCACCGGAGACGCCTGACTCGTTGGAGACGGTGTTGACCAACCAGATGTTGAACAGGCCGCGGTAGCTCCGGTACGGCTCGATACCGAAGATCGCGTCCAGCTTCTCCTCGGCGTCGGCCGTGAACTCGCCCTGTTCGTCCTCGGTGTAGCCGTCGCCCATCACCACCAGGTCGAGCCGCCCGGACACCGGTCCGGTGCGCTGGAATGCCTTCACCGCCGGGGTGGTGCCCGCCAGGGCCGACCTACGGCGGACGATCCGGCCAGGGGCGTCCGACGGGACGGTCACCTGACGGGGCTCGGACCGAGGTCCGGGGAAGTACTCGACGTGCTGAGTATGGACCGGAGGGACGGCCGCCTCGGCCGGTCCTGACTTCACTCCGCCGACCAGCGCCATCGTGGCGGCCAGGACAGCCCCGGCAGCGGTGATCCTGCGGATACGTGGTCTTGCGCGGTGCGGCACGGCAACCTCGCTTAAGTATTCAGTTAAGTGAACTTAACGCCGCGCTTAATTTAGGAGACCTGGCCACAACTGGCAAGACTTGCACCACAGTTGATCGACCACTCAGAGCCGCAACTACGCGACAACAGCTTCACGGACAGGAGTTGCGCGCATCTGTGGCTCTTTCACACGCAGGTGTGGAAGCCAGCCGCCCGCATGCAGTACGCCTGTACCGGAGCCCACGGGCAGGCCTTCCACGCCAGTGAACTGCTGGCCCTGTACGAGCAGTTCCTCGAGGAACTGCAGATCTTCCCCCGGACGCCCGCAGCAGAGGCCCGTCAACAGGAACACTGGTGTCCGAGCCCGGCCGGGCTCTTCAGTAACTCACGGAGGATTCATGGCTTTTGCTACGGCAAGACGCGTCGCTTCGCTGGGACTGGCAACCGCGATCCTGTCCGTGTTGCCCGTCGGGCACGCGAACGCCGCCACCTACCCGACGAGTGAGTACGCGGTCCCCTACGGCCAGACCTACACCAAGGGGACACTGACCTGGTACAACAGGTCGGTCCAGCTCACCGGTGAGCAAAAGTCGGTCAGCGCATCGAGCTGCCGCCTGACCTACGTCGCGGCCTACCGATCCGACGGCGGCCCCAACTACACCCGGCTGAGCGAACGCACCACCAAACCCGTGTGCGGCAAGTCGATTGCCATCTCCGTGGCCGTCCCCGCAGACGTCGTCGGCGGAGCGGACTTCCTGTACATCTGCCTGGACGACGCACGCAACCACTTGAACTGCCTGACCTTCAACAGGCCGTAAGCGGCTGCCCAATACAACGCCGTCGCACCCCGCCTCGATCACGGTCAAGGCAAGCCCCACGACCGTGAAGGCCGGGCACACGGTCCGGTTCACCGGGCGCACCTCTGGCATTCGGACCGGAGCATCAGTGATCCTGCAGATGAACAAGAGCGGTAAGTGGGTTCCGCTTCACGTCAACTCCAAGGTCAAAAAGGGCAACGCGTACGCCCTCGCGACCCGAGTGAACATGAAAGGCACTCAACAATTCCGAGTTGCCTCGGGTAAGACCCACTCTCCCACTGTCAACGTGACAGTGCAGTAGGCCATTTCCTCACCGAGGAAGAGAGAGCCCTCGGTGCACGGCCGCTCCGCGTCTGGATGTGATCCTCAGGCCGGAGCGGCCTCCATTGCGCCTGCGATACCGCAGTTCGATCCGTCTCCCGGGTGCGACAGAGTACGAACCGGAGAGCCAACCGCCCGAACCTTGAAGTACGCCACTCGGCGCGACCTGGTGCTCCTGGTCGCCCGAGGGCGCCCCGGCACTCCATCACGCGGCCTCGACGGCTCCCTGGGCACGGCCGACTGCCGAAAATCGTTCTGCATCCACCATGGGCCGGCGCTCCAAAGCAGGCCGTGGCCGACCTGACAGCGGTCGGCTTCACTCCGCCGGAGCCGTACCGGAGCGTCAGTACACCGTGGACTTCCCTGTAAAACAACCGGCTGCAGGGTCATCGTGCCCCCCAACCTGAACAACGTACGAACCCGCGGACGCCGCATCTGGGCCTGCGCGTCAATCCTGGTCATCGGGCGAGCTTTGCAGACCGCCTTTCGATCATTGTGTGTCACCTGTGGAGAGGCGCCCCTGGGGCCGGATCCGCCAGCCTACGGTGCGGCCACGAGGGCGGGTCCGGAACCGGCGGCCCGCTGAAGCCGACAACCAAAGGGGAGGCTCCGATGACGAATGTGGAAGTGTCACTGAAGGAGATGATGGCGGGGGTCGATGGGGCGCTGGGGGCGGCCGTCGTCGACTACACCAGCGGCATGGCCCTTGGCACCCTGGGCGGGGGCAAGGGCCTGGACATGACGGTCGCCGCGGCCGGGAACACGGATGTCATCCGCTCCGAGGTGCGCACCATGGAGCGTCTGGGTCTCAAGGGCCAGGTCGAGGACATCCTGATCACCCTGGAGAAGCAGTACCACCTCATCCGGCTGGTCGCCGGCCGTAACGGCAACGGGCTGTTCCTGTACCTCGTGCTCGACAAGACCCGCTCGAACCTGGCGATGGCTCGCCATCAACTCAAGAAAGTGGAGGAGCAGCTCGAGGTTTAGGCCGTCCCAAAGCCGGGCTGACGTGTGCCCATGAATTGAAGAGTTCTTCAAGTCATCACATGCACATGATCCCATTTCGTGGATTCGGGCGGCGCGGCCCAGCCGGAAAAGGCCTGCGGGGCGGGGCCGTGAGCGTCGGCGCGTCCTCGGGGCGCCGACGCTCACGGCCCCGGCGAGGAAATCATCGCCTTCGTACGGAGCTTGCTCCGCCCCGCGCCCTCTCCGAACCGCGCTCAAGCGCACTCGGCGTTCCCTGCGCATCGAGGAATGAGCTTCCTGCCGTGTGGGGGCCGATGCGCGGAGCGCCTCAACTGCCGTGATACGGCGCAGTGTGCGGCCTGCTCGTTGTTGGCGGAGGTCCGGGCGGTCCGGCAGCGGCGGTGGACGGTGCCTCTGAAGGGCTTGACACGGCCCTCGTCGACGCGGCCGCCTTCGGCGGCCAGGCCGGCACGTCCTCGAGAATTGAGAACTACCTCGGATTCCCGGCTGGTCTCCCGGCCGCTGAGCTGGCTGCCCGGGGGGCGATCCAGGCGACGAAGTTCGGGGTCGAGCTCCGCCGGAACGCCCGCGCGACGGCCTTCGTGAGCCACGATGGTCTGCACGCTGTCAGGTGCGACGACGGACGGGTCTGCAAGGCTCGCGACGTGATGATCGCCACCGGAGCCGAGTACCGGCGCCTGGCCGTCCCCGGCATCGAGGCCTGGGAGGGCAACGGTGTCTACTACGCCGCCACGGTGGCCGAGGCCAGGCACTCGATCGGACGGCCCGTGGCTGTGATCGGCGGTGCGAACTCGGCCGGCCAGGCAGCGATGTTCTTGTCCCGGACGTCCGATCTGGTCCATCTCGTTGTTCGGAGCCAGGACTTGGACCACTCGATGTCGCGCTATCTGATCGACGCGATCGCCTCCAACCCGAAGATCCAGGTACGGGTTCGAACGGAAGCAGTCGGCATTACGGGGGGCTCTGCGGTCACCGGGCTCGAGGCCGTGGACCCCACGACGGAGAAACGCTCCGCTTTGGAGGTCGCGCGGTCTTCGTGTTCATTGGTGCCACCCCGTGCACAGGCTGGCTCGACGCCCAACTGGCGGTGGACTCCGAGGGCTTCCTGCTCACCGGGCACGAACTCGACGCTTTCCCACCAGGCCTGCGAGCGCCGTTTCCCTTTGAAACCAGTGTGCCCGGCGTCTTCTGCGTCGGCGACGTGCGCAGCGGAAGCGTCAAGCGGGTCGCTACAGCTGTCGGCGAGGGCTCCGCGGCGGTTCGGCTTGACTTTGAACGACGGAGAGCCGACGGGGTGGAAATCCCATGATCACCGGCTTCCGTGGCCGTCCACGGGGGCAGGGCCGGTCGCCGTTCGCCAAGGGGCGGACCCAGGTATCGAGACTCTTTCGATCGCCGTCGGTCTGCGCTCGGGCAAACACCCTGGCCGGCTCCGTGCTCGGGCGCCCGAGTCCCCTCGTGACACGCTCAATACCGAGGTCCTGGCTCTGCTACGGCGGGTTTGCGACGACGCCCGCCCATGGGCCGTCCGCTGACGGCCGCGCAGCACAACTGGTCCGGAAGGTCACCAAGGACCTGGAAGGGCCCTGGCAGGCCACCACGTGAGAGTGGCGCCACGGCGTCGGTGAGCGGCGCGGCTCCATCCGCCTCCAGCTAAGGAAAGGCCAGTTCGGCCCAGATCGTCTTCCCGGATGCGGTGTACCGCGTGCCCCAGCGCTGGGACAACTGGGCCACGAGGAACAGGCCGCGGCCTCCCTCGTCGTCCCGACGCGCTCGCCGCAGGTGTGGCGCGGTGTGCGCGTTGTCGGACACCTCGCACAGCAGGCAGCGATCCTTGATCAGCCTCAGCATGACGGGTCCGGTGGCGTACCGCATGCCGTTGGTGACCAGCTCGCTCACCACGAGTTCGGCGTTGAACGACAGTTCGGACAGGCCCCAGGCCTCCAATTGGCGCTCGGTGAGTGTGCGGGCGTGAGCCACCATGGCCGGGTCGGGCGGCAGCTCCAGGTCCGCCACATGGTCGGGGTCGAGCCGCCGGGTGCGGATGAGCAGCAGCGTGGCATCGTCCACCTGGGGTCCGGGCGGCAAGGCCGACAGCGCCCGGTCACACAGCTCCTCCAGCGGGCATCGTTGCCAGGTGAGAACCTGGGCCAGGCGGTCGATCCCGCTGTCGATGTCAGTGCGCCGGTCCTCCACGACGCCGTCGGTGAAGAACGCCACCAAGCTGCCGCTGGACAAGTGCAGGTCAACGTTCTCGTATGGCAGGCCGCCCAGCCCCAGGGGCGGTCCCGGCGTCAGCGCGGACAAGGCCACCGAGCCGCTCGCATCGGCCACGATCGGCGGGGGATGACCCGCGCTTGCCCAGGTACAACGGCCGTTGACGGGGTTGTAGATCGCGTACAGGCAGGTCACCCCGAGCGCTTCGTCGCTCAGCCCGTCATTTGCGCGGGGTTCCGAGTCCTGTGCGACCAGGCCGTCCAGCCGGGTGAGCAATTCGGCCGGATCCAGATCCAGCAGGGCCAGCGTCCGTACGGTGGCGCGCAGTCGCCCCATGGTCGCGGCCGCGTGCACGCCGTGGCCCACCACGTCACCGACGGTCATGCCCACTCTGGCACCGGACAGCGGAATCAGGTCGAACCAGTCGCCGCCGACGCCCACGCGGTTGTCGGCAGGCAGGTAGCGGTACGCCACCTCGACCGCGCTCTGCTCGGGCAGGTGCTGGGGCAGCAGGCTTCGCTGCAGTACAAGGGCTGCCGCATGCTGACTGGTGTATCGGCGCGCGTTGTCGATGCCGACGGCAGCTCGCTCGGCCAGTTCCACGGCGAGCGTCTGCTCCTCGGGCCCGAAGGGGTCGGGGTTGCTGCTGCGCCGAAAGGTGGCGAGGCCCAGGACGGCATCCCGGGTGAGCAGCGGCACGAAGAGGCCGGAGTGCGAGGCGGCCGATCCCACCTCGCCCGGCGCCTCGGGCGGGGAGGCGTCGACGACGAGGCGGCCGGTGGCCAGACTCAGAGCCTGCGGCGACGACGGTGGATAGGAGACGGGACTGGTCCGGAACTCTTCCGGGGTCCTGCCGTGCATCCGCAGCAGACTGTGCCCCGGCGCCGAGCCCGTCGGGGGCTGACGTCCCTCGATGACCGCCGGCGGCAGGTCCACGAGCACCTCGTCCGCCAGCTGCGGTACCGCCACGTCGACGAGCTCCGCGGCGGTACGCCGCACGTCCAGCGAGGCACCGATGCGCTTTCCGGCCCGGACGAGCAGCGACAGCCGTTCCTGGGCGCGGTAGCGGTCGGTGATGTCCAGGGACTCCTCGAACAGCCCCAGCAGCTCACCCCGGGCGTCCACCAACCGGTGGTAAGAGCAGGACCAGACATGCTCGCGCACCGGGTCGGCGGGGGCGCGGCCGCGATAGTGCATGCCCATGATCGGTTCGCCCGTCGTCATGACGTGCTCCATGATCTGGTCCTCGTCCGGGGGATGGTGGCGGGAGATGAATTCGCCTTCCGGAAAGAGATCCGCGGCCGGTCGGCCGATGTACTGGGCGATCCCCGCGAGCTCCAGATCGGTGGAGACGTTCCCCCAGACGACGCGCATGTCGGTGTCGAAGATCGTCAGGCCCACGGTCGACTCGGTCGCCATTCCCTGGAGCATCGCCAGCTGCGCCTCCCAGCCGCGCAGCGCCTCCAGTTCGGCCGCGAGCACGACGGTTGCGGCGACACCCAGGTGCTCGAGCGGGCTGAACGTCACGGCCGCCCGCAGGGTACGTCCGTCCCGACAGCACAGGTCCAGGACGGTGCTGCGGGGTCTCTGCGTCTTGCAGAGGGCCGACAGCCGCTGTCCGGAAGCCCCTGCCAGCAGTCGGCCGGCCGGCTTTCCGAGCACATCCTCCGGGGAATGTCCGAGGAGACGCTGGGCCGAGGCTCCCCACCCGGATATGCGGCCGTCGGCGTCCAGTACCGCGGCGGCGGCCTTGGAGAGGTCCAAAGGACTGTGGAAATCGACGTTGGCCGTATTCGGAAAACGATCCATGACACCGCTTCCCTCCGTGCTCCCTCAGCATCCCGTGCCGCACGAGGGACGACAACCGCACGCACGATTACCACTTGCTCACGCAGGGCGACCCCCAATGGATTCCGGCCGTGGCCCGCCATGCAGTGCAGAGCGATCCGGAACCGGGCCGCAGCACGCAGTACGGGGCGCTCGAAGCGCTGACCTGCATACACACCGCTTCCGGCCGACATCCGCCAGATTCGAGCCGGTGTCTCTTTGAGAGACTCAAGACGCTGCTTCCGCGCCTACTCGGCATAGTCGGGGATCTCGTGTCTGACGGAGATCCACAACGAGACGAGCGTGGGCGGCGCCTCCAGTCTCGGAAGAGGGCGGAGCGTACAACCGTGCCCGGCGTCTGCCCGAGGGCCTGGCTGAGCGCCGCGCGCGACCTTGGGGGCGGATGGCTGGGTATGCGGACGGGTGCCCACGGACGGCCTGACGGCTCCCCGATGTGGTCAGGGGCGGGCTCCGGCCAAGCCGCGGGAACGCAGAACCCGGCACTCCAGCGGTGCGAACAGCGGCAGGTCGACCTCGGCTCGGCAGCACCTCGGTCGGACGACGGACAAACGAGACCCGTATGGGCCGTCCGCACGCCCGCACCGAGACGACGGAGCTCTCGCCGAGGGGACATGAGGTGTGTCGGTGGCCCCGGTTACGGTGCTGAGCATGACACTGTGGATCAACTGCGGCGTCGTGGCGTGGCTGGAGAAGACCGCACGGGGAAGACGAAACCGTCCTGGTGTACTTCAAGGGGACCGGCCTGATGAAGCCGGTTTCTGGGCCGCCGCCGTCAACGTCGGCCCGGCTGCCGCTCCACCGGTCAAGTCCACGTCGAAGGGCGTCGAGGCTGCGCCTCGGGAACCCGAGGCTCTGCTTGCCTGGACTGCCGCATCGACGCAGCAGCTACTGGGCGCGCTGTGCGAGGCCGGCCCGAATCGCGGTTGCTGGACAGATCACCCTGGGTGCCCCGCAACCGCTGCCGGACGAGGCGGCACTCGACGGTGTCGACGAGTTCGTGTCCACCTGTTGCCCGACGACGAGCGCCTGGCCGCGCACAAGCCCTCCGCCGTCGACTTCCTCGCCACCGAGGGCCGCTCCCGGCACCTTTCGCTGTCCGTCGACGGCGTACGGTTCACCCGTCCCCCCACGCCCGGCGCCATGCCCGACACCGCTGCCGGCGAGGGCCAGGACACGGTCGTCGCCTCCGCCCGGGGCACGGCCAGTGACGTGGTCCTCGTTCTGTACCACCGTAGCGCGATCGACTCCCTCCAACTCCACGGCGACAGCTGTGTGTTCGACGTGCTCCACGCCTGGAATCGGGATGAGTAGGACGTGACGACGCGCCCTGACACCACCGACTCGTCTCAGGCAGTCGTAGCCAGGAGCGCATCGGTGGCGCAGCACCGAAACGGTTCTCGGACGGCGCTGTTGACATCCGGCATTCAGGCGGGTTTCTCGAATCGGCTCGGCACGGGAAAGTAAGTGTCGAGGAAAGATCTCAAGAGCCGGTTGCACCGGTCGAAGTCTGCTTCCGTCGAGCAGGTGTCGTTGAGGCAGAACACCTTCTTGTCGCGTTTCAGCAGCAACTGGTCGAGTCGATTCGCCGAGTTGGGCAACGACACGTCGACGTAGACATAGGAGAGTTCCGACGGCAGAGCGCGCTGTGTGTGGAACGCGTAGTAGTGGTACAGAGACGATGGCACAGCCAGGTCGTCGGGTCCCCGGAATCGCGTGCTGGCCGTCAGCTGGTGCTGTTCGGGGAAGTCTTTTTCGATCTCGTCGAGAATGGTGCGCCGCAGGGGGTGCGGGACGTGGCGCATCTTCTGTACCAGCAGCCTGCCGAAGCGGTCTTGGACGATGGCCCTGTTGTTCTTGCCCGCGAGTGAAACCGGTGGGTCCTCGGTGAGGCGGGGGCCGAGGGGCACCAGGGCAGGTGAAGGGAAGAACTTGCTCAGGCCGTTGGCGAGGAAGAAGTCTTCGGGCAGGACCTCGTTCCCGAGGAAGACGTCATCGTTGAAGTAGAGGAACTGCTCGGACAGGCCCTCGATGTGGTGGAGCTGGCTTTCGATGGCGTGCGAGTTGAAGGTGGGGAGGTACTCCTGCCGACTGAATATGTCGCGGTGGCTGACGACTTTGATGCCGGGCTGGGCGGTGTCCAGCCACTCCGGCGTCTGGTCATCGGTGACGAGGTAGATGTTGCGGATCCACGGGGCGTGCATGGACAGCGAACGAAGCGAGTATCGGAGTTCGTCGTGGTCGGCATACCTGCCTGCGTTGGCCGCCTCCACATGAAGTCCCTCGCTCGACACGGCGGCCCGACGGCGCAACCACGCCGGATCGTTGCCGTCGACCCAGGTGTAGACCGCATCCACGGGAAAGGTGACGTCTCCCGGGAGCAGTGCCGTGAAGGCCTTGCGGGTGCGCACCGTTGCGGTGGAAGTGACATGGAGCCCGGTCGGCGCCGTGAAGTCCGCAAGGGGGGACCGCACTTCGGGCTCTTCCAGAGGCACGGAGTCGGTGACCGCGTTGCGTCGCGGTGCGTGGAGCATGCCGTCCTCCGGCGCCCAGAACTCGATCTCGCAGGCATGTTCGGGCCCCAGTACCAGATGTTCACTGGGCTCGGTGTGGAACCAGAACAGGCGCAGCGTCGACGCACCTGAACCCGCCCGCCACGCGCGCGCCCGGTAGGCAGGAGCGATACGGGAACCGCGGGCTCCTCGGCGTACCAGATACCCCGGCACCTCATGACACAGCTTGCGGAGTGCGCTCACGGCCCGCTGCCGGTCGCCGACGGGCACCGCGACGATGGTGGAGTGCCGCTCCTGACCGCGTATGCAGAAGTAGTCGATGCCGGAGTGCTCCAGGGCGGCTGTCACCTTGGACAGGTTGGATGCCCGGGCCACGTGCGGCGCAAGGCTCACCTCACTGAATGCGATACGCGCACGGCCATGGGCCCACGTGACGACGGCACCCGTGGCCGCAATCCGTGAACGACACAGCAGCGCCAGCAGCGATTGCATCATGCGGCGCACGGCGGCCGTCACGGACGCACCACTCACCAAAGCCTTGAGCTTCCTTCGCGACTCGGGCGAGTATCGGCGCGCGATGGTTCGCCGCAGCCGGTGAGGCATTAAGGCGCGGTAGGCCCTGACAAGAGCAGCTCCTTCAGCATTGACTGAGCGGCTGTTGGTGGATCGCGGTTCAGCTGAGGAAGTTCGGGACTGCATCGGTGACTGAGGCACTTCTTGTTCGGCGGCGGTTGGGTCCATGGTGAGCCTTACCTTTCCCGGTCTCTCCAGGGCTGCCGGGAAGAGCGCCGGCAGTGCAAGAGACCTTCGCCTCGGTGAGGATGCCGCCAAAAACGGACAGGTTCACTGTCACGGCCGTAACAGGGATCACAGGCTTCCGAGGGAACGAATGGTTGCGGGGAGCAGTCCTGTTGGCCAACAAGTGTGCGTCCACTTTTATGTTCCAGCGTCAAGCGCAAGCAGAGGTAACCGAGTGCCATGAACCAAGCGTTGTTGTCCCATGCCGTGACCATTGCGGCGCGGGCCCGCCGTACGGTGGGTCGAGCCCGTGGCAGCATGGAACAGATCAGAACTGTTCCCGCCTTCGGTGGTCCGGGGCGTGGCCGGCCGGCGCTGCGCCCGGTTCACCTCTCGGTGCTCGGTGGCGGGACGCTCAACGTGGCTGTGCCTCAACCCGCTGGTCATGACGAACTCGTATCCGCGTCCCTGCACATGGAACGGCGCACGCAGTCACGCAGCATTCCCCTGGATCCGGAGTGCCAGCACGACGGATCCACTCTGCTGACAGCCACCACAGCGCTGTGCCATCCCCGCCATGACGACCCGCAGCAGCCTGGTCTCAGACTCGGGGACGGGCTGTGGCGGCTGACTGTCGTCATCGCATACCGCTCGGGTTCCACGGCACGGTTCGCTGTGACGGTGCCGCCCACGCCCGCTGGGGGTGGGCCCACTCGCCCGTCCTGTCCAAGTGCCGGTTCCGGCACGGTATTTCGGCTCGTGCGCTCCCTCGAGGGTCACGTGATGCTCAAAGTCATCGCTCCGCGCCGGCAAGCCGAACTCACCGGCTTCTCCGTGCGATGGGACCGCATCACCGTCCACGGCCGGCTGATCGCGCCTGGTCTCCAGCCCTCACGCTTCACTGCGGAAGCGGTACCGCGGACAGTGGGCAGCATCGTCCCGATCCGTCCCGAGTGGCAGGGAGATCGGTTCACGTTTGATGTACCGCTCGCCGCCATGTCCGTGGGAGCAAAGACGGCGCGTCTGTGGGACCTGCGTCTGCGGTGCGGCGGCACGAAGATCAAGATCGGCCGACAACTGACCGACGTCCGATATCCCAGCAAGGTCTTCCGAACTCCTTTCCGTACCGTCGCACTGCCCGACGGCACGCTGCTGCGGGTACACGCGCATGTCTCCGGAGGCGGAAGGGCCGCGGTGAGCTGCACCATCATTCCGACACCCGAGGACAGCACCCGATGAAGATCACTTTTCTGCTCACCTGGGCCGACGGGATGGGCGGCACAGAGATGGCTGTCTACACCCAGGCCGCGCACCTGGCACGACACCATGAAGTGGAAGTGCTCAGCGTCTTCAGGACCGCCGAGGAACCCTTCTTCGAGGCAGGCCTCGGGGTGTCACGCCGCTATCTCGTCGACCGCACCGGGCCCGTCGGCCGGCCGGTGCGCGCCAGCACTCTCGACGAGGGGACGTGCCGCTTCCTCACCTCGCTCCCCAGCGAGATCATCAAGCCCGACTGGGAGCCCACGTTCGACCGGCTCTCGGACATCGAGATGACGGCAGCGCTCTCCGTCCTGGACACCGACGTGCTGATCACGACGACTCCGGCTCTTCTGGCTGCCGCCGCGGAGCTGGTGCCCTGGAACGTCATCACCATCCACCAGGAACATCGTGCCTCCCAGCTGCGCGGGGTCACCGGCGAACCACTGCTGATGTACGCACCTGCGGTCGACGCACTCGTCTCACTCACCGAACGCACCAGCGAGTGGTTCGCCGACTCCCTCGGCTCGGCCGCACCGGTCCTGGCTGCCATACCCAATGCCGTCCCGGACGGCTTTCGGCCCCGCTCGGACCTCACGCACAAGACGATTGTCCTGGCCGCCCGAATGACGCCCGAGAAGCAGCTCGACCATGCCATCGAAGCGTTCGGATCCCTCTCCCAACAGCACCCCGAATGGACCATGCGCATCTTCGGGGACGGGCCGCAGCAAGTTCGTCTCCGCCGGATGATCGACGGGTTGAACCTCCACGACCGCGTCCAACTCCTCGGCCAGTCCACCCAGATGGCAAACGAGTGGGCCAAGGCGGGCATGGCTCTGCTGCCTTCCCGCAACGAGGCGTTCCCTCTGGTCCTGCTGGAGATGATGGCCGCCGGCCTGCCCGTTATCGCCTACGACGTCGTCACCGGCCCCGCAGAGATCATCCGCCATGGAGTCGACGGCCTGCTCGTCCCCGCAGCAGACAAGGAAGCCCTGGCCGATGCGATGTCCACGCTGATGGCCGATGACGCGCTGCGCCAGTCGTACGGCGCGGCCGGCCGTGCCGGTGTTCAGGAGCGATTCTCGGCGCAGCGCATCACGTCTCAGTGGGAAGAACTCTTCACCCGACTGGCCGACCGCCGGACCACGGCTGGCCGTACCGCCGACCGTGCGGACCGCATGGCTCGCAGGGTCGCCGCCGGCGGAAGCCGCCACTTCAACATCGCTGCCCCCGTCAGCATGCTTGCGGCTTCCACGGACGAACAGAAGGCCAGGGAGGTCATGCTCCAGGCCAAGGACCGTACGGGGAATCTCGTCAGAAGCGCCGGCCGTCTCGCCGAGGTACGAGACGACATCTCCGCGGCGCGCATGGCCGAGTGGAATCTCGAGCTCGTAGCCGAAGCGCTCACCGCACACCATGTCCCCTACCTCATGGTGCGCGACAGCACGCCCACCCATCGCCTCGCCGTCGAGGTCGAACACCGCGAGCAAGTTCTCGATGCTCTCGCCACCGCGCTCCACGCCCAACCCGTCTACGCGGAGCTGATCACTCCCAAGGGAGTGGCTCCAGGTGCGGTTCTGGCCGAGCGGCTGCGTGCAGTCGGGGAAGTCATGGGCCTGCGCGTCTTCAAACCGGTGACCACTGAGAGCCGCACACTGCGCTATGGCCCCGCGTACGGCTGCCAGGTCGAATTCTGGGCCGAGAACGACGAGAGCGAGGAGCTGCCCGGCTGGCGCCGGGCTCCCCGCGGATCCACCCTGATCGGACCCTGCCTGCCCGATCTGAAACCCACTGCACAACTGCGCATCGGCGAGCGCGACTATCCCACCGCGACAGCATTCACCGACCGCCTCATCGGGGACATCGACTTCCCCATCGACGCCGTCTACACATGGGTCGACGACACGGACCCCAAGTGGCGCGAACGGCGCGACGCGGCACGGAAGGCTGCGGGTATCGCCGACGAAGAGGCGGACAGCGGGGATGTGCGGTTCCGCAACCGCGACGAACTACGTTATTCGCTGCGGTCGTTGGCCATGTATGCCCCTTGGATCCGCAACATCTACATCGTCACCGACGACCAGATCCCGCACTGGCTGGACACTTCCCAGCCCGGCGTCACGATCGTCAGCCACCGTGAGATCTTCAGCAAGGCGGATTGGCTGCCCACATTCAACTCACACGCCATCGAGAGCCAACTCCACCACATCAGCGGCCTGTCAGAGCACTTTCTCTACTTCAACGACGACGTCTTCCTGGGCCGCCCCCTCACCCCGGAGGCATTTTTCACCAGCAACGGCCACACCCGCCTCTTCTGGTCACCCACCGCGGTTCCTCCCGTGCCGCTGTCCCAGGAGGACGAGGGCTACTTCGCCGCTGCCAAGAACAACCGCGCCCTGCTCCAGCGGGACTTCCAACGGACCGCCACACAGGGCTTTCTGCACACCCCCCACCCGCTTCGACGCAGCGTACTCACCGAGATCGAGGAGAAGTACCCGAGCGAGATCGCCACCACCGCATCCAGCGTCTTCCGGGCGAGGACGGACGTGTCCGTCCCCTCTTCACTGCACCACCACTACAGCTATCTGACCGGCCGGTCGCACCCCTCCGCCCTTTCCAGCTCATTCATCAACGCCGGCCGCTACGACCACCACACCCGTCTGAGCCGTCTGCTCGCCTCACGCAGCCACAGCGTGTTCTGCATCGGCGAATCTCCGAACGCAGAGGTCCCGATAGACGAACAGGACCGCGTCCTGCGGGCCTTCCTCACCGCCTACTTTCCTGTGCCGTCTCGGTTCGAAAGAAGCTGACCCCACACGCGCCCCGACGAGGCACTTCCCATTGTTCACAGGAGAGACAAGGCCGTGTTTGATCAAGTCAGTCGCGCGCGCAGTTCAGCACTGCAAGACAACGGGGACGCCGCAGGAGCCGGTGACCGTCCTCAGCGACTCTACGTGTTGGACGCGCTGCGACTCATCGCAGCGCTCGCCGTGATGGCCTATCACTACCTGGCCCGGGGCGGCGGCTGGCACACAGACGTGAAGGCGATATTCCCAGCTGCCTTCCCTGTTGCCGCATACGGCTGGCTTGGTGTCCAACTCTTCTTCCTGATCAGCGGCTTTGTCATCTGCATGAGCTGCTGGGACAAGTCGCTGCGGGAGTTCTTCGTCTCGCGTGTGGTGAGGCTCTATCCGGCCTACTGGTTCGCGGTCGTCGCGACCACGGTGACCGTCGCGGTGATCCCCGGTGGCGCGCACCCGCTGCCGGGGAGCGATGTACTGACCAACCTGACGATGCTTCAAGAGGCGCTCGGTGTGCCCCATGTGGACGGCGCGTACTGGACGCTTTTCGTGGAGCTGAGGTTCTACCTTCTGTTCGCGATCGTCGCGTGGTGGGGACTGACCTACCGCCGTGTGCTGCTCTTCTGCTGCATCTGGGCCGCGGCCGGCGCACTCTATGCCCGGGCACCGGTGAACGACCCGGTACGGCTCCTGCTCATGCCGGACAGCAGTTGGTACTTCATCGCCGGCATCGCGCTCTATCTCATGCACCGGTATCGCCCGAACCTGATGCTGACCGGCATCGTCCTGCTGTGCTTCTGCGCGTCACTCCCCTTCGCGCTGAACACATGGAAGAACACGGGCACGTACATGGGGCACACGGTTCCGTCATGGCCAGTGATCGTCATCATCGCAGCGAGCTTCGGGATCATGACGCTCGTCGCCACGACGAAACTCTCCTGGATGTCGTGGCGATGGCTCGCCGTCGCGGGCACCCTCACCTATCCGGTGTACCTGCTCCATCAGGACATCGGCCGGGAGCTGTTCAGCGTGCTGTCTCCGCACGCGCCGCCCGGCGCGTTGCTCTGTCTGGTGGTCGCAGCAATGCTGATTCTTGCCTGGCTGGTGCACCGATACGTCGAGCGCCCTCTCGGACGCCGCCTGAAACGAGGCCTTGCCCAACTCTGATCGGCGCCGTGCAGGCCGTCCCCGGATCCCTGCACACGCGTCCTTGCATGGTCCTCTTCAGCATCATCATCAGGAAGGTCCTCCACGCCATGCGTCTGCTGAATCCCTTCTCCGCCGTCGCGTCGTCGGGCAAGCGCACGTCCACGGTCCTGGCACCCCACGTACAGATCTGTGCCCACACGGACGATGATCTGTACTTCATGACGCCAGACCTCTGGCAATCCGTGCATTCCGGGATACCCCAGGTCAATGTGTACCTGACGACGGGCGAAGCCGACGGCATCAATCTCGCCATGGACGATGCAGCCCGCAGGACCGCCGCGCCTGATTTCGCGGGCTACACGGCCGCCCGCCAGCATGGAATCCGGGCCGCATACGCATTCATGGTCACGGGCAGCCGCCGGGCCACCTGGCAGCGCTCCGTGATGAAGATCCGGGGAGTCACAGCAGAGATCAACCGCCTTGCCGAGGGGCACATCACACTCCTCTTCCTCAACCTGCGCACCGGCCGGGGCGCGCAGAATGCCAACCTTCTCGATCTGTGGCAGCAGACCAGTAAGAAGCTGGCCACGCTGCGCCCGACATCCAGCCCGATCCCCGCCAGATGCGATGGGCAGTCGCTGACCCGAGATGCCCTCATCGGCACGCTCACCGAGATTCTGCAGGGCTATTCCCCAGCCGTCGTTCGCATCATGAACCCTGATCCACAGTGGACCGTGATCGACAAGAAGACGGGCGGCATCACTTATTGCGACAACTCCGATCACACGGCCGCCGCCCTCTTCGCCATGGCAGCGCTCGAGAAGTACGAGCGAACCGGCCGCCAACGGCCCGCCGCCGTCGAAAGCTACGTGGGGTACTGCAACAAGCTGCGCCCCCGGAACCTCAGTCCCCAGCAGGCCGCCCGCAAGTTCTCCTATCTGGCGGTCTACGGCGGCGAGGACGGCCATGACTGCGAGCAACCGCCAGGCCTGTGCGGTGACAGGCCCCTCGGCAACCGTGCGTACAACCGCTTCTACGGGCAGAGCACGAACTATCGCTGGCATTCCAGCACCAACTGGCTCCAACGACTGTCCGACGGACGGCTCGCCGCCTTCGCCGTGCTCGGCGGCCGACCGGTCATGTGGGTCCAGGACCAGCCCGGCGGTGACACGTGGTCGGGACCGGCACCACTGGGCCACTTGCCGGCCGACGGCGGCCGCGTCGTTGCGCGTCTCGACGCGACACGCGACGCCGGCGGCCGCGTCCACGTCATCGCGGTAAGGGCTGCGGTCGGCCCCTCCCCCGAACAGCAGCAGCGCAACCTCCTGCACATCGCCGAGGATCCCGTGACAGGCGAGTTCGGTGCCTGGAGCGACATCGGCAGCCCGTACAGCACCTCGGCAGAACACGAACCCCAGCGTCGGGCCTTGGGCATGCCGGTGATCGTTGCGTCTGGTGACGGCGTTCGGGTCGCAGTCCGCAATTTCGGTACGGGTCTCAGCTCTCGTCTCCTTAGCGAGAAGAGATGGGAGCCCTGGAGCGACCTGAAAGGCAGCGTTCTGGAAGGCATGGCTGCCATCGCCAGGAAGGAAGGCACCGTCGAGTTCTATGGCACCAGCAGCACCAGTGGCATGGGCGTCCTGCGCTGGTACCAGACCACCCCTGGTGGAGGCTTCACCCGCGACTACGGCACCCAACTCGCCCAGCCTGCCGCTCCCATGTCGCTCATCGAGCAGCCGGACGGGAGCCTCCTCATGTACTCCCGGCAGCCCGGGACCGGATGGCTGGTTGCCAACCGTCAGCACCGTCCGAACGGCACGTGGAACACGCAGCCCGAGATCGCCGCCACCACTCCGGGCTTCGGTCCCCTCGCCCACACCGCACTGTCCGGAGGGAAAGCTGCGGCCCTGATCCAACGCACCGACGAACACGGGCTCAGCCTCTGCGTTCAACCCCTCGACGGCAGCCCGATACGACAGGAGTGGACACCGCTCGGCGGCGGCCCGTTCGTCCATGCCCCCGCCGTCTTCCTCGACAGCCGAGACCGACTGGTCATCGCCTACATCGACGCGCAGGCCTGCCTCACCACACTCACGCTCGACCTGTCCAGCGACCGAGAACTCACCAGCCTGCCGTCATGGAGCACCCATCACATACCGGGCTGTCAGCCGGCAAGTCGCCGACGGCGGTGAACGAGACCATTCGTCGGCGGTGGTGTCAGCCGGGACAAATACAACCAACGCTCCATCGTCATCGCGGAGTTCGAGATGAACTCCCTGATGAGCCGAAGTCAGTGGTGCTGGATCTGTGGGACGTCCTTGACGAATACGATCCCGTCGCTGTCCGCCAGGTGGGCCGGGTCGAGCGGGGCATAGCCGAACCAGGGGGATTCGCGGCGCACGGGCCGCGTATCGCCGAGGGCCGTGGCCAGCCGCGGGCCGTCGATGACGCAGCGGTCATCCGGGAGCGCGTACAGGAGTCCTTCGACGGTGTCCGGCGGCGGCGTGTCCACTCCCTGGTGCCGGATCGTGCCGAGGGCCGTGGCCACGAAGGCGTACCCGTCGCCGAGCTGGGCGCTCACCAGCGCGCCGGCGCTCCACCACTCCACCGGTCCCTCCCACATCTGCATCGTGCTCTTCACCCGCTGGAGGTGGGAGTTGTGGGCGTGGATGAGTGCCGGGCCCCGTTCGGCGAGGGCGAGGAGATTGTGGGCCATCATCTGGTCCCGCACGCCCAGCAGCCGGTTCATGCGAGCCGGTGAGGTGTCCGCCATCCAGTAGTGGTAGCGCAACAGGCCGGTGGCGGTTCGCCCGTACAGGCACGCCCGGTCCCAGTCGTCCCGCGAGGTTGCCGTGATCAGGTGTGGCATCTGCTCGTCGAGCAGCGCCACCAGGTCGTCGGCGAGCAGTCGCAGCCGACCGGCCTGGGCCGACTGCCCCACGGATTGGGCCGGGTCCATCATCGCGGCGGGATTGGTCCACCGGTCGTTGGTGTCGAGCAGCTGGTCGAGTGCTTCCGCGGTACAGGGGATCAGGTCCGCGTCCACCTGGGCCGAGAGGTAGCCGTGGAGTGCGGTGAGGGCCTGCCGGGGGCTCGCGGCGCCGGTGATTTCCAGCGGGCCGTCGAAGCCGGCGAAGCGGAGCCGTTCGGACTCGGGCCGGCCGTCGTTGTACGCGCGCATCCAGCACACGAGTTCGCGGTTGGCCTCGGAGGTACCCCAGCCATGACTGAATCCGTGCTCCATGGCCTCGTCGAGGGTGCCCGTGCCCGAGCTGACGTAGTCGTCCACGACCAGGCCCATCATGCAGTCGCTCTCGATCGCGACCGTCCGGAAGCCCTCCTGCTCCACGAGTTGCCGGACGAGGTCGTTGCGCAGGTCGAGCAGCGTGTCCTCACCGTGGGTGGGCTCGCCCAGTGCGAGCAGCCGGGGCCGGGCCGGAAGCAGCCTCATGATGGCGGCGGCCTCGACGGGCTGGGCGGTGTCCTTGATGTCAGTAGCCATGCCTTCAACGGTATCGTTGAACCTTCGGTTGAAACTTTTCCGCGATATCGTCAGTTCTATGGGGCGGAACCTTCAAAACAGCGAACGGCTCAGGCCGGTTGATCTGGCGCGCGGGCACGGTCTGTCCACGCAGGCGGTCAGGAACTACGAGGAGGCCGGCATCCTTCCGGCCGCCGGTCGCACACCCCACGGCTACCGCACCTATACACCGCTGCACGCGCGAGCCCTGCGCGCGTTCCTCGCCCTGGTGCCCGGCCACGGTCACCCGACGGCAACGTCGATCATGCGGGCGGTGAACGAGGGTGCGGTCGACGGGGCGTTCCGCCTCATCGACGAGAGCCACGCCCAGCTCCTCGAGGACCGCCGGACCCTCCAGGCCGTGGAGCGCGCCCTGCGCGACCTGGAGCCCACCACGACCGCCCGCCCCGACACCGCGCCCGGGCCCGGGCCCGACGGCACGTTCATCGGTCCGCTGGCGGAGAAGCTCGGAATCCGACCCGCGACGCTGCGCAAATGGGAGCGCGCCGGACTGGTGCGCCCGCGGCGCGACCCGCTGACCGGGTATCGCGTCTACGACGACTCCGACGTGCGGGACGCCCGGCTGGCCCACCAGCTCAGGCGCGGCGGCTACCTGCTCGAGCAGATCGCCCCGCTGCTCGCCCAGGTACGGGCGGCCGGAGGGCTGGAACCGCTGGAGGCCGCACTGGGCGACTGGCGCGGCCGGCTGTCCGCCCGTGGGCGCGCGATGCTGGCCGGGGCGGCCGAGTTGGAGGCGTACCTCCGCGAGCGCGGATGAGCCTTCGGCGGTCGGCCGAACAAGGACTCCGGGCACCAGGACAGGCCCGTCCCGGCACCACCCCATTGGCAGACTTACTACGCCCGCCACCCGACATTCAGCCTCGGCCGTCAGGTCGCCTGACCATCCGGCACGTCGTCACGGGAGACGGCCAGGTAACCCACGAAGGACACGATCGCCACCGTCCAGGCGAGGGTGACCGGACCCAGCCCCAGTCCGAGCCCGCCCCGGGTGTGGCCGAGCGCCATCCAGTCGGCGAGGGAGGCGCCGAGGGGACGGGTGATCACGTAAGCGGTCCAGAAGGCGGTCACGGCGTTCAGGCCGGTGAAGCGATGGGCAACCGCGGGCACGCAGATCGCGGCGGCGAAGAGGACGACAGAGCCGAGGTATCCGAAGCCGACGGTGGCGGTCAGGTCGCCGGCCGCCGTGCCGAGGGCGAACGTGGCGAGCACGGCCGCCCAGTAGAAGGCCTCGCGGCGGCGGGTGCGGATGCTGAGGATCGACAAGGTCCGCTCACTGGCGAACCAAAGGGCGAATACGGCGGCCAGTGCGGTGAGGAAGAGCGGTGTGGACACCGTGTAGGAGATGCCGAGTCCGACGTGCAGGACGTCGGCCGCCATCGTGCCGAACACGCTGACCATGACGACGGCGGTCCAGTACACCCATGCGACGTACCGGCGGACAGCGAGCTGAATGGCCAGGGAAGCCACCAGGGCCAGGCCACCGAGCGCGACTGCTGGTACCGGGCCGAGCAGACGGGCCAGCAAGTCCGACGCCGTCTCGCCCATTCCCGTGGTCAGCACTTTGATGATCCAGAAGTAGACGGTCACTTCCGGCACCTTGTTGGCCATGGCACGGAGGGGGGCGAGGGGGCGGTCATCGAGAAGGTGCTCTGCTGTCATGAAGCGCACGATGACACGGTGAAGTCCCGGTTCTACAGGTGCCTTTGCCATTGTTTTGAGGCTTCTAATGCATGAGTTTCAAAACCGTACAGGCAGCCTGACCGCAACCTGAACGCCATGACGAAATCCCTGGTCAGGCTGGTTGGGCCAGTGATAGACGTGGACTTTCGCATGCCTTACCTCCCCCCGATGCCAGCCAGGCGTCACGTAGTACCGCGGTACCACCGGAACGCCCTGGTTCAACCTCGGGTGCCACCGATCCGGGCGATGCCGAACTTAGGTTGTGGGTGTGGCGTCGGACCCGACGGACGCCGAGCCCGAGAGAAAGAGCGCCAATGATCGACGCACGGCAGCTGACCAAGAGGTACGGGGAGAAGACAGCAGTCGACGCCTGGAATTCGTCGTGAAACCGGGCACGGTGACCGGCTTTCTGAAGGTGACCGCGCCCGCGGTCGCGGCCGACATGGTGTTCATCGATGCGCTGCCTTTCTGCCGTGCCGAAGGACGGCTGTCGGCGTGTGGAGGATCAGGCCGGCGGCCAAGACGCCAGCCGGGCCGCGAACTCCGGTGGCGAGACCACGACCATGAGCGAGGCCGCCTCCGCACCTGGGTTGGCCAGACCGACGCGCTCGCCGACGGCGATGTGGGCGGCGGCCGTACCGGCCGTCAGCGTCCGGGCCTGTCCGTCGTGGTGCAGCTCGACGGACCCCGCCAGGGGGATCAGCACGATCTGTGAAGCGCCGTGGTCGTGTTCGGGCATGGTGGCGCCTGCGGGCAGTTCTATGTGGAGGACGGCGACCTGGTCGGAGGTCACCGCAGTTGTGAGCAGGGCCGCGGTCGGGCCGCCTGGCACGGGCGCGCGGCGGCGGGGCGAGGTGGCGATCTCGGCGACGTGCATGATGTGCCTTCCTCGGTGTGCGGGTGATGCGGCGTGCGGAGCGGACGGGACTGTGCGCCCACTGCGCGCTCCGGCGGGCCGGCGGGTGCCGGGTCGGCGAACGGCTCCAGCCCGGTGGCCGGCTTCCGGCGCTCTCACTCTCCCTGCGGCGGCAGAGCGGCGATCAGCGGATGGTCACGCTCGATCAACCCCAGCTTGGCCGCACCGCCGGGCGAGCCGAGAGGGTCGAAGAATTCGGCGTTCGCGCGGGTGTACTCATGCCACTCGGCCGGTACGTCCTCCTCGTAGAAGATCGCCTCGACCGGGCAGACCGGCTCGCACGCCCCGCAGTCCACGCACTCGTCCGGGTGGATGTACAGCGATCTCTGTCCCTCGTAGATGCAGTCCACAGGGCATTCCTCGACGCACGCCTTGTCCTTCACGTCCACGCAGGGCTGCGCGATCACGTAGGTCATCGGCGCACCTCCTCTCATTGGGCAGAGGTTTCCAGCGCGGAGTTTCTACGAATAATACATGTAATAATTAGCTGCGTCCGTTCGGAGAGGATCGACACCCTCGCCCGCACCGACGACTCACACCGCGCGAAGGGCATCGCCCAGAGCACCGAGGCGTATCTGACCACCCACCTCGCGGTGGAGCAGAGCGCTCCTACCCGCCCTCGCCGAGCTGCCCGCCGGCGAACTCGGCATCTTGGCCGCGAACTTCACGACCCTCGTCGACGACGGTCGCCTCGAACGGCCCGCCGTCCTGGACGTCACCGTAAAACGGCCCGTTGCAGTGGCCGGTCCGCATCGGCCGGATCGCCTGCACGGCCTGACTCGCCGACCCCGACGACCAATGACCACGCCAGCGGCGGACGTAGGGGACAAGATTTTCTCGTTTCTACGGCACACACTGGGTAAAATTGGCGAAATGAGCGAGCAGACGTTGCATGATCCGACCGCCCCTCCCGCCGTGGGCGAGAGCCGGGCCCATGTACTCGACGTACTGCGCGCCGCTCCCGAAGCAGTGGGCGTACGGGAGATCGCCGAGCAGACGGGCCTGCACTCCAACACGGCCCGGTTCCATCTCGACACGCTGGTGAAGGAAGGGCTCGCCGAGCGCAGCACCGAGGGACGCGGCCGGCCGGGCAGGCCGCGCACCGTCTACCGCGCCGCCTCCGCCCAGGTACCGACGGGCCGCCGCAGCTACCAGCTACTGGCCCAGATGCTCACCGGCCTCGTCACGGAGGCACTGCCACAACCGGCGCAGGCCGCGGTCAACGCCGGGGAGGCGTGGGGCCACTACCTCGCCGACACCCCCTCGCCCGCCCAGCGCATCGACACCGAGGAGGCCATCCGGCGGCTGACCCAGGTGCTCACGGACGTCGGCTTCGCCCCCGGCCCCGTTCAGGACGGGCCGGACCCGGTCGTCCCACTGCGCCACTGCCCGTTCCGGGAAATCGCAGAGGAACACCGCGACGTGGTCTGCTCCCTGCACCTGGGCCTCATGCGCGGCGCCCTGAAGGAAGTCCGCGCTCCGCTGGGCGTCAACCGGCTGGAGCCGTTCGTCGAGCCCTCGCTGTGCCTGGCCCACCTCACACCCGCGGAACAGCACCACCGGGCGGGCCGCACTGCCTGAGCCCGCCACCACGGCGCTCACGACCTGCCTCCGGCGCCTCGTGACCTTCCCGGCAGCGCGGTCACACCGAAGCCGTCCCAAGGCCGCCCGGCGCGCGGGAGCAGGTCCCCCGCCAAGCCTTCCCGGCGCCCACCGTCTGTCCCTCACGCACCCCCATCCGGTGACGCCTTGGTGTCACCACTACTCACCGAATCCAGGCAGCGGACGAACAGCGATAAAATTACCGGAATCGGTGGCCTGGCCCCCGGACGGACCTGGGCTCCCGCTCGACCTGTGTGACCTTGGGGAACGGCATGGAGGCGAGGTCTCCTGAGGTACGCGGAGTCCCGCACAGCACTCGTGCGCGGGGCAGGCTCCTGCCCGTCCTGCCCGCCCTGCTTCTGGTCATCGGCCTGTTCGTCGGCCTCTTCACACCCCGTGATGTCAGGCCGGACGCCTTCCTCGCGACGGCCATGGTTTCCGCCGCCGCGCTCCTGCCCCTGTGGGGGACCGTGCTCATCGGAGTGGGCGCGTGTGCGGTCTTCCTCGCTTTGATGGTGGAATTCGATGCGCTGCAGGATGCGACCGCCTACTCCGAGCTGGTCACCCTCGTGGCGATCGCGGCGTTCTCCGTCTTCTTCAACCGCATGCTCAGCCGACGCGCCCATCAGCTGGTCCAGGTCCGGTCAGTGGCCGAGACCGCCCAGCTGGCGGTGCTGCATCCGATACCGCGACACCTCGGGCACGTGACGCTCGAGAGCCTGTACCTGGCCGCCGCGGCGGAAGCTCGGATCGGCGGCGACCTGTACGAGGCGATACGCATCCCGCACGGCGTACGGCTGCTCATCGGAGATGTACGCGGCAAGGGCCTGCTCGCGATGCAGGCGGCCGCGATGCTGCTCAGTGCCTTCCGAGAGGCCGCCCACGACGCACCCGACCTGCCCCACCTCGCATGCCGCCTGGAGACGAGCGTGAGCCGTAACGCCTCTCAGTACCCCGGGATCCCGGGGTCGGAGATCGCTGAGCGCTTCGCCACCGCGCTCCTCGCCGAGATCCCGGACGACGAACCGGTCGTCCGGATCGTCACCTGCGGCCACCCGCCCGCGCTGCTGCTGCACCGCGGCGAGGTACGGGAGCTGGAGCCCGCCGCTCCCTCCCCGCCGCTCAACCTGGGCGACCTGGTGAGCGACGGGTATCACGTCGACCTCGCGCCCTTCCACCCCGGAGACCAGCTCCTGCTGTACACCGACGGGGTCACGGAGACCCGTGACGGCTCCGGCGCCTTCTACCCCCTCGCCGAACGCATCAGCTCATGGAGCGGCGAGGCGCCCCACCAGCTCCTCGACCATCTCCACCGCGACCTGATCGCCTACAGCGGCGGCGACCTCGACGACGACGTCGCTGCCCTCGTCGCCCGGCGGCGCCCGATCCTCTGACCGAGGCCGCCGCCAGGCAAGCCACTCGTCGCCGTGCCGCGCGCCCACGAGACCGCAGGACGGTCGCCGCGCTCGGGTCCACCGACGCAGGGCGCAGCCCGGGCAGTACGGCCTGGCACCCGTGCAATGCACGGCCACGCCTTCGACGCAGTGCGCGATTCGGCTCAGCGCGGTTGCGACCAGGTCGGCCCCAACCGGCTGCCCTGCCTCTCGTGTGTGTTCAGGCCGTCAGGGTCCTCCCCCGCGTCCTCCTGCCGGGCCTTCCGCGCGGCGATGCAGCGGGCGTGGGCCGCCAGGAGGGCCGGCATCGGCAGGAGCGCACCACCCGGGTCCTTCGCCGCGTCGTCCCAGCGGCGCAGCGCCACCGCGTCCGCGGCCAGAGGATGCGCCGCGAACCGAGCCGCCTCACCCTCGTCCATCGGGCCGCCCTGGACTTTGAGGGAGGCGACCGACACCGGGCTGAGCAGGCCGTCATAAGCCGGGTCGGTCGCTACCAGGTAGCGCTTGGCAGGTACGTGCTGGGCGATCACCCACGCCGCCCGTTCGCCCAGCCTGTGCCGGGCGAACGCGGCGCCCGCCAACTCGTGCGGCAAGCCCGGGTGTTCGGCCCGAGCCGGCCGGGCACGACCGATGTCGTGCAGCGCCGCGGCGACGACCAGTTCGTCGTCCGCGCCCGCGTCCAGCGCCAGCCGGGCCGTCTACAGCGCGTGCGACCGCTGATCGACGGCCTCTGCGCCGTACGGCAGCCCCGCGAGGCCGTCGACCAGTGATGTCAGTTCCTCGCTCGTGAGCGGGTCGCGAGGACGGCGTGCGGTCATCGGTCCCCCGTTCCGCGGATGGTCTCCGCCAGTTCCTCCGCGAGCCGTGGGGTCGCGGCGACCACGCCCGACCAGCGGCGGGAGAGGTCGGAATCGATCTCCAGCGGCCGTGCACATCGATCACAGCTCCGCCCGCGGCGGGTACGGTCACCATCGCCGCCGCCACGCGTCGGCGATGTGCGGCTGCGGCCGAAGGAGGCTGACCGCCGCGCCGTCCAGCTCCGTACGGCCGCTGGTCCGGTAGGGCGACGGCTGCCCCGCCACCGTGTGCCACCCAGGCTGAATCCGGGCCATGCCGAGGCAGAGAAGCGACGGTTACGACCTGTCGAACGAGTCCGGTCTCTTACGGCTACCCGACCGGACGACTCGACCCGGTCCCGGGGCCTGCGGCCCACGGCTTCCGCACCGCGAACGGGAAGATGACCTGCGAGGAAGCCTGGTGCGCGGCAGCTACGGGGCCACCGTGACGGCACACGGCGCTCCGGCGGCCCTGCGCCGAGCGCCACTGGGGCCTACGCCTCGTAATCAGCGCCATGGGCGGAGCCGCCGCGCCATGTGAGCTGGACGCAGCCCGAAGGAGAGCCTGCAAACACTGCCGCGCTGGACGGTGTTGCCCGATCTGCAGCAGCGGGGACGGATCAGAGGCCGTAGGCCTGCTCGCTCTGGCGGTAGCGCTCCACCAGGAGCGGGTCCATCAGCGTGGAGCCTGGTCCGAAGAACTTGCCGAACTTCTCCCGGTACTTCTGGAACCAGTGCGGCCGGTCGGACAGGAAGAAGATGTCGTGCAGGGCGATGGCTCGGACGGCAAGGACGGGTACCGGTGCCCTGCTCACCGCGAAGCGGGGGTTGCGTGCCGCGGTTACCTCGCAGTTCTCGTGGAACTGACCGATCATCAGCCCCCGCTCCACGAAGTCGTCCTTCACCCGCGCCTGGGCCCGGTCGAGCAGTCCCGTGTCCGCGCTGCGCAGGTCGGGGAGGACGACCACCATGGCCTGCAGCATGGGGTTCCTGCCCTGCCAGGTCGTCTCCTCGTACTCGCGCAGGCTGCTGCGGGCGATCTCCTCGACCAGTTCGAGGGTCGGCGCATGCCCGACCAGCCGCAGGCGGATCTCGAGTGTCCGGTTCTTGCGGGAGGGTGCCACGAACGGGCAGATGGGCCCGGTACGGCCGATCTCCGGATGGTTCGCCGATATGTAGTCGGTCAGCCATGTGTCGACCGACTCCAGCGCGGCCGCGAAGTCGACGACGGGTGCAGTGGACGTCATGTCGTACCTGTCAGTTCGGTGACGCGGTCGACAGCGATGCGGGCGAGCCGGTGGATCTCCGTTTTGTCGGGGATGCGAGTGTTGACGAACGTGAGGAGGTCGTCCTTCATGACGATCACCCACGAGGTCTCGATGCGGAAGTGGTCGACGGTGGACGACCAGCGCGCCAGGAAACCGCCGTCCCCCAGCTCGACCGCCTCCAGACCGACCCGGGCGATGTCGAGCTGCACGCCGTCGTTCAGCTCCATCCGGTACTGCGCACAGTCGCGCACCGCGGCGAAGAACTCCTGGTACACCTGCCGGCAGGCACCGTTGCCGAATTGCGCGACGTGGTGGAAGACCACGGACCCCACGATGTTCGTGAACAGGGCGGAGGCATGGTGTGTCGTCTCGGGGTGGGTGCCGTGCGTGAGCATGTTCGTCAGTTCGACGATGGCCCGGCCCGACTCGTCGCCGGAGACGAAGACGGGGTCATAGGCCGCGCTCGGTTCCTCGCCGAAGAACAACTCCTCGAGATCCTCCTCCCTCAGCAGCAGCTGCCCGAAAGCGGCGTCGTCCATCGCGTTCTCCTATCGGCGTACGAGGCTCAGCGGGCGCATGTCGGTCCAGTGCTCCTCGACATGGGCGAGGCAGGTCCCGCGGTCGGACTCGGCGAGCGCGACCGTCCAGCCGGCGGGCACCTCGGCGAAGGCGGGCCACAGCGAGTGCTGGCCCTCGTCGTTGACGAGCACGAGGAAGGTGCCCTCGGGGTTCTCGAATGGGTTGGTCATGCGTGCTCCCTGAGCAGAAGAGGTCGAGATGGGGAACGGGTTCGTCAGTGCTCTTCCAGCACCCTCGTGACGTACTTGTGAATGCCGTCGATCGAGGTGAACAGCGACATGTCCGCGAACTGCGGGTCGATCACCACGCCGTGCCGCTCCTCCAGCATGTGCTGGAGGACGACCAGCGTGAGCGAGTCGATCGCCAGCTCGGCATCGTCCGGCAGTTGCTCGGGGGGTCCGAGTCCCGCGTTCTCGCTCAGGATCGCCCTGATGTCGTCCTTTGTGATCAACGGTCCCCCTGTACCTGCGGCGACGATTCCGACGTGACGCGCTCGCGCATCTCCGCGCGGTCGCGGACCAGCTTTCCCATCGAGTTGCGCGGCAGCTGCCGCATGACGAAGAACCGCTTGGGGATCTTGACCGGACTCAGCCGCTCCCGGCACCAGGCGATGAGCCGGTCCGGGGTGAGCGCCTCGTCGGCAGCCACGAACGCCTCGATGACCTCCCCGTGGGCCACCACGGCCTCGTTCACCCGGGGATGGGCCAGCAGGACGTTCTCGACTTCGGCGAGGTCAACCTTCAGCCCGCCGACGACGATCATCGAATCGGCCCGGCCGAGCAGACTCAGGACCCCGGTCGCCGGGTCCTGGTGGACCCGGTCGCAGGTGCGCAGCCAGCTGTCCGTGAAACGATCGGCGTGGTCGCCGTACAAATAGGGTGAGCGGTCCATCCGGACATAGAGCTCGTCGCCGACGACCTTCACCTCGGCACCCGGCACCGGGGCTCCCAGCTGCGGGGGCGCGGTGGTTCCGGACAGGTCGCCGGCAAGCAGCCCGATCTCGGTCAGGCCGTAGACCGGACTGACCGGCACGCCGAAATGAGCGCGGAACTGCTCGTAGGTCTCCTGCGGCAGCAGTTCGCCACCGGACACCGCGAGCCGCAGGGCGGGCAGTGCGGGCCGGGAGGCGAGCCGAGTGAGCAGGTCGTAGTGAACGGGCGTGCCGTACACGGCGGTTGCCTCGGTGCGGGCCATCAGCCGCACCACCTCGGCCGGGCGCAGCGTCGGCGGGACGATCAGGGCCGCCCCGGCCGCGAGGGCGTGCAGCACACCGCTGACCAGGCCCATGTTGTGCATGACCGAGTTCAGCAGCATCACCCGGTCGGTCCGGCCGGGGATACCGGGGAGCGCAGCGTGCCGGTCGAGTTCGGCCAGTACGGAGTCGGCGGGCCGGCCGATCACCTTGGGCCGGCCCGACGAGCCCGAGCTGAACTGCACCAGGCGAATTCCGTCGACGGCGGGCCGGCCCTGCGGCAGCCGCTGGACGGTGAACTCGGAATCCTGGCGGAATCCGGCCACCGGTCCTTCGGCCCCGGCCGCAGCGACGACGTACTGCGGGCGCACCAGGTCCACCAGCGGCTCGTACTCGGCGGGTTTCAGCCGGAAGTCGACCAGGACCACCTGCGCGCCACGGCTCCACAGTGCAAGCAGCACATGAAGATAGGTGAAACTCGGTTTCATCCGCAGAAGAACCGAGCTGCCCTCCACAATCCCCTGCTCCCGAAAACGCCGCCCGAGATCGGCGACCGCCGTACGTAACTGCCCCCGGGTGACCGGCACGCTGGAAATCGCCCACAGGTCATCATCCGCGCCCCGGCTCAGCAGATGGCTTCCCCACCACGCATTCGCCATACACGCATCCTTTTGCGAAAACAGGTCCACGAAATGTTCCGTGCAGAATTCGATGAGGGCGAAACTAACACTGCCGTGAAACGTCGGGCAAGCGCCCCGGCGATCCGTACGGCCCGCCCCGGCGAAGGTCGGAGCCGGGACTGGACGTTCCCGCGAGCGGGTGGTCCTTCCCGTGCGACGAGTTGCCACGCCACGTCGGAGGGTTTGGTAACCGGGGTCCGCACAAGGCCGTTGACGAGCCCGCTACCTGCGCCGTTCGCCGCGGCGGCGTGCGGCGGGCCGCCGTGCCGCCGGTTTTCGGACCGCGCCGGCGGGGCCCGTTGTCCCGCCGGCGGGACGCCGCCGGGACATGCGTTTGGCATAAGCCATTGATCTCCTTGACCCTCCACAGCTCCCGGGTTAGGTTGACCTCGGTTGTACTCCCGGGCGGTTATGCCCGATTCCGAGATCTACGGCGGCACGCGTCGCTCCGACCATCCGACGGCCGTCGTTCCTCTGTCACCCGGTCGTATTGCTGACCCCTTTCCGGGTTGTTACGAGCTTTTCATTCCTGTCTCTCCGGCCATCCGCGCGGGGGAAATTTCGGAGGTGGAGACTTGTCCGTCAGCGCTGGCACCACGCTGCCTCTCACGGCCGCCCAACGTGAAATCTGGATCGCCGAGCAGCGGCTGGGGCAGGCGAATCGGGTTTTCCGGGTGGGCGATTACCTGGAGATCCACGGACGGGTGGACCCGGTGCTGTTCGAGCAGGCCCTGCTGCTGGTCGTCGCCGAGGCCGAGGCCCTGCATGTCCGCTTCGCCGAGGAACGCGGCGAGGTCCGGCAGGTCATGCGCGGGCCCGGCGACTGGACGCCCGCGTGGGTCGATCTCAGCGCGGAGCAGGACCCCGAACGGGCCGCCCGCGAGTGGCTGGAGGCCGCGGTCGCCCGGCCGATGAGCCTGGCCGAGGACCGACTGTTCGAGTACGCGCTCCTGCGCTTGAGCCCCAACCGCTTCTACTGGTACCAGGGTTATCACCACGCGGTGATGGACGCCTTCGGGTCGCTGCTGATCACACGCCGGGTGGCCGACGTCTACACCGCGCTCGCGCAGGGCCGTCCGGTTGACCCCAGCCCCTTCGGCTCACTGTCCGACCTGGTGTCCGCCGACCAGCAGTACCGCGAGTCGGCACAATTCATCCGTGACCGGGCCTATTGGATGCAACACTTCGCCGACCGCCCCGAACCGACCGGGCTGATCGGCCGCCCGTCCACCACGCCGGACCGCTACCTCCGGCACACCGCCGGCCTGGACCCGGCCGAGCTGACCGACTTACGCGCGGCGGGCCGGCGGGCGCGGGTGCCCTGGTCTCACCTGGTCATCGCCGCCACGGCCGTCTACCTCCACCGGACGACCGGCGCCTCGACCGTGGTGCTCGGTCTCCCGGTGACGGCACGCCTGGACCTGGTCCAGCGCCGGACGCCCGGCACGGCCTCCAACGTGCTTCCGCTCAGGCTCTCGCTCCGACCGGACATGACGCTCCGCGAGCTCCTGGACGGCATCGGGGAGCGCGTGCACGAACTGGGCGGCCACCAGCGGTACCGGGCCGAGGACCTCCAGCGCGACCTCGACCTGCCCGGCAGCATGGGGACTTGGTACGCCCCGGTCGTCAACGTCATGTCCTTCGACTACGCGCTGACCTTCGCCGGCCTGCCGATCACCGCGCACAACCTCTCCTCCGGCCTGGTCGGCGACCTCACGCTCGCCGTGTGGGACCGACGCGACGGCACCTGCCCGACGGTCGACCTCAACGCCCATCCCGAGCTGTGCCGGGACGACGAGCTGGCGGCTCACCACCGACGTCTGCTCACCGTGCTGCGGACCCTCACGACGGCGGAGACCTCCCTGCCGGTCGGCCGGATCGACCTGCTCGCCGACGAGGAGCGGGCCGCCCTGCTCGCCGCACCGAACGACGTCCCCGAAGCGAGCAAAGCCACCTTGCCCGGCCTGTTCGAGGCGCAGGCCGCGGCTCACCCCGACGCCGCGGCCGTCGTCTCCGGCCGGACCACGACCACGTACCAGGAACTCAACGAACACGCCAACCAACTCGCCCACCACCTCATCGCCCACGGCATCGGCCCGGA
>NZ_JAUYWJ010000019.1:0-201409 GCF_032656585.1 Streptomyces herbicida
TAGTGTTTCGGTGGTCATAGCGTGAGGGAAACGCCCGGTTACATTCCGAACCCGGAAGCTAAGCCTCACAGCGCCGATGGTACTGCAGGGGGGACCCTGTGGGAGAGTAGGACGCCGCCGAACAAATTTTGAAAGGGTCGGTCCCCGAACTTCGGTTCGGGGACCGACCCTTTTCTGGTATGCGTAACTTGACGTTCACGTTCCGACCGGAGCATCCACAGCATGGGTACTGCTGCAATGCTCAGGGCCGCCGGTGTCGGAGTCGGTGACGAGGTCGTCGTGCCGGCCTTCGGGAACGTGGAAGTCGCCGAGGCCGTGACGCTGGCCGGCGCGCTTCCGGTGTTCGCCGACATAGATCCGGTGACGTACTGCCTGGACGTGTCGGCCGTCGAGGCGGCCATAACTCCCCGCTCCGCGGCCGTTGTTGTCGTCCACCGCTTCGGGCGTTGGGCGGACATCGCGCGGTTGCACGGTGTCGGGCAGCGGCATGGACTTCTGGTGCTGGAGCAGGGGGAGTCCGAGGCGCCGTACGACGAGATCGCGCAGCGCAGGGAGCGTGCGGCGTTCCTGGACAGCAAGCTGCGGGGCGTATGGACCCCCGACGGCGGTGACGGACACACGTACCAGCAGTACGTCGTGCGGGTGCCCGGGAACGGGCGGCCGGACCGTGATGCCTTTGCGCGCGCTGTGCGGGCCAGGGGAGTTGAGTGCCGGGTGCCGGTGAAGACGCCCATACACCGGCTGCCGGAATACCGGCGCTGCGTGTCGCTGCCGGAGACCGAGCGGGCCGCGGACGAGACGCTGGCGCTGCCCGTGGACGCGTCGTTGACGAAGCGGGAGATGCAGCGGGTCGTGTCCGCGTGCAATGCCCTCGGGGGACTTCTTCAGCCCGCCTTCTGACGATCACTGAACGGGTTTGGGAACACGGCTCTGTTCGGGGTATGATCTATTCCGTTGCCGCGAGGGAAACCTCGAAAGGAAACAGGCCCCTATAGCTCAGTCGGCAGAGCGTCTCCATGGTAAGGAGAAGGTCAACGGTTCGATTCCGTTTGGGGGCTCGGCCAAGAAAAGCCCCGCCCAGATGGGCGGGGCTTTTTTCGTGCCCCGGTGTGGCCCTGGGCCTAGTCCACGTGGAGGCCGGGCACCCGCATCGCCAGGATCGCCATGTCGTCGGACGGGGCGTCGGAGGCGAAGCGCTCCACCGCACGCATGATGCGCGCCGCGACCGCCCCCGCCGTGAGGCCGGTACAGGTGGTGAGGACGTCGGCGAGGCCGTCGTCGCCCAGCATGCGGCTGCCCTCGCGGCGTTCGGTGACGCCGTCCGTGACGCACAGCAGGACGTCGCCCGGGTCGAGGGTGACCGTCTGCTCGTACAGTTCCAGGTCCTCGATGACACCGAGCAGCGGTTGCGGTTCGGCCGCGGCCTCCACCGTGCCGTCCTGGCGCAGGCGCAGCGGGAGCGGGTGGCCGGCGCAGACCACCTTCAGTTCCGCGCTGCCGTCCTCCTGGGGGCGCATCTCGCCGTACAGGAGCGTCAGGAAGCGGCTGCGGGCGCCCTCGTCGAGGATCGCGGAGTTCAGGCGCTCCAGGACCGCCGGGCCGCTCAGGCCCTCGCGTGCCAGCAGGCGCAGGGCGTGGCGGGCCAGACCTGTCACCGCCGCCGCGTTGGGGCCCGTACCGCAGACGTCACCGATGGCGAAGCCGTAGGCGCCGTCGCGGATCGGGAAGACGTCGTAGAAGTCACCGCCGACCTCGTTGCCCTCGCCGGCCGCGCGGTAGATGACCTCGACCTCGACGCCCTCGATGGTGGGGAGTCCCGGCGGCAGGAGGCTGCGCTGGAGGGACTGGCTGATGGCCGTGCGCTCCGAGTAGAGGCGGGCGTTGTCCAGGGCCAGGGCGGCCCGGCGGGACAAGTCCTCGGCCAGTTCCAGGATTTCCTGCCGGAAGTGTTCGTCGGTCGGCTTGCCGAGTGTCAGCATGCCGATGACGCGGTTGCGGGCGACGAGCGGCAGGACGACCGTCTCGCCGCCGACCGCGGAGGCCGTCGCGAGGGTCGGGCCGATGCCGGAGGCGACCTGGCGGGTCGGGCCGCCGGTCAGGCCGAGGCTGCGCATCGAGCTGCGCAGGGCGGCTTCGTGGGCGGCCTCGCCGGGGGCCGTCCAGACGCGGGCGCCGGGCGTGGGTACCGGGTCGGGCGGGGAAATCTTGGAGAGCAACGACTTGATTCCGTCGATGAGTTCCTCGTCCTCGTGCAGGACGTACGACAGGTACGGCTCGGAGGCCTGGTCTGCGATGGTGTAGACGGCGCACCAGGTGGCGAGGGTGGGGACCGTCATCTGGGCCATCAGAGCCAGGGTCTGGTCGCGGTCCAGGGTTCCCGCGAGCAGGTCGGAGGCCTCGACGAGGAAGCTGAGCGAGCCGCGGCGCAGGCGCTCCAGCTCGCCCAGGCGGGCCGATTCGACGGCCAGGGCGATGCGGTCGGCGGCGAACTGGAGGCGCAGCGCCTCCTCGTTGGAGTATCTGCTCGGAGCCTCGGCCGCGACGCCGAGGGAGCCGGTCAGACGGCCCTCGACCTTCAGTGGAACCGTGACGACCGAGCGCATGCCCGTGCCGTTCAGCAGCGGGACGGCGCCCGGTACGGCCGCGAGGTCGTCGTGTACGGCCGGCATCCGGGCGGAGCCATAGCGGCCGGGGCCGGCCTCCACGGGGACGCGGGCGAAGCGCTGGCGGGCGGAGGGCAGGCCGGCGGAGGCGCGGACCTCCAACTCCGTTTCGTCGTCCGTGGCCAGCAGGAGGAACGCGGAGTCGCCGTCGAGCATGTCCCGGGCGCGCTCCACCGTGCGCTGGAGGAGGCCGTCGAGGTCGTCCGGGGCCGGGGAGCCGATGAACACCTCGAAGGGGTCGGTGCTCTGCCCGTCGGAGGCGGCGGGCGCGTCGGAGGCGGGGACGCGCAACGGCGTCTGAAGGACCGCGCGTTCGTGGTCCCGTACCAGGAGGCAGACCGTGGAGGGCTCGCCGCCGGTGTCGCGGACGCGGAGGTGGGAGGCGTACACCGACGTCACCCGGCCGTCCGCGCCCCGGATTCCGTAGCTGCCCTCCCAGCGCGAGAGTTGGAGCGCCTCCGCGATGCCGGTGCCGGTGCCCGGGGTGTGCGGCCAGGCCGCGAGGTCGGTGAGCGGCCGGCCGGTGACCTGGGCGGCAGGATGGCCGAAAAGTTCCTCGGCGTCCTCGTTCCAGGCGGTGACGGAGCCCTTGCGGTCGATCTGGACGACCGCGACGCGGACCCGGCCGTCGGCGAGCGGGAGGAGGTCGGGGGGGAGGGACGGGCCCGCGGCCCGGGTGCCCACCGGGCGCTCCGGGAGGTCGAGTTGGAACCAGACGTTCTTGTGGGTGGGCGTGTACTCCACGCCCCAGCGGCCCGCCAGGGCGGCGCAGAGCTGGAGGCCCCGGCCGCCCTCGCGGTCGGGGCTGCCCATGTTGACGGCCGAGCCCTGGAGCGGGACTTCGCGTTCCGGGTAGCGGTCGGCCACTTCGATCCGTACGCCGTCCTCGCTGCGCAGGCACAGGACGTCGGCGTGGGTGCCCGCGTGCACCACGGCATTGGTCACCAGTTCGCTGGTGAGGACCACGGCGTCGTCGACGATGTCCGCGAATCCCCAGCCCTGGAGAGTGTCGCGGACGAAGGACCGGGCGGTCGCGACCGACCGTCCGACGGGCTCGAAGTTGGCGGCCGCGCGCGCGGTGATCACAGAACTCCTCGACCGGTTGTCGATGTGGTGGGCGCCGTGTCCGACCTGCTCGTGCCGCTGGTGCGGCATCTGCGTGCCGGTCGGCCGCGGCTCCGGGGACTGTCCCCCGGGGATCACTCCGGTGGTCATGGTCTGCGGCCGCCCCTCCGATGCGCGCTCGTTCTCGTGCCACCGCCCAGGCCGGACGGACCGGTGCGGCTGGACAGCCGCATGCAAGGTTACTTACCTTCGCCGTCCGATCGGATGCCGGTCGCCGGTGTTTACGCCCTCAGAGTGTGCGGACGATGTGCGAAGCTGCCGAACTGTTATGGCCGGGTTCAGCAGGGGTGAAACACTGGGCAAGCTTCTGGTGAAGGTCCGGCCAGACTGAGTGTGTTCCGTGTACGGAGGGCAGCAGCCCCTGGTGTGGCCGGAACACATCTGGCAGAAATACGCAGTAGTAACGGGTACGCCGAGGTAACCGGTACACCGAGCAGAAGTGCCCAGCACAGCAGTAACGGTCGACCCCTGCGGGAGGGACACAGTGGAGTCTGGCGAAGCGACGCGTGGAACGAAGACGCGCGCGAAAGGCGGACAGTCCCTGAGTAAGCAGCGCAACGGGACGACGGTGGTGGACACGGCTGCCCTGAACCGACTGCTGGTGGCTCTCGTCGCGATGCGGGACGGCAATTTCCGCAAGCGGCTCACGGTGTCCGGTGACGGCGTGATGTCGGAGATCGCCGCGGTTTTCAATGAGGTGGCCGACCGCAACCTTCATTTGACGGGTGAGTTGTCGCGCGTGCGGCGCATGGTCGGACGTGAGGGGAAACTCACGGAGCGGCTGGAGACGGGGGCCTGTGAGGGCTCCTGGGCGGCCGCCATCGACGCTTCCAACGCGCTCGTCGACGATCTCGTACGGCCCGTCTCCGAGGTCGGCCGGGTGCTGACGGCGGTGGCCGAGGGCGATCTGTCGCCGCGCATGGAGCTGCGGACGCAGGCGCCGGACGGGACCGGGCATCCGCTGCGTGGCGAGTTCCTGAGGGTCGGGCGGACCGTCAACAATCTGGTCGACCAGCTGTCGACGTTCACCGACGAGGTCACGCGTGTGGCCAGTGAGGTCGGCACCGAGGGCAAGCTGGGCGGTCAGGCCCGGGTGCGCGGTATGTCCGGTTCGTGGAAGGACCTGACGGAGTCCGTCAACACGATGGCGAACCGGCTGACCGCGCAGGTGCGGGACATCGCCCTGGTGACCACCGCGGTCGCCCGGGGTGATCTGTCACGCAAGGTGACCGTCCATGTGGCCGGCGAGATGCTGGAGCTCAAGAACACCGTCAACACGATGGTGGAGCAGCTGTCCTCCTTCTCCTCCGAGGTGACCCGTGTGGCCCGTGAGGTGGGCACGGAGGGCATCCTGGGCGGCCAGGCCCAGGTGCCCGGGGTGGCCGGTGTGTGGAAGGAGCTCACCGACTCCGTCAACACGATGGCGGGCAACCTCACCGCGCAGGTGCGCGGGATCTCCCAGGTCACCACGGCCGTCGCCAGCGGTGACCTGTCGCAGAAGGTGACCGTGCCGGCACGCGGCGAGGTTGCTCAGCTCGCCGAGACGATCAACCAGATGACCGAGACGCTGCGGATCTTCGCGGACGAGGTCACGCGCGTGGCCAACGAGGTGGGCGCCGAGGGACGGCTCGGCGGTCAGGCCAATGTGCCGGGTGCCGCGGGCACCTGGAAGGACCTGACGGACTCCGTCAACACGGTGTTCCGGAACCTGACCACACAGGTGCGGGACATCGCCGCCGTGACGACGGCAGTGGCCAGTGGCGATCTGTCGCAGAAGGTCACGGTCGACGTGGCCGGCGAGATGCTGGAGCTGAAGAACACCGTCAACGGGATGGTCGACCAGCTGTCGTCGTTCGGTGCCGAGGTCACGCGCGTGGCGCGGGAGGTCGGTGTCGAGGGTGAGCTGGGCGGTCAGGCGCAGGTGCCGGGCGCGGCCGGTACATGGAAGGACTTGACGGACTCGGTCAACACTGCATTCCGCAACCTCACCGGACAGGTGCGCAACATCGCCCAGGTGACCACGGCGGTGGCCAACGGTGATCTGTCGCAGAAGGTCACGGTCGACGTCTCCGGCGAGATGCTCCAGCTGAAGAACACCGTGAACACGATGGTGGACCAGCTGTCGAGCTTCGCCGACCAGGTGACGCGAATGGCCCGGGACGTGGGCACGGAGGGTCGGCTGGGTGGTCAGGCCCAAGTGGACGGTGTCTCGGGCACGTGGAAGGAGCTGACGGACTCCGTCAACTTCATGGCGGGGAATCTGACCTCGCAGGTGCGCCAGATCGCCCAGGTGACGACGGCGGTGGCCCGGGGCGACCTGTCCCAGAAGATCGACGTCGACGCGCGCGGGGAGATCCTGGAGCTGAAGAACACGATCAACACGATGGTCGACCAGCTCTCCGCGTTCGCCGACCAGGTGACCAAGGTGGCCCGCGAGGTGGGCACGGACGGCCGGCTCGGCGGTCAGGCGCAGGTGCCCGGTGTGGCCGGCGTGTGGCGCGATCTGACGGACTCCGTGAACGGCATGGCGGGCAACCTCACCGCCCAGGTGCGCAACATCGCCCAGGTCGCCACGGCGGTGGCCCGGGGCGACCTGTCCCAGAAGATCACCGTGGACGCGCGCGGGGAGATCCTGGAGCTCAAGAACACCCTGAACACGATGGTCGACCAGCTGTCGTCGTTCGCCCAGGAGGTCACGCGGGTGGCCCGCGAGGTGGGCACCGAGGGCATCCTGGGCGGTCAGGCCGAGGTGCAGGGGGTCGCGGGCACCTGGAAGGACCTCACGCAGTCCGTGAACTTCATGGCGAACAACCTGACGATCCAGGTCCGCAACATCGCCGAGGTCACGACCGCGGTCGCCAAGGGCGACCTGTCCAAGAAGATCACTGTTGACGCGAAGGGCGAGATCCTTGAGCTCGTCACGACGGTCAACACGATGGTTGATCAGCTGTCCAGTTTCGCCGAGCAGGTGACCCGGGTGGCCCGTGAGGTGGGCACGGAGGGCATCCTGGGCGGTCAGGCGCACGTTCCGGGTGTCACGGGCATCTGGAAGGACCTCAGCAACAACGTGAACCTGATGGCCAACAACCTGACCATGCAGGTGCGCAACATCTCCCAGGTCTCGGCGGCCGTCGCCAACGGCGATCTGACGCGGCAGGTGACGATCGAGGCGCGGGGCGAGGTGGCCCAGCTCGCCGACACCATCAACACCATGGTCAAGACGCTGAGTTCGTTCGCGGACCAGGTCACCAAGGTGGCCCGCGAGGTGGGCACGGACGGCATCCTCGGTGGTCAGGCGCATGTGCCGGGTGTGGCGGGTACCTGGAAGGACCTCACCGAGTCGGTGAACCAGATGGCGTCCAACCTGACCGGTCAGGTGCGGAACATCGCCATGGTCACGACGGCCATCGCCAAGGGCGACCTCACGAAGAAGATCGACATTGACGCCCGTGGTGAGATCCTCGAACTCAAGACGACGATCAACACGATGGTTGATCAGCTGTCCAGCTTCGCCGAGGAGGTCACCCGGGTCGCCCGCGAGGTGGGCACGGAGGGACAGCTCGGCGGCCAGGCACGCGTGCGTGACGTGGACGGCACCTGGCGGGACCTCACCGAGTCCGTGAACGAGATGGCCGGAAACCTGACCCGTCAGGTGCGCGCCATCGCGCGCGTGGCGACCGCCGTGACCCGCGGCGATCTGAACCTGAAGATCGACGTGGACGCGTCCGGCGAGATCCAGGAGTTGCAGGACTACATCAACAAGATGATCGCCAACCTGCGCGACACCACCATCGCCAACAAGGAGCAGGACTGGCTCAAGGGCAACCTCGCCCGCATCTCGGCACTGATGCAGGGCCGCCGCGACCTGGAGGACGTGGCCTCCCTGATCATGAGCGAGCTGACCCCCGTGGTATCCGCGCAGCACGGCGCGTTCTTCCTCGCCATGCCGCTGGTCGACGGCAAGGACCTGAGCGCGGAGGGCGAGGACGCGTACGAGCTGCGCATGCTCGGTTCGTACGGCTACTCGATGGGCTCCATGCCGACGTCGTTCCGGCCGGGTGAGGCGCTGATCGGGACGGCCGCGAAGGAGAAGCGCACGATCCTGGTGGAGAACGCGCCCAGCGGCTATCTGAAGATCTCCTCCGGGCTCGGCGAGGCCCCGCCCGCACAGGTGATCGTGCTGCCGGTGCTGTTCGAGGGCAAGGTGCTCGGTGTCATCGAACTGGCCTCCTTCACGCCGTTCACGCAGATCCAGAAGGACTTCCTCAACCAGATCGCCGAGATGATCGCGACCAGCGTCAACACCATCTCCGTCAACACCAAGACGGAGGTGCTGCTGAAGCAGTCCCAGGAGCTGACCGAGCAACTGAGGGAGCGGTCGGCCGAGTTGGAGAACCGGCAGAAGGCACTCCAGTCGTCCAACGCGGAACTGGAAGAGAAGGCCGAGCTGCTGGCCCAGCAGAACCGCGACATCGAGGTGAAGAACACCGAGATCGAGGAGGCGCGGCAGGTCCTGGAGGAGCGCGCCGAGCAGCTCGCCGTGTCGATGCGTTACAAGAGCGAGTTTCTCGCCAACATGTCGCACGAGCTGCGTACGCCGCTCAACTCGCTGCTGATTCTGGCCAAGTTGCTCGCGGACAACGCCGAGGGGAATCTCTCCCCGAAGCAGGTCGAGTTTGCCGAGACGATCCACGGCGCCGGCTCCGACCTGCTCCAGCTGATCAACGACATCCTCGATCTGTCCAAGGTCGAGGCGGGCAAGATGGACGTCTCCCCGACTCGCATCGCGCTGGTCCAGCTCGTCGACTACGTGGAGGCCACCTTCCGGCCGCTGACCGCCGAGAAGGGCCTGGATCTGTCCGTACGGGTGTCGCCGGAGCTGCCGGCCACGCTGCACACCGATGAACAGCGCCTGCTGCAGGTGCTGCGCAACCTGCTGTCCAATGCGGTGAAGTTCACCGACTCCGGGTCGGTGGAGCTGGTGATCCGGCCGGCCGGCGCGGGCGTGCCGATGACGATCCGGGAGCAGCTGCTGGAGGCGGGGGCGGTCAGCGACCCGGACGCGGAGCTGATCGCGTTCTCCGTGACCGACACCGGTATCGGTATCGCGGCGAGCAAGATGCGGGTGATTTTCGAGGCCTTCAAGCAGGCGGACGGCACGACCAGCCGCAAGTACGGCGGTACGGGCCTCGGGCTGTCGATCTCGCGGGAGATCGCGCAGCTGCTCGGTGGTGAGATCCATGCGCAGAGCGAGCCGGGACGGGGTTCGACGTTCACGCTGTATTTGCCGCTGCACCCGAGCGAACTGCCGCCGCAGGGCTACCAGCAGCCGGTGCCCGCGCTGGAGGCGGGCGACCTCGTGGCCTCCGCGGCGCAGCTGTCCGAGCTGGCCGGCGCGGACGTGGAGATGCCGGCCGAGGTGAAGTCGTACCAGGAGACGCAGAACGGCGCCGCCGCCCTCTTCCGGCGCCGCCGCCGGGGCGCTCCGGGGGCCGAGGAGCGGACGGAGGCGTGGACGGTCGGCGAGCAGCACGCGGCACCCCGGTCGCACAGCGGGGTGCGGTTCGGCGGCGAGAAGGTGCTGATCGTCGACGACGACATCCGCAACGTGTTCGCGCTCACCAGCGTCCTGGAGCAGCACGGCCTGTCGGTGCTGTACGCCGAGAACGGCCGCGAGGGCATCGAGGTCCTGGAGCAGCACGACGATGTGGCGGTCGTCCTGATGGACATCATGATGCCCGAGATGGACGGGTACGCGACGACCACGGCGATCCGTAGGATGCCGCAGTTCGCCGGGCTGCCGATCATCGCGCTGACCGCGAAGGCCATGAAGGGCGACCGGGAGAAGGCGATCGAGTCGGGTGCATCTGATTATGTGACGAAGCCGGTCGACCCCGACCACCTGCTGGCGGTGATGCGGCAGTGGATGCGCGCGGAGTGACGGGCGCGCGCAGGCTCGGGGCGAACGGTGCGGGAACCTTCGGTGTACGAGCGGAGTTGTTGACTCAGGGTGGCCGAACCCGTGTAGAAGTGCGGGATTCGGGGAACGTTCTGGTCTCCCGCTGCGTTTCTGCTACGTGCACAGTGACATCGCGGTGACAGGGTGTGGCGAAGGTCGGGGTGCGGCTACCATGACCGGCACAAGGACGGGCGGCGATAGGGAGTCGTCCCCTGGGGCGGCGCCCGGTGTACCGCCGGGGCGAGGAGGGCGGGCCATGGTGCAGAAGGCCAAGATCCTCCTGGTCGATGACCGGCCGGAGAATCTGCTGGCGCTGGAGGCCATCCTCTCTGCGCTCGATCAGACGCTGGTGCGGGCATCGTCCGGGGAGGAAGCGCTCAAGGCACTGCTCACGGACGACTTCGCGGTCATTCTGCTGGACGTCCAGATGCCGGGCATGGACGGTTTCGAGACCGCCGCGCACATCAAGCGGCGGGAGCGGACCCGGGACATCCCGATCATCTTCCTCACCGCGATCAACCATGGCCCGCACCACACCTTCCGCGGATACGCGGCGGGCGCGGTCGACTACATCTCCAAGCCGTTCGACCCATGGGTGCTGCGCGCGAAGGTGTCCGTGTTCGTCGAGCTGTACATGAAGAACTGCCAGCTGCGGGAGCAGGCGGCGCTGCTGCGGCTCCAGTTGGAGGGCGGCGGCAAGGACGCGGTCGGCGCCGGCAAGGAGTCGGCGGGGCTGCTCGCCGAACTGTCCGCGCGGCTCGCGGCCGTCGAGGAGCAGGCCGAGGCGTTGTCCAAGCAGCTGGACGACGACTCAGCGGACGCGGCCGCGGTGGCCACTGCGGCCCATCTCGAACGCAAACTCACCGGGTTGCGTCGCGCACTCGACGCCCTGGAACCGGGCACGGGCAGCGGTGCTCCCTCGGTCCCCACGCAGAACTGACGCCCGCCTCGGCCGCAGTTGCGCATGAGAGCGCGTCAGTTTCGTGCCCCGGCAAGGGCGACACGAACGGGTGAAGCAGCGGGCACGCGTGTCCACTGTCGTCTCCACCGGTAATCTCACTTCTATGGCCTCACGTCCCTCCGCCGCCAAGAAGCAGCCAGCCAAGAAGGCGGCTGCTCCCGCGAAGGCGCCGGCGAAGAAGGCCGCCGCGAAGAAGGCTCCCGCCAAGAAGGCCGCGGCGAAGAAGTCGACGCCGCCGCCGAAGCCGGCGCCGAGCCCCACCGGGGGCGTCTACCGGCTCGTGCGTGCCCTCTGGCTCGGGCTCGCGCATGCCGTGGGCGCGGTCTTCCGCGGCATAGGGCGGGGCGCGAAGAACCTCGACCCAGCGCACCGCAAGGACGGCGTGTCACTGCTGCTGTTCGGCATCGCGCTGATCGTCGCCGCCGGCACCTGGGCCGATCTGCGCGGTCCCGTCGGTGACCTCGTCGAGATCCTGGTGACCGGCGCCTTCGGGCGTCTCGACCTGCTCGTGCCGATACTGCTCGCGGTCATCGCGGTGCGCTTCATCCGCCACCCCGAGAAGCCCGAGGCCAACGGCCGCATCGTGATCGGCCTGTCCGCGCTCGTCATCGGCGTGCTCGGCCAGGTCCACATCGCCTGCGGTTCGCCCGCGCGCAGTGACGGCATGCAGGCGATAAGGGACGCCGGCGGCCTCATCGGCTGGGGCGCGGCGACCCCGCTGACGTACACGATGAGCGAGGTCCTCGCCGTACCGCTGCTGGTCCTGCTCACGATCTTCGGGCTGCTCGTCGTCACGGCCACCCCGGTCAACGCCATCCCGCAGCGGCTGCGGGCCCTCGGCGTGCGGCTGGGCGTCGTGCACGATCCCGCGGAGGACGACCTCACCGAGGACGACGAGCGCTACGAAGACCAGTGGCGCGAGTCGCTGCCCGCGCGCCCCCGCAGGCGCCAGAGCGCCCCCCAGGACTTCGACCCCGACGGCGCCGAGCAGGAGGCCCTCGCCAAGCGCCGCGGCCGCCCCAGGCGCTCCGCGGTGCCGCAGCCCGCCATGGACCGGCAACTGGACGCCGTGGACATCGCCGCGGCGGCCGCCGCCGACCTCGACGGCGCAGTGCTGCACGGTATGCCGCCCTCACCGCTGGTGGCCGACCTCACCCAGGGCGTGGGCGTCGGCGCCCGCGAGGACACGACACCGACCCCCACACCCACCGCCGTCCCGGCTCCTGCCGGGCGGCCCCGGCAGGAGAAGCTCGCGGTCGAACAGGCCGTACCCGACCTGACCAAGTCGGCCCCCGAGGAATTGCGGGACCTTCCGCCGCGCGCCGAGCAGCTCCAGCTCTCCGGCGACATCACCTACTCCCTGCCCTCGCTCGACCTCCTCGCCCGCGGCGGACCCGGCAAGGCGCGCAGTGCCGCCAACGACGCGGTCGTCGACTCACTGCGCCAGGTCTTCACCGAGTTCAAGGTGGACGCCGACGTCACGGGCTTCACCCGTGGACCGACGGTCACCCGTTACGAGGTCACGCTCGGCCCCGCCGTGAAGGTCGAGCGGATCACCGCGCTCACCAAGAACATCGCGTACGCCGTCGCCAGTCCGGACGTGCGGATCATCAGCCCGATTCCCGGCAAGTCGGCGGTCGGCATCGAGATCCCGAACACCGACCGGGAGATGGTCAACCTCGGCGACGTGCTGCGCCTGGCGGACGCGTCCGAGGACGACCACCCGATGCTGGTCGCACTCGGCAAGGACGTCGAGGGCGGCTATGTCACCGCCAACCTGGCGAAGATGCCGCACATCCTGGTGGCCGGAGCCACCGGTTCCGGTAAGTCCTCGTGCATCAACTGTCTGATCACGTCCATCATGGTCCGCGCGACCCCCGAGGACGTCCGGATGGTCCTCGTCGACCCCAAGCGCGTCGAACTGACCGCCTACGAGGGCATTCCGCACCTGATCACGCCGATCATCACCAACCCGAAGCGGGCCGCCGAGGCCCTTCAGTGGGTCGTACGGGAGATGGACCTCAGGTATGACGACCTGGCAGCGTTCGGATTCCGGCACATCGACGACTTCAACGAGGCGATCCGCAACGGCAAGGTGAAGCTGCCCGAGGGCAGCGAGCGGGAACTCCAGCCGTATCCGTACCTCCTGGTGATTGTCGACGAGCTCGCCGACCTGATGATGGTCGCGCCGCGCGACGTCGAGGACGCGATCGTCCGCATCACCCAGCTCGCGCGCGCGGCCGGCATCCACCTGGTGCTGGCCACCCAGCGCCCCTCGGTCGACGTCGTCACCGGTCTGATCAAGGCCAACGTGCCCTCGCGGCTCGCCTTCGCGACCTCGTCCCTGGCCGACTCCCGCGTCATCCTCGACCAGCCCGGCGCCGAGAAGCTCATCGGCAAGGGCGACGGTCTCTTCCTGCCGATGGGCGCCAACAAACCGACCCGTATGCAGGGCGCGTTCGTGACTGAGGAAGAGGTCGCCGTCGTCGTCCAGCACTGCAAGGACCAGATGGCACCGGTCTTCCGGGACGACGTCACCGTGGGCACCAAGCAGAAGAAGGAGATCGACGAGGACATCGGCGACGACCTCGACCTGCTGTGCCAGGCCGCCGAGCTGGTGGTCTCCACGCAGTTCGGCTCGACGTCCATGCTCCAGCGCAAGCTGCGCGTCGGCTTCGCCAAGGCCGGGCGGCTGATGGACCTCATGGAGTCCCGGAACATCGTCGGACCCAGCGAGGGCTCCAAGGCGCGCGACGTTCTGGTGAAGCCCGATGAGCTGGACGGCGTCCTTGCTGTGATACGTGGCGAGTCTGAAGGGTAGGGATATGTCCGCCCGGCGGACCGGTTGGAGCCGGGTGGAGACACGGTCGTGATCCACCCGTTAGTGATCCGCGGGCAACCGTTTCCCTGCAACGTACGTCAAGTTGAGCGAAAGGACAGGTGCGGGTTCCACACTGGGTTCGTGCCTGGCCCGTCATCGGGATGACCGGCCATTCCGATGGCGTACAAAGTCATACCGCCCGGTTGCCTCACCCTTTCGTACCCCCCCTAGACTGAACCTCCAGCACAGGTGGCTAAAACGCTCGAAAGGCGCCCCCGTGTCCATCGGCAACTCCCCTGAAGACGAGCGTCCGTTCCCTGACGTTTCCGAGGAAGCCCGCACCTCGGTCGGGCGCGCCCTGCAGCAGGCGCGCATCGCGGCCGGGCTCACCGTCGACGACGTCAGCAGTGCCACTCGCGTCCGTATCGCCATCGTGCATGCCATCGAGGCCGACAACTTCGCTCCCTGTGGCGGAGACGTCTACGCCCGCGGGCACATCCGGACCCTGGCCAGGGCCGTGCACATCGACCCGGCCCCATTGATCGAGCAGTACGACGCCGAGCACGGCGGGCGACCCGCCCCGACGCCGGCCGCCCCGCTGTTCGAGGCGGAACGTATCCGCCCCGAGCGCCGCGGACCCAACTGGACCGCGGCCATGGTCGCCGCGATCGTCGTCGTGATCGGCTTTGTCGGCTTCACCGTGTTCAAGGGCGGCGACGACGGCAGCAACGCCAAGGACCAGGTGGCCCAGGGCGCCTCGCCGACGACCGACAAATCCGCATCGCCCACGCCGAAGAAGAGCAAGCCCGCCGACAAGCCCGAACCGTCGGACAGCGCCATCGCGGCCGCGCCGCAGGACAAGGTCACGGTCCAGGTGAGCGCCGTCAACGGGCGCAGCTGGATCTCGGCCAAGGACCACAACGGCCGGATGCTCTTCGACGGGCTCCTGAACAAGGGCGACTCGAAGACCTTCCAGGACAGCTCGAAGATCAACCTCATCCTCGGCGACGCCGGCGCGATCCAGCTCTACGTCAACGGCAAGAAGATCGAGGACGCCTTCCAGCCGGGCGCAGTGGAGCGCCTGACGTACACGAAGGGCGACCCCGAGGTCGGATAAGAGGTCCGATCGGTCGAGAACGCACGGGGTTGGCCAAGATCGGCCAACCCCGTCGACGTGGGCTGTCAGTGGGACGAAGTAGTCTTGAGCCCATGCCTGAACGCCGTACCGTCGCACTCGTCACTCTCGGCTGCGCCCGTAACGAGGTGGACTCGGAGGAGCTCGCAGGCCGTTTGGAGGCGGACGGCTGGCAGCTCGTCGAGGACGCCTCGGACGCCGATGTCGCCGTGGTCAACACCTGTGGTTTCGTCGAAGCCGCCAAGAAGGACTCCGTCGACGCCCTCCTCGAGGCCAACGACCTCAAGGGGCACGGCAGAACCCAGGCCGTCGTGGCGGTGGGCTGCATGGCCGAGCGGTACGGCAAGGAACTCGCCGAGGCCCTCCCCGAGGCCGACGGCGTGCTCGGCTTCGACGACTACACGAACATTTCCGACCGTCTGCAGACCATCCTGAACGGCGGCATCCACGCCGCCCACACCCCGCGCGACCGGCGCAAGCTGCTGCCGATCAGCCCGGCCGAGCGCCAGGACTCGGCCATCGAGGTGGCCCTGCCCGGTCACGGCGCCCCCACGGACCTCCCCGAGGGCCTGGCCCCGCAGTCCGGCCCCCGTGCGCCCCTGCGCCGCCGGCTGGACGGCGCCCCGGTCGCCTCGGTGAAGCTCGCCTCCGGCTGCGACCGGCGCTGCTCCTTCTGCGCCATCCCGTCCTTCCGCGGCTCCTTCATCTCCCGCCGCCCGAGCGATGTGCTGAACGAGACGCGCTGGCTGGCCGAGCAGGGCGTCAAGGAGATCATGCTGGTCTCCGAGAACAACACCTCGTACGGCAAGGACCTGGGCGACATCCGTCTCCTCGAGTCCCTGCTGCCCGAGCTCGCCGAGGTCGACGGCCTCGACCGGGTGCGTGTGAGCTACCTCCAGCCGGCCGAGATGCGCCCGGGGCTGATCGACGTGCTCACCTCCACCCCGAAGATCGCCGCCTACTTCGACCTGTCCTTCCAGCACTCCGCGCCCGACGTGCTGCGCTCGATGCGCCGCTTCGGCGACACCGACCGCTTCCTGGAGCTCCTCGACACCATCCGCGGCAAGGCCCCGCAGGCCGGTGTGCGCTCGAACTTCATCGTCGGCTTCCCCGGCGAGAGCGAGGCCGACCTGGCCGAGCTGGAGCGCTTCCTGAACCATGCGCGCCTGGACGCCATCGGCGTTTTCGGCTACTCCGACGAGGAGGGCACGGAAGCGGCGACGTACGACAACAAGCTCGACGAGGACGTCGTCGCCGAGCGGCTGGCCCATATCTCGCGGCTGGCCGAGGAGCTCGTCTCGCAGCGGGCCGAGGAGCGCGTCGGCGAGACCGTGCACGTGCTCGTCGAGTCCGTCGACGAGGAGGAGGGCGTCTACGGCCGCGGGGCGCACCAGGCCCCGGAGACGGACGGCCAGGTCCTGCTCACGAGCGGCGAAGGTCTGTCCGTCGGTCGTATGGTCGAGGCGAAGGTGGTCGGTACGGAGGGTGTCGACCTGGTGGCCGAGCCCCTGCAGGGTTCGTTCGCATGTACTGAGGAGGCGGGCAGATGACCGGAGTACCGGCATCCGCCGCGGGTGGTGCCCCGGGCGCGCAGGGCGCCAAGGGCCCCGCCGCCGCTTCCGGTGCTGCCCCCGGCTCTGCTTCGGCCTCTTCCGCTTCCGGCAAGGGCTCCGACCCGCAGGGCGGGGCGAGGCCCGCGCGCGGCGGGAAGCTGGCGGCCGCGGCCGTCAACGAGGCCAGCCTCTGGAACGTGGCCAATCTGCTGACCATGCTCCGGCTGCTTCTCGTCCCCGGCTTCGTGGCGCTCATGCTGGCGGGCGGTGGCTATGACCCGGCGTGGCGCTCGCTCGCCTGGGCCGCCTTCGCCATCGCCATGATCACCGACTTGTTCGACGGCCATATCGCGCGCACGTACAACCTCGTCACCGACTTCGGGAAGATCGCCGACCCCATCGCCGACAAGGCGATCATGGGGGCGGCGCTGATCTGTCTCTCCGCGCTGGGCGATCTACCGTGGTGGGTTACGGCCGTCATCCTCGGCCGGGAACTGGGGATCACGCTGCTGCGCTTCCTGGTCATCCGGTACGGCGTCATTCCCGCGAGCCGCGGCGGCAAGCTCAAGACCCTCACCCAGGGCGTGGCCGTGGGGATGTACGTGCTGGCCCTGACGGGGTGGCTGGCGACGCTGAGGTGGTGGGTGATGGCAGCGGCGGTCGTCCTGACCGTGGTGACCGGCCTCGACTATGTGAGACAGGCCATTGTGCTGCGGAGGCAGGGAATCGCGGAGCGCGAAGCGGCGTTGGAGGAGTCGGAAGCGTGAATTCTGCGGCCGCCGAGCTGGTGCGACTACTCACGGTGAAGGACGAGACGCTCGCCGTCGCCGAGTCGCTCACCGGCGGTCTGGTTGCGGCGGAGATCACAACAGTCCCCGGGGCCTCCAAGGTCTTCCGCGGGTCGGTCACCGCCTACGCCACCGAACTGAAGCATGAGCTGCTGGGCGTCGACGCCACCCTGCTGGCCCAGTCCGGTGCGGTGGATCCGCAGGTCGCGGCCCAGATGGCGGCCGGAGTACGGAAGGCGCTGGGGGCCGACTGGGGCCTTGCGACGACCGGCGTGGCCGGGCCCGAACCACAGGACGGCAAGCCCGTCGGGACGGTCTTCGTCGCCGTTGACGGCCCCTTCGGGACGCGCTCCGGTTCCGCCGGTGGCGGAAAAGTCGAGGCCCTGCGGTTGAACGGCGACCGCGCGGAAATTCGTATGGAGAGTGTACGGAGCGTACTCGCACTGCTTCTGAAGGAGCTTGCGGGCGAACAGACCGGGAATGAGCGGGCACAGGATACGGAACAGAACGGGGGGTTTTGATGTTTGCAGCCCTGAGTGAACACGACATCGCTCCCCGCACGGCCGCGGCGCGAGGCGGTACGGTGGGGCGTGAAGGATGCGGCTACGCGGTCCGAGGAGGGAGCCACCGATGATTCTGCTCCGTCGCCTGCTTGGTGACGTGCTGCGTCGGCAGCGCCAACGCCAGGGCCGTACTCTGCGCGAAGTCTCCTCGTCCGCCCGAGTCTCACTCGGCTATCTCTCCGAGGTGGAGCGGGGGCAGAAGGAGGCTTCCTCCGAACTGCTCGCCGCCATCTGCGACGCGCTGGACGTACGGATGTCCGAGCTCATGCGGGAAGTGAGCGATGAGCTCGCCCTCGCCGAGCTGGCCCAGTCTGCCGCGGCCACCGAGCCCGTACCCACGCCGGTTCGCCCGATGCTGGGTTCCGTCTCGGTGACCGGTGTCCCACCGGAGCGGGTGACCATCAAGGCCCCCGCCGAAGCGGTGGACGTGGTCGCCGCGTGACGTTCACGCGCGTGGCTCTGTGACGCAACACGTGTGAGGCCCCGGCCGGGGCTTCTCCGGGGAGACCCGGGGGAGTACCGCCGGGGCCTTCGTGTTGTGCGCCACACCTTCCGGTGGTCCGGTTTGCGTCCATTTGCCGGTATGAGGCGGGGCCGTCATGGTGGAGGGACGTGGCGGGGCGGAGCCGACGGAGGATGCGCATGTACGTCGTGAAGAGCACGCTGTCCGACGCGGACCGGAAGACCGTGTCCGAGGCGCTGCAGGGTGCGCTCGTCGACCTGGTGGACCTCTCGCTGGCCGCGAAGCAGATCCACTGGAACATCGTCGGTCCCCGCTTCCGGTCGATCCACCTCCAGTTGGACGAGGTGGTCGACTCCGCCCGGACCCACTCCGACGCGGTGGCGGAGCGGGCGTCCACGCTGGGAGTCCCGCCCGACGGACGCGCCTCCACGGTGGCGGCCGGCAGCGGCATCGGGGCGACGCCCGCGGGCTGGGTCAAGGACACGGACGCGGTGGGGACGCTCGTGGATGCACTCGGACGGGTGATCACACGGATGCGGGAGCGGGTGGAGGCGACCGGGGACGCGGACCCGGTGTCGCAGGACCTCTTCATCTCGATCACGGCGGATCTCGAGAAGCACCACTGGATGTTCCAGGCGGAGAACGCGTGACCGTGCCCCTGACGACGGCTGCCGCCCGCATGCCCAGCTGTGGTCTTGCCCTGTGTTGCATCGATGAGCCCTTGGTGCGCCTCCCCGGAGCGTGAGGCGGCGTTCTAGCGTCCGGCTGGAGGTGGCGGCCATGGTGGGGCAGATAGTGCGGTGGGGGGCTGCTCTGGGGCTCGGGGTGGTGTGGTGGTGGGCCGTGCTGCGGCTCGCTTCGGGGGCGGACACGGGGGTGCTGGAGGGAACCGTGGTGGCAGGCGGGTGGGGGCTGAGCCTGCTGCCGGTCCACTGCGTGCCGAAGTTGCGGGCCGCAAGGGCCGTGGGCCCGGGGCGTTGGGTGGCGGCCTGGCGGACGGGGAGCACGACCGCTACCACGGCATCGCCACACCCCCGTTCGGGCGCAGGATCTGGCCCGTCGTGAACGACGACGCGTCGGCCGCCAGGTAGAGCACGGCGTGCGCGATGTCGTCGGGTTCACCGACCCTGCCGAGCGGTGACATCCGGGCCATCCGCGACTCGACATGCGCCTGGGTCTCTCGGTCGTGGCGCTCGGTCATGGGTGTGCGGACCCAGCCCGGGGCGACGGCGTTGACGCGTATGCCGTGCCGTCCGACCTCGTTCGCGAGGGTCTTCGTCAGCTGGACCACGGCCGCCTTCGCCGCGCCGTAGCAGAGCAGCCCCGGTCCACCGGTGTCGATGGCGCCCGAGGTCATGGTGATGATGCTGCCCGCGGTGCCATGGGCGAGCATCAGCCGGGCCGCCTCCTGGCAGGCGTACAGCACGCCCTTGAAGTTGACGTTCAGCACGCGGTCGAGATCCTCGTCCCGGGTCTCCAGGACAGGGCTGCTGTGCATGATCCCGGCGATCGCCGCCATCACGTCCAGGCGCTCGCAGGACCGCACGGCCTGCGCCAGCTGTGCCCGGTCGGTGACGTCGAGGAGATGGGTGCGGGCGCTGCCGCCCCGGTCCTTGATCAGGGTGGCCGTGTCGTGCAGTCCGTCCGCCTCGCGGTCGGCCAGGTGCACGGTGGCACCCGCCCCGGCCAGCAGGACGGCGGAGGCCCGGCCGATGCCCCCGGCGGCGCCGGTGACGAAAGCGGTGCGTCCGGTGAGGTCGTACGCCTTGACGGGCATGAAGCGACCGTACGAGCGTTTCTGACGGATCGTCAATTACTTGTACGGGGGTGGATTCGGCGGGCCTGCGGGGAGCCCGGTGCCGGGGCGGGGCCCTGCTGGCAGCCAGGGCACCAGTAGGTGGGGCGCTCCCGGGAGCCGTCGCCCTGGTCGGCCGCGCGGACCGAGGTGTGGCAGCGCAGGCAGGGGCGGGGTGCGCGGCCGTACACGAACAGGTCCTGGCCCCGTCGGCCCGTGGTGCTGCGCACCGGACGATCGCGGTTGGCCTCCAGGAGCTTCTTGGCGAGCGCGGGCAGCTTCGCGGCCCGGTCGGCGGGCAGCGCGCCCACCGGGAGCCAGGGGGTGGCGCCGAGCAGGAAACAGAGCTCGCTCTTGTAGATGTTGCCGATGCCGGCCAGATTGCGCTGGTCGAGCAGAGCCTCCCCGAGGGGGCGGGTGGGGTCCGCGAGGAGATTGGCCAGGGCCAGGTCGGGGTCCCAGCCCGGGCCCAGCAGGTCGGGGCCGAGGTGTCCCACGGCACGGGACTCGTCGGCGGTGCGCAGGAGGTCGAGGACCGGGAGGCGGTACCCCACCGCGGTGCGCTCCGCGTTGCCGAGGATCGCGCGGATCTGGTGGGCCGGGCCGCCGCTCCAGCGCTGGGCGTTGCCGTAGACCTTCCAGGAGCCGTCCATCCTCAGGTGCGAGTGCAGCGTCAGGCCGCCCTCGACGCGGGTGAGCAGGTGCTTGCCGCGCGGGGTGACCTCCAGGACCGTACGGCCGGTGAGATCGACCGTGGCGTACTTGGGCACCCGAAGGTCGCTGCGGGTCAGCATCCGGCCCGCGAGCGCGTCGTGCAACCGCCTCGCGGTCTGCCAGACCGTGTCACCCTCGGGCATGGCTCAAGGGTGACACGCCGGTCGTCCCGCGGTGCCCCCGCGGATCACGCCCTGAGCCGCAGTCCGCGCGGGGTCGCGATGAAGCCCGCTCCTTCCAGGAGGGCGCCTATGGGGGAGGTCAGGGCGGAGGCGCCGTTGACCCGCTCCACCGTGACCGTGCCGAGAGTGCCCGCGCGCGCGGCCGCCGCCAGGGCGTCCGCGGCCGCCTGGAGGCGGGGGTCGTCGCCCGCTTCCGTGTCAGGGGCGGAGGGCCAGGCCAGCAGAGTCTTGCCGCCGCGCTCCATGTAGAGCGTCAGCTCGCCGTCCACCAGCACCACCAGCGAGCCCGCCTTGCGCCCCGGCTTGTGCCCGGCCCCGGTCGGCGGCTCGGGCCAGCCGAGGGCGGCGCCGTAGGCGTTGGCGGGGTCGGCCGCGGCGAGGACGACGGCCCGTGTGTCGGCGGAGGGCGTACGGGTACGGCGGTCTCCGTAGCCGGAGCCGTAGGGGGCGGCCGGACCGCCCCGGGGGCCGCCGTAACCGGGCGCGGCGAAGTCCCGCGGGGAGACGTAGTCGCCCGCTGCGGTGCGGTGGTCCGTCAACCGGTCGAAGTCGGGATCGAGGTCGGCGTCGAGGGCAGCCAGGTCGAATCCGGTGCCGGTCTGGTCGAAGGGGGCGGGGAAGGCGGTGCTGTCCGGTTGCCCGAAGCCCGGCGAGCCGCCGTTCCCGAGGCCCGTACCGGGCAGGCCCTCGCCCCGCTCGCGGGCATTGGCCACCGCGCGCAGGCGGTCCACCGCCCCGTCCATCGCGAACTGGGCCGCACCGAGCCCCTCCACGACATAGCCCCGGCGTGCCTGGCCGCTCTCCTCGAAGGCGGACAGGATCCGGTACACGGCGGAGAAGCCGCCCTCGACGCCCTCCGCCGAGACCGCCCCCCGGGTGACCACGCCGTGCCGGTCGAGGAGCGTGCGGGCCAGGGCGTGGGCGCGCACGGTCGCGTCCGGCTCACGCTGGGGCAGCAGCGACCAGCGGCCGGCCACGGTCGGCGGGCCGGTGCGCGAGGCGGTGCGGGCGGCCGCGGTCAGGGAGCCGTAACGCCCGCGCGGGACCGTGCGCTTGGCGCGATGGGCCGTGGAGCCCGCGGTGCGGCCGGAGCCCAGGAGGGAGCGCATCGGGGCGAGGGTGTCGTTCGTGAGCCACCCGGACCAGGCCAAATCCCAGACGGCGTCGGCCAGTTGCGGGTCGGTGGCGTCGGGGTGCGTGGTGGCCCTTATCTGGTCGGCGATCTGACGGAAGAACAGGCCGTAGCCGCCGGACAGGCTGCCCAGGACGGACTGGTGAAGTGCGGTCAGCTCCAGGGGGTGGGGCGGCGGCAGGAGCAGCGGGGCAGCGTCCGCCAGGTGGAGGGAGACCCAGCCGTCCTTGCCGGGCAGCGCGCCCGCTCCGGCCCACACCACCTCACCCGCGGCGGTGAGTTCGTCGAGCATGGCCGGGGTGTAGTTCGCGACCCGGGACGGCAGGACCAGCTTCTCCAGGGCGGACGCGGGCACGGACGCGCCCTGCAACTGCTCGATGGCACGCACCAGTCCGTCGATGCCGCGCAGGCCGTGGCCCTTGCCGATGTGCTGCCACTGCGGCAGGAACTGGGCCAGCGCGGCGGGCGGTACCGGCTCCAGCTCGTGCCGCAGGGCGGCCAGCGAGCGGCGGCGCAGTCGGCGCAGCACGGCCGCGTCGCACCACTCCTGGCCGATCCCCGCAGGGTGGAACTCGCCCTGCACGACACGGCCGCCCGCGGCGAGCCGCTGCAGGGCGCCTTCCGTGACCGCCACGCCCAGGCCGAAGCGGGCCGCCGCCGTGGCCGACGTGAATGGGCCGTGTGTGCGGGCGTACCGGGCCAGGAGGTCGCCCAGCGGGTCCTTGACCGGCTCGGTGAAGGCCTCGGGGACGCCGACCGGCAGCGCCGTGCCCAGGGCGTCGCGCAGTCGCCCCGCGTCCTCGACGGCCGCCCAGTGCTCGGCGCCGGCGATCCGCACCCGGATGGCCCGGCGGGCTCCGGCCAGCTCCTGGGCCCACTGCGGCTCGGCACCCCGCTCGGCCAGCTCGGCGTCCGTGAGCGGACCCAGCATCCGCAGCAGATCGGCGACGCCTTCGACGTCTTTTACGCGCCGGTCCTCGGTGAGCCACTGGAGCTCCCGCTCCAGCTCGGTCAGCACCTCCGCGTCGAGCAGCTCGCGCAGCTCCGCCTGGCCCAGCAGCTCGGCCAGCAGCCGTGAGTCCAGGGAGAGCGCCGCGGCACGGCGCTCGGCGAGCGGGGAGTCGCCCTCGTACAGGAACTGGGCCACATACCCGAAGAGGAGGGAGCGCGCGAAGGGGGACGGTTCCGGGGTGGTGACCTCGACCAGGCGCACCTTGCGGGACTCGAGGTCGCCCATCAGCTCGACGAGGCCGGGGACGTCGAAGACGTCCTGGAGGCACTCGCGGACCGCCTCCAGGACGATCGGGAACGAGCCGAACTCGCTGGCCACCTGGAGCAGCTGGGCCGCGCGCTGGCGCTGCTGCCACAGCGGGGTGCGCTTTCCGGGGTTGCGGCGCGGCAGCAGCAGCGCGCGGGCGGCGCACTCGCGGAACCGGGACGCGAAGAGAGCCGAGCCGCCGACCTGGTCGGTGACGATCTGGTCGACCTCGCCCTTGTCGAAGGCGACGTCCGCCGCGCCGACCGGAGCCTGGTCGGCGTCGTACTCCCTGCCGGCCTTCCGCGGCTCCTGGTCGAGCAGGTCCAGGCCCATCAGATCGGCGTCGGGCAGCCGCAGCACGATGCCGTCGTCGGCGTGCATGACCTGCGCGTCCATGCCGTACCGCTCGGAGAGGCGGGCGCCGAGGGCGAGCGCCCACGGGGCGTGCACCTGGGCGCCGAACGGGGAGTGCACGACGACCCGCCAGTCGCCCAGTTCGTCGCGGAAGCGCTCCACGACGATCGTCCGGTCGTCCGGGACATGGCCACATGCCTCGCGCTGCTCGTCGAGGTAGGACAGGACGTTGTCCGCGGCCCAGGCGTCGAGGCCCGCGGCGAGGAGACGCAGGCGGGCGTCGTCCTTGGACAGCGACCCGACCTCGCGCAGGAACGCGCCCACCGCGCGGCCCAGTTCGAGTGGGCGGCCCAGCTGGTCGCCCTTCCAGAAGGGGAGGCGGCCGGGTACTCCGGGGGCAGGGGAGACCAGGACGCGGTCGCGTGTGATGTCCTCGATGCGCCACGAGCTGGTGCCGAGCGTGAACACGTCACCGACCCGGGACTCGTAGACCATCTCCTCGTCGAGCTCGCCGACCCGCCCGCCGCCCTTCTTGGGATCCGCCCCGGCGAGGAAGACCCCGAACAGACCGCGGTCGGGAATCGTGCCGCCGGAGGTGACGGCGAGGCGCTGGGCGCCCGGGCGGCCGGTGATCGTGCCGGTCACGCGGTCCCACACCACGCGCGGGCGCAGCTCGGCGAAGGCGTCGGACGGGTAGCGGCCCGCGAGCATGTCGAGGACCGCCGTGAACGCCGATTCGGGGAGCGAGGCGAAGGGCGCGGCGCGGCGGACCGCGGCGAGCAGGTCGTCGAACTGCCAGCTGTCCAGGGCCGTCATCGCGACGAGCTGCTGCGCGAGCACGTCCAGAGGGTTGGCGGGCACCCTCAGGGACTCGATGGAGCCGGAGCGCATCCGCTCGGTGACCACGGCGGCCTGCACGAGGTCCCCCCGGTACTTCGGGAAGACCACACCGGTGGAGACCGCGCCCACCTGGTGTCCCGCACGGCCGACGCGCTGCAGGCCGGAGGCCACCGACGGCGGGGACTCGACCTGGACGACCAGGTCCACCGCACCCATGTCGATGCCCAACTCGAGGCTGGAGGTGGCCACCACGGCGGGCAGGCGGCCCGCCTTCAGGTCCTCCTCGACCAGGGCCCGCTGCTCCTTGGAGACGGAGCCGTGGTGCGCCCGGGCGATCACCGGCGGCGCGCCCTGGGCCGCGCCCGAACCGCCCATGAGCTCGGCGGGGGAGTGGTGCTCCTCCAGGGGCTCGCCGGTCGCGCGCTCGTAGGCGATCTCGTTGAGCCGGTTGCACAGCCGCTCCGCGAGGCGGCGGGAGTTCGCGAACACGATCGTCGAGCGGTGGGCCTGGACCAGGTCGGTGATCCGCTCCTCGACATGCGGCCAGATCGAGGGCCGCTCGCCCCCTTCGGTGCCGTCGGCCACCGGGGAGCCGCCCAGCTCGCCCAGGTCCTCGACCGGGACGACGACGGAGAGGTCGAACTCCTTGCCGGACTTCGGCTGGACGATCTCCACCCTTCGGCGCGGGGAGAGATAGCGGGCGACCTCGTCCACCGGGCGGACCGTCGCGGACAGCCCGATGCGGCGGGCGGGCCGCGGCAGCAGCTCGTCCAGCCGCTCCAGGGAGAGCGCCAGATGCGCGCCGCGCTTGGTGCCCGCGACCGCGTGCACCTCGTCCAGGATCACCGTCTCCACACCGGTCAGCGCATCGCGCGTGGCCGACGTCAGCATCAGGAACAGGGACTCCGGGGTGGTGATCAGGATGTCCGGCGGGCGCGTGGACAGGGCGCGGCGCTCGGCGGCCGGGGTGTCGCCGGAGCGGATGCCCACCTTGACCTCGGGCTCGGGCAGGCCCAGGCGCACGGACTCGTGGCGGATGCCGGTCAGCGGGCTGCGGAGGTTGCGCTCGACGTCGACCGCGAGGGCCTTCAGCGGTGACACGTACAGAACGCGGCAGCGCTTCTTCGGGTCGGCCGGCGGGGGCGTCGAGGCGAGCTGGTCCAGCGCGGCGAGGAAGGCGGCCAGCGTCTTGCCGGAGCCGGTCGGGGCCACCACCAGCACGTCCGAGCCCTCGGCGATGGCCTGCCACGCGCCCGCCTGGGCCGCGGTGGGCGCGGAAAAGGCCCCCGTGAACCAGCCGCGGGTCGCGGGGGAGAAGCCGTCGAGGGCTCGGTGTGCGGAGCTGACCATGCGTCCATCCTGCACCCGCGCACTGACAATCCCGCTGACCTGGGAAAATTCGACCCAACCCGATGGCCCGGCCCGGCCGCCGGCGCGGGTGGGACCGCCGATGTGCAGGAGAATGACCTCATGGCGGGTACGGGCGAGCGGGCGAGGCACTGGCAGTACGAGGAACTGCCCGGCGTCGACCTGCTGCGGGCGCGATACATACGCAAGACCTTCGTCCGGCACACCCACGAGAACTTCGTGATCGCCGCCATCGCCGACGGCGTCGAGGTCTTCCACCACCGCGGGGCCGATGTCCACGCCGGCGCGGGAGCGCTCGCACTGGTCAATCCGGACACCCCGCACACGGGGCGGGCGGGCGTTCCGGAGGGCTGGCGGTACGGGGCGCTCTACCCGTCGCCCGAAGTGGTGGGCGCCATCGCGGCGGAGACCACCACGATCCGCGGCACCCCCGGCTTCGTCGGTCCCGTGCTCGACGATCCCTACACCGTCGGCTTGGTGCACCAGGTGCTGCGCGCCGCCGACGAGGGCAACGCGCTGGCCGCCGACACCCTGCTGCGGGTGGCCGTGACCCGGCTGCTGCGGCTCAACGGCGGGCCGCTGCCGCGGCGCGAGGTGCGCACTGCCGGGGCCCGCACCGCGGCACGCGCACGTGCCGTGCTGGAGGATCGGATGACCGAGCCGCCCACTCTGGAGCGGCTGGCCGCCGACCTGGGGACCAGCCCCTTCGCGCTGCTACGGGCGTTCCGCGACACCTACGGCATGCCGCCCCACGCCTGGCTGACCGACGCCCGGGTGCGCCGGGCACGGCACCTGCTGGACGCCGGGACCGCACCCGCGGAGGCGGCCGTCGCCGTCGGCTTCACCGACCAGCCGCACCTCAACCGGCACTTCGCCCGGATCGTCGGCGTGCCCCCGGGGGCGTACCAGCGAGAGCGCAAGAACGTACAAGACCCGGGGCGCGGACAGCTCGTAACGTCCGACGCGTGGCACAACAGGCAGCTCTCGCAGACATACACGCCGACGACGGAGGCAAACCGGACGCCGCCGTCGTGCGGGACGCCCTCGGAGTCGGGGTCGCCGTAGGACTGTCCGGGTTCGCCTTCGGGGTGACCTCGGCCGGCAGCGGGCTGAGCCTGCTGCAGACCTGCGCGCTCAGCCTCCTGGTGTTCACCGGCGCCTCGCAGTTCGCCCTGGTGGGGGCGCTGGCGGCCGGGGGTAACCCGCTCACGGCGGCCGCGGGGGCCTTTTTCCTCGGGGTGCGCAACGCGTTCTACGGGCTCCGTCTGTCGCAGCTGTTGGCCCTCCCGCGCGCGGTGCGGCCGTTGGCCGCCCAGTGGGTGATCGACGAGACGACGGCGGTGGCGCTGGCCCAGCCGACCCGGCGCGCCGTGCGGATCGGCTTTACCGTCACAGGGCTCAGCCTGTACCTGCTGTGGAACCTCACCACGCTGCTCGGCGCCCTGGGCGCCAAGGCCATCGGCGACACCGAGGCGTGGGGCCTCGACGCGGCCGGACCAGCCGTGTTCCTGGCGCTGCTCGCCCCCATGGTGAAGACCACCACCGAGCGCGCCGCCGCGGGCCTGGCCGTGCTGCTCGGACTCGGCCTGCTGCCCGTTCTGCCCGCCGGCGTGCCCGTCCTGGTGGCCGCACTCGCGGCGCCGGTTGCCCTGTGGGCAGCGGGCCGCCGCAGGAGCCGCACCCGACACGACGTACCCGTCGACGCACCAGTACCCGTCGACGCACCAGACGCACCAGACGCACCAGTACCCGACGACGCACCGAGGGAAGACCGTTGAACACCTGGATCGCGATCGGCGCGACCGCCCTCGGCTGCTACGCCGTCAAATTCGCCGGACTGCTCGTGCCCGCGGGCGCCCTGGAGCGCCCGCTGGTCAAACGGCTCGCCGCCCTGCTGCCCGTCGCCCTCCTCGCCGCCCTCACGGCCCAGCAGACCTTCGCCCACGGGCACGCGCTGGTGCTGGACGCCCGGGCCGCGGGGCTCGCGGCCGCCGCCGTGGCGCTGGTGCTGCGCGCCCCGTTCCTGCTCGTCGTCGCGGCGGCCGTGGTGGTGACGGCGGGGGTGCGGGCCGTCGGAGGATGACGGCGCCGTGGCTCAGCCCACGAACCGGCCGAACGCCCTGAGGGTGCGCAGGGCTTCGATCGTCACCATGGGGCGGGCCTCCAGGGCCGTGCCGGGCGCCCACTGACGCCGGCGCACCGGCCAGCCGCCGTCCTCCTGCTGCTCGGCCGCGAGGAAGTCCAGGGAGCGTGTCATCTCCTCGTCCGTGAACCACGCGCGCGCGAGCGACTGCGGTGTCCTCGCGAAGTCGTGCGGGAAGTGGTGCTCGCCAGGGGCGTAGCCCGGCGCGACGGGGTACTTTTCGAGCCGCTCCGGGTCCAGTGCCGCAAGCCGTTGCTCGCGCACCAGGCGGCCCAGGCGGTCGGCGGCCGCCTCCGCGCGCGGGCGGTCGGGCACCGAGTCCAGGAAGGCCACCGCGGCCTCGACCTCGTAGGGGTGGGACTTCTCCAGACCGGCCACGGCCTGCCAGCAGAAGTCCGTGGCCCGGAACAGCCAGGCGTGCCACACCTCGTTGCGGTGCAGCAGGCCCACCACCGGTCCGGTGGCCAGGAGCTCGCTGGGCGGGTCGTCCACGATCGGGATGAACGGGGCCGCCGGATAGCCGCGCTGGCTGGGGTGGATCGCCGGCAGCGCACCGTCCGAGGTGGAGACGGACGTCAGATAGCGGCACACGCGCTCCGCCCGCTGCCCACCGCACCGTCCCACCGCGTCCAGGACGCGCAGCGCGTGGCCCGTGTGCAGCGGCTGACTCACCGGGCCGCGCAGATCGGGCTCGAGCGCATGGCCGTACCCGTCGTCCTCGTTGCGGTAGGCGTCCAGCGCCGTCTCCACCGGATCGGCGCCGCCGTTCAGAAAGTGGAAGGCGAACAGGCGCTGCTCCAGCACGCGCGCGGTGAGCCAGACGAACTGTTCGGCGCGGAAGAGCGGTGTGCGCGCCGGGGACACAGGGGGGAGTGGAGAAGCTCCTGTTTCGGGCATGCGTCAGACCGTAGGACGGAAAGCGGTCTCGCAAGGCGGTCCCCGGCAGGGCCCACCCCAAGGGGCGGGATACTGGTGTCATGCGGTTGACGGTCTTCTGGCAGCGGATGGCGGAACACTTCGGTGCGGGGTACGCCGACACCTTCGCGCGCGATCATGTGATGGCGGAGCTGGGCGGACGCACGGTGCACGAGGCGCTGAACGCCGGCTGGGAGGCCAAGGACGTGTGGCGGGTGGTCTGCACCGTCATGAACGTGCCGGGGGAGAGGCGCTGATCGGTAGCGAAGATCGCAGGCCGGCAATGGGCTGTCAGCAGCGTGGGCGACACTTGCACCGTGGCACCCACTGACGACACCGGGCAGCTCGCCCAGCACGCATCCCCGTTCGGTACGACGCCGCCCGCCCGGCCCCCGGCCGAGGGCGCCGCCGGGCCGGCCTCCCGCATGCCGCGCTGGCTGCCGCGCGCCCTGGTGCTCGCGCTCGCCCTCGTCGCCGTGTTCCAGCTCGGCAGCTGGGCCTTCCACCAGCTGACCGGCCTGCTGATCAACATACTCATCGCGGTCTTCCTGGCCCTCGCGATAGAACCCGCGGTGAGCTGGATGTCCGCTCACGGAATGCGCAGGGGGCTCGCCACCTTCCTGGTCTTCCTCGGCCTGATGATCGTGACCGCCGGCTTCATCACGCTGCTCGGCTCGATGCTCGCGGGCCAGATCGTCAAGATGGTCGAGGGCTTCCCCGGCTATCTCGACGCGCTGATCAATTGGGTCAACCAGACGTTCCACACCGACCTCAGACGCGTGGACGTCCAGGAGGGGCTGCTCCACTCCGACTGGCTGCGCAAGTACGCGCAGACCAGCGCCGCCGGTGTCCTCGACGTCTCCGCCCAGGTGCTCGGCGGGCTGTTCCGGCTGCTGACGGTCACCCTCTTCTCGTTCTACTTCGCCGCCGACGGGCCGCGGCTGCGCCGCACGCTGTGCTCCGTCCTGCCGCCCGCCCGGCAGGCCGAGGTGCTGCGCGCCTGGGAGATCGCCGTGGACAAGACCGGCGGCTACCTCTACTCGCGCGGCCTCATGGCGCTCATCTCCGGGATCGCGCACTACATCCTGCTCCAGGCCCTGGGCGTGCCGTACGCACCTGTGCTGGGCGTCTGGGTGGGCCTGGTCTCGCAGTTCATCCCCACCATCGGCACCTATCTCGCGGGCGCGTTGCCCATGCTGATCGCGTTCACGGTCAACCCCTGGTACGCGGTGTGGGTGCTGGCCTTCGTCGTGGTCTACCAGCAGTTCGAGAACTATGTGCTGCAGCCCAAGCTGACCTCGAAGACCGTCGACATCCACCCGGCGGTCGCCTTCGGGTCCGTCATCGCGGGCACGGCACTGCTCGGTGCCGTCGGTGCTCTGATCGCCATCCCCGCGGTCGCCACGCTGCAGGCCTTCCTGGGCGCGTACGTGAAGAGGTACGAGGTCACGGACGACCCCCGGGTGCAGGGGCACCGCACACGCGGGGCGGGCGGCCCCGGCCTGATCGCGCGTGCGCGTCGGCTCTGGGCGGGGCAGCCGGGTGCGGCGGAGTCCGGGGCAGGACTCCCGGAGGAGTCTTCCTGAGGCACGGGTTCAGTACGTGAGGACCGCCCACACCCCGGCACCGGCCACGGCGGTCGCGTAGCAGCCGACCGCGACCGCCACGATGCGCCGCCGCGTCCGCTCGCTCCAGGACGTGCGCGACAGCAGCCACGCCAGCGCCGGCAGGACGAGGACGGCGTGCAGGCTCACTCCGTGCAGGGGCTTCAGCGGCGCCGTCGAGTGGTACGCCGCCTCCTGGTGGCCGGTCCGGGTGAGCACCACCCCGCGGGCGATCATCGCGGCGCCTGAGGCCAGCGCCACGAGCAGGATGGCGAACCCGGAGCGCACCGCCATCGGCATGCCCGCCGGGCCCGTCGGCCGGTGCCGGAAGGACGCCACCGCGAAGACGGTGAGCAGTACCACGAGGACACCGCCGCCCACCGCGAGCGTCATGGACACAGCCGTGTCGAAGGGGGTCTCCATGTCGAGGTGCGACGGCACCCGGCGCCACGCCTGGAGGGTGATGCCGCCGACCTCCACCACGCAGTCGGCGGCGAACACGACGAGCAGCACGGTGCGCAGCCGCTGTCCGACGCGCAGATACGACGTGACCCAGGTGACCGCGATCAGCGTCACCCCGAACGAGAGCCCGAACGTGACGGGCTTGCGCCAGGAGACGGGACCGTCCCAGGGGCCGCCGGCGGCCGCGAACACCACCAGGTGCGCGAGACCGGAGGCGACGAGGAGCAGGCCGGTCGCGTGACAGAGACGCTCGGCGGCGCGGTGGGCGTTGATGGGCGGTGGGTCCTTCACGGACCGCGGGTTTCGCAGGGACCAGGACGGGGACCGAAGCATGGCTCAAGGCTCCCGGGGGCGTCCCGCACCGTCGTCGTCCGGTCGAAGACATCCGTTGTACGCCGCCCGGAGTAGCCGTGCGCCGGGCCGCCGTGGGGCGTCACCTGGTGCGCTTGACACGAAAATCGAACATCCATTCTCATGGAGGCTCGGGCGAGGCTCTCGACGGGGATTTCGACACGGTTTGGGTGGAGAAGTAGCCGAGTTGTCCACAGGCCGGGCCGGCGTCGGGGCGCATTGTCAGTGGCAGGCGTTAGCGTCTTTGACGTGAAGCGATCGACTCAAGCAAACCGGGTGGAACCCATGGCAGGAACCGACCGCGAGAAGGCGCTCGACGCCGCGCTCGCACAGATTGAACGGCAATTCGGCAAGGGCGCGGTCATGCGCATGGGCGAGCGGTCGAAGGAGCCCATCGAGGTCATCCCGACCGGGTCGACCGCGCTCGACGTGGCCCTTGGCGTTGGTGGTCTGCCGCGCGGCCGCGTCGTGGAGATCTACGGCCCGGAGTCCTCCGGTAAGACGACCCTGACCCTGCACGCCGTGGCGAACGCACAGAAGGCCGGCGGTCAGGTCGCGTTCGTGGACGCGGAGCACGCCCTCGACCCCGAGTACGCGCGCAAGCTCGGCGTCGACATCGACAACCTCATCCTCTCCCAGCCCGACAACGGCGAGCAGGCCCTGGAGATCGTGGACATGCTGGTCCGCTCCGGCGCCCTCGACCTCATCGTCATCGACTCCGTCGCCGCGCTCGTCCCGCGTGCGGAGATCGAGGGCGAGATGGGCGACAGCCACGTCGGTCTGCAGGCCCGTCTGATGAGCCAGGCCCTGCGGAAGATCACCAGCGCGCTCAACCAGTCGAAGACCACCGCGATCTTCATCAACCAGCTCCGCGAGAAGATCGGCGTGATGTTCGGCTCCCCGGAGACCACGACCGGTGGCCGGGCGCTGAAGTTCTACGCCTCGGTGCGCATCGACATCCGCCGCATCGAGACCCTGAAGGACGGCACGGAGGCGGTCGGCAACCGCACCCGCTGCAAGGTCGTGAAGAACAAGGTCGCGCCGCCCTTCAAGCAGGCGGAGTTCGACATCCTCTACGGCCAGGGCATCAGCCGTGAGGGCGGCCTGATCGACATGGGTGTGGAGCACGGCTTCGTCCGCAAGGCCGGCGCCTGGTACACGTACGAGGGCGACCAGCTCGGCCAGGGCAAGGAGAACGCGCGCAACTTCCTCAAGGACAACCCCGACCTGGCCAACGAGATCGAGAAGAAGATCAAGGAGAAGCTGGGCGTCGGAGTGCGCCCGGAGGAGCCCACCGCCGAGCCGGGCGCCGACGCCGCGGGCGCGGCCGGCACGGACGCCGAGAAGACGGTGCCCGCCCCGGCAGCCGGCAAGGCCGCCAAGCCCAAGGCCGGCGCAGCCAAGAGCTGACCCGTGACACGACGAACCGACTGGGCCGAGTACGCGCACCCCGACGTTCCGCGTGAGCGTCGGGGGAGAGGCGGCGCGGGTCCTGCCTGGACGGGCGACGGTACGGGGGGCGACAGCGCGTTCGCGGACACCGGGCCGTACGGGGGCGACGGGTCCTACGGGGGCGATCCGAGCCATGACCCGGACGATCCGTACGGCGACGAGCCGCGCGGCGGTTCGCGGCGCGGTGGCCGTGGGACGCGTGCCCGGGGCGGCTCGCGCGGACGTCGCGGGCGCGGTGGCTTCGGTGAGGCGTCCGGTGCGGCGCCTGATGAGGACGGGGGCTCCTTCTCCTCGTCGAGGGCCGAGAAGGAGGAGCACCCGGGGGACCCGGCTGAGCGGGCGCGGGCGATCTGTCTGCGCCTGCTCACCGGGACCCCGCGCACGCGGAAGCAGCTCGCGGATGCCCTGCGCAAGAGGGAGATCCCGGACGACGTCGCCGACGAAGTCCTGTCGCGGTTCGAGGAAGTCGGTCTGATCGACGACAGCGCGTTCGCCGACGCCTGGGTGGAGTCCCGACACCATGGCCGGGGGCTGGCCCGGCGCGCGCTCGCACGTGAGCTGCGGACCAAGGGCGTCGACTCGACGCTCATCGACGAGGCCGTCGCCCAACTCGACTCCGAGCAGGAGGAGGCGACCGCCCGCGAACTCGTCGCCCGCAAGCTGCGCGCCACCCGCGGCCTCGACCGCGACAAGCGGATACGGCGCCTCGCGGGCATGCTCGCCCGCAAGGGGTACTCCGAGGGCATGGCCCTACGGGTGGTCCGGCAGGCGCTGGAAGAAGAGGGCGAGGACACGGAGTTCCTCGAGGGCGAGGAGCTCTGAGCCACCGTCGGCCCCCGAGCGGCCGACCGACTCCGACCGGTTGAGGGCCTTCGTGAGGGCCTCTGATCGTCGCGCACCCGCACCACCGCCGCTCCGACGGCACCGCCGGCCGCCGGTACCGCTCCCGGTCCGGCGCATGCTCGCCGACCGGGTGTACCGCTTCCCGGCAGCCACCGATCGCGCGCCCCCGGCGACGCCTGCCGGGCCGTTCTTCCATGGGCGGGGTGGGGCTAACCCCCGTCCGAAGAGGCCGGAGCACCGCAGTGCACAGACACCTGTGCACAAACGACCGTGTACGCATGCCCGTACCGCCCGCTCCCGTCGAGCTGTCCGACCTCGCCGCGCTCAAGGCGCTCGGCCACCCGCGTCGGCAGCGCATGCTCCAGCACCTCACCGTGCACGGTCCGGCGACCTCCGCCACCCTCGCCCGCGCGCTGGGGCTGAACACCGGCTCGACCAGCTACCACCTGCGTGAACTCGCCCGGTACGGCTTCGTCGAGGAGACCACCGCTGCCACCGGCCACGGTCGTCAACGCTGGTGGCGAGCCGTCCCCGGAGACCTGCGATTCCCGCCGCGCAGCCGGCAGAGCGCGGAACTCCGCCACGTCATGGACGAGCTGAACCATCACGCCTACGCCGCCGATCTGGAGCTGTTCGAGCAGGTCCAGCTGGACACGGACGAGGGTGACCCATGGGCGGACGCCTTCCCCTACTCACGCGGCACCATCCGGCTGACCCTGCCCGAACTCCGTGAGTTCTTCGAGGAGTACATCGCCCTCCTCAACCGCTACAAGCGCCCCGAGGCCGACACCCCGCCCGACGCCCGCACCGTGCTCACACGCCTGCTCGCCTTCCCCGCCCCGGCCGACGACACCACCCGGACCGACAACAGAAAAGAGACACGGCCCTCATGATGCTGCGCTACGCCCTCCAGACCGTCCGCGCCCGCAAGGCCGGATTCCTCGGCGCCTTCCTCGCCCTGATGTGCGCGGCCGCACTCATCACCGCCTGCGGCACCCTTCTCGACACCGGCCTGCGCGGCACGATCCGCACCGAGCGCTACGCGGCGGCCCCCGTCGTGGTATCCGCCGACCAGAACGTCCACCAGACCACCGTGAAGCACAAGAAGGGCAAGACCAAGATCAAGCACAAGGCGAAACCCATCGCCGAACGTGCCTGGCTCCCGGCCGGCCTGGAGCGCACCCTCGCCCGCACCCCGGGCGTCGCCCGGGTGGTCCCCGAACTGACCCTCCTGGCCGAGCCGTTGACCCCGGCCGGAACCGGCGGCCGTACCGCCTACGGACACGCCTGGGACTCCGCCGCGCTCACGCCGTACCGGCTGACCGCCGGCATCGCCCCCAGGGCCACCACCGACCTCGTCGTCGACCGGTACCTGGCCGCACGCGCCCACCTTCGGCCCGGTGACCACCTCACCGTGCAGTCGGCGCAGTCCCCGCGCAGCTACCGGATCTCCGGAATCGCCGCTCCTGCCACGGACGTACGCCATCAGACGTCGCTGTTCTTCTCCGCCGCCGAGGCCCGCCGACTGGCCGCGCACCCCGGGCAGGTGACCGCCTATGGCGTGCTCCCCGCCAAGGGCACGGCCCCGGACCGGCTGCGAGAGGCCGTGGCGCGGGCGCTGCACGGCACCACCGCTCAGGTCAGCAGCGGAGACGCCCGTGGACCCGTCGAGTTTCTGGATGCGGCAGCGGCCCGGACCCGGCTCGTCAGCATGGGCGGCGCGATGGGCGGAACCTCGCTGCTCGTGGCGGTCCTCGTGGTCGTCGGCACCTTCGCGCTCTCCGTCCAGCAGCGCCACCGCGAACTCGCCCTGCTCCGCGCCATCGCCGCCACATCCGGACAGATCCGCAAGCTGCTCGGCCGCGAGGCCCTGGTCGTCGGTGCGGCCGCGGGCGCGGTCGGCGCACTCGTTGGGCTTCCCCTGGGCGGTCTGCTGCACGATCGGTTCGTCGCCCTGGGCGCCGTACCCGACACACTGCAGCACACCGTCAGCGTCTTCCCGCCCTTTGCGGCACTGGTGGCGACCCTGTTCGGGGCGTGGGCAGCGGCCCGTATCGCCTCGCGCCGGATTGCCCGGATCCGCCCGGCCGAGGCACTGGCCGAGGCCAGGACCGAGCGTGCCCGCACCGCCTGGGGGCGGATCGTCGCCGGTCTGCTGCTGCTCGCCGGCGGAATCGTCCTCGTCGTCGTCCTCACCTCCTTGCGCACCGAGCCTGCCTCGACTCCCGTGACCTTCCTCGCCGTCGTGGTCCTGTCGACCTCTGTCGCTCTGCTCGGTCCCCTGCTGGTCAGGGCGGCCGCACTGCTGCTTGCAGGCCCGCTGCGGCTCACCGGTCACAGCGGTCGGCTCGCCACCGCCAACCTGCGCGGGAACGCCGCCCGGATGGCGTCCGCGGTCACCCCCCTCACGCTTCTCATCGGCATGACCTGCACCGTGCTGTTCGTCCAGTCGACCCTCGGTGGCGCCGCCCGGGCCCAGGCGCGCGAGGGCGTCATCGCGGACTGGGTCGTCGCCGCCCAGGGGCCCGGCGTCCCGGCCGAGGCCGCACGGCAGCTGCGTACCCACCACGACACCGCCACCGAAGTGGTCCGCACGACCGTCCGCGTCGGCCTGGACAAGTACGCTGCCCAGGGCGTCACCCCCGCGGGCCTCACCCGTACCTGGGACCCGAAGATCACCGCCGGCTCCCTCGACCGGCTGACCGGGAACACCGTCGCGGTCAGTGAACTGCTCGCGGATCAGCACCACTTGAAGCCCGGCAGCACCCTGAAACTCACGCTCGGCGACGGTACGCCCGCCACGCTCACCGTCGCCGCCGTCTACGCCCGAGGTCTCGGCTTCGGCGACCTCACCTTCGCGCACGACCTCGTAGCCCACCACGTCGACAACCCGCTCGCCTCCTCCGTCCTCGTCAGCACGACCCGTACACAGACACAACTCGCGACTACTCTCCGTAAGTTCCCGGGACTCCAAATTCTTTCCCCGGCCGCCGCCGACTCGCTCCAGGCCGACCGGCAGCAGGCGAACGCCGAGGTCAACTATCTGGCCATGGGGCTCGTACTGGCCTTCACGGCCATCGCCGTGGTCAACACGCTCGCCATGTCGGTCTCCGAACGCGTCCGGGAGTTCGCGCTGCTCCGCCTGGCTGGGGCGACCCGACGTCAGGTGCTCCGGATGCTGCGCACCGAGGCGCTGTCGGTCCTGCTCCTTGCCACGGCGCTCGGCAGCGGCATCGCCCTCGCCGTGCTGACCGCGTTCGGTATCGGTATGACGGGCCGGGCCGCGCCCACGGTCACGCCGTTGCTCTATGTCACCGTCGTCGCGGTCGCCGCCGTCCTCGCCCTCGTGGCCACCGCGCTCCCGGGACGCGTGGCGCTCAGGGTGCGCGCGGTGACGGTGGCGACCGCGAAGGACTAGATGTGCTGTCCGGGGAGGTTGGTGACGGGCGACATACGCCTTCGTGGTGCTTGAAGGGGTGAGGGCCTTCTGGGTTCGGTGTGGATCCGGCGCCCGAGCGCCGTGCCCACCACCGACATGGCCCCGCGGCACTGCCCGTCCGAGAAGTGGCCGCGCGTCAGGACGTGACCGGCAGCCCTGCCGCCTTCCACGCCTGGAAGCCGCCGACCAGGTCCGTCGCCCGGTGCAGGCCGAGCCGGTGCAGGGAGGCCGCGGCCAGGCTGGACGCGTAGCCCTCGTTGCAGACCACCACCACGCGCAGGTCGTGGCTGGTCGCCTCGGGGGCGCGATGGCTGCCGCGCGGATCCAGGCGCCACTCCAGCTCGTTTCGCTCTATGACGAGCGCGCCGGGGATCAGCCCGTCCCGCTCACGCAGGGCGGCATAACGGATGTCGACCAGCAGGGCCTCACCGGCCCGCACCGAGTCGTACGCCTCCAGCGGATCGATCCGCCGGTAACCGTCGCGCACCCGCTCCAGCAGCTCGTCGATCCCCACCGGCTGTTCTTCCGTCCCGCTCACTGCCAGTCCTCCGGACGCTCGACCTGCTCCAGGCGCAGCACCGGTCCCGTGCGGCTGTAGCGGCGGATCCGCGGCAGGGGCGGGTAGTAGGCGTGCACGGAGATCGCGTGCCGGTCGGCGGACTCGTTGAGCACCTCGTGGACGTGGTGCCGGCCGAAGGAGCGGCCCTGTCCGGTCGGCAGCCGCCGCTCGCGGTCCACGTCGTCGGCCAGTTCCAGGGTCTTCCATCCGTCGGCGGGCAGCCGGACGGCGAGGGAGTTCTCCTTGAGTTCTCCGGTCGCGGTGAAGAAGGCGCCGACGGACTCGGCGTGATCGTGCCAGCCGGTGCCGGTGCCGGGCGGCCAGCCGATCAGCCAGGCCTCGCTGCCGCCGGGGCCCTCGAGACGCACCCAGGTGCGGCCCTCCGGGTCGAGCGGGAGCGAGGCGATCAGCTCGGCGTCGGCGGCCACCCGCCGTACGAAGTCGAGGAGGTCCGCCTGTGTGGGCGCGGAAGCGGAGCCCGGGGCGAGGGGAGTGGTGGAGAGAGAGGGAGAGACAGACACGTACACCGTCCTGAGGTGCGTTCGCTGAGGTGACGCGCGGCGATGCGGGGAACGGCGCGCGACGGGAAGAGAGAGGGATTGCGAATTCAGCGATGCGAATTCAGCAGGACGTGGGACACACGCAGCCCGCATAGCGGACCAGGTCCATATGGACCCTCCGCCACAGGCGCACATCGGTGTCTGTCACGATCCGGAGTACACCATGCCGGTGCATAACGGTCAACCGACGGTCACTATGTGGACCGGAGGGTGACCGCACTCACGGTCAACGCGCGCTGGAGCTCGCCCCGGCTCCGGCCTCTGCCTGCGCTTCCGTCTCTGTTTCCTTCTCCGCCTTCACCGCCCCGCCGAGGGTCGCCTCCGCCGCCGCGTACAGGTCGGCCGGCCGGACCCCGGTCAGCGCGGTGACCAGATGACCATCGGGGCGCACGAGCAGCACGGTGTGCGCCGGCGCTCCCGGGTACTCCTCGGCGACCAGCAACTCCGCGGGATGCGGCAGCGCGGTCACCGCGGCGGCCAGCCGGGGCATGAGGCCCGCGGACACCCAGTGCTTGCGGTCCCACACGCCGGTGCCCGGCGCGATCAGCACGACCAGCAGCACGCCACGCCCGAGCCGGTCCCGCAGCCGTACGAAGGAGCCGTCCTCCGCCGTGACCCGCACATCGGCCACCTGCGCGCCTGAAGGGGTGTCGACGGAAACCTCCCCCTCCAAGTGCCGGGGTGCGAGAGGTGAGCCGGCGTACGAGCCCGGCGCGCCCAGCGCCCCGCGCCCCAGGTGACCGTCCGTGAGCAGCGCATCATGCCCCCGGCCCGAGCCGGGGACGTACGAGCGCAGCCCGCCATTGCCGCGCAGTACCGGCAGCACTTGGTCGGCGGCGCGCAACCGGGCGGCGACCACCGCGCGCCGCTCCGCCTGATAGCTGTCGAGCAGCGCCTCGTGCGGTCCGTGGTGCCAGGCCAGGGCCAGCTTCCAGGCGAGGTTGTCGGCGTCCCTGAGCCCCTCGTCCAGCCCCTGGGTGCCCAGCGCGCCGAGCAGGTGCGCCGCGTCCCCGGCGAGGAAGACCCGGCCGGCACGCCACCGGCGGGCGAGGCGGTGGTGCACCGTGTGGACTCCGGTGTCGAGGAGTTCGTACGTCGGTGTGGGGCCGTCCGTCCAGCCCGCGAGGGTCTCGCGGACACGGGTCACCAGGAGGTCGGGCGTGACCAGGTCCCTGCCCGGCGGCAGCAGCCAGTCCAGGCGCCACACGCCGTCCGGGAGGGGGCGGGCGGTCACCTCCCCGGCCGAGGGTCCGGACGTCCGCCACGGCGGCATCCGGTGGAGCAACGCCTGACCGGGCCAGGGAAGTTCCACACGCAGTGCGGCGACGGCGTGTCGCTCCACCGCCGTACGGCCGGGGAAGCGGATGTCCTGCAGCTTGCGTACGGTCGAGCGCGGGCCGTCGCAGCCGACCAGATAGCTGCCTCGCCACCAGGTGCCCTTGGGGCCGCGGGTGTGCGCGGTGACTCCCGAGCGCTCCTGTTCGATCGTGTCGAGCCGGCTGTCCACGGCGATCCTGACCAGCGGCTCGTCGGCGAGGGCGGTGCGCAGCGTGTTGGTCAGCACGTGCTGTGCCACGTGCAGCGGGGCGAGTTCGGTGTCGTCGAAGACGAGCTCGCGCATCACCTGCTTGCGCCGCAGAGACCGCCATCCGGCCCAGCGCACGCCCCGCTCGGAGAGCGGAACGCCGGTCAGCCGCTCCATCAGCGCGGCGGTCTCCTCGCGCAGTACGGCCGTGCGGGCGGCGCGTGGTTCGTCCTTGCCGGGCCCCTCGTCGAGGACGACGGACGGCACCTCGTGACGGGCCAGCGCCAGGGCCGTCGTGAGCCCGACGGGCCCCGCACCGACGATGATCACCGGGTCCACGGCAGGCCGCCCCCTGCCCGCAGCTGTGCTCTGACGGACATGTGTGAACAAGAAGTCGGGGCAGGGTGCACGATCACAGAACGTATGCAACCCATTGGCGGGGTTTGCGTCAAGTGACGGGGGCAGTGGCGATCACGCCACTGCCCCGTGTCCCTCAACAGGCCTGACAGATCATCAGATACTGCCGCCCTCACCGGTCCCGAAGCTCCCCCTGACCTCGGCAGGGTTGAGTTCCACCGCGTCCTCCGCGTGGAGGACCGCGCCCGTGCTCCGCTTGCTGCGGCGCAGCCTGCCCTCCAGCCAGCTTGCGAAGGTGGTGAGGGCGAAGTTCACCGCGATGAAGATGACGGCCACCACGATGAAGCTGGGGATGACGTTGGCGTAGTTGGCCGCCAGTGTGCTGCGGGTGTTGAGCAGCTCGGTGTAGCCGATCATCACACCGCCCAGCGCGGTGTCCTTCACGATGACCACGAGCTGGCTGACGATGGCCGGGAGCATGGCCGTGACCGCCTGCGGGAGCAGGATGCTGGTCATGGTCTGGCCCTTGCGCAGACCGATCGCCTTCGCGGCTTCCGTCTGTCCCTTGGGGAGGGCGTTGATGCCGGCCCGGACGATCTCCGCGAGGACCGAGGCGTTGTAGAGGACCAGGCCGGTGACGACCGCGTAGAGCGGCCGGTCGTCGCTGGTCACGTCCGTGAAGCGGGCGTAGTACTCGTTGGCGAACAGCATCAGCAGCAGGACCGGGATCGAGCGGAAGAACTCGACCACGACGCCGGCCGGTATGCGGACCCACTGGTGGTCGGACATGCGCGCGATGCCGAAGAACGCACCCAGGGGCAGCGCGATGACCATGGAGAGCGCGGCGGCCTTCAGGGTGTCGCCGAGGCCGGGCAGCAGATAGGTCGTCCACGCCTCGGACGTGGTGAACGGCTGCCACATGGTCCACTTCAGCTGGCCCTTGTCGTCCAGGGTCCGCCAGACCCACCACAGCAGCAGGGCGAGCAGGACGACGAAGAGCACCGTGAAGACGAGGTTGCGCCGCTTGGCCCGGGGGCCGGGGGTGTCGTAGAGAACGGAGCTCATCGCTTCACCGCCAGTCGCTTGCCCAGCCAGCCGAGAATCAGGCCGGTGGGAAGGGTCAGAACCACGAACCCGAAGGCGAAGACGGCGCCGATGGCCAGGGTCTGGGCCTCGTTCTCGATCATCGACTTCATCAGGTAGGCGGCCTCGGCCACGCCGATCGCGGCCGCCACGGTGGTGTTCTTGGTCAGTGCGATCAGGACGTTGGCCAGCGGGCCGATGACCGCACGGAACGCCTGGGGCAGCACGATCAGCCGGAGCGTCTGGCTGAAGGTCAGCCCGATCGCGCGGGCCGCCTCGGCCTGTCCCAGGGGCACGGTGTTGATGCCGGATCGCAGCGCCTCACAGACGAAGGCCGCGTGGTAGGCGATCAGACCGAGCACCGCCAGCCTGAAGCCCTGGACCTTGAAGTCGGAGGCGCCCATCGTCACGCCGAAGATGTCGGCGAGGCCGAGCGACGTGAAGAGGATGATGACCGTCAGGGGGATGTTCCGGACGATGTTGACATAGGCGGTGCCGAACCCGCGCATCAGCGGGACCGGGCTGACCCGCATCCCGGCCAGCAGGGTGCCCCAGACCAGGGAGCCCAGGGCGGAGAGGGCGGCGAGTTTCACCGTCATCCAGAACGCCCCGAGGACGTCGTAACCTTCAAGAAAGTCGAACACGATCTCCCGCGCTTCCGGGTGTGTGGCGTACGAGGAGGGCAAGGCGCGCCGCCGCCGTGATCGCGGCGGGCGACGGCGCGCCCGGGGAACCCTGCGGAGCTGGGGTCGGCCTTACTTGACGATCTGACCGATCTTCGGCGCGGGCTCGTTCTTGTAGTCGGCCGGGCCGAAGTTCTTCTCGACCGCCTTCTGCCAGGAGCCGTCGCTGACCATCGACTCCAGCGCCTTGTTGATCTTGTCGAGGGTTGCGGTGTCGCCCTTCTTCACGCCGACGCCGTAGTTCTCGTTGCTGAGCTTGAGCCCGGCGAGCTTGAACTGGCCCTTGTACTTGTCCTGCGCGGCGAAGCCCGCGAGGATCGAGTCGTCGGTGGTCACCGCGTCCACGGCGCCGCTCTGCAGGGCGGCGATGCACTCCGAGTAGCCGCTGTACTCCTTCAGGTTGGCCTTCGGGGCGATCGTGTCGTGCACGTTCTGAGCCGAGGTGGAGCCGACCACGGAGCACAGCTTCTTGCCGTTGAGGTCCGTGGCCTTGCTGATGTCCGAGTCCTTCTTGACCAGCAGGTCCTGGTGGGCCAGCAGGTAGGGGCCGGCGAAGTCGACCTTCTGCTTGCGCTCGTCGTTGATCGAGTAGGTGGCCGTGATGAACTTGACGTCGCCACGGGAGAGGGCGTTCTCCCGGTCGGCGCTCTTGGTCTCGACGAACTGGATCTGGTTGGGCTTGTAGCCGAGCTTGCCGGCCACGTAGGTCGCCACGTCGACGTCGAAGCCGGAGAACGAACCGTCCGGCTCCTTCAGGCCGAGGCCGGGCTGGTCGTACTTGATGCCGATCTTGATCTTGCCGCCGCCGCTGGAGGAGCCACCGTCGTCCTTCTTGCCGCCGCCGCACGCGGTGGCGGACACGGTGAGGGCGAGTACGACGGCCGAGGCGGCGGTGACCTTGCGGAGCTTCATCGTGAACATCCTTTGTCTGGTGAAGAGAAGGGAGCCGTCAGGCAGGTGACACAGGTCGGTCGTCCGCGGCGCGGACGCGCGCCGTCAGTGGTGCAGGATCTTCGAGAGGAAGTCCTTGGCCCGGTCGCTGCGCGGATTGCTGAAGAACTGGTCGGGCGCAGCTTGTTCGACGATCCGGCCGTCGGCCATGAAGACCACCCGGTTTGCAGCCGATCGTGCGAAGCCCATCTCATGGGTGACGACGATCATCGTCATCCCGTCGCGGGCGAGTTGCTGCATGACCTCGAGGACCTCGTTGATCATTTCGGGGTCCAGTGCCGAGGTCGGCTCGTCGAAGAGCATGACCTTCGGACCCATGGCCAGGGCGCGCGCGATGGCGACGCGCTGCTGCTGGCCGCCGGAGAGCTGTGCCGGGTACTTGTCGGCCTGGGTGCCCACACCGACCCGGTCGAGCAGGGCCCGGGCCTTCTCCCCGGCCTGCTTCTTGTCTGTCTTGCGGACCTTGATCTGGCCCAGCATCACGTTCTCGAGCACGGTCTTGTGCGCGAAGAGGTTGAACGACTGGAAGACCATCCCGACGTCCGCCCGCAGCCGGGCCAGCTCCTTGCCCTCTTGGGGCAGCGGCTTTCCGTCGATCGTGATGGTGCCCGAGTCAATGGTCTCCAGGCGGTTGATGGTGCGGCACAGGGTGGACTTCCCGGACCCGGAGGGCCCGATGACCACCACGACCTCGCCGCGGGCGATCGTCAGATCGATGTCCTGGAGTACGTGCAACGCGCCGAAGTGCTTGTTGACGCTCTGCAGGACGACCAGGTCGCCGGTCGCGGCCGTGTCTTGCTTGGCCACCGATACTTCGGTCATCGCTTTCGGGCTCCGTCCTCCTCGGTTTCGGAGGAATGTAGTAACCCCGAATGACCAGCGTCATTACATCTGAGGGGAATCTGAGCATCACGATCCGATAGCAATCGGACACGTGTCGTAGCAGCTGTGGTCTGGCCACGTATCGGCCGGGTAACGGAACCCGCAGGCAACCGGAACCCTCTTGACGTCATCATCATCCATCGGCGTGACTTCCTTGGTGCCCGCGCGCGGGCACGCGATTTTTACAAGCCGAGAACGAACCAGACCCGTACGACCACTGAACCGGAGGGGGCCGGGATGAGACTGCTGCTCGTCGAGGACGACAACCATGTAGCCGCGGCGCTTTCTGCGGTCCTCGCGCGGCACGGATTCCATGTCACCCACGCCCGCAGTGGCGAGGAGGCACTCCAGGCGCTCGTCCCCGAGGGCCCCGGCTTCGGCGTGGTCCTGCTCGACCTCGGCCTGCCCGACCAGGACGGATACGAGGTCTGCGGCAAGATCCGCAAGCGCACCAGCACCCCGGTGATCATGGTTACCGCCCGCTCCGACGTGCGCTCCCGCATCCACGGCCTCAACCTCGGCGCCGACGACTACGTGGTGAAGCCGTACGACACCGGGGAACTGCTCGCCCGGATCCACGCCGTCAGCCGGCGTACCACCCATGAGGACGCCGTGCCGGGCACCGAGAGCGCGCTGCGCCTGGGGTCCGTGTGCATCGAACTGCCCACGCGTCAGGTCAGCGTCGACGGTTCGGTCGTCCAACTGACCCGCAAGGAGTTCGACCTTCTCGCGCTGCTCGCCCAGCGCCCCGGAGTCGTCTTCCGGCGGGAGCAGATCATCAGCGAGGTGTGGCGCACCAGCTGGGAGGGCACGGGACGCACGCTGGAGGTGCATGTCGCCTCCCTGCGGGCCAAGCTGCGCATGCCCGCGCTGATCGAGACCGTACGCGGCGTCGGCTACCGACTCGTCGCCCCGGCCGCGTAGCGGGGACGGGTGCGCACACGTCTCCTGCCGCTGCTCATCGTCCTGATGGCGGCCGTGCTGCTCGCACTGGGCCTTCCGCTCGCCGTCAGCGTGGCCGCGGCCCAGCAGCAGAAGGTGGTCGTCGACCGGATCGACGACACGGCGCGCTTCGCGGCGCTCGCCCAGTTCGTCACCGACGGCACCGGGTCCCCGCACCCGGCCGAGGACGACCGCAAGGAGACGCTGCGCCGCGAACTCACCAGCTACTGCGGGGTCTACGGCATTCGCGCGGGCGTCTTCTACCGCAACGGTGCGGCGATGGCCAACGCACCCGACGACTGGTTCCTGCCCCAGAGCGGGGAGGCGCGGGACGCCTTCGACGAGGCGCTGCTCAGCCGGCGCAGCCATGACCCCGAGCAGGTGTGGCCCTGGCAGCGCAGCCACCTCATCGTCGCCTCGCCGGTGATCCGGGACGGAGACGTCGTGGCGGTCGTGCTCACCGACTCGCCCACCGGGCAGATGCGGTCGCGGACGCTGCGCGGCTGGCTGCTGATCGGGGCCGGTGAGATCGCCGCGATGCTGCTGGCCGTTGGGGCCGCGCTCCGGCTGACCGGCTGGGTGCTCAGGCCGGTACGCGTCCTCGACGCCACCACCCATGACATCGCCACCGGGCGGCTGAAGTCCCGGGTCGCGGTGGCCGGCGGGCCGCCGGAACTCCGCAGGCTCGCCCGGTCGTTCAACGAGATGGCGGACAACGTCGAGGACGTGCTGGAGCAGCAGCGTGCCTTCGTCGCCGACGCCTCGCACCAGCTGCGCAACCCGCTCTCGGCGCTGCTGCTGCGCATCGAACTGCTCGCCCTCGAACTGCCCGAGGGCAACGAGGAGATCGCCTCGGTCCGCACCGAGGGCAAGCGGCTCGCGCAGGTCCTGGACGACCTCCTCGACCTCGCGCTGGCCGAGCACGCCGAGGCGGACCTGCGGCTGACGGACGTCGGACAGCTGGCCGCCGAGCGGCTGGCCGCGTGGTCGCCGACGGCCGAGGCGAAGGGAGTCCGGCTGACCGGCGACTGTCCGCCGACCACCGGCTGGGCCGACCCGATCACGCTGTCCAGCGCGCTGGACGCGGTGATCGACAACGCCGTGAAGTTCACCCCGGAGGACGGCACCGTCACGGTGACCGTCGCCTCCAACGGCGAGTCCTCGACGGTCGTGGTCACCGACACCGGCCCCGGCCTCACCGAGGAGGAACTCGCCCGCGTCGGCGACCGCTTCTGGCGCAGCGGCCGCCACCAGAACGTGAAGGGCTCCGGCCTCGGCCTCTCCATCACCCGCGCCCTCCTCGCGGCGGGCGGCGGCTCCATCGAGTACGAGCACCATGCCCCGCGGGGCCTGAGCGTGACGGTGAGGGTGCCGAGGAGCGAGTCGGTGGCTCAGGCGGCGGGGGTGGTCCACCCTGCCCGTTACGGCTTTACCGACCGGTAGTAACGCCGTGCCCCCTCATGCAGCGTGAGCGGGTCGGTATAGATGGCCGTGCGGAGGTCGACCAGCTGGGCGGAGTGGACGTGGGCGCCGATGTCGTCGCGGCTCTTGATGACGGTTCGGGTGACCCACTCGGTCAGCCGGGGGTCCATGTCCTTGCGGGTCATCAGCAGGTTGGACACCGCGATCGTCGCCACCGTCGACCCCTGCTGGACGGACGGGTACGCCGATTCGGGCATGTTGGTGGCCCGGTAGTAGCGGGCGGTGTCCCCCTCGGAGTGGAGCTTGCTCACCACGTCGCCGTCGATCGGGACGAACCTGAAGTCGAAGGTCCTGGTGAGCTGGGCCAGCCCGTTGGTGGGCAGCCCGCCGGACCAGAAGAACGCGTCGATCTTCCCCTTCTCCAGCCTGTCGGGCCCGGTGTCGATGCCGTCGGACACCGGCGTGATGTCCTTCTTGGGATCGATCCCCGCGGCCTTGAGCAGCCGGACGGCGATCAGCCGCACCCCCGAGTTGGGCAGCCCTATGGCCACCCGCTTGTGCTTCAGGTCGGCGATGGACCTGACACGCGAGTCGCGCGGCACGATGAGCTGGACGTAGTCGTCGTACAGCCGGGCCACACCGCGCAGCCGCCCGGCACCGCTGAGGTGCTGGAGCTCGTACGACTCCACCGCGTCGGCCGCCGCGATGGTGAAGTCGGCCTTCCCGGTCGCCACCCGCCGCACGTTCTCCTGCGAACCGGCGCTGTTCAGCAGCTTCACCGTCAGCCCCGGCATGTCCCTGTCGAGCTCGGTGCGCAGCCGCTCGCCGTATTCCTGGTAGACCCCCCGGGGCGTGCCGGTGCTGAAGACGATCGTCCCGCTCGGCGGCTCCTCGCCGAGCGGCAGCAGCCACCACAGCAGCAGCCCGAACGCGACGAAGCCGGCGGCCGCGCCCTGGAGCGCGCGACGCCTGCCGATACCGGGGAACACCTTGGACATGCGCGCGATCCTGCCAGCCCCCCGCGGTCCTGACCAGCGCCGGGCTTGCCGCGGGGGCTTGTCGGTGGCGGCCGCTAGAGTCGCCGTATGAGCAACTCCTCGCCCGCCGACCTCGTCCGTGAGTTTCACCTCGCCTTCGGCCTGGACGCCCGCAGCAGGCCGACGGAGGTGTCCGCCGAGCTGGCCGCGCACCGCGGGGAGCTGCTCGCCGAGGAGGCCGCGGAGGTCGCCGAGGTCGCGGTGGCCGGCCCGCTCGACCGGCTCGCACACGAACTGGCCGACGTCGTGTACGTCGCCTATGGCACGGCCCTCGTCCACGGCATCGACCTGGACGCGGTGATCGCCGAGGTGCACCGCTCCAACATGAGCAAGCTGGGCCCCGACGGCCAGGTCGCCCGCCGGGCCGACGGCAAGGTCCTCAAGGGCGAGCACTACGCGGCGCCGGACGTGACGGCCGTCCTGCGCCGCCAGGGATGGATACCCGGCGGCGCCTGAGGTCGCTCAGATCGAGTCGCCCGCGAGCTGCCACTCACGGTGCAGCGCGCCCAGCGGGATGCTCCGCTGGAGGATGGGCGTGCCGAAGATCGACAGCTGGAGGCGCAGGGTGCCGGACAGGTCCACGCCGCCGTACAGGCCCCACTTGCCGGTGGTCTTCGCGCCGGCGGTGTCCGACGAGGCCTCCACCGTCCCTGAGGCCTCGCCGCGCAGGTACGGCGCCAGGTCGGCGGTGACGCCCACGGTGCCGTAGAGACCGACCGAGGCCTCCGCGCCGAGCGTGGTCTTCACGTTCCCGGCGGCGGTCACCGAGGTCCGCACCGGTGTGCTCGTCATGTCGGAGGCGCTCACCGGGGACCAGCCCTTGCCCGCGCCGAAGGTGCCGCCGGCCTTGAAGTCGCCCTTGAGGCTCTGCTGCACATCGACGGTGACCTTGCCGTCGGCGCTGATCTGGAAGTAGCAGGTCAGGTCGAGGTTGACGACGACCGGGACGGGGCCGACCTGCAGCACCGGGTCGGCGTGCAGCTTCGCGAACGGGATGCGCAGCGGCGTGGCGGAGGCGGCGGCGCGGCCCTTGACGGCCCAGCCCGAGGTCCAGTCGCCGGACACGCCCAGGTAGGCGGAGCCGGGTGCGGTGTCGGTGCCCTGGCCGCCGTACTTGAAGTCGACCTGCGGAGCGACCTGCACGAAGCCGGACACCGACGCGGCTGCCGACACCGGGGAGCCTTCGGACGTGGGCACCTCGGCGGAGACGTCGAGCCGCAGGCTGCCCAGCGGGACCGTGGCGCCCTTGGGACCGACGTGCACATCACCGGTCTTGGACCAGGAGACCTTGACGTCGGGCAGCAGCTTGTCGATGTCGAAGGAGGCCGGGTCTACGGGCACGGTGCCCTTGGCCGTGTCGTCGCCGAGCAGGGCGTTGAGCGCGGCGGGCTCGGTCTGCACCTCCGTGCCCTTGTCGGTCTCGCCGATCACCTCGGTGACCTTGGCGAGCAGACCGTGCGGCGCACCGGGTGCCGGGGCGCTGGCGATGACGTCACCGACGGCGGCCTCGTGCCGGCCGGCGGAGGCGCTCGGGGAGGGGGAGGAGGCCGAAGGGGAGGGAGAACTCGGCTTCTTCCCCTGGGAGATGACGGCCCGTCGGGTCTTGCTGTCGTACGAGCTGACGGTGAGTGTGGTCTTGTGTGCCGCCCTGCCCGAGCCGGCCGGGCCCGCGGCCGCGGCCGGGGTGGCGGCGGGAGCGGCGGCGACGCTGAGCGAGTGGTCCGCGGCGGTTGTGGCGGTGCCGTCCGGGCCCTGGGTCTGCCGGCTCCGGCCGGCGGCGTGCTGCTCGGCCTGCGGCGAGGACGAGGAGCACCCGACGGCGAACAGGAGGGCGGTCACGGCGAAGGCGGGCATGAGGGCATGCGTGTGCCTCGTGCGTCTGCGCAAGGTGATTCCTGAAGGTGGGGGGTGGCAAGGAGGTACCGGCGGACGGCGGCAATGCGTCGTACTGGCCGGTAACTCGGTGACGAGCCATGAGCATGCCATGGCCGCGCACACTCGGCGTCCACAATCCGGTCACATCCGAACGTGACCTGAACCACGGCGATTTCAGGCCGCGTTGGAGGCCGGATCACCCACCCGTATTCCCGGACGGTCCCGCCGCTACGACGACGGCTTCTCCTCACCCTGCGCGGCCTGCAGGTCGGCGAGGAGCTCGGCCTGTCCGGCCAGGACGCCGGACAGGATGGTGCGGGCCACGCGCAGGAGCTCGGCGACGTACGGACTCGTCAGCGAGTAGTACACGTTCGCGCCCTCCTTGCGGGTCTTGACCAGGTTGGCGCGCCGCAGCACCGCCAGCTGCTGGGACAGATGCGCGGGCTCGATGCCCACCTCGGGCAGCATTTCGGCGACCGCGTGCTCGCGCTCGCTCAGCAGCTCCAGGACGCGGATGCGCGCCGGGTGGCCGAGCGTCTTGAAGAACTCGGCCTTCAGTTGGTACAGCGGCGTACTCACGGTGCCGCCCCCTCCCCGGCATGGCGGCACGGCACCGCCGGCCGGACCTCGGCGCATCGTGTCCACCCACTCGTCAGGAACATGCAGCCATCTTCTCGTGGGGCCAGGTCGGATCCGAACCCGCGGCGGGAGTCCGAACCGGTGCCGCTGCCGACGGCGCTCAGGATCAGCAGGGCCGGATCCATCACGGGATGCCACACCCTGGGTAATTGCTAAATTTCGCAATTAAGCAGCTCCATCGCGAGGGGGCGCTCCGGGAACCCCCTACCCTTGTCACATGAGCAGCATCGACCGGAGCCGGCCCGTGGGCGCGAAGACCTACGAAGTACGCACCTATGGGTGCCAGATGAACGTCCACGATTCCGAGCGATTGTCCGGGCTGCTCGAAGAGGCCGGTTATGTGCGCGCCCCCGAGGGGTCGGACGGGGACGCCGACGTCGTCGTCTTCAACACCTGCGCCGTACGGGAGAACGCCGACAACCGGCTGTACGGCAACCTCGGTCGCCTCGCGCCGAAGAAGGCGTCCCGGCCCGGCATGCAGATCGCGGTCGGTGGCTGTCTGGCGCAGAAGGACCGCGACACGATCGTGAAGAGGGCGCCCTGGGTGGACGTCGTCTTCGGGACGCACAACATCGGCAAACTGCCGGTCCTGCTGGAGCGCGCCCGCGTCCAGGAGGAGGCGCAGGTCGAGATCGCCGAGTCCCTGGAGGCGTTCCCCTCCACGCTGCCGACGCGGCGCGAGAGCGCGTACGCGGCCTGGGTCTCGATCTCCGTCGGCTGCAACAACACCTGCACCTTCTGCATCGTCCCGGCCCTGCGCGGCAAGGAGAAGGACCGCCGCCCCGGCGACATCCTGGCCGAGGTCGAGGCACTGGTCGGCGAGGGCGTCTCCGAGATCACGCTGCTCGGGCAGAACGTCAACGCGTACGGCTCCGACATCGGTGACCGCGAGGCCTTCAGCAAGCTGCTGCGCGCCTGCGGCACCGTCGAGGGCCTGGAGCGCGTCCGCTTCACCTCCCCGCACCCCCGCGACTTCACCGACGACGTGATCGCGGCCATGGCCGAGACGCCGAACGTGATGCCGCAGCTCCATATGCCGCTCCAGTCCGGCTCGGACACCGTCCTGAAGGCGATGCGCCGGTCGTACCGGCAGGACCGTTACCTCGGGATCATCGAGAAGGTCCGCGCCGCCATCCCGCACGCCGCGATCACCACCGACATCATCGTGGGCTTCCCGGGCGAGACCGAGGAGGACTTCGAGCAGACCCTCCACGTCGTCCGCGAGGCGCGGTTCGCGCAGGCCTTCACCTTCCAGTACTCCAAGCGGCCCGGCACTCCGGCCGCCACCATGGAGAACCAGATCCCCAAGGAGGTCGTGCAGGCGCGCTACGAGCGTCTCGTCGCCCTCCAGGAGGAGATCTCCTGGGAGGAGAACAAGAAGCAGGTCGGCCGCACCCTGGAACTGATGGTCGCCGAGGGCGAGGGCCGCAAGGACGGCGCCACCCACCGCCTCTCCGGCCGCGCCCCCGACAACCGCCTGGTCCACTTCACCAAGCCGGAGCAGGACGTACGCCCCGGCGACGTGGTCACCGTCGAGATCACCTACGCCGCCCCGCACCACCTCCTCGCCGAGGGCGCCGTCCTCGATGTGCGCCCCACGCGCGCGGGTGACGCCTGGGCGAAGCGCACCGCGGCGGAGGCGGCGAAGCCGGCCGGCGTGATGCTCGGCCTGCCGCAGATCGGCGCCCCGGCGCCGCTGCCGGTGGCGACGAGCGGTTGCGGCTGCGACTGACGCACGGCGGTGACCGACAGGCGGCTGCCGGCGCGCTCGGCGCGCTGGTGATCAATCCGGTGGGCATGCCCGACGCGACGGTGATCGATCCGGCGGACGTGCTCGACGCCACGGTGATCGATCCGGCGGACGTGCTCGACGGGGAATGACGTCCGCCGTACGGCGGTCCGGACGTCACGACCGCCGTACGGCGTTACGCTGCCGATCATGCTTGTCGCCGCCGCAGTCTGCCCCTGTCCGCCGCTCCTCGTGCCCCGGGTCGCCTCCGGCGCCGCATCCGAGCTGGACGCCGCACGCGTTGCGTGCACGGACGCGCTCGGGGTGCTCGCCGCCGCGCGTCCCGACCGGCTGGTGGTGGTCGGGCCCGCAGCGGAGAGCGGAAGCGGTCCTCATCCGCAGGGCGCCCGGGGCTCCTTCCGCGGCTTCGGCGTCGACCTCGACGTACGGCTCGGCCCGGGGCGGGCCGCGGAGTCCGAGAGGGAACTGCCGCCGTCGCTCGCCGTCGCCGCATGGCTGTTGGAGCGGACCGGCTGGGCGGACGCTCCGATCGAGGGGCTCGGCGTGGAGGAGTCGCTCACGCCCGAGCGGTGCACCGAAGTCGGAAGGGCTATCGGATCCCAGGCCGACCGGGTGGCACTGCTGGTGATGGGCGACGCCAGCGCCTGCCGCACACCCAAGGCGCCGGGCTACCTCGACGAGCGGGCGGCTCCCTTCGACGCGCAGGTCGCACGCGCACTGGGCGCGGCGGACGTGGCGGCACTGAAGGCCCTGGACGTCGAGCTGGCGTATGAGCTGAAGGTCTCCGGCAGAGCCCCCTGGCAGATCCTCGCGGGCGCGGCCGAGGGCGCGTACCTCACCGGCGCGCTGCTCTACGAGGACGCGCCCTACGGGGTGGGGTACCTGGTCGCCGCCTGGTCCTGAGTACGTCCGTCCTGGAAACGGCGGACGGCCGGGAGCCCCTGTGCTCCTCGGCCGTCCGCCGATCCACCCGCCGTTCAAGAAGCCGGAGGCGGCGCCTCGGGCGGTGTCGCCGCGCCCTCGCCCGGCTCGGCGCCACTCTTGTGCACGAAGCGGTCCATCGCGCCCTTGGCCTTGTCGGTGCCCGTATGGATCTTGTCGCTGTACTTGCCCTTGGTCTTCTCGTCGACGGCCTTCGCGACCTTGTCGAGACCGTGCTCGAGTTTGTCGATCTTGTCCTCGTGATGGTGTGCGAGGTCCGACACCTTCTCCTTGGCCGGGGCGAGCTTGGCCTTCAGGGTGTCCAAGAGATGCATGGTCCACCTTCCTCGCGGGTCGGCTATGTACGGGCGCCCTCACCGGCGTCGTTGTCGGCGGCCTTCTCGGCCGACTGCTGCTTGGGAATCTCGGCGCTCTCGGCGGCGGCACCCTTGGCGGCGTCGGCCTCGGCCGCCGTCCCCTCGTCGCGGTCTCCTGCCGCCCCCTTCGCCTCCGACGATCCCTTCGCCGCGTCCTCCGTCGTCTCCTGCGCCACTTCTTCCGCCTCGGCCCCGGCCGGCTCCGCGCCGGTTCGCGCCTCGGCGGCCGAGGTCTCCTGCGTCGCCTTCGACTTCCCAAGAAGTCGTGCAAAAACGCCCATATCCACTCCATACGTTACTCGTGCGGGCGAAATCCCGCGTCACCCGGAGCGTCCGTTTGCGTCGCCCGGGTCACCGCCCCTCGAAACCGGCGGCGGGAACCTCGCAACGGGCAACGAGGCCGAACCCGGTGCGTCACGTAACCCGTTCGAGACGTGGTCGCGAGGTTTGCGAGACTGGTGCGGTGAGCAGCGCACCCTCCGCCCCCCGCGTCATCGCCGTCGTCGGTCCCACCGCGGCCGGAAAGTCCGATCTGGGCGTCTTCCTGGCCCAGGAGCTCGGCGGGGAGGTCGTCAACGCCGACTCCATGCAGCTCTACCGCGGGATGGACATCGGCACCGCCAAGCTGACGCCCGAGGAACGCGGGGGTGTCCCGCACCACCTGCTGGACATCTGGGACGTGACCGTCACTGCCTCCGTCGCCGAGTACCAGAAGCTGGCCCGCGCCAGGATCGACGATCTGCTCGCCCGGGGACGCTGGCCGATCCTCGTCGGCGGCTCCGGCCTGTACGTCCGCGGAGCCGTCGACAACCTGGAGTTCCCCGGCACCGACCCCGAGGTCAGGGCACGACTGGAGGCGGAGCTCGCGCTGCGCGGCTCCGGGGCACTGCACGCGCGCCTCGCCGCCGCCGACCCCGAGGCCGGGCGGGCGATCCTGCCCAGTAACGGCCGCCGTATCGTCCGGGCCCTCGAGGTGATCGAGATCACCGGTCAGCCCTTCACCGCCAATCTTCCTGGTCACGACTCCGTCTACGACACCGTCCAGATCGGGGTCGACGTGGCCCGTCCCGAGCTCGACGAGCGCATCACGCGCCGGGTCGACCGGATGTGGGACGCGGGTCTCGTGGAGGAGGTGCGCGCACTGGAGGCGCAGGGCTTGCGCGAGGGGCGTACGGCGTCGCGCGCCCTCGGCTACCAGCAAGTGCTCGCCGCACTCTCCGGGGAGTGCGGCGAGGAGGAGGCGCGGGCCGAGACCGTGCGCGCCACCAAGCGCTTCGCGCGCCGTCAGGATTCGTGGTTCAGGCGCGATCCCCGCGTGCAGTGGTTGAGTGGGGCCGAGACGGATCTCACGGAACTTCCGCACCTCGCACTGGCGTTGGTCGAACGACCGGTCACAGCCTGATCACGTGATGGCATCGGGATGCGCCGCCGGTCATCGAGGCCTCCGGTGCCGTGCCATCATCGAGCTTCGATCGACCAAGTGGAGTCCTAGTTGGGAGGGCGCGTGGCGATGGAGGCCGGCCCTCGCGACACCGCACAGGCGGCACAAGACACCGAGCACGTCGGCGTCGGCAGCGTAGAACCGGAACCCGGCGAGGGCCGTCTGAGTTCCGACGGGCCCGACGAGACCGCGGGCGGTGTGACCGACGACGGTCCCGAGCCCGAGGAGATGTTCGTCGGCGGGCCGGAGGTCGAGGTCGAGCTGCGCCCCCAGCGCCGGCTGCGCATCTGGCAGCTCGCGCCCATCGTGGGCCTGGCCGCGGTCGGCTCCCTGATGTTCGCCTTCCCGCTCGCCTTCGACTTCGGCGACAGCGGCGCGGTGATCGCCATGCTGGGCCTGCTGATCTGCTGCTGCGCCGCGGGCTGGGGCATGATGGCCGCCCGCCGCGTGGGCTACACCTTCCCCGGCCTTCCCCCGCGGGGCTCGGGCCGCCGCCCGGACTGGCGGGTCGTCATCGGCTACGTACTGCTGGTGGCCCTGATCGCGGTCCTCGCCGTGTGGCGCGTGGCCCGGCTGCGCTAGGCCCTGTCGTCAAATCCCCGTCTGCCCGGCGACGCCATGCACGCTCCCTCAAGCCCTTCGAGCAGGAGCCCCCACTCGCCGCGCCGGGCCCCGACCCAAGTACATCCAGTACGAGGGCCGAGGCCCGACCCGCCGAGAGCACGCTCCCCCAAGCTCTCGGCTTCGCTCGAGCAGGCGGACCCCCATGACGCCGCAAGGTCCGCCCTTCGGCCGGACGAGGGGATTTGACGACAGGACCTAGCCCGTCGCCGCCCGCGGGCGGATCGTCGTACCCGCCCCGTACATCCCGTACGGCTGTCGTACCGACCCCGTACGATCGAGGAATGAGCACGCGGATCGCCTTCCTCAAGGGGCACGGCACCGAGAACGACTTCGTGATCGTTCCGGACCCCGAGAATGTCATCGACCTGACCCCGGCCGCCGTGGCCGCCCTGTGTGACCGCCGCGCCGGCCTCGGCGGTGACGGCGTGCTGCACGTCGTGCGCTCCGCGGCGCACCCGGAGGCCGGGGACATGGCGGCCGAGGCCGAGTGGTTCATGGACTACCGCAACAGCGACGGCTCGATCGCGGAGATGTGCGGCAACGGTGTCCGTGTGTTCGCGCGCTACCTCCAGCACGCCGGACATGTGGCCGAAGGGGACCTCGCGATCGCCACGCGCGGGGGAGTGAAGACCGTCCACGTCGCCAAGGACGGTGACGTCACCGTCGGCATGGGCAGAGCGCGCCTCCCCGAAGGGGATGTCATGGTGAGCGTCGGCGAGCGCAGCTGGCCCGCGCGCAACGTGAACATGGGCAACCCGCACGCGGTCGCCTTCGTCGACGACCTCGCGCACGCCGGCCGGCTGTTCGACCCGCCGCCCTTCAGCCCGGCCGCCGCCTACCCCGACGGGGTCAACATCGAGTTCGTGGTGGACCGCGGCCCTCGCCATGTCGCGATGCGCGTGCACGAGCGCGGCTCCGGCGAGACCCGCTCCTGCGGCACGGGCGCGTGCGCCGTCGCCGTGGCCGCCGCACGCCGGGACGGCGCCGACCCGACCACCACCGGAAGCCCGGCGACGTACACCGTGGACGTGCCCGGCGGACGACTGGTCATCACCGAGCGACCCGACGGCGAGATCGAGATGACCGGCCCGGCGGTGATCGTCGCCGAGGGCGAGATCGACGCCGAGTGGCTGGAAAACGTGGTCCGCTGACCGCGAGAAACGCAGCTCCCACAGCCCTGGGCGCACGGATCCGTGGATACCGGCGCCCGGGGCGGCGCGAAACAACGTCAGTGCGTGAGGCAGGTGGCGCAAAACCGTAAACCTCCGAATCGTCGCTCGAATGGGTGATCCGTTTCACGCTCGGCGAGAGCCGGTCAGTCGGGCGTGATGGGCTCGGTAGCATCAAGCACCGGCACGGACGGGGGAACGTCGCCATCCCTGAGCCGCGTATGCCCTGGGGCCCCGTCCGCCGGTCCACAAGCCGGAGGTGCCCATGAGTGCGGAGGCCACGAACCCTGCGACCCCAGGCCCTGTAGCCCCTACAGCGGCCCGCAGGAAGGCCCGCCCCCGGATCGACCTGCGTCGACTCGGCCGCGTCGCGCTGCTCGGCCCGGCCGGCCGCGACCGGTTGCCGGACGCCATCGGCCATGTCGCCGAGGCCCACCGCGCCCACTACCCCGATGCCGACCTCGAACCGCTGCGCCGGGCCTACGTCCTGGCCGAGTCCTCGCACCGTGGCCAGATGCGCAAGAGCGGCGAGCCGTACATCACCCACCCGCTCGCGGTGACCCTGATCCTGGCCGAACTCGGTGCCGAGACCACCACCTTGACGGCCTCTCTGCTCCACGACACGGTCGAGGACACCGACGTGACGCTGGATCAGGTGCGGGAGCAGTTCGGCGAGGAAGTGCGTTATCTCGTCGACGGCGTCACCAAGCTGGAAAAGGTCGACTACGGAGCCGCGGCGGAGCCCGAGACCTTCCGCAAGATGCTCGTCGCCACCGGGAGCGACGTCCGTGTGATGTCGATCAAACTCGCCGACCGGCTGCACAACATGCGCACCCTCGGCGTCATGCGCCCCGAGAAACAGGCCCGCATCGCCAAGGTGACCCGCGACGTCCTCATCCCGCTCGCCGAACGCCTCGGCGTCCAGGCCCTGAAGACCGAACTGGAGGACCTCGTCTTCGCGATCCTCCACCCCGAGGAGTACGAACACACCCGCCGCCTGATCGCCGACAACGCGGCACGCCGCGACGACCCGCTCGCGGTGATCGCCGACGAGGTGCGCACGGTCCTGCGCGACTCCGACATCCAGGCCGAAGTCCTCATCCGCCCGCGCCACTTCGTCTCCGTCCACCGGGTGGCCCGCAAACGCGGACAACTGCGCGGAGCCGACTTCGGCCGACTGCTGGTCCTGGTGGGCGAGGACGCGGACTGCTACGGCGTCCTGGGCGAGCTGCACACCTGTATGACGCCCGTCGTCTCGGAGTTCAAGGACTTCATCGCGGTACCGAAGTTCAACCTGTACCAGTCGCTGCACACCGCGGTGGCCCACCCGGACGGCCAGGTCGCCGAAGTCCTCATCCGCACCCACCAGATGCACAAGGCTGCCGAGGCCGGGGTCGTCGCGCTCGGCAATCCCTACGCTCCTCCTTCGGAGGAGCAGTCCGCGAGCGACGGCGAGCGCGCCGACCCCACCCGCCCCGGATGGCTCTCCCGCCTCCTCGACTGGCAGGAGGCCGCGCCCGACCCGGACACGTTCTGGTCCACCCTGCGGGAGGACCTCGCCCAGGACCGTGAGATCACCGTCTTCCGGCCCGACGGCGGCACGCTCGGCCTGCCCGAGGGCGCCACCTGTGTCGACGCCGCCTACGCCCAGTACGGCGAGGACGCGCACGCGTGCATCGGCGCCCGCGTCAACGGCCGCCTCGCCACCTTGAGCACGGTCCTGAGAGACGGCGACAGCGTCCAGCTCCTCATGGGTCAGGACCCGGCCTCCGAGCCCTCCAGAGAGTGGCTGGAGCACGCGCACACCCCGGCTGCGCGCATCGCCATCCAGCGGTGGCTGGCGGCGCATCCGGAGGGCGAGACGGGGGAGGCCGGGGCCCACACGGGCGGGGCGGCACACTCGTCCGACGGCACCGCGGCCCGCGCGGCCGAGGCGGCCCGGGACGCGTCCGACGGCACGCACGCCCGGGAGACCGAGGCCGTTACCGGCACGGGCGGCCCGGCAGCCGGTCCCGGCGCTTGCGCCGCGCGCGTCACGACGGATGCCCCTGGCGCTCGCCCCGGGAGCAACGCCCAGGCCGCGCATCCCCGAGGCGCCGACGTCCTCGTGGACCCGCCGGGAGCCGCCGTACGGCTCGCCGGGTGCTGCACGCCCGTACCACCCGACCGGATCACCGGTTTCGCCGTGCGCGGAGGCGTGGTGACCGTGCACCGAATGGAGTGCGCCGCGGTGGCCCGGATGACGAGCACAGGGCGCGCAGAGGTCGAAGTGCGCTGGGGCGACACCACCGCGTGCCGGGTCACGCTGGTCGCCGAATCGTTCGGCCGCCCCCATCTGCTCGCCGACCTCACCGAGGCGATCGCCCTGGAAGGCGCCGAGATCGTCTCCGCGACCGTCGAACCGCCCAGCCAGCAGCGCGTACGTCACACGTACACCCTCCAACTCCCCGACGCGGCCCACCTCCCGGCCCTGATGCGGGCGATGCGCAACGTGCCCGGCGTGTACGACGTGAGCAGGGCCCAGCACCAGACCTCCGCCTCCTCCTGAGGGAGGAGACCGCAGGCCTCCTGAGGAACCCGTCCGGATCAACCCGTTCGGGTGGGCCGGGCGCGCGTCGCCGCCGCAGGGCGGGCGCGCGCTGGTAGCCGTGGTGCATGCTGCTCACCCTTCGCACCAGGCCTCCCCGGCCGAAGAAGACGAGGACCTCCCGGCACCGCACGGCGGCCCTCCTCGCCTCCGCCGTCTCCGTCTGCCTCCTGGCCGCGAGCGCCCCCGCCGAGCCGCTGGGCGTCGGCGACCGCCTCTTCCCGTACCTGGGCAACCCGGGGTACGACGTCGCGTCGTACGACCTCTCCTTCACCTATCCCGGCACCAACGACAAGCCCCTCCAGGCCGTCACCACCATCGGCGCCCGGACGACCACCGACCTGGACCGCCTCAACCTCGACTTCGCGCACGGCAAGGTCGAGTCCGTGGAAGTCGACGGCCTGCCGGCCACCTTCGCCGCCGCGGGCGAGGACCTGGTCGTCACTCCTCAGGTCCCGCTTCCCAGGGGCTCCTGGATGCGGATCACTGTGCGGCACACCAGTGACCCGGTGCCCACCAAGGGCCGCGACGGCGGCTGGGTGCAGACCTCCGACGGCCTTGCCATGGCCAACCAGGCCGACGCCGCGCATCTGGTGTTCCCGTGCAACGACCACCCGTCCGACAAGGCGATGTTCACCATCCGGGTCACCGCCCCCGACGGCTTCACAGCTGTGGCCAACGGAGTACCGGCCGGCGTGGCCCGGTCCGGCGGCTCGACCACCTGGACGTACCGGACCCAGCACCCCATGGCCACCGAGCTCGCCCAGGTGTCCATCGGCCGCTCCGACGTCGTGCGCCGCACCGGACCCCACGGGCTGCCGGTGCGCGACGTGGTCCCCGCCGCCGACAGCAAGGCGCTCGAACCCTGGCTCGCGAAGACCCCCGACCAGATCGCCTGGATGGAGAGCAAGATCGGTCCCTACCCCTTCGAGACGTACGGCCTGCTCCTGGCCCAGGCCTCCACCGGCTTCGAACTGGAGACACAGACCCTCTCCCTCTTCGAGAAGGAGCTGTTCACCGAGCCCGCCTACCCCAAGTGGTACATCGAGTCGGTCATGGTGCACGAGCTGTCCCACCAGTGGTTCGGCGACAGTGTCAGCCCCCGCAGCTGGTCCGACCTGTGGCTGAACGAGGGGCACGCCACCTGGTACGAGTCCCTGTACGCGCAGGAGAAGGGGAACAAGCCCATGGTCGACCGTATGAGGGCCGCCTACGGCGCCTCCGACGGCTGGCGGGCCTCGGGCGGTCCGCCCGCCGCCCCCAAGCCGCCCAAGGAGGGCCAGAAGATCAGCATCTTCCGCCCCAACGTCTACGACGGAGCCGCGCTGGTGCTGTACGCCCTGCACCAGGAGATCGGCAAGGACGCCTTCGAGCGTCTGGAGCGGAGCTGGGTGCGCGACCACCGGGACGGCACGGCGACCACGGCCGACTTCGTGGACCTGGCCTCCAGGATCGCCGGCCGTGACCTCGCCGGGTTCCTCAAGGACTGGCTCTACGGCGAGAAGACCCCTCCGATGCCGGGCCACCCGGACTGGAAGTCCACGCCGCCCGCCAAGGGCGCACAGACCAAGGACGCACCCGCCAAGAGCGCACACGGCAAGGCCGTGCCCGTCAGGGCCACGCACGGCGAATAAGGCGGTGACGGGACGAGGCGTCCCGTGCGACCATCTTCGGGTTGGCGTGGTACGAGCCCGGGAATCTCCCAGGAGGCTCGTACGTTGTGCACAATGACCGCCGTATCGGAATCCCCATCGACGTAAGGATCCAATGACCTCCTCTTCTTCCTTTTCCCAGGACACCAAGCGCCTCGCGCACGCCTATCCCGAAGGTTTTCGGGCCGATGCCCTGATGGAAGAGGACGTCGCCTGGAGCCACGAGATCGACGGAGAGCGGGACGGCGACCAGTTCGACCGATCCGAGCGCGCGGCCTTGCGCCGCGTGGCGGGCCTCTCCACCGAGCTCGAGGACGTCACCGAGGTCGAGTACCGCCAGCTCCGTCTGGAGCGGGTCGTCCTCGTGGGCGTTTGGACCTCGGGGACCGTGCTGGACGCGGACAACTCCCTCGCGGAGCTCGCCGCCCTCGCGGAGACCGCGGGCGCGCTCGTGCTCGACGGCGTGACTCAGCGCCGCGACAAGCCCGACGCGGCCACCTACATCGGCTCCGGCAAGGCCGAGGAGCTGCGCGACATCGTGATCGAAACGGGTGCGGACACCGTCATCTGCGACGGTGAGCTGAGCCCCGGCCAGCTGATCCACCTCGAGGACGTCGTCAAGGTCAAGGTCATCGACCGGACGGCCCTGATCCTGGACATCTTCGCCCAGCACGCCAAGTCCCGGGAGGGCAAGGCGCAGGTCGCGCTCGCGCAGATGCAGTACATGCTGCCGAGGCTCCGAGGCTGGGGTCAGTCGCTGTCCCGCCAGATGGGCGGCGGCAAGGGCGGCGGCCTCGCCACCCGTGGTCCCGGTGAGACCAAGATCGAGACGGACCGGCGACGGATCCGCGAGAAGATGGCGAAGATGCGCCGGGAGATCGCGGAGATGAAGACCGGCCGCGAGATCAAGCGCCAGGAGCGCAAGCGCAACAAGGTGCCGTCCGTCGCCATCGCCGGCTACACCAACGCCGGCAAGTCCTCCCTGCTCAACAGGCTCACCGGAGCCGGCGTCCTGGTCGAGAACGCCCTGTTCGCGACCCTGGACCCGACCGTCCGCCGGGCGGAGACCCCGAGCGGCCGGCTGTACACGCTGGCGGACACCGTCGGCTTCGTCCGGCACCTGCCGCACCACCTGGTCGAGGCGTTCCGCTCCACCATGGAGGAGGTCGGCGACTCCGATCTCATCGTGCACGTGGTGGACGGCTCGCACCCGATGCCGGAGGAGCAGCTGGCCGCCGTGCGCGAGGTGATCCGGGACGTCGGCGCCATCGACGTGCCCGAGATCGTCGTGATCAACAAGGCGGACGTGGCCGACCCGCTGGTGCTCCAGCGGCTGCTGCGGATCGAGAAGCGGTCGATCGCGGTCTCGGCCCGCACCGGCCAGGGCATGGCCGAGCTGCTCGCGCTGATCGACAACGAGCTGCCGCGGCCGTCCGTCGAGATCGAGGCGCTCGTTCCGTACACCCACGGCAAGCTGGTCGCCCGTGCCCACACCGAGGGCGAGGTGATCTCCGAGGAGCACACCGCGGAGGGCACGCTGCTCAAGGTGCGGGTGCACGAGGAGCTGGCCGCGGACCTGGCACCGTACGTGCCCACTCCCGCGGCCTGACCCGTACAGCCCGAAGGCCCGCCTCCCGCTCGGCGCGGGGGGCGGGCCTTCGGCGTGCCGGCGTCACTGACCGCCGTACGTCCTGCTCATGTTCTGGTAGAGCCCCTCGGCCTCCTTGCCGAGCTGCGGCCCCGCGAGCCAGGTGTTGTCCGCCGGACCGATCGAGGTGTTCGACACCAGCTCGGTCTTGCCGTCCACCACCCGGAACCAGCCGCCGCCGGACGAACCGCCGGTCATCGTGCAGCCGATCCGGTACATCGTCGGCAACGCCGGGCTGATCGAGAGCCGGCCGGGCCGGTCGATGCACTTGAACATCTTCAGACCGCTGAACGGCGGCGCCGCCGGGTATCCCCAGGCGCCCATCTTGGCGACCTCGGTCGCGGACGGGGCCGAGAAGTCCACGTCCAGTGCCGCGCCGACGGTCTCCTCCAGGGACTTGGCCCCGGACTCCGGCTTCACGTGCAGCACCGCGTAGTCGTACGCGGCACCCGCGCCGCCCGTCTCCGAGCCGCCCTGGATCCACTGGTCCGAGGTGGACGCCCAGTCCGCCCACCAGGTGCCGTACGGGGCGATCTGCGAGGTCGTGGCATCGGCCAGCCGGGACTCGGGCTTGCCGAGGTCGTTGTACGACGGCACGAAGGTGATGTTGCGATACCAGCCGCCGCCCTTGCCGGCGTGCACGCAGTGGCCCGCAGTCCACACGAGGTTGGACTTGCCGGGGTGGTTGACGTCCTTGATGACCGTGCCGGAGCAGACCATCGAGCCCTCGGGGGAGTCGAAGAAGACCTTGCCGACGGGGGCCGCGTTGTCGTGGTACGGCGTCTTCTCCGCCGCGGCCCGCACCGGCTTCGGCTCCGGGTCGCTGACGCCCTGGTCGGCGGCGGCGTCCTTCGCCGTGACCGTCTTGTTGGCCTCCTTCGCGGACCGCATCCGCTCCGGCTTCCAGAGGCCCGCGATCACCGGGTTGACGAAGTCCTTGGCCTCACTGAGCCACTTGTCCTTGTCCCAGTTCTTCCAGCCGCCGCTCGTCCACTTGTCGACATCGATGCCGTGCTCCTTGAGCTTGCTCGCGATGTCGGCCGGGATCTCGACCTTGCCACCGTCGTCGGCCGCCGAGGTGGCCGTGGCGCCGGACTGCTCGCTCGACTTGTCGTCACCGGAGCCGTTGCAGGCCGTGGCGGTGAGCGCCAGGGCCGCGACCAGACCGGTGGCGGCGAGGACGGTGCGCCGCCGTCCGCGCCGGTGCGCGAAGGGCGTACCTATGGAACGCATGCTGCGATTACCCCCGTTGAAGCGATGTTGACACCCCACTATGCCCATGGGGTTGGGACGAACGGCGGCGGGCCGGTGAAGGTTTCCGTGACCCGCCTCGCCGCCGTCCGTCGTCACCCGGCCGTGCCGGCGGACCGCTACTGCCCGGCGAACTTCTTGCTGACCGAGTCGTAGACGCCCTTGGCCACATCACCCAGCCGCGGACCCGCGAGCCAGCCTGCGGTGACCGGGCCGATGGACGTGTTGGACACGAGCGCCGGTTTGCCGTCCGAGCCCGTCTCCACCCAGCCGCCGCCGGAGGAGCCACCGGTCATGGTGCAGCCGATGCGGTACATCGTCGGGTCCGACTTGTTGATCGACAGCCGTCCCGGCTTGTCCTGGCACTGGTACAGCAGGCTTCCGTCGTACGGCGGCGCCGCCGGGTAGCCGGTGGCCGTGATGCTCTGCACCTTCGGCACGGCCGGGGCGTTGAAGTTCACCGGCAGCGCCGAACCGACCGTCTCCTCCAGCGACTTGCCGCCGCTGCCCTGCTCGGGCGTCACATGGATCACGGAGTAGTCGTACGAGGCGCCGTCACCGCCCGTCTCCCCGCCCTGGTCGATCCACTGCTGCGAGGTCTGGGCCCCGTCGGCCCACCAGACGCCGTACGGTGCGACCTCGTCCCGGGTGGCCTTCTGGAGCTGCTCGTTCGTCATGCCCTTGTCGTTGTACGACGGCACGAACACGATGTTGCGGTACCAGCCGCCCTTCTTGCCGGCGTGCACGCAGTGGCCCGCCGTCCAGATGAGGTTGGACTTGCCCGGGTGGGCCGGGTCCTTCACCACCGTCGCCGAGCAGACCATCTTGCCCTCGGGGGAGTCGAAGAACACCTTGCCGGCAGTGGCCGCATGGGCGTGGTACGCCGGCTGCACCGCCTGCGCCTTGACCGGCGCCGGCGTCGGGTCGGTCACGCCCTGGTCACCGGAGATGTCGTTCTCGTCGACACCCTTGTCGGGGTCGTTGGCGCCCCGCATGCGGTCCGGGTCCCACAGACCCTTGATGATCGGGTTGATGAAGTCGTTGGCCTCGCGCAGCCAGTCGTCCCGGTCCCAGTTCTTCCAGGCGCCGTTCTTCCACTTGTCGATGTCGATCCCGTGCTCTTTGAGCTTGTTCTTGATGTCGTCCGGGATCTTGATCTTGCCGTCGCCGCTGTCCCCGCCGGTCGCGGAGGCGGTCGCCTGCGTGCCGGCGTTGTCGTCACCGGAGCCGTTGCAGGCGGTGGCGGTGAGCGCCAGCGCCGAGGCGAGGGCGACGGCCGCCAGCACGGGGGAGGTTCTGCGAGGCGCGCTCCCTCCTCGGCGAACGGTGAAGGACGGCCGTATGGATCGCATGGTCTTGACTCCCCCTGCTGTAAAGGAACTAGGCGCTGTGTCCGCGACACCGGCCGGAACTCATGGGGAGTTCACGACGGTCCCACGGACGTCCGGAACGGCATCACACACTATGCGCTCGCTGTGGGGGACTTCCGACGGAACGGCAACGGTTCCGTCACGGCAAGGATCTTGAAGCAACCCGTAACCAGCTGGGCACTTCCGGGTTGTAGCGGTGTGGGGGCTGCTGCCCACGCCCGGTCCCCGCGCATCAACTCGCCTCTGGACAGCGGGAGGACAGCGAGCCGTGGCCGTGACCGAATCGGTGACCGGGGGGACATCCGGGGGAGTGCGCGCCGCGCACGAGGGGATTCTGAGGCGCCAGTCGGCGCGCGAGTCGGCAGCGCGCACCTACGCGCGCGCCCTCCCGATCGTGCCGGTCCGAGCGCGCGGGCTGACCATCGAGGGCGCCGACGGCCGGCGCTACCTCGACTGCCTCTCCGGTGCCGGAACACTCGCCCTCGGCCACAATCATCCCGTCGTCCTCGAGGCCATCCGCAAGGTCCTCGACTCGGGCGCGCCGCTCTCCGTCCTGGACCTGGCGACCCCCGTCAAGGACGCCTTCATCACCGAACTGTTCCGCACACTGCCACCCGGCCTCGCCGATCGCGCCCGCGTACAGTTCTGCGGACCGGCCGGCACCGACGCGGTCGAGGCCGCGTTCAAGCTGGTCCGAGCGGCGACCGGACGCACCGGAATCCTGGCCTTCACCGGTGCCTACCACGGGATGACCAGCGGAGCCCTGGCCGCGTCCGGCGGCGCCTGTGACGTACGGGTGGCCCGCCTCCCGTACCCCCAGGACTACCGCTGCCCCTTCGGAGTCGGCGGCCCCCGCGGCGCCGAACTCGCCGCTCGCTGGACCGAGTCCGTCCTGGACGACCCCAAGTCCGGCGTACCCCTCCCCGCCGGGATGATCCTGGAACCCGTCCAGGGCGAGGGCGGGGTGATTCCCGCCCCCGACGACTGGCTGCGGCGCATGCGGCAGATCACCGCCGACCGGTCGGTCCCGCTGATCGCGGACGAGATCCAGACCGGCGTGGGACGCACCGGCGCCTTCTGGGCCGTGGAGCACAGCGGAGTCACCCCCGATGTGATGGTCCTGTCCAAGGCCATCGGCGGCAGCCTGCCACTGGCCGTGGTGGTCTACCGGGAAGACCTCGACGTCTGGCAACCCGGCGCCCACGCCGGCACCTTCCGGGGCAACCAGCTCGCCATGGCCGCCGGCGCCGCCACCCTCGCCCATGTCCGCGAGAACGGCCTCGCGGAGCGCGCGGCCCTGCTGGGCTCCCGGTTGCTGACCCAACTTCGCGCACTCGAGCGGGAGTTTCCGTGCGTGGGGGATGTCCGGGGGCGGGGATTGATGATCGGCGTCGAACTGGTGGATCCGGACGGGGAGGATCCGGTGGGCACGGATCCGCTGAGTGTGGCTCCGCTAGGGGCGGCTCCGGTGGCGGCGGATCTCATGGGGGAGGGCGGCCCGGGCGGACTCGGGCCGGGTCCCGCGGAAGCTCCCGAGCGGACGGTCGCCGGGCTGGAATCCGCCCGTACTCCTCGTCCCGCCGCCCCCGAACTCGCCGCCGCCGTGCAGCGGGAGTGCCTGGGCCGCGGTCTGATCGTGGAAATCGGCGGACGCCACTCGAGCGTCGTACGGCTCCTCCCGCCCCTCACCATCAGCGACGAGCAGGCGGCGGCGGTACTCGACCGCCTGACCGACGCGGTGGCGGCGGTGGCCCGCGGCGCCACCGCACAGGTCGTCCCACCTCGGTCGCAACGCTGAGCCAGGCCCCTCCGGCCCCTGTGCACCGCGCCCTGACGGTCTCGCTTCGCCGTGGCGCGACTCGTCAGGCACCCGACGGTGATGCACCGGCGACGAAGTTCCCCGCACATCCGAACGCTGCAAGGAACAGTCTTGAACGCGATCCCCATCTCCACCGGCCGTTCCCACACCCCCGAGCACGACGACTCCCACGGCACCCAAGCCCCGCCCGTGCCGCCGGCCGAGCCGGTACCCCAGCAGCAGCCCCGCACATCGGAAGCCGAGCACCCACGCGGTACCGCCGCCGACCTCCTGGACCACCCCGACCCGCACACCGCCGCCCAGGCCGCCGCCGTGGAGAACCTGCTCCGCTGCTGGGTGCGGGAGACGAACCTCGCCGCTCCCGGCACCGACACCCTCCACATCCCGCTGCCCACCAGCGGCATCTCCCTGACCGCACGGGTCCACTACTGGTCCCCGACAGGCTGGCACCGCTTCGGGCTTCCGCGCGTGGCCGGCGCCCCGCAGGACGCACCGCCGCTGGACGCGGTCACGCTCGCGGCGCTGCTCACCAGGGAGACGCCCGGTGGATCGGAGGCCGCCTCCAGCGGTCCGCAAGCCGCCGTCGCCGTGAGCAACGACGGCGTTGACCTCGTGGCCCGGGTCGCCGACTCAGTACGCCGTACCGTCACCTTCATCACCGACCGGCGCGAGCGTCCTGCCGACGCCCCCGACCTCTTCCTCGGCGCCGAGCAGGCACTCCTGCTCGGCCACCCCTTCCACCCGACCCCGAAGAGCCGCGAGGGCCTGTCCGAGGGCGAGGCCCGCCTGTACTCACCGGAGGTGAGCGGTTCCTTCCCTCTGCACTGGATGGCTGTCGCCCCCTCCGCGCTCGCGGTCGACTCGGCCTGGACCGAGCGCGGCCGCCTCCTTCCCGCGGACCTGCTGACGACCCGGCTCGCCGGCCCCGGACTGCCGCTGCCCGACGGTTACGCGGCCCTGCCCCTGCACCCCTGGCAGTCACGCGAAGTCCGGCACCGGGACGAGACCACTGCCCTGCTCGACGCCGGTCTGCTCCGCGACCTCGGCCCCCACGGCTCGCCGTGGCACCCCACCTCCTCCGTGCGCACCGTTCACCGGTCCGGCGCTCCCGCGATGCTCAAGCTGTCGCTGGGCCTGCGGATCACCAACTCCCGCCGCGAGAACCTGCGCAAGGAGCTCCACCGCGGGATCGAGGTGCACCGCCTGCTGCGCGCCGGCCTGTCCAAGGCGTGGCAGGCCGTGCACCCGGGCTTCGACATCGTCCGGGACCCGGCCTGGCTGGCCGTGGACGGCCCGGACGGCCGCCCCGTGCCGGGACTGGACGTGGTCATCCGGCACAACCCGTTCGCCCCGTCCGACGACGTCTCCTGTATCGCCGGTCTGGTCTCGCCCCGGCCCTGCACTGCCACTGCCTCCGCCGATCGCCCCATGGCGGGAGGGTTGCCGCACGCCGGATCCCGTCTCGCCCACGTCGTCACGAGGCTCGCCGAGAGGACCGGCCGGCCCCGGGGAGCCGTTGCCGCGGAGTGGTTCCTGCGCTATCTGGAACACGTCGTGCGCCCCGTGCTGTGGCTGGACGGCGAGGCTGGAATCGCCCTGGAGGCACATCAGCAGAACACCCTGCTCCTGCTGGACGGCGACGGCTGGCCCGCGGGCGGCCGCTACCGCGACAACCAGGGCTACTACTTCCGTGAGTCCCGGCGCGCCGAACTCGACGCCCGACTGCCCGGCATCGGCGAGCACAGCGACACCTTCGTCTCCGACGAGGTCACCGACGAGCGCTTCGCGTACTACCTCGCCATCAACAATGTGCTCGGCCTGATCGGCGCGTTCGGCTCCCAGCGCCTCGTCGACGAGCGGCTGCTGCTCGCCGCCTTCCGCCGCTTCCTCACCGATGTCGCCTCAGGACCCGCCCCGCTACGGACCTCCCTGCCTGCCCGGTTGCTGGACTCACCGGTGCTGCGCTGCAAGGCCAATCTGCTGACGCGGCTGCACGGCCTCGACGAGCTGGTCGGCCCGGTCGACACCCAGTCCGTCTATGTCACCGTCGCCAACCCCCTGCACTGCTGAACCCACACGACCCACCTCGTCTTCTGAGAGGAGCCGCCGTGTCTCCCACCGACGCGAGCGCCGATGCCTTCCCTGTCCCTGTTCACCCCGGTTGCTCCGGTCTCGGCTCGGACAGCGAGGACACGCTGGACCTGCGCCTGCCCGACGACTTTCTCGCCGTCATCGCCGGAGAGGCGGCGGAGAGTCCCGCCCCGGGCGCGGAAAGGGTTGTGCCGGCCGAGGAGGACAGGCTTGTGCCGGCCGAGGACCGGTTCGCGTCCTTCGACAACGACCTGCTGGACCGCGTCGGCGACTGGGGCCCGTTCGCCACACCGATGGGTCCGTTCCAGCTGGTCCCCGTGCAGCTCGAACGCGACCTTCCGCTCATCAGCCGCTGGATGAACGACCCCGCGGTCGCCGCGTTCTGGGAGCTCGCCGGTTCCCGCGCCCAGACCGAGGATCATGTGCGGGCGCAGCTCAACGGTGACGGGCGAAGCGTCCCGTGCGTCGGCGTGCTGGACGGCACCCCGATGAGCTACTGGGAGATCTACCGGGCGGACCTGGACCCGCTGGCCCGTCACTATCCGGCCCGCCCGCACGACACCGGTGTCCACCTCCTCATCGGCGGCGTCGCCGACCGTGGGCGGGGACTGGGGTCCGCCCTGCTCAGAGCCGTGGCCGACCTGGTGCTCGATCGACGCTCAGCTTGTGCGCGTGTCGTTGCGGAGCCCGATCTCCGCAACGCCCCGTCGGTGGCCGCGTTCCTGAATGCCGGGTTCCGGTTCGCCGGCGAGGTCGACCTGCCCGCCAAGAGGGCCGCCCTCATGATCCGGGACAGGTCTCTGCGCGATCTGATGTAGCGCCGAGGGAGGACGACGCCTCTTCCCGTCTCATCCCTCGCTCCGCCTCATCCCTCGCTCCGTCTCACCCGCCACCCCGTCTCACCCCTCTCTCCCCGTCCGCCCGAGGAGTCCCGGCCGTGCTCCGACCCCCGGTCCCGTCCCCGGTCCCACCCCAGGTCCCACCGTTGATCACCCGTTTGTCAGTGCCGGGCCGTAGGGTGGTCGGGCTATGACGAAGCCCTCACTCCCCGAACTCCTGCATGCCGCCGTCACAGCCGTCGGCGGTACGGAGCGCCCCGGCCAGGTCACCATGGCCGAAGCGGTCGCCGAGGCGATCGACGACGGATCCCACCTGCTGGTCCAGGCCGGCACCGGCACGGGAAAGTCGCTCGGCTATCTGGTGCCCGCCCTCGCGCACGGGGAGCGCGTCGTCGTGGCGACAGCCACCCTCGCCCTGCAGCGCCAGCTCGTGGAGCGCGACCTGCCGCGCACCGTCGACGCACTGCACCCGCAGCTGCGCCGCCGCCCGGAGTTCGCGATGCTCAAGGGCCGGTCGAACTACCTGTGCCTGCACCGGCTCCACGAGGGCGTGCCGCAGGACGAGGAGGAGGGCCTCTTCGACCAGTTCGAGGCGGCCGCGCCCACCAGCAAGCTGGGTCAGGACCTGCTGCGTCTGCGGGACTGGGCGGACGAGACCGAGAGCGGTGACCGCGACGACCTCACGCCCGGAGTCTCCGACCGGGCCTGGGCCCAGGTGTCCGTGTCCTCCCGTGAGTGCCTGGGCGCCTCGAAGTGCGCGTACGGCGCCGAGTGCTTCGCCGAGATGGCCCGCGAGCGAGCCAAGCTGGCGGAGGTCGTCGTCACCAACCACGCCCTGCTCGCGATCGACGCCATCGAGGGCGCCCCGGTCCTGCCGCAGCACGAGGTGCTGATCGTGGACGAGGCCCATGAGCTGGTCTCGCGCGTCACCGGTGTCGCGACGGGCGAGCTCACGCCGGGGCAGGTCAACCGTGCGGTGCGCCGCGCGGCGAAGCTGGTCAACGAGAAGGCCGCCGACCAGCTCCAGACCGCCGCCGAGGGCTTCGAGCGGCTGATGGAGCTGGCTCTTCCGGGCCGCCTGGAGGAGATCCCGGAGGATCTCGGCTACGCCCTGATGGCGCTCCGGGATGCCGCCCGCACCGTGATCTCCGCGATCGGCACAACCCGCGACAAGTCCGTTCAGGACGAGGACGCGGTCCGCAAGCAGGCGCTGGCCTCGGTGGAGACGGTGCACGACGTGGCGGAGCGCGTCGTGAACGGCTCGGAGTGGGACGTCGTCTGGTACGAACGGCACGACCGCTTCGGTGCCTCGCTGCGTGTCGCCCCGATGTCCGTCTCCGGTCTCCTCCGGGAGAAGCTCTTCGCTGACCGTTCCGTCGTTCTCACCTCGGCGACGCTCAAGCTCGGCGGTGACTTCAACGGAGTGGGCGCCTCCCTCGGGCTCGCCCCCGAGGGCACGGAGGGCGAGGACCTCCCCCAGTGGAAGGGCATCGACGTGGGCTCGCCCTTCGACTACCGCAAGCAGGGGATTCTTTACGTCGCCAAGCATCTGTCGCGCCCGGCGCGCGACGGCGACCGTGCCGACATGCTCGACGAGCTGACCGAGCTCATCCAGGCGGCCGGCGGCCGCACGCTCGGTCTGTTCTCCTCGATGCGCGCCGCTCAGCTCGCCGCCGAGGAACTGCGCTCGCGGATTCCCGAGTTCCCGATTCTGCTCCAGGGCGAGGAGACTCTCGGTGAACTGATCAAGAACTTCGCCGCGGACCCGAAGACCTGCCTCTTCGGCACGCTGTCGCTGTGGCAGGGCGTTGACGTCCCAGGGCCCAGCTGCCAGCTGGTCGTCATGGACAAGATCCCGTTCCCGCGCCCCGACGACCCACTGATGAGCGCCCGCCAGAAGGCGGTGGAGGACGCCGGCGGCAACGGCTTCATGGCGGTGGCCGCGACTCACGCGGCGCTTCTGATGGCGCAGGGCGCGGGGCGTCTCGTCCGGGCGTCAGGGGACCGTGGTGTGGTCGCCGTGCTCGACCAGCGGCTGGCCACCGCGCGGTACGGCGGCTATCTCAAGACGTCACTGCCCGACTTCTGGTTCACCACGGACCGTAACCAGGTCCGGAAGTCGCTGGCCGCCATCGACGCGGCGGCAAGGCAGCGGGAAGCGGAGTGATCGCTGGGTAGCCTGTCGATCGCCGGGTAGCCTGTCCCGGCGCCGGGACAGGCTACCCAGCGATACCAATCGGGCCGGGAGCCGGGCCGGGGCAAAACAGGGCCCCGGAACCGGCGCAGGGGTTCCGGGGCCCGGTCAGGGGACGAGCCTGTCGTGCTCGCCCGCCGCAGCCGTCACACGCGGCGCAGCACCGCGACGACCTTGCCCAGGATGGTCGCGTCGTCGCCGGGGATCGGCTCGTAGGCCGAGTTGTGCGGGAGGAGCCAGACATGGCCGTCCTCGCGCTTGAAGCGCTTGACAGTGGCCTCGCCGTCCAGCATCGCGGCCACGATGTCGCCGTTCTCGGCAACCGGCTGACGGCGCACGGTGACCCAGTCGCCGTCGCAGATCGCGGCCTCGATCATGGAGTCACCGACGACCTTGAGGACGAACAGCTCGCCGTCACCCACGAGCTGCCGGGGCAGGGGGAACACGTCCTCGACCGATTCCTCGGCGAGGATCGGACCGCCGGCGGCGATTCGGCCGACCAGCGGGACGTACGACGCGGCGGGCTTGCCCGCGGTGTCCGTCGGCTGCACCGTCACCGCCTGGTCGGAGCCGCGCACCTCGTACGCGCGCGGGCGGTGCGGGTCGCGGCGCAGGAAGCCCTTGCGCTCCAGTGCCATCAGCTGGTGCGCGACCGAGGAGGTGCTGGATAGGCCGACGGCCTGGCCGATCTCCCGCATGGACGGCGGGTAGCCGCGCCGCTGCACGGAATCCCTGATGACTTCGATCACCCGGCGCTGCCGGTCGGTGAGCCCCGAGCTGTCCGCCCGGATGCCTGGAGGTCGGCCCGGCAGTGAGCGCTTGTGCGCCTCGGGATTCGTGGCTTCATTCATCGCATGCACCGGGTCCAGTCGGCCCTGGGAGCGGTCCTGGGCAGTGATGGTGGCACTGTCTGCGGTGGTGGTCACGTCAGCCCCTCTCGATGGTCTCCCTGCTGGACAACGGTAGTTGCTTTCGAAAGGTTGCGCCAAACACACGTTCGAGTGAAAAACCGCGATTCACCTGACGCGATCATGTGTCTGGGTGTATGGCTAACGCGGCACCTGGCGGACAAAAGGGCCCATTGTTGTACTCTTCACCGCCGGGGTGATGACCTCGTGGGTTGTTTCCCAAGTCTGCCATCCGGAACCCGGTCAACCGGGACTCCGGTCCCCTTCCGTGCCGGAGTCCTACATGACCTCCGTGCGGCGCCCACCGTATCTCCGTGAGTGTCGCAGCGGTACGCAGGCGCACGTGTGTGTTCCGTAGCAGCCGACCTGGCGTGTCGTGCGGATACGCGCGCGTGCGACACGCGAGTACGGTCGATGTATCAGCCAAGCCCCCACATCTAGTGGTTGGATTGCAACAGCAGCCCACAAGTTGTGGTCCCCCGGGTCTTCGGTGTCTCTGAGATCGCCTATGCTTGGGGCTGCTTCGTGGGGCCCAAGAGGTCTCCCGGGGCTGTTCAGTCTGCTGTGAGGAGGGTTGGAGATCATGCACTGCCCCTTCTGCAGGCACCCCGACAGCCGTGTGGTCGACAGTCGTACGACCGACGACGGCACGTCGATCCGCAGGCGCCGCCAGTGTCCTGACTGCTCCCGTCGTTTCACGACCGTGGAGACGTGCTCGCTCATGGTGGTCAAGCGGTCCGGAGTCACGGAGCCTTTCAGTCGTACCAAGGTCATCAACGGTGTGCGCAAGGCATGCCAGGGGCGGCCTGTCACCGAGGACGCACTCGCCCAGCTCGGCCAGCGGGTCGAGGAGGCGGTGCGGGCCACCGGAAGCGCCGAGCTGACCACCCATGACGTGGGTCTGGCCATACTCGGCCCGTTGCAGGAGCTCGACCTCGTCGCCTATCTGCGATTCGCCTCCGTCTACCGGGCGTTCGACTCGCTGGAGGACTTCGAGGCAGCCATCGCGGAGCTCAGGGAAACGAAGCGAGGCCCCGCCGTGGACGACGAAGACACGGGAGCGGGGAGCCAGGAAGACGACCGCGGGACCGGAGGGACCGGCCAGGTTCCGGTGCCCGCCCACTCCGCCGACTGACCGGCGGACCGGAGCCGGGCGGAGGCCCCGGATCCGGCTGGACGGCGGCGATCGAAGACCTGTTGCGGGCGGCAGCGTGAGGGTGCCCGCAACACATGACAGAACACCGTGTCACGGGAACATCGTGGCACTTCAGGGCGTTTTAGCCCGTACAGGGAGGCGGCATGACAGAGACGGCGAGCGGTCCGGCACGAGGTTCCCGAGCCAAGGGGGCCAAGGCCACCAAGGGGCTGCGTATCGAGCGCATCCACACCACCCCCGGCGTGCACCCGTACGACGAGGTGGCCTGGGAGCGCCGTGACGTCGTCATGACCAACTGGCGCGACGGCTCGGTCAACTTCGAGCAGCGTGGCGTCGAGTTCCCCGACTTCTGGTCGGTGAACGCGGTCAACATCGTCACCAGCAAGTACTTCCGTGGTGCCGTCGGCACCCCGCAGCGCGAGGTCAGCCTCAAGCAGCTGATCGACCGCATCGTGAAGACGTACCGGAAGGCCGGCGAGGACTACAAGTACTTCGCCTCGCCCGCCGACGCCGAGATCTTCGAGCACGAGCTGGCGTACGCCCTCCTGCACCAGATCTTCAGCTTCAACAGCCCCGTGTGGTTCAACGTGGGCACCCCGCAGCCCCAGCAGGTCTCCGCCTGCTTCATCCTGTCCGTCGACGACTCCATGGAGTCGATCCTCGACTGGTACAAGGAAGAGGGCATGATCTTCAAGGGCGGCTCCGGTGCCGGCCTGAACCTCTCCCGTATCCGCTCCTCCAAGGAGCTGCTCTCCTCCGGCGGCAACGCCTCCGGTCCCGTCTCCTTCATGCGCGGCGCCGACGCCTCCGCAGGAACGATCAAGTCGGGCGGCGCCACCCGCCGCGCCGCCAAGATGGTCATCCTCGACGTCGACCACCCCGACATCGAGGACTTCATCGAGACCAAGGTCAAGGAGGAGGAGAAGATCCGCGCCCTGCGTGACGCGGGCTTCGACATGGACCTGGGCGGCGACGACATCACGTCCGTCCAGTACCAGAACGCCAACAACTCGGTCCGTGTGAACGACGAGTTCATGAAGGCGGTCGAGCGGGGCGGCAAGTTCGGCCTCCGCGCGCGGATGACCGGCGAGGTCATCGAAGAGGTCGACGCCAAGGCCCTGTTCCGCAAGATGGCCGAGGCCGCCTGGGCCTGCGCCGACCCGGGCATCCAGTACGACGACACGATCAACCACTGGCACACGTGCCCGGAGTCCGGCCGTATCAACGGTTCGAACCCGTGCAGCGAGTACATGCACCTGGACAACACGTCCTGCAACCTCGCCTCGCTGAACCTGATGAAGTTCCTGAAGGACGACGGCAAGGGCAACCAGTCCTTCGACGTCGAGCGCTTCGCCAAGGTCGTCGAGCTCGTCATCACCGCGATGGACATCTCCATCTGCTTCGCGGACTTCCCGACCCAGAAGATCGGCGAGAACACCCGCGCGTTCCGCCAGCTCGGCATCGGCTACGCCAACCTCGGCGCACTGCTGATGGCGACCGGCCACGCGTACGACTCCGACGGCGGCCGCGCCCTCGCCGGTGCCATCACCTCCCTGATGACCGGCACGTCCTACCGCCGTTCCGCCGAACTCGCCGCGGTCGTCGGCGCGTACGACGGCTATGCCCGCAACGCGGACGCCCACAAGCGCGTCATGAAGCAGCACGCCGACGCCAACGAGAAGGCCGTCCGCATGGACGACCTGGACACGCCGATCTGGGCCGCCGCCACGGAGGCCTGGCAGGACGTCGTCCGCCTCGGTGAGCAGAACGGTTTCCGTAACTCCCAGGCGTCCGTCATCGCCCCGACCGGCACCATCGGTCTCGCGATGTCCTGCGACACCACCGGCCTCGAGCCCGACCTTGCCCTGGTCAAGTTCAAGAAGCTGGTCGGCGGCGGCTCGATGCAGATCGTCAACGGCACCGTTCCGCAGGCCCTGCGCCGCCTGGGCTACCAGGAGGAGCAGATCGAGGCGATCGTCGCCCACATCGCCGATCACGGCAATGTGATCGACGCCCCGGGCCTCAAGCCCGAGCACTACGAGGTCTTCGACTGCGCCATGGGCGAGCGCGCCATCTCCGCGATGGGCCACGTCCGCATGATGGCCGCGATCCAGCCGTGGATCTCCGGCGCCCTCTCCAAGACGGTCAACATGCCGGAGACGGCGACCGTCGAAGAGGTCGAGGAGATCTACTTCGAGGCCTGGAAGATGGGCGTCAAGGCGCTCGCCATCTACCGCGACAACTGCAAGGTCGGTCAGCCGCTCTCCGCCAAGACCAAGGAGAAGGAGAAGGCCGAGATCACGGAGAAGGCCGAGGCGGCCATCCGCGAGACGGTCGAGAAGGTCGTCGAGTACCGCCCGGTCCGCAAGCGCCTCCCGAAGGGTCGTCCCGGCATCACCACGTCCTTCACCGTCGGTGGCGCCGAGGGCTACATGACCGCCAACTCCTACCCGGACGACGGTCTCGGCGAGGTCTTCCTGAAGATGTCCAAGCAGGGCTCGACCCTCGCGGGCATGATGGACGCCTTCTCCATCGCGGTGTCCGTCGGCCTCCAGTACGGCGTGCCCCTGGAGACGTACGTCTCGAAGTTCACGAACATGCGCTTCGAACCGGCCGGCATGACGGACGACCCGGACGTGCGGATGGCGCAGTCGATCGTCGACTACATCTTCCGCCGCCTCGCGCTGGACTTCCTGCCGTTCGAGACTCGCTCCGCGCTCGGCATCCACTCCGCCGAGGAGCGCCAGCGTCACCTGGAGACTGGTTCCTACGAGCAGGCCGACGACGAGGTCGACGTCGAGGGCCTGGCCCAGTCGGCGCCGCGCCAGACGGACCTCAAGGCCGTCGCCACGCCGAAGGCCGAGTCCGGCGCGGCCCAGCCCGCCCCGAAGCAGGCCCACACCAGCGCGGAACTGGTGGAGATGCAACTGGGCATCCAGGCGGACGCCCCGCTCTGCTTCTCCTGCGGCACGAAGATGCAGAGGGCCGGCTCCTGCTACATCTGCGAGGGCTGCGGCTCGACGAGCGGCTGCAGCTGACGCCGACGGCAAGCCCTTGAGGTGAGGGGCGCCGGCCATGGGCCGGCGCCCCTTTTCCGTGCCCGCGCGCCCCGACGGGACCGTAGCCTTCGCTCATGACCACACCGCAGAGGTACGACGGTGACATCCGGGAACTGTCCGGGCGGGCCCGTGCCGTGGCTCTCGAAGCGCTCGTCGCGGACCTGCGCTCCCCGGATCCCGCCGTGCGCGACGACGGGGCCTATCTCGCCGTAGTGCGCTGGACACCGGCTCTCGACAGGACCGAGCGGCACGACCTCGGCGACGCAATGGCCCGGCATTTCACCGATCCGGCCGTCCAGGCACGTGCCTTCGCGCCGCTGGTCCTGGCCCGGATCGTCGAGGCGGGCGACTGGCGGCAGGAGTGGTGGCGCGCCTTCACCGCGTGGTATCCGGCCGAAACGGATCTGCGCGGCCATGACCCGGCACTCGGCTGGGTGCACGCCGCCGCCCACGGAGCCGACCTGCTGGCGGCGCTTGCCCGGCTCCCCGGACAGGACCCACTGCCACTCGCCGAGTCCGCCGTCGCCCGGCTGCTGGCCCCCACGGACCACCTCTTCGACGCGCAGGAGGACGACCGCATCGCCTACGCGCTCGCCCGGGTCCTGTGCCGTCAGGACCTGACCGAAGCCGAGTCGGCGCAGTGGCTGACGCCCGTGGCGGAGGCCTTCCGGACGGGCGAGCCCGGACCGGTCCCCGCCTGGGCCTCCAACACCATGCGCACGCTGCGCATGCTCTACGTTCTGGCCCACCGCGGTGTCGGCGGGCGCAACACGGACGAGGCGCCGCGCATGCTCACCCATCGGGAAACGGTCATCGAGGCACTGGCGCGGACGCTCGCGATCGTCGCCCCCTGCATGGGGTGACCCCCAGCACGGGGTGACCCTCAGGACTGATGGGCCCGGCCCATGTGCCGGGTGAAGCTCGCGGGGTCGTCGTCGAAGCCGTGTATGCCGGGCTGAAAGTTCCACCCGCCGGACTCGTCGCGCACGAACTCCGCGACCGTGGCCGCCGTCGCCCCGAGCACGGAACCGAAGTCGTCCTCGGCCAGGACGTTGTAGCCCTCCCGAATACGCACTGACGGATTCCGGACATTGACGAAGGTCCGTTCCATCGTGCGCTGCTGGATGACGATGCCGACCACCACGCGCGTGTACCGGGTGTCGAGCCGGTCGAGTTCGAGCGTCATGACCTCGTCCCAGCCGAAGCCCTTGCCGTCCTTGCTGTCCCGGTTGAGAAATATCGTGCCGTCGGGCGAGCGGCTGTCGAAGTGCACCAGGTACGCCGGTGCACCGTAAAGGTCGTTCGCCGCGTACGGAGCGGCGATGATGTCCAGATCGGTGGGCGACTGCCCCGCCGGACTCGGGTCCCACTTCAGTGCTACCTCGACCTTGCGGAGCCCCTTGTTGAAGCCGTTCACCAGGCGTCCCCTTCCCCCTCGCGGCCTCCTGCCCCAACTCCTGGGCAGCCGAGGCACGTTGTCCATCGTGCCATGCGCGCGGGGGAGTGTGCGCGGGTGATCTCTGCCCGAGCGTGACCGACGCCACGCACTATGGCCTTACGATGGCGCGGTGCTGGTCAAGTGGATTCGCTGCACCGTGGTGGACCGCCGCGGCTTCGAGCGGGGGCAGCGAAAGTGGGCGGGGCTTCCGGGGGAGCCGGGGTTTCGGGGACAGGGCGGTGGCTGGAGCCGGCAGCGGCCGGGGGTGGCGCACATCTTCGCCTTCTGGGAGAGCCGTGCCTTCTACGACTCCTTCATGGCCCGATCCCATGACCGGCTGGCGGCTTCCCAGTCCGGCACGTTCAAGGACGCGCAGGTCAAACTCTTCGAGTACCGGTTCGACGTGAAGACCGGCTTCGAACCGCGGTTCACGGACTCCGACCTGATCCGTGTCGCCCTCTGTCGTGTCCACGAGGAGCGCGTCGAACACTTCACACTGATGCAGGAGAAGGTGTGGAACCCCGCGATGGCCGGCTCACCCGGCATGATCCGGGGGATGTTCGCCGAGGCCCCGGAGCACGAGTTCCTCGTCCTGTCGATGTGGCGGTCGGCCGCGGAGCACGGTAAGTACCGCACCGAACGGGTGGAGCGCCTCGCTCTGCGGGCCCAGACGGAGGCGGACATCGCATCGCTGACCGGCGACATCGTGGAGCTGGAACCGTCCTGGACGGTTTGAAAGCCGAACGCGTAAAAAGTGTGCCTCTGTGTGGCTCCTGGTGCGGGATTCGTGTGACGTACGCCGTATGGAGCCCGTACGAGTGCTCGATCGGGCGTCGGCCGATCTAGGGTTTTGGCATGGCACGACCACGGCGCATCGTCCTTGTCCGGCACGGCGAGTCAACGGGCAATGTTGATGACTCCGTGTACGAGCGTGAACCCGACCACGCTCTGGCACTCACCGAGCGGGGCTGGCGGCAGGCGGAGGAGACCGGCAAGCGGATCAGGGAGATCTTCGGGCGGGAGCGGGTGAGCGTGTACGTCTCCCCGTACCGCCGTACCCACGAGACCTTCCGCGCGTTCCACCTCGACCCCGAGCTCATACGGGTGCGCGAGGAACCCCGGCTGCGCGAGCAGGACTGGGGAAATTGGCAGGACCGAGACGACGTACGCCTGCAGAAGGCCTACCGGGACGCGTACGGGCACTTCTTCTTCCGCTTCCCCCAGGGCGAGTCCGGCGCCGATGTGTACGACCGGGTCGGCGGCTTCCTGGAGAGCCTGTTCCGCAGCTTCGAGGACCCCGACCATCCGCCGAACGTGCTGCTGGTGACCCATGGTCTGGCCATGCGGCTGTTCTGCATGCGCTGGTTCCACTGGACGGTCGCCGAATTCGAGTCGCTCTCGAACCCGGGGAACGCCGAGATGCGGATGCTCGTTCTCGGGGACGACGGCAAGTACACACTGGACCGGCCCTTCGAGCGCTGGCGGGACCCGGTGCCGCACTGGGTCACCGGATAGAGTGGCAGGGCGATGACCGCTGACTCCTCTTCCTTCGGGCGCCTGGACCGCGCCATGGCCAGCCTGCGCGGACTCGCGGTGGGGGACGCGCTGGGCTCGCAGTTCTTCGTTCCGGCGAACTACCCACTGCTGAAGCGCCGCGAGCTGCCGCCCGGCTCCTGGCAGTGGACGGACGACACGGAAATGGCCTGTTCCGTGGTCGCCGTCCTCGCCGCCCACCACCGCATCGACCAGGACGCGCTGGCCCTCTCCTTCGCCGAGCACCACGACTTCGACCGGGGCTACGGCCCCGCGGTCAACAGACTGCTGCGCCTCGTACGGGAGGGCGGCGACTGGCGTGAGCTGGCCGCCGGCCTGTTCAAGGGGCAGGGGTCCTGGGGCAACGGGGCCGCCATGCGGATCGCACCGCTGGGCGCCTGGTACGCGGACGACCCGGAGCAGGCGACCCACCAGGCCGAGATCTCGGCGTACCCCACGCACCAGCACCGTGAGGCCGTCGTCGGTGCCATGGCCGTCGCCGCGGCGGCCGCGCTGGCTGCCGCCCCCGGTGGTCCGCCCACCCCTGAGGCACTCCTCGACGGGGTCGTCGCCCTGGTGCCGAAGAGCGCCGTCGGCGCGGGCCTGCGGCGCGCCCGGGACATGCTCGACTACGGCGACGCCGGCACCGTCGCGGCCGTCCTGGGCTGCGGACGGCGTACGAGCGCCCATGACACGGTCCCCTTCGCCCTCTGGTCGGCCGCACGGGCCCTCGGCGACTACGAGACGGCCTTCTGGACCACCTCACAGGTCGGCGGGGACGTGGACACCACCTGCGCCATCGTGGGCGGCGTACTCGCGTCCGGCAAGGCGGGGACACCACCCGCCGAGTGGGTGGAGCGTACGGAGACGCTGCCGGAGTGGATGGCCGAGTCCGCCTGATGCGCGTGGGGCCGAGCTGACCCCGGCGGGGGAGCCGCCTCCCGAAACTCTCTGTGTTCGCCGGGAACTCTGTGTGATGGCCGGGCGTTGTCCTGGCATCTGCCGTGTGGCGTGTGGATGCGCACGGGCGGGGGGTTCAGCGGGGGGCAGGGGGTGTTGTGGTGTCGTTCGTGCTGGTGCTGGTGCTGGTGCTGGTGCTGGTGCTGGTGCTGGTGGGCGTGCCGGTGTTTCTCTTGGCCTTGTTGGCCGTAGTGCGGAGGGCCGGACCGTCGCCCTCGCCATCTGTCCCCCGGGCGCGGTCCGGCCTTCCGCGGTCGTGCGCGGACCCGGTCGGGTCAGCCGATCCCCGGGCCCGCCGTGCCGGCGAGGGCTTCGAGGTCACTCTTGCGGACCTTGATCACCAGCCACGCGGTGGCCAGGGCGAGCACGGCCATCGAGGCGGCGGGGATGAACGCGGTCGAGATGCCGTGGGCGAGCACCTCGTGACCCCAGGGCGCGGGCAGCTGGTGGGTCTTGGCGAATTCCGCCTTCTGTTCCGGCGAGCCGTTGGCGAGGAACTTCGGCAGCTGCTTCTTCGCCTCGTCCTTGCTGGCCGAGCCGAAGACCGTGGTGAGGATCGACAGACCCAGCGAACCGCCCACCTGCTGAGTGGCGTTGAGCAGTCCGGACGCGGCACCCGCCTCGTGCTGTGCGACGCCGGAGACGGCCGTCACGGTCACCGTCACGAAGTTCAGCCCCATGCCGAAGCCGAACACCAGCATCGGGCCGAGCACGCCTCCGGCGTACGAGCTGTCGGGGGTGATCAACGTCTGCCAGGCGAGCCCGATCACGACGAGCGTCGCACCGGTCATCATGAACGGCTTGGGGCCGAGCGTGGGCAGGAACCGCTGCGAGAGACCCGCGCCGACCGCGATGGCAGCCGTCACGGGCAGGAACGCAAGGCCGGCCTTGATCGGGCTGTAGCCGAGCACGTTCTGCACGAACAGCACGATGTAGAAGAACATGCCGAACATCGCGGCCGCCAGGCTCAGCATGATCACGTACGTGCCGGAGCGGTTGCGGTCGGCGAACATCTTCAGTGGGGTGATCGGCTCCTTGGCCCGCTTCTCGGTGAGGGCGAAGGCCAGCAGCAGGACCACCGCGGCACCGAAGGAGCCGAGGGTCAGACTGTCGCGCCAGCCGTCCTCCGAGGCCCGGATGAAGCCGTACACGAGCGATGCCATACCGGCTGTCGAGGTCAGCGCGCCCGCGATGTCGAAGCGCCCGGGGTGCCGCTCGGACTCGTTGATGTAGAGCGGGGTGAGCGCGGCGATGAGCACGCCGATCGGCACGTTGACGAAGAGCACCCAGCGCCAGTCGAGCCACTCGGTCAGCATGCCGCCCGCGAGCAGGCCGATGGCGCCACCACCTGCGGAGACGGCGGCGAAGACACCGAACGCCCGGTTCCGCTCCGGCCCTTCGGGGAACGTGGTGGTGATGAGCGCCAGCGAAGTGGGCGACGCGATGGCGCCACCCATGCCCTGCAAGGCACGCGCGGCGAGCAGCTGCCAGGGCTCCTGGGCGATGCCGCCGAGCAGCGAGGCGAAGGTGAACAGCAGGATGCCGGTCATGAATACTCGGCGGCGACCGAGGATGTCACCGGCTCGCGCGCCGAGCAGGAGGAGGCCTCCGAAGGTCAGCGTGTAGGCGCTGACCACCCATGTGAGGTCCGTGGTGCTGAACTTGAGCGCGTCTTGAATGTGCGGGAGAGCGATGTTCACAATCGTCGCATCGAGTACCACCATGAGTTGGCAGGCCGCGATGACGGTGAGTGCGATGCCGGGGTGTCCCTCCCGGCGGGCTGCTCCTGGTTTTCCGTCCTGTATCAGCTGAGAGGTTGTCACTATGGGTCCCCCACGAAGGCGTTAGTGAACGCATGCGTTCACTGTTCCGTCAACGGTAGTGAGTTCCCTACAGAGAACGCAAGCGTTCACTTAGCTCGGCGTCGCGTGCCGCGTCCCCCTCTGGCGTCGCGCGATGTGTTCGGCCCGCAATCCCCGCTTCACCCTGCTCGTTGGAGAAACTCAGATGGTTACCTCGCGCTGGACGGCCGCCCCCGCTCGGACGGCTTCCCTTCGCCGGCGCGGCGCCGTGCTCGAACGCGCGATCCTGGACGCCGCGCTGGAGCAGCTCAGTACGGTCGGCTGGAAGGGCCTCACGATGGAGGGTGTCGCCGCCGGCGCCCAGACCGGCAAGGCGGCCGTCTATCGCCGCTGGCCGTCCAAGGAGGATCTCGTCGCCGACGCGCTCCAGGCCGGACTGCCGCGTCCGGCGGAGGCGCCCGACCTGGGGACGGTGCGCGAGGATCTGCTCGCCCTGTGCCGCCAGGCGCGTTGCGCGATGTTCTCTCGACCTGGCTTCGCCCTCCGCGCGGTCATTCACGAATGTGATCCCGCACAGGCCGAGCGCTTCCATGGCCTGATCTTCGAAGGGGTCGTGGAGCCGACCATCAGGCTGCTGCGTGAGGTCATCACCCGTGGAATAGGGCGGGGAGAGGTTCGCCCCGATGCCGCGAACAGCTATGTCTTCGACGCCATTCCGGCGATGATGATGTATCGGTCCAAGATGTGCGCCAGCGAATGGACTGACCGGGATCTTGAAGAGATGGTCGACCAGTTGATGCTTCCGCTGCTGCGGCCGGACGGGGTCTGATCCGGGGCGCGTCGGCCCCGGGCCGGCCGCGGAAGCCGGGTGTCGCTCGGGGATCTCGGCGGCGTAGGCTAAGGGCGCCATGCCGTACGAACCGCCTACTCACACCGTCGAGCGCTCCCTCCGCGCCATGACCGGAGCGAAGGTCATCGCCGGTGTCGACGAGGTGGGACGCGGCGCCTGGGCGGGACCTGTCACCGTCTGCGCAGCGGTCACCGGACTCCGCAGGCCACCCCAGGGCCTCACCGATTCCAAGCTGCTAACCGTCAAGCGCCGCACGGAGCTTTCCGCGCAACTGCTGACGTGGGTGACGGCCTATGCCCTGGGCCACGCCTCCCCGGAGGAGATCGACGAGCTGGGGATGACGGCGGCGCTGCGGCTCGCCGCCGTACGGGCCCTGGAGGCCTTGCCGGTCCGCCCCGACGCGGTGATCCTCGACGGGAAGCACGACTACCTCGGAGCCCCCTGGAAGGTCCGCACGGTGATCAAGGGCGACCGCTCGTGCGTGGCGGTGGCGGCGGCTTCGGTGATTGCCAAGGTTCAGCGCGACAAAATGATGGCCGAACTGGGTATCGACCATGCAGACTTCGGTTTTGCGGACAACGCCGGGTATCCGTCGCCCGTGCACAAGGCCGCACTGGAGGAGCGGGGCCCCACCCCGTACCACCGGTTGTCGTGGGCGTATCTTGATGCGCTGCCCCAGTGGCGGCACCTCAAGAAGGTCCGCGGCTGGGCGGAGGGAAGCGTTCCTGAGATCGAGGGTCAGCTGGGCTTCGATTTCTGACCGTTCCACCCGCACTGTTGTGCCACCCGGTCGCGCGAGTCGCACCGACGTTTGATAAACATCAGCTCATGCCTCTCATTCCCGAGGAGCCTCAGATTCACGAGAGTGCCCAGGGTCCCCGCGCCACTCCGGCCAGTGGCCGTACCGCGCCGACCCCCCGCCCCGTACCCGGCCCCCGCCCCGCGGCTCCGTCGCGTCCCGGTCGTCCCGGCCCTCTCCGGCCCGGGCAGCCGGTGCAACGTACGCCGCGCGACGTGGCCGCCAAGCCGGTCCCGTCCGGTCCGGCCGCTCCCGCCGCAGCTGCGGCGACTCCGCAGATCCAGCTGATCCCGGCCTCTGTCGAGGGTGCCCTCGACGCCGCCGAGGAGGCAGTGGACCTGCTCCTGGACTCGGGCCGTGCCCCCGGTGACGTGCTGGTGATCACCACCGGCGACGCGCACCCGTGGGCCGACCACGAGCTGTCCTTCGGTGAAGCCTCCTACTGGGCCCAGCACGACGCGGGCGACGACGTCTTCTACACGGGTGCCGCCATGGCCTCCCGTGCCGCGTCCCGTCCTGTCGTCGTGGTTGCCGTCAACGGTGGTCCTGCCGCCGCTGCCGCGACCGCCCTGCCGCTGGCCCACACCCGGGCAGGTGCCCTGCTGATCGTCTGCGGTGACCCGCAGCAGATCAACTCGGTGCTGGGCGCGGGCGTCTGACCCCTGTCCGGCACCTCCGGGAGCACCGGAGGTGCCGAAGGTGCCGCAGCGGCGGCACCGGCACGGTGGGCCATTTCCCGTGCCCGGAATCCGGTAATGGCCATGCCCCGCTGAGGGGCGGCCTCCGGGTGGACGGGCGGGCTCAGGGTTTGCCGGGGGCGTGCGGCGTGAGGACGCCGACCCGCCCGTCGGGCGGCGGGTCCGGGGTGTCGTATCCGTCCCCGGTCCGCGGAGCGGCATCTCCAGGCGCGGTACCCCACTCGCTGTCACCGGTGCGTCCGCGGGTCCCGTGTCCCGGGCGCGAAGGCTCCGAGGAACCCATCGGCGCCGTCGGGGCCCGGGCGGGACACCCTCCTCGAGCCGCCGTGGACCCGTCACCACCTGCGCGGCGCGCAGCGCTTCGAGAGCGGTCGACCCGGCGGAGGCTCGGCCCGGCGCCACGCGAACGCGTAGCCGGTACTCCTCAGCGGGCCGCGGCGCGGCGCAGCACGTCCGACATGGCGCCGCCGGTGCGGGGCGACGGGGCCGGCACGTCCGATATGCCGAAGGGCTCAGGTGTCGAGTCCGAGTGCGGGCGGCGGCCGCCACGGCCCTCGCCGAGTACCTGCCAGCCGTCGCGGGTCAGCGTGATGTACGCCCCGCAGCGCAGCCCGTGCAGTGTGCAGGCGTCACGCAGCCCCCACATCCACGCGCCGTCCTCCTCCGTCCAACGCGCGTCCCCCTCGCGGCAGTAGAGCAGCACGGCGGTGCGCACCGGTGTGCGGCGCCGCAGATCGTGCGGTATGACCCGGCGCAGCTGGTCCAGCAGGGCGTTGCGGAACATCCATCCGTCGGCCGGGGCGGGGCGCCGGGTGAACGACGCGCTCGCCAGCAGCCGTTCCTCCGGGTCGAGGACGGCCACGATCGCCGTCGCCGCCCTGGGACAGTGCCGCGTGTGCAGCCCGCTGACGACCTCGCGGGGATTGCGCAGCAGCGGGATGCCGGCGGACGCCCACTCGGCAGGCTCAAGCAGACGACTGGCGGAAGCGGCGGACGCGGACGTCGACAGCGAGGCCACCGAGGACGGAGCGAATCCGAAGGTCACGTTCCTCCCTTCGGCTACGCGCCCATACAGCGGGCGGGGTCGGATTCGGGGGAGCGCACACCGCAGAGAAGCCCAACCGGATCACGAGCGAGCCGTGCGGGGAGCGGACTTCAATTCTTCCTGTCGAACTTGGATGCGGCAACGAGCAATTGGGGCCACCGACTGTTATCTGGTGGTGCGTGGCTTATATCCCTACCTTGTGAGGCTCCTGGCAACGTACGTGACGTTCGAGCACGACACGTGCGTACGCCGTGGACGGCGGCGGCGCCCGCGCATGCCGTGGATCAGCCCTGCATGGCCAGGACCAGCGGCAAGACCCCCTGCGCCCCGGACCTTCTGAGCAGCCGGGCCGCGACCGCCAGGGTCCAGCCGGTCTCGGTGTAGTCGTCCACGAGCAGAACGGGGCCCCGGGCCTCGGTGAGAGCGGTGGCCAGGGCGGGCGGAACGGTCAGCGCGCCGTCGAGCACCTTCAGGCGCTGCGCGCTGTTGCTGCGGGAGCCGCGCGGCATCTCGCCCATGTACTCCACGGAGCCCAGCAGCGGCAGCCTGCCGATCTCCGCGAGGTGCGCGCCCAGGGACTGGATCAGCCGCGGCCTGGTGTGCGAGGCGACGGTGACGACGCCCACCGGGCGGGGCGGCGCGCCTTCCTCGCCGGATGCCCAGCCGCCGGGACCCTTGGCCCAGTCGGCCAGGACGCCCACCACGGCCCTCGCCACATCGTCCGGCACGGGAGTGTCCGGCGCCTGTGGCGCGAGCATCGGCCGCAGCCGGTTGCCCCAGCCGATGTCCGACAGTCGCCCCAACGCCCGCCCCGCCGACGCCTGTTCTCCGGCCGGAACGCGCCCCTTGAGATCAATGCCGATCGCCGGCAGCCCCGTCGGCCACATGCGACGGGGTTCTACTTCGACTCCCGCGCGGCCCAGATCGACGCGCGCCGCATCCAGCGCGGCCGTCGAGGTGTCCGCCGTGAAACGCGCTCCCGCGCAGTTGTCGCAGCGGCCGCAGGGCTTCGCACCCTCGTCGTCCAGCTGCCGCTGCAGGTATTCCATCCGGCAGCCCGTCGCGGACGCGTACTCACGCATCGCCTGCTGCTCGGCCGCCCTCTGCCGCGCCACCCAGGCGTACCGGTCGGACTCGTACGTCCACTCCTGACCGGTCGCGATCCAACCGCCCTTGACCCGCCTGACCGCCCCGTCGACGTCGAGGACCTTGAGCATGGTCTCCAGACGTGACCGGCGGAGCTCCACCAGCGGCTCCAGGGCGGGCAGGGACATGGGGCCGGTCGCCCGGGCGAGGACATCCAGGGTGCGGCGCACCAGATCCTCGGAAGGGAAGGCCAGCGACGCGAAGTACTCCCAGATCGCCTCGTCCTCCTTGCCCGGCAGCAGGAGTACCTCGGCGTGCTCGACACCGCGCCCCGCACGGCCGACCTGCTGGTAGTAGGCGATGGGGGAGGAGGGCGAGCCGAGGTGCACCACGAAGCCGAGGTCGGGCTTGTCGAAGCCCATGCCGAGTGCGGAGGTGGCGATCAGTGCCTTGACCCGGTTGGCGAGCAGATCGTCCTCGGCCTGCTGCCGGTCGGCGTTCTCCGTCTTTCCCGTGTACGAGGCGACGGCGTGTCCCCGCTGCCTGAGGAAGGCGGTGACCTCCTCGGCCGCGGCCACGGTGAGCGTGTAGACGATGCCGGAACCCGGCAGGTCGTCGAGGTGGTCGGCGAGCCAGGCCATGCGGTGCGCGGCGTCCGGCAGGCGCAGCACGTTCAGGCTCAGACTCTCCCGGTCGAGCGGGCCGCGCAGCACCAGTGCGTCGGACGTGCCTCCGGTGCCGAGCTGCTCCGCGACGTCTGCGGTCACCCGCGCGTTGGCCGTGGCCGTGGTGGCCAGTACGGGTACACCCGACGGGAGGTCGGCGAGCATGGTGCGCAGCCGTCGGTAGTCGGGGCGGAAGTCGTGGCCCCAGTCGGAGATGCAGTGGGCCTCGTCCACGACGAGCAGTCCGGTCGCGGCGGCCAGTTTGGGCAGGACCTGGTCGCGGAAGTCGGGGTTGTTGAGGCGTTCCGGGCTGACGAGCAGCACGTCGACGTCGCCCGCCGCGATCTCCCCCTGGACGGTGTCCCACTCCTCGGTGTTGGAGGAGTTGATGGTCCGGGCGTGGATACCGGCGCGGGCCGCCGCCTCCACCTGGTTGCGCATGAGCGCGAGGAGCGGCGAGACGATGACGGTCGGGCCGCTGCCCCGGGCGCGCAGCAGCGACGTCGCCACGAAGTAGACGGCGGACTTGCCCCATCCCGTGCGCTGGACGACCAAAGCCCGGCGCCGGTCGGCGACCAGCGCCTCGATCGCCCGCCACTGGTCCTCGCGCAGCCTGGCCGTGCCCGTGGCGTCCCCGACGAGACGGGCGAGGACAGCGTCGGCCTGCGTCCGGAGGTCCGCGTTGCTCGTGTGCTCCATGCGTCCCATACAACAGGACGGCACTGACATCCGGGCGGTCCGCGGGGCGCCGGGCGGAAGTGCTTCGGTTGTTTGTCGTGTTCCTGTTCGGACTTATCCACAGGTCAAAGCGGAATGTCAAGATCCGCGAGATCGTCTGCGCATGACGAATCACGGCGAATCGACCGGACCATCCGAAAACAGTGACATCGCAGGACGAGACGCGCACAGCGGGCGCACCGCGGACGCGGGGCGAGCGGAGCAAACAGAGACAGCGCGCATCGCAGACCTTGGCCCCACGGCACACGAAAGCCAGGTCACCCTGCGCACCCCGGCAGAACTGGCCGACGCCCTGCCCTATCTGCTCGGCTACCGCCCCGAGGACAGCATCGTGCTGGTGGCCCTGCACGACCGGGGCGGACGTGGCCGTTTCGGCGGCCGGGCCCGGCTCGGCATTCCCGCGAGCACGGACGACTGGGAATCGGCCGCCCGTCAATTGGCCCAGGGACTGGTGGCCGGCAGCGAGCGCAGGGGCGCCCGGCCCGAGCAGATGGTCGCCTACGTCTGTCAGGAACCGGCAAAGGGTGAGTCGGGCCGGGACGTCATGCGGCGGCTGCGTCCGCTCGCCCAACTGCTGCGCACCGAGTGCGGGCACCTCGACGTACCGGTCATCGAGGCGGTGTGCATCTCGGACGGCCGCTTCTGGTCCTACTGCTGCCCGAACGAGGGGTGCTGTCCGGACGACGGAACACCTATGGGGCTGCCCGGCACCTCCGTACTGGCGGCCGCGGCCACCTACGCAGGTATCCAAGTACGTGGCACGCTGCGCGAGTTGCGGGCCAGGCTCCTTCCCTGGGAGACGTCTGCCGCACTGGAGCAGGAGATCGTCCTCGACACCACAGGCATGACCGTGGTGCCCAGGATCCTCGACGACGCCACGCGCGCGGAACTCGCTGAGGAGACCCTCGGCCTCGCCGAGCAGGTCATGGCCCGGCTTGCCGCAGCGCCGACGGTCTCCGGCATGCTCCCCGCGGACCTTCGCGACGACGAACTGATCACACACGAGGAAGCGGCGAAGCTGATCCTCGGCCTGCAGGACCGAACCACCCGGGACCGGGCCGCGGCATGGATGGAGGGTGACGAGACCGGTCCGGCCCTGCGTCTGTGGCGGGCACTGGCCCGCCGATGTGTCGGGCCGTACGGCGAACACGCCGCTGCGCCCCTCACCCTCGCGGGCTGGGTCGCCTGGTCGAGCGGTGACGACCTCGAAGCCAGGGAGGCCCTGGCGATGGCACTGGGCGCGGACCCGGACTACCTGTTCGCCCGGCTTCTGCACCAGGCCTGCAACGAGGGTCTGGATCCGGAGGCGATCCGCCGCTGCCTGCGTGCGGAACGCACGGGAGGTGCGGAGACGAAGGCCGCTGAGGAGGAGGGGACGGAGGGCGACGCGGACACGGCCCCGACTCGGCTGGGAGTCTCGGACAGCGCCTCCCACCGACACCACCGCCCTCATACCGCCGACGGCGCCGACGCCCCTCCGCGCCCGGCACGGGCGAAGGGCCGACGGCCCCGGCCGGACGCCACGCGCCCGCGCACCCCGGCACCGGGCCGTACGCGCCCCGGTGCCTCAGGGCCGGCCAATACGCGCACGCGTGCCGCAGGGAAGGGCGACGCGCGACGCGACGACGCCGCATCAGGAGGCAACCGGTCCGGAGCCAATGGCACAGAGGCGGACGCATGAGCAATGGTTGGGGCGCTGCCGCGGTCGCCTGGTGCCTGCTGGTCGCCTGGTGCCTGCTGCCCGGTCGGGGCATGTGGCGACTGGCCCGGCGAGCGCGCGCCGGTGCCGGTGGCCCGCTGCCGCCGCATTGGTGTCGGCGCCAGGCTGTCGGCCCGAAGGGTGAACCCGCACTCGAGAGCCGCCGCCATTCGGTCGCTTCCCTGATGGGAGGCGTGACCAGGAGGACTCCCGTTCCGTTCACCTGGGTGGCGGTACCCCCGGACGGGCTGCGCCGCCGCACGTCCGATGTTCCTCCGGAGCACACCACCCGGCGCCGAGCAGGTCCGAGGCGCACAGAGCGCAGAAGAAACCGCCCCATGCATCAGCCGACTCCGCCCTTCGCAACCGACGACTACCCTCCTGTCCCCGACAGCCCCGCACCGTCACCGCCAAGCGCGACGGGCTCCCCGCGACCGAACAGCACGACGACCCCGGCCCTGCCCCAGGCTCTGGGACCCGACCCCGTGCCCGCGCCCTGGCAGTCCGGGTCTTTCACCCAGCTCACGGACCTCCGGCTCACCGAAGACTCCCACCGGTCGTCGTCCGCGCGGCAGAGCCGGCCTCCGGCCTCCTCGACGCCTCGAGACCGGTCCCCGTCCGTGCCTGCGCGTCGGGGCCCACGTCCGTCCGCGTCCCCGCCTCAGGGGGCCGGCGCAGGCATGCCGCAGCCGACCCTCCAGCGCTCCGCCGACCTCCCCTCCACCCATACGGCCTTGATCTGCGTCGCCCTGCCGGGCCTCGCCATCTCCACGGAGGAGGGGCAGCTGGCCGGGCGGGGCCTGGAGGGGTTCTACCGGGCCGGCCGTCGGCTGCTCTCGCGCTGCCAGGTCAGCGTGGGCGGACGAGAACCGCTGGCGGTGCAGGCCAGGATGGCCGGAGCGGATCAGGCCCGCTTCGTGGGAACGGTGCGTACCGCCTCGGCCGCCGGACCGGACCCGGACGTCGTCGTCGAGCGGATCCGGCACGCCGACGGCACCGAACGCATCACCTTGCGCAGCGCTGCCCTTCGCCCGCTGCGGCTGCCGGTCGAGGTGGCTCTCGGCACGGACCTCGCGGACCTGAGCGCCATCGCCTCCGGCAACGCGGGCCCCGAACTGCCCGCCACCGTCCACGACTCCGGCCTGCGCTGGACCTGCACCGCGGGGAGCGCCACGGTCACGGCCGCCCCGCCGCCTGCCGACGCCCTGGCCTCGGCGGGGCTGCTGCGCTGGGAGTTCGAACTGCCACCAGGCGCAACGGTGACCGTGGAGCTGCGCGTACGGCCGGGCGGAGCGGGACCGCTCAGAGCCGCGGGCCGTGCGGCGACGAACCCCCTGGCGCACGCCCGGGCGGCGGGCGACGACCCCAGGGTCGCGACCCTGATGCGGACGAGCATCGAGGATCTTCAGGCCCTGCTGCTGCGGGATCCGGCCCACCCCACCGACACCTATCTCGCGGCAGGGGCGCCCTGGCGCTGCGGCATGGCCCCGGCCGAGGCACTCGCCGCCGCGCGCATGACGCTGCCCCTCGGCACCAGGCTCGCGGTGGGCACACTGCGCACCCTCGCCCGTACACAACTCACCGGTGCGGGACCGCAGACGGGCATGATCCCCGGACCGCGACGCGACGCGGGCACGCACATGCCCCCTGGCTGCACGGGTACGGAGGCCACACTGCTGTTTCCCGTCCTGCTCGCGGAGGCCCGCCGCTGGGGGCTCCCGGAGCAGGAGGCCGAGGAACTGCTGCCCACGGCCGAGTGGTGTCTGACCTGGCTACGCACCACCGTGCGCGGCAGCACGTACCTGTGCGACCCGCAGCCCGGAGGTCCCATCCGCTGCGAGACCCAGGCCCACGCCCATCGCGCGGCGCTGCTGGGCGCCGACCTCCTCGAGGCATACGGCAGGCCCGGCGGCACCGAACTGCGGCAGTGGGCGCGGGAACTGCGGGCGGCCTTCCAAGGCGGCTTCTGGATCGAGGACCGTCGCGGCGGTCGTCCGGCGGCCGCCCGTGCCCCTGACGGACGCCTGCTTCCGCACCTCGGCGCTGCCGCCGCCCACCTCCTCGACACCGGTCTGCTCGGTGCGGGAGAACTGGCGCCCGGTCTGCTCGACAGAGCGCAGACCGACCAGCTCGCCCGGCTGCTCGGCGGCCCGGCCCTGGACTCGGGCTGGGGACTGCGCGGACTGGGCACGAAGGAGGCGGGATACAACCCGTTCGGCCACCGGACCGGCGCGGTACGCGTCCAGGAGACGGCGCTCGCCGTCGCCGGGCTGGCCGCCGCGGGCCATGAGCAGGAGGCGAGCGGCCTGCTGCGCGGTGTCCTCGCGGCTGCCGAGCGCTTCGGCCACCGGTTGCCGGAGATGTACGCGGGCGAGCAGCGCTCCGAGGGGAGCGCACCCGTTCCCCACCCGGCGGCCTGCCGCCCGGCGGCCATGGCGGCGGCCTCCGGGGTCCTGTTGCTCACCGCGCTCGCGGGCATCCGCCCCGACTCTCCGGCCCGGACGATCACGCTGCGGCCCGTGCAGAGCGTGCCCCTGGGCGAGATCGGCTTCACGGGGCTGCGAATCGCCGGGGCCCCCTTCTCCGTACGGGTCAGCAGACTCGGGCTCGCCATGGTCGAGGAGGCGGCGGAGCGCCTGCAATTGGGAGTGTGACCTCGTACGACGCGACCCGTACCAAGGACGCGAGCCGACTCGGGGGCCCGATACCGGGCGGAAGTGGATCAGCCCTCGATGCGGCGCGAGAAGGGAGTGTTTATCGTCAGGCAGACGACTATGATCGCCGCATGCCCTACGACCCGTCAGCGTTTCCGCCCTTTGCCGTCACCGTGGACCTGGTCGTGCTGACCGTGCGCCGCCATGCCCTGTGCGCGCTGGCGGTGCGCAGGGGTGAGCCCCCGTTCCAGGGGCGCTGGGCGCTGCCCGGCGGCTTCGTACGGGCCGACGAGGACCTGACGCAGGCCGCGGCCCGCGAGCTCGCCGAGGAGACGGGGCTGCACGCCCACGACCCCTCCGCCCCCGTCCAGGGCGGCGGGGCCCACCTCGAGCAGCTCGCCACCTACGGCGACCCCAAGCGGGACCCGCGCATGCGGGTGGTCAGCGTCGCGCACCTCGCCCTCGCTCCCGACCTGCCGGCGCCCCGGGCGGGCGGCGACGCAAGCAACGCGCGCTGGGCACCGGTGGAGGAGCTGCTCCAGCAGGGCGGATACGGCCGTGACGGCGAGCCGGTGGCGCCGCTCGCCTTCGACCACGCACAGATCCTGGCCGACGGGGTCGAGCGGGCTCGTTCCAAGATCGAGTACTCGTCGCTGGCCACCGCCTTCTGCCCGCCGGAGTTCACCGTCGGAGAGCTGCGCCGCGTCTACGAGGCTGTCTGGGGCGTGGCTCTCGACCCGCGCAACTTCCACCGCAAGGTGACCGGCACTCCTGGGTTCCTCGTCCCCGCCGGCGGCACGACCACACGCCAGGGCGGCCGCCCGGCCCAGCTCTTCCGCGCGGGCGGCGCCACACTGCTCAATCCCCCGATGCTGCGCCCCGAGGTGTGACACCGCGGCGGTGGAGACCGGACGGTCGGCCCCAGCGGGAAAGGCGGCCCTGACGGGATAGATGGGGTGATACCCGAAAAATCGGAAGAAGCGCGCTATCTTGCTTCAGGTGATCCAGGCCTTCGGACTGACCAGCAATCCCCGCAAGGCGCAACTGCCCGCCGTCGACAACGTCTCGTTCGAGGCGCGCGCGGGCCGTGTCACCGCGCTCCTCGGGGCATCGGGCGCGGGCAAGACGACGGTGCTCCGGCTGATGCTCGAACTCCAACAGGGCCGCGGGATCACCTGCTTCAGGGGCCGCCCCCTGCACCGCATCGCACACCCCTCGCGCGAAGTCGGCGTCCTCCTCGGCGATGTGCCCGGGCATCCGGCCCGCTCGGTCCGAGGACACCTGCGCATGCTGTGTGCTGCGGCGGGGGTCCCCGCCCGGCGCGCCGACGAGGTTCTCGAAGTGGTCGGCCTCGCAGGCCTGCGCGAGGAGCGCCTGGGCACGCTGTCCCGGGGCATGGACCGTCGGCTCGGCCTGGCCTGCGCCCTGCTGTCCGACCCGCACACGCTCGTGCTGGACGACCCCGCGCACGGGCTGTCGGCCCGCGAGGCCCGCTGGCTGCACGGCATGCTCAAGGCGCACGCGAACCAGGGCGGCACGGTCCTGTTCGCCACGGCCGACCCCAAGGAAGCCGCGCGCACCGCCGACCAGGTCGTCACCCTGGATGGCGGAAGGCTTGTCGCCTACCAGGAGGCGGCGGAGTTCGGCCGCACACGCCTGCGTCCCCGCGTGGCCGTCCGCAGCCCGCACGCCGCCCGCCTGGCGGCCGTACTCGCCAAGGAGGCCCGCACCGCCCGCCGCTCCGTCGAGGTCGTACACGAGGGCGGCAACCGCCTCTCCGTGTACGGCAGTACGACCGCCGACGTGGGTGAGGCCGCGTTCCGCCACGGCATCCTCGTCCACCAACTCGCGGACGAGACGGGCGACATGGGCCCCGGCGCCGGAACGCTGACGATGGACGGGTTCCACCCGGTCGACGGATCGGCGGAGGCGGATCGCCCAGCACCTGCCGACGAGCCGCTGACGGCCGAACAGCCGAAGACCTCCGGCGGTGCGATGGCGGTGGGGCAGCCGGAGACGGTTGGCGGCCCGGTTGCGGCGCACGAGCCGAAGGCGCCTGACGATCCCGCCGCCGCAGATCGACCGGAAACGCCTGGCGACGCAGCCGCGACAGATCGGTCGCAGATCCCTGACGGCCTCCCTGAGCTGAGCCAACCCCAGACCCTTGACGAGCCCCACGTGTCAGGTCGGTCGCGGTCCGACCTCGGTCCGACCGCCCCGGACGCGCCGCCGACCGCAGTGCCCGCCGGGCCGCTCGCCGCTCCGGTCTCCTCCGCCGAGAACGAGCACCCTCACGCCAGCGGCGCGCGCACTGCCGACGTGGAGGCAACGGATGACAGCCCGGAACCCGACAACCCCACCCCGTCCACCTACCCCGCCCATCGCCACCACGCGTCCGGAACCCGGCTCCGGGCAGGCCCCTCACACCCCGCCGACTCCCTCGCCCCCGGTGATCAGTCCCCCCTCCCGCCCCCCATTTCCGTCCGTCCCGCCCCCAGCCCTCTCCGCCCCCTCCGCTACGAACTCCGCCGGGCCGCCGGCATCGGGACGGGCTTCGTCACATGCGGGGCCGTACTCGTGGTGTCCGCGTTCACCGCCGTACTGCTCGCTCGCCTCGGCCACACCACGCAGGCGCGTCTGTTCGCGGCATGGCCGCAGGACCTGCCTCTGCCGCCCGCGGCGCTCGGTGCGGGGCTGCTCGGCGCGCTGGCTTTCGGCGACGAGTTCCGCCACCCCGCCCTGGCGGCGGACCGCGGCACCGTGCCCCGTCGGCTGGGGCTGCTCACCGCGAAACTCCTCGTCTCCGGTGCCACGGCGCTGCTGCTCGCCTTCCTCACCGTGGGTTGCGACGCCGAGTTGCTCTATCTCGTATACGGCCGGGAGCTCACGCAGGTTCCCGCCGACTGGCTTTCGGTGACCGCGAGTTGGTTCGGGCTTGTGATCGGGTGTGCCTGGGCCGGAGTGCTGGCCGCGGGCGTCTTCCGGTCCACCGCGGCCGGGCTCGCCGCGGTGCTCGCCGTGCCCGTCGCGGTCGTACCCCTGGTGCAGAAGGTTCTCCAGGGGCCTGCGGTGCGGATGGCGGCGGGGTTTCCCTGGCGGATGCGGGAGGTCTTCCTGCTGCAGTGGCCCTTCGGGGGAGAGCGTTATCTGACCGCGGTGGCCCGGGTGCTCGCCCAACCCGTGGGCGGTGCACTCACGTTGTCGCTGACCGCCCTGCTCTGCGCGTATGTGCTGACGACCCTGCGGAGCAGGGTCCGATGACGACCGTCCGTACGCTTCAGGTCCGCCCGTGCACACAACCCCCCGGAGAACGCCCATTTCTTTCCGATAAGGCGTCAATTGCGACGGGGTGAGCGATCACCCTTTCGTGTGCTTTTCACCAAAGACCTCAAGGGAGTTGGAGACGGCGCCGACAAAGGATCCGTGAGTACCCTTGCGCACACCATGATGACCGCCGCCCGCCCCGCAGACTCCGGTCTGGTCGGCCCGGGCGAACTCGACCGCTACCCCTACGCGGAGGCCCCCGCCACCGACCGCGTCGGAGCGCCTGTCTGGGACGGTGCGGAGCCCGAGCTGGGCCGTGTGGGCCGGCGCGCCGCGGGCAGTCGCGGACGCGGGCTGCACGGCCAACTCGTTCAGCAGCTGGGCCAGATGATCGTCTCGGGCGACCTGGGCGCGGACCGCCCGCTCGTCCCCGAGGAGATCGGCCAGCGCTTCGAGGTCTCCCGCACCGTAGTCCGCGAGTCCCTCCGCGTCCTGGAGGCCAAGGGCCTGGTCAGCGCCCGCCCGAACGTCGGCACGCGCGTGCGGCCCGTCAGCGACTGGAACCTTCTCGACCCGGACATCATCGAGTGGCGGGCCTTCGGGCCCCAGCGCGACGACCAGCGGCGCGAGCTGAGCGAGCTGCGCTGGACGATCGAGCCGCTCGCCGCGCGCCTCGCCGCCGGGCACGGGCGCGAGGACGTCCAGCAGCGCCTCTCCGACATGGTCGAGATCATGAGCCACGCCATGGGGCAGGGTGACGCGCTCACCTTCTCCCGCGCCGACTCCGAGTTCCACATGCTGCTCATCCAGATCGCGGGCAACCGCATGCTGGAGCACCTCTCCGGCATCGTGTCGGCCGCTCTGCAGGTGTCCGGCGGCCCGGTCACCGGTTGCGACCGGCCGAACGAGGGCTCCCTGGCCCAGCACGCGCGGATCGTCGACGCCCTCGGCACCGGCGACGGCGCGGCCGCTGAGACGGCCATGCGGCAACTGCTGACCGTTCATCCCGAGGTAGAGCGTGTGGTGCCCGCGCCACGCGAACACTGAGCCCGCCTCGCGGGCGGTGCGGTCGGTGAGTGCCGCGATCTCGTGGCTGCGCCGGGCCCCGGAACCCGTCTGCCGCCGGACCCCGCCGGACACTCAGAAGTCCGGCGGGGTCCGGCGGTGCGACGAGGGTGCATATCTGTCGGAGTGGCCCCGGTCAAGGTCATCAGTGACATCGTCTGTCCATGTCTGACCGTTTTTGAGTGCTTACGCGGTGTGACTCGGGCCACGCAGATTGGGCGTAACACTCGCGGGGTCAGCGCGATGACCTAAGAGGTGACAGCCGCGGAGGGAATACGGACGCCATTCATGGCGCTGTGAATCTTCCCGGCCCCCGCCCGCGCCGTCGGCCCATCCCCAAGCCGGCGGTCGGCTCCAGTCCGTCTTGGACGGGGCCGGAAGCCGTTTTCCAACGTTCCGAGAGGTTGTTCGTGTCGGCCAGCACATCCCGTACGCTCCCGCCGGAGATTGCCGAGTCCGTCTCTGTCATGGCGCTCATTGAGCGGGGAAAGGCTGAGGGGCAGATCGCCGGCGATGACGTGCGTCGGGCCTTCGAAGCTGACCAGATTCCGGCCACTCAGTGGAAGAACGTACTGCGCAGCCTCAACCAGATCCTCGAGGAAGAGGGTGTGACGCTGATGGTCAGTGCCGCGGAGCCCAAGCGCACCCGAAAGAGCGTCGCAGCGAAGAGTCCGGCCAAGCGCACCGCCACCAAGACGGTCGCGGCGAAGACGGTGACCACCAGGAAGGCCACCGCCACCACGGCTGCCCCGGTCGCGTCCGCCGAACCTGCCGCCGTCGATCCCGCCGAGGAAGCCGCACCCGCCAAGAAGGCCGCAGCCAAGAAGACGACCGCCAAGAAGGCGGTCGCGAAGAAGACCGTCGCCAAGAAGACGGCGGCCAAGAAGACCACCGCCAAGAAGGACGACGCCGAGCTCATCGAGGAAGAGGTGCTCGAGGAGGCCAAGGGCGCCGAGGAGCCCGAGGGCGCCGAGAGCGCGGGCTTCGTGCTGTCCGACGAGGACGAGGACGACGCGCCCGCGCAGCAGGTCGCCGCGGCCGGCGCCACCGCCGACCCGGTCAAGGACTACCTCAAGCAGATCGGCAAGGTCCCCCTGCTCAACGCCGAGCAGGAGGTCGAGCTCGCCAAGCGTATCGAGGCCGGTCTGTTCGCCGAGGACAAGCTGGCGAACGCCGACAAGCTCGCGCCGAAGCTCAAGCGTGAGCTGGAGATCATCGCGGAGGACGGTCGCCGCGCCAAGAACCACCTCCTGGAGGCCAACCTCCGTCTGGTGGTCTCGCTGGCCAAGCGCTACACCGGCCGCGGCATGCTCTTCCTGGACCTCATCCAGGAGGGCAACCTCGGTCTGATCCGCGCGGTCGAGAAGTTCGACTACACCAAGGGCTACAAGTTCTCCACGTACGCCACCTGGTGGATCCGTCAGGCGATCACCCGCGCGATGGCCGACCAGGCCCGCACCATCCGTATCCCGGTGCACATGGTCGAGGTCATCAACAAGCTCGCGCGCGTGCAGCGCCAGATGCTCCAGGACCTGGGCCGCGAGCCCACCCCGGAGGAGCTGGCCAAGGAGCTCGACATGACCCCGGAGAAGGTCATCGAGGTCCAGAAGTACGGCCGTGAGCCCATCTCGCTGCACACCCCGCTGGGTGAGGACGGCGACAGCGAGTTCGGTGACCTCATCGAGGACTCCGAGGCCGTCGTCCCGGCCGACGCGGTCAGCTTCACGCTCCTCCAGGAGCAGCTGCACTCCGTCCTCGACACCCTGTCCGAGCGCGAGGCGGGCGTCGTGTCCATGCGTTTCGGTCTCACCGACGGTCAGCCGAAGACCCTCGACGAGATCGGCAAGGTGTACGGCGTGACGCGCGAGCGGATCCGCCAGATCGAGTCCAAGACCATGTCGAAGCTGCGCCACCCGTCGCGTTCCCAGGTGCTGCGCGACTACCTCGACTAGGTCGCGCTCGTACGACCTCGAAGGCCCGGTTTCCCGTGGGGGACCGGGTCTTCGCGCTGCGCGCTGCGGCGCTCTGGATGACTCTGGGTTTTCCAAGAGCACCCGGAGTGAGGAGCGAGCATGCGTCGTACGTTTGCGCGGGCACTGGTCCGGCCGCTGGTCATGGCGGCTGCCGTGACTGCGATACCGCTGGTGACCGCGGTCCCGGTGGCCGCCGACAGCGTTGTCGTAGGTGGCTTTCCCGTCGATGTGTCACAGGTTCCCTGGACGGTCGCCCTGTCCAGCCGTGACCGGTTCGGGGGTATGCGGGCGGGACAGTTCTGCGGTGGCGTGGCGATCGACCGCAGCACCGTGCTGAGCGCCGCCCACTGCCTGGGCGAGGACGTCCTTGGGGGCCCGCCGGACGAGACGGGCGACCTCAGGGTCATCGCGGGCCGCACGGACCTCTTGTCGGGCCAGGGCGAGGAGATTGCCGTTCGCGCGGTCCGGATCAATCCGCACTACGACCCGGTCCGCAATTCCGGGGACTTCGCCGTGCTCACCCTTGCCAAGCCCCTGCCGCAGAGCTCGGTCATCGCCATGGCGGCCGCTGGTGACGCCGCGTACACCCCGGGAACGAGCGCCATGGTCACCGGTTGGGGCGACACGACGGGTGGTGGCGACTACACGCGGCAACTGCACGCCGCACGTGTACGTGTGCTGCCCGACGAACTCTGCAAGGAGGCTTATCCCGGCAGTGACGAGGGCACGTACCAGGCCGGCTCCATGCTGTGCGCGGGGCAGACACAGGGCGGTCCAGACGCCTGCCAGGGCGACAGTGGGGGCCCGCTGGTCGCCAACGGGCGGCTGATCGGCCTCGTCTCCTGGGGAGACGGCTGTGGCCGGGCGGGGAGCCCTGGGGTCTACACCCGGGTGTCCGAGGTCGTACGGACGCTGGGCCAGGTGGGCGGGGGTGGGGCGCGCAAGGAGCACCAGGTGGCCTGAGGGGCCGTGGGGACGAGGACGGGCGGCCGCTCCTGGGAGGAGCGGCCGCCCGATCACCGGCCTTTGCCGGGGCTGGCTCGTCGTGGATGCGAGAGGTCAGCGCTCTTCTTCGGAGGCGGATGCCGGGGCGGACGTCAGCCGCTCCGTCTCGTCCTGTATCTCAGCGGCGATCTTCTTGAGTTCCGGCTCGAACTTGCGGCCATGGTGGGCGCAAAAGAGCAGTTCACCGCCGCTGAGCAGGACTACACGCAGGTAGGCCTGGGCGCCGCAGCGGTCGCAGCGATCGGCGGCCGTCAGCGGGCTCGCGGGGGTCAGAACAGTAGTCACGTCGCCTCTTCTCTAGCTCGACGAGCTGTCGTACCAGGGTCAACATCCAACCAGCCCGAAAACGTTCCCGCTCGTGGCATTTCCTCGAAAAAAATCTTTCCGGGGCGGCTGTCTGCTGCCGGTTGGCGGCGAATGTGCCGTATTGCGTGTCTTGTGTGCTTACGGGTTCGCGCTGTCTATCGGTTTGGGTCCCCCCGGCTGGGTTGCCGGTTGTTCATGAGGACGTGCCCGGAGCCTAAATGGTTCATGCCTCGAAGGGAACGTGATATGTACTTCACTCCATCGAGGGATCGAACACTCATGCGACTCTGGACTAGTCTGAGTTCAGAGTGAGGGTGGCGTTACAACGGCTCTACCAGGCCTCGGTACCCTCTGAGCGGCGACCGAAGCCGGGCCCCTACCCAGAAGGGGCCCAACTGAAATTCAGCGAGGAGCGAACCGCGTGACCGCCGATAAGTCCGTGCCGTCCACAGCGCTGCTGGCAGGAGCAGACCGGGACGGTTCCAACTACACCGCGCGGCACCTGCTCGTCCTTGAGGGCCTCGAGGCCGTGCGCAAGCGCCCCGGTATGTACATCGGATCGACCGACAGCCGCGGCCTCATGCACTGCCTGTGGGAGATCATCGACAACTCAGTGGACGAGGCCCTCGGTGGCCACTGCGACCACATCGAGGTGATCCTCCACGACGACGGCTCCGTGGAAGTGCGGGACAACGGCCGCGGTATCCCCGTGGACGTGGAGCCCAAGACCGGCATGTCCGGAGTCGAGGTCGTCATGACCAAGCTGCACGCCGGCGGCAAGTTCGGCGGTGGCTCGTACGCGGCCTCCGGCGGTCTGCACGGCGTCGGCGCCTCCGTGGTCAACGCGCTGTCCGCCCGTCTCGACGTCGAGGTGGACCGCAGCGGCCACACCCATGCCATCAGCTTCCGCCGGGGAGTCCCGGGTGCTTTCGCGGCGGACGGCCCGGATGCCAAGTTCGAGGCCAAGGGCGGCCTGACCAAGGCCAAGAGGATCCCCAAGACCCGCTCCGGCACGCGCGTGCGCTACTGGGCCGACCGCCAGATCTTCCTCAAGGACGCGAAGCTCTCCCTGGAGACGCTGCACCAGCGCGCCCGCCAGACCGCGTTCCTCGTGCCAGGCCTCACCATCGTCGTCCGCGACGAGTACGGCCTGGGCGAGGGCGGCAGCAAGGGCGAGGAATCCTTCCGCTTCGACGGCGGTATCAGCGAGTTCTGCGAGTACCTGGCGACCGACAAGCCGGTCTGCGACGTCCTCCGCTTCACCGGACAGGGCACCTTCAAGGAGACCGTCCCGGTCCTTGACGACCACGGCCAGATGACGCCCACCGAAGTCACGCGTGAGCTCGGCGTCGACGTCGCTATGCGCTGGGGGACCGGCTACGACGCGACGCTCAAGTCGTTCGTCAACATCATCGCCACCCCCAAGGGCGGCACCCACGTCGCAGGCTTCGAGCAGGCCGTCAAGGAGACGCTGAACGAGGTGCTGCGCGGCAAGAAGCTGCTGCGCGTCGCCGAGGACGACATCGTCAAGGACGACGCCCTGGAGGGGCTCACCGCGGTAGTCACCGTCCGTCTCGCGGAGCCGCAGTTCGAGGGCCAGACCAAGGAGGTCCTCGGCACGTCGGCCGCCCGCCGGATCGTGAACAACGTGATCGCCAAGGAGCTCAAGGCCTTCCTGACCTCCACCAAGCGCGACGCGGCCGCCCAGGCCCGGGTGGTCATGGAGAAGGTGGTCGCCGCCGCCCGTACGCGCATCGCGGCCCGTCAGCACAAGGACGCGCAGCGCCGGAAGACGGCCCTGGAGTCCTCGTCCCTGCCTGCCAAGCTCGCCGACTGCCGCAGCGACGACGTCGAGCGCAGCGAGCTGTTCATCGTCGAGGGTGACTCCGCGCTGGGCACGGCGAAGCTGGCCCGGAACTCCGAGTTCCAGGCGCTCCTGCCGATCCGCGGCAAGATCCTCAACGTCCAGAAGTCGTCCGTGACGGACATGCTGAAGAACGCCGAGTGCGGCGCGATCATCCAGGTCATAGGGGCGGGCTCGGGCCGGACCTTCGACCTCGACGCGGCCCGGTACGGCAAGATCATCATGATGACGGACGCCGATGTGGACGGCTCCCACATCCGCTGCCTGCTGCTGACGCTGTTCCAGCGCTACATGCGGCCCATGGTCGAGGCCGGCCGCGTCTTCGCCGCGGTACCGCCGCTGCATCGCATCGAGCTCGTCCAGCCGAAGAAGGGCCAGGACAAGTACGTCTACACCTACTCGGACCGTGAGCTGCGCGACAAGCTCATGGAGTTCAAGAGCAAGGGCGTCCGGCACAAGGACTCCATCCAGCGCTACAAGGGTCTGGGCGAGATGGACGCGGACCAGCTGGCCGAGACCACGATGGACCCGCGCCACCGCACCCTTCGCCGGATCAACCTCTCCGACCTGGAGGCCGCCGAGCAGGTCTTCGATCTGCTGATGGGCAACGACGTCGCGCCCCGCAAGGAGTTCATCTCCAGCTCGGCGGCGACGCTGGACCGGTCGCGGATCGACGCGTAGCGGCTGCGCTGGGCCTGGGCCGGTCATGGAACCGGCCCAGGCCCGGTTCCATGACCGGCTCCACTGACTGCTCAGGCTCGGCCGGGCTGCACTGGCCCGGCGGACCGCGGTGAGCCTTTTCTGAGGGCCGTTGAGCTGCTTCTCCACCCGTGGGTAGACGAGGCCCGCCTACGGGATCCACCCACGATCCACCCCCGCTCCGATCTGCTGACCTGCGAACTTCCGTAGCGTCGAAGGCGTCGGCAGGACTCGCTGCCGGCATCCCCTTCCCGCTCACGGAGGTACTGATGTCCGGGCTCGTCAACGCGTTGGTGATCGCGGCCGTTGTCGTGCTGGTGGTCGTGCGTCAGTTCCGCGCCCGTCCGATCGACACCGACCGGCGCTGGTGGGTCGTGCCCGTGATCCTCGCGGTCCTGGCGCTGCGTGAGCCCGGCATACTCGACGCCCACCACCGCACCGGGTCCGCTCTGCTGCTCGCCGCCGAGGTGCTCATAGGCCTGGCCACCGGCGTCGGCTGGGCCTGGACCACCCGTGTGTGGGAGGAGCCGGACGGCGTCGTCTGGACCAAGAGCACCAAGGCGAGCGTCCTCGTCTGGGGCGCAGGCATCGGCGTGCGGGTCGGACTCTTCGCGCTCGGCGCCCTGGTCGGCGTGCACCAGGACAGCTCCGCGCTGATGGTCGCGCTCGCGGGCACCCTGCTGGTTCGCTCCGGGATCCTGGCCTGGCGTGCGCAGGCGCTGAGGGCGCCCGCCGCACAGGGCACGGCGTACGGTGACAGCGTGGCCGGGCCGGCGTGGAAGGAGCGTGTATGACGGAGAACGCCTGGACGCGCTGGCCCTCCCGCGAGGCGCTGGGTCGCGCGGGAATCTCCCGGCCCCGGCGGATGCTTGCCTGGGCCGTGCGGCTCCTGGTGCTCGCCATACTCCTCTGGGAAGCCTTCGACTCACGTCACGTCCATGCCCTGGGCGCGGTCGCCGCCGCCGTGGCCGTCATAGTGGCCGCAGTCGTCTCCTGGGCCTTCTTCCGCACGACCTACGCGCACCGGCTCCTGCCCTCCCTGGCTCTCATCGGGGTGCTGCTGGGCATTGCGGTGGCGGCACAGGCCACGGGCTTCAAGGGACCTGCCCTCGTGATCTGGTGCGGCTGCGGCATCTCCGCCCTGGAGCGACTTCCCCTCGGCGCCGCTCTGCCCGTGACCTCCGTGGCCCTCGCTTCGTACTCGGCCTTCGACAACGACGTCTGGCTGACCACCGCCGCCACCGTCGCGGGCATGGCCCTCGCCGGCTATGTCCTGCGCCTCGACGCCGAGGCGCGCGGCACCGCCCAGCGTCTGCTCGCGCAGGAGCGTGCCGCCCGGGTGGCCGAGGCGGAGTCGGCGGCGCTGGCGGAGCGGGCCAGGATCGCGCGGGAGATCCATGACGTGCTCGCGCACAGCCTTTCGGCGCAACTCGTGCACCTGGAGGCGGCCCGCCTGCTGATCGAGCGTGGTGCCGACCGGGAGCAGATCCTGGAGCGGGTGGTGGCGGCGCGGGGGATGGCCCGGGACGGTCTCGCCGAGACCCGGCAGGCACTGTCCGCACTGCGCGGTGAACTGACCCCGCTGGAGGACTTCCTGGGCGAACTCGTCAGCTCGGCCGACGGCGCCGCGGTCACCGTCACGGGTGAGCGCAGAACGTTGCCCGCGGAGGCGTCCCAGGCCGTGCGCAGGGTCGCCCAGGAGGCGCTCACGAATGTTCGCAAGCATGCCCACGGCGCCAAGGTCCGGGTGTGGCTGGACTACAGCGACCACGAAGTGACCCTGGATGTGCGGGACTCGGGCGGTGCAGCGGGCGAACTCACCGGGTCGGGCGCCGGGTACGGTCTGCTGGGCATGCGGGAGCGTGCCGAGCTGCTGGGCGGGTCGCTGGAGGCCGGGCCGGACGAGGAGGGGTTCGCGGTGACGTTGAAGGTGCCCGTATGACGGAGGAGGCAGGGCCGAGGCCCGCACGGGTGGTCGTGGCGGACGACCAGACCGTGGTCCGGGAGGGCATCGTGATGCTGCTCGGGCTGCTGCCCGGCGTCGAGGTCGTCGGAGCCGCGGGCGACGGCGAGGAGGCGGTGAAGCTGGTGGCCGAACTCGCCCCGGACGTCGTCCTGATGGACCTGCGGATGCCCCGCTGCGACGGGGTCGAGGCGACCCGGCGGATCCGGGCGGAGCACCCCGGGACCCAGGTCGTGGTGCTCACCACGTTTGCGGACGACGAGTCGCTGTTCCCCGCGCTGAGAGCGGGGGCTCGCGGTTACCTGACCAAGGACGCGGGCGGCGACGAGATCGTGCGGGCCGTGGAAAGCGTGCTCTCCGGTGACGCGGGGCTGTCGCCGAGTGTCCAACGGCGGCTGCTGGAACGGCTGTCGGAGCCCGAGCCGAGACCGGAGCGCGCCGAGGCGCCCGACGGGCTGACGGCGCGGGAGACCGAGGTCCTGGTACTGATCGCCGAGGGCCTCACCAACCAGGAGATCGCCCGCAGGCTGCACGTCTCCACGGCGACCGTGAAGACCCACATCAACAACCTCTTCGCCAAGACGGGGCTCAAGGACCGTGCCCAGGCGGTGCGTTACGCGTACGGGAAGGGACTGGTGCGCCCACCCGCCGGTTGAGTCACCTGATGGGGTGAGAGCCGAGGGAAGAAGAGTCAGGGATCTTCCCGATCTGTCCATCCTTGGGCATGCAGTCAAGCAACGGCCGCTCCTGTGAAGGCGGAGGCGGCCCCGAGAGTCCGGCCGGGAACCACGAAGACCATGGCCCGGCTTCCCACGACGTGGGATATGAAGACCCCTGGTACGACGCACTGGCCTCCGGCTGGGGCGAGTTGGACGGCACGGGCGTGCCCACCCCGGTGTTGCCGGCCGCGCGTGAAGGGCAGGAGCGGGTGGCCTTTCGCGCGCGCGATGTGTACCTGGAGGTGCAGCGCAGCGCGGCCTTCCAGGAAGTGCGCAGGCGGTACCGCAGGTTCGTGGTGCCCGGGGTCGCGGTCTTCATCTCCTGGTACGTGGGGTACGTGGTCACGGCGACGACGGCGCCCGGGTTCATGGCCAGGCCCGTGGTGGGTGCGGTGAACGTGGGCATACTCGCGGGACTCGGGCAGTTTGTCACCACTTTCCTCCTCACCTGGGCCTACACCCGGCATGCACGGTTGCACAGGGACCGGGCGGCGCTCGATCTGCGCTGGGACACACAGGAGTTGACGCGTGGTGTGCAAGGTGGTGCTTCATGACGGGCCATCACCAGATGCTGGCACTACTGCTGTTCAGCGGTTTTGTGGCGACCACGCTGGCGATCACTACATGGGTGAGCCGTAACCGGCGTGGTTCCGCTGAGGAGTTCTATGCCGGCGGGCGACTCTTCTCCCCGATGGAGAATGGTTTTGCCATCGCGGGCGATTACATGTCGGCCGCTTCGTTCCTCGGAGTCACCGGTCTCATCGCCCTGTTCGGCTACGACGGACTGCTGTACGTGGTGGGCTTCCTGGTGGCCTGGCTGGTGGTGTTGTTCCTGGTCGCCGAACTGGTCCGCAACTGCGGGCGGTTCACGCTGGCCGACGTGGTGGCCGCGCGGATGAACGAGCGTCCGGTGCGGATCGCGGTGGGAACTTCCTCGGTCACCGTGTCCGTTCTCTATTTGGTGGCGCAAATGGTGGGGGCGGGCAGCCTGGTGGCGCTGCTGCTCGGGCGGACCGGTGAGGCGGCGCAGGCGTGGACAGTCATCGGGGTCGGCGCGCTCATGGTGATCTATGTGTCGTTGGGAGGGATGCGGGCCACGACGTGGATTCAGATCGTGAAGGCGGTTCTGCTGCTCGGCGGGACGATCGCGCTGACCGTGCTGGTCCTGCTGCGGTTCCACGGCGACGTCGACCGACTGCTGCTCACGGCCGCCGAGCGCAGCGGTCACGGGGACGCGTTCCTGGCGCCCGGCCTCAAGTACGGCGGGGACTGGACCGCACGATTCGACTTCATCAGCCTGGGGCTCGCGCTGGTGCTGGGCACGGCCGGACTGCCGCACATCCTGTCCCGGTTCTACACCGTGCCGACCGCGCGGGCCGCCCGCCGTTCGGTGGTGTGGGCGATCGGGCTGATCGGCGGGTTCTACCTGATGACGATCGTGCTGGGGTTCGGGGCGGCAGCGATCGTCGGGCCGGAGGCCGTGAGTGGCTCGAACGCGGCCGGGAACACGGCGGTTCCGCTGTTGGCGCTCAACCTGGGCGGCGGCGCCGGCTCCACCGGCGGAACGGTGCTTTTCGCGGTCGTCGCGGCCGTCGCCTTCGCCACGATCCTCGCGGTGGTGGCCGGAATCACGCTCGCCTCCTCAGCGTCGGTGGCCCACGACCTCTATGCCTCACTGCGGCGCGGGCGCGGCGAGCCGCGCAGCGAGGTGGGCGTGGCCAGGGTCGCGGCGGTCGGCATCGGCGTAGTCGCGATCGGGCTGGGTCTGCTGGCCCGTGACCTCAACGTGGCCTTCCTGGTGGGCCTGGCCTTCGCCGTGGCCGCATCGGCCAATCTGCCGGTGCTGCTCTACTCGCTGTTCTGGCGCGGCTTCACCACACGTGGCGCGGCATGGGCCGTCTACGGAGGGCTTGTTCCGGCCCTGGGGCTCGTCCTGCTGTCCCCGGTCGTGTCCGGCAGCCCGGATTCGCTGTTTCCGGCGGTCGACTTCCAGTACTTCCCGTTGCAGAACCCCGGCATCGTCTCCATCCCGCTGGGCTTCCTCGCGGGCTGGCTGGGGACGGTCACCTCGGCCGAGGTCCCGGACGAGGCCAAGCACGCGGAGACCGAGGTGCGGTCGCTGACCGGAGCGGGGGCCGTGTAGTGCGGCCCGCGTGCCAGGGCGGCGAACCGCTGCGGCGTCATCCGTGCTCCCGGACGGAGACCCGTCAGGGTGCCACCCATGCGTACCGGTGCTCGGGACGCCCCGTGTCGCCGTACCTCAGTGAGAGGCGGAGTCGGCCCGCCTGTTCCAGATGGCGGAGGTAGCGCTGGGCGGTGGAGCGGCTCAGACCGGTCTCGGCGGCGACCTCGTGGGCGGACAGCGGGTGCTCGGCGCGGTGCAGGACGCCGCAGATGAGGTCCGTGGTGGGCTCTGAGTGGCCACTGGGCAGGCCGGGTGCGTTCGGCGCGGGCGCGGTCCGCAGCGCGCCGAAGATGCGGTCGACCTGCTCCTGTCCGGTCAGGCCCCGGTCACCGACCCGGTCGACGGTGCGGCGCAGGGCGGCGTAGGAGTCCAGGCGGGTGCGCAGGGCGGCGAAGGTGAACGGCTTGACCAGATAGTGCAGGGCTCCCAGCCGCATCGCCTTCTGCACGGTCGTCACATCGCTGGCCGCCGTGATCATGATGACGTCGGTGCCGTGGCCCTGTTCCCGCATGAGGTGGACGAGTTCGAGGCCGGTCCGGTCCGGCAGGTAGTGGTCGAGCAGCACCAGGTCGATGCCCCCGCGCTCCACGGTGGCCAGGGCCTGGGCAGCGCTGTGCGCGCGGGCGGCCACCCGGAAGCCGGGAACCTTTCCCACGTACTTGGCGTTTATCTCGGCGACACGGAAGTCGTCGTCCACGACCAGGACGTCAATCATCAGGCCTCTCCTTCAAGGCCGGCGAGCGTTAAGCCCGTGTTTCGTGCTCCGCAGTTGTAGCGCGAGCAAAATGAGCACAACAGGCCCTTGCGAGCAAAAGAACGGCTTGCGCCCAGAAGACTGCTGCTGTGGCCCGGGCCACACCTACCGTCCCGGGCCATGAGCGCAGACACCAGCCCCGCCATCCGGTTGCGGGGCGCGAGCAAGATCTTCAAGACCCCCTCGGGGGGTCTGCACACGGCCGTCCGCGACCTGGACCTCACTGTCGGACGCGGTGAGTTCGTGGCTGTGGTCGGCCCGACCGGTTGCGGTAAGTCGACCACGTTGACCCTGGTCAGCGGGCTGGAGGAGCCCACCGAGGGTGAGGTGCTGGTGGCTGGGCGGCCGGTCTCCGGCGTCGGTGACAAGGTCGGCTTCGTCTTCCAGCAGGACGCCACCTTCCCCTGGCGCTCGGTCCTGTCCAACGTCATGGCGGGCCCCCGCTTCCGGGGCGTGCCGAAGGCGGAGGCCAAGGAGAAGGCCCGCGAGTGGCTGGCCCGGGTCGGGCTCGCCGCGTTCGAGGACCGCTATCCGCACCAGCTCTCCGGCGGACAGCGCAAGCGCGTCGCTCTCGCCGCCACCTTCGTCAACGACCCCGAGATCCTGCTGATGGACGAGCCCTTCTCCGCGCTCGACGTGCAGACCCGGGCACTGATGTCGGACGAGCTCCTGGAACTGTGGGAGGGCACTGGCGCCTCGGTCGTCTTCGTCACCCACGACCTGGAGGAGTCCATCGCGCTGGCCGACAAGGTCGTCGTGATGACCGCCGGACCCGCGACCGTGAAACAGGTCTTCGACATCGACCTGCCCCGGCCGCGCAAGGTCGAGTCGGTGCGTCTGGAGCCCCGGTTCATCGAGATCTACCGCGAGATCTGGGAGTCCCTCGGCGAAGAGGTCCGCATCACCCGCGAAAGGGGTGCCGCCCATGTCGCCTGAGGTCATCACCACGCCCGTCGTCGACACCGTCAAGGCACCGGGCCGTGCGCAGTCGCGGGCGCAGGCCGCACGCAGACGCAAGATCGTCGTCGCCGGCACTCGTGTGCTGCTCCTGGTCGCCGTACTCGGCCTGTGGGAGGCGCTGTCCCGTGCCGGTGTCATCGATCCGTTCAACTTCTCGATGCCGTCGAAGATCTGGGACCAGATCTACACCTGGATCATGCACGGGACCGCGCAGGGCTCCCTCGGCGAGCAGATCTGGTACACGCTCCATGAGGCTCTGCTCGGCTGGATCATCGGTGTCGTCGCCGGTGTGGTCTTCGGTATCGCCCTCGGGCGGATCGCCTTCCTGGCCGATGTCCTTGGTCCATACATCAAGGTGCTCAACTCCATCCCCAGGATCGTCCTCGCCCCGATCTTCGTGATCTGGTTCGGCCTGGGCCCGGCCTCCAAGGTCGCGTCGGCCGTGGTGCTGGTGTTCTTCCCGGTGTTCTTCAATGCCTTCCAGGGCGCCCGTGAGGTCGACCGCAACCTGGTCGCCAACGCCCGGATCCTCGGTGCCAGTGATCGCAGGGTGACCCTTCAGGTGGTCATCCCGTCGGCCACCTCCTGGATCTTCACCAGCCTCCACGTCAGCTTCGGCTTCGCCCTCATCGGCGCCATCGTCGGCGAGTACATCGGCGCCACCAAGGGCATCGGCCTGCTCGTCGCCCAGTCGCAGGGCACCTTCAACGCCGCCGGCGTCTACGCCGCGATGGTGATCCTCGCCGTCGTCGCACTCTTCGCCGAGGGCCTGCTGACCTTCGCCGAGCGCCGCATCTTCCGGTGGAAGCCGACCGGTTCGGACAGCTGATCCGACCCGCACGGCGAACCCGCTTCGCCCGGCGGACGCCCTTCGCCCAGCGACCGGCTCCGGCCGGCTGAACGGCCCCCCGCAGACCCTTCTTTCATCCCCGCACCGCCCTCTCACAAGGACGTGAACCGCCATGCGCAAGTCCGCCAGATACGCATCGCTCGCCGCCGTCGGCCTGCTCGCCCTCTCCTCGCTCACCGCGTGCGCCAATGACGCGGCCAGCACGGCCTCCACCGGCTCCGGGAGCAAGGGCGACGGCAAGGGCACCAAGGTCAAGATCATGGTCGGTGGCCTGGACAAGGTCATCTACCTGCCGGCGATGCTCACCCAGCGGCTCGGCTACTTCGACGCCGAGGGCCTCGACGTGGAGCTGCTCAGCGAGCCCGCCGGCGTCCAGGCGGAGACCGCGCTCGTCTCCGGCCAGGTCCAGGGCGCCGTCGGCTTCTACGACCACACCCTCGACCTCCAGGTGAAGGGCAAGGCAGTCGAGTCCGTCGTGCAGTTCTCGCACGCCCCCGGCGAGGTGGAGGTCGTCTCCACCAAGAAGGCGGGGGACATCACCTCGGCCAAGGACTTCAAGGGGAAGAAGCTCGGCGTCACCGGTCTCGGTGCCTCGACCGACTTCCTCACCAAGTACCTCGCGGTCAAGAACGGCGTGAAGACCAGCGAGTTCACTCCGGTCGCCGTGGGTGCGGGCCCGACGTTCATCTCCGCCCTGCAGCAGGGCTCGATCGACGCAGGCATGACGACCGACCCGACCGTCGCCACGATCCTGGACAAGAAGGCGGGCAAGATCCTCCTCGACATGCGGACCCCCGAGGGCTCGCAGGAGGCACTGGGCGGTCCGTACCCGTCGTCAAGTCTGTACATGCAGACGGACTGGGTGAACAGCCACAAGGACACCGTCCAAAAGTTGGCCAATGCATTCGTCAAGACGCTCAAGTGGATGTCCACCCACAGCGCGGACGAGATCGCGGCCAAGATGCCCGCCGACTACTCCCAGGGCAACAAGACGCTCTACGCGGAGGCCATCAAAAGCACCCTTCCGATGTTCACCGACGACGGTGTGATGCCCACGAACGGCCCCGAGACCGTCGAGAAGGTCCTCAAGGCGTTCAACCCCACCATCAAGAACGCCACGGTGGACCTGAGCAAGACGTACACGACCGAATTCGTCGAGAAGGCTGCGAAGCAGGCCGGCTGACGGACGTATCGGCCGCGGTCAGACGCGGGTCGCCCACACGTAACGGTGTTCCGGGCGGCCCGCGTCGCCGTACTTGAGGGTCAGCCGGGCCCGTCCCGTACGCTCCAGGAGCTTCAGATAGCGCTGGGCGGTCTGCCGGCTCACCCCGGTCCGCTCGGCGATCTCCTGGGCCGACAGCGGGCCTTCGGCGTTCATCAGGGACTGCCGCACCAACTCGGCGGTGGTGCGGGAGTGGCCCTTGGGCAGTCCCGGCTCCGACGGCACGGACAGCGCGCCGAAGATACGGTCCACCTCCGCCTGTTCGGCCTCGCCGCCGCCGTCCAGAGTGCGGCGCAGCTGCGCATACGCCTCCAGCTTGGCCCGCAGGCCCGCGAAGGCGAACGGCTTGACCAGGTACTGCAGGGCGCCGTGCCGCATCGCCGCCTGCACGGTCGACAGGTCCCGGGCCGCCGTGACCATGATGACGTCGGTCTGGTGGCCGCGTCGGCGCATCTCCCGGACGACCGCGAGGCCGGTTTTGTCGGGCAGGTAGTGGTCCAGGAGGACCAGGTCGAGCCGCGGTAGCTCCTCCATCCGGCGCAGCGCCTCGGCCGCGGTGTGCGCCTCGCCGGCCACATGGAAGCCCGGCACCTTCTCGACGTAGGCGGCGTTGACCCGGGCGACCCGCGTGTCGTCGTCCACGACCAGGACCTCGATCATCACGCCTCCTCCTCGTCAGCGTTCGCCACGGATGCGGTGAGTGCCGGCGCCAGGTCCGGCTCGGTCAGGGCCTCCGGCAGTACGACCGTGAACTCGGCGCCCCCGCCGTCCGCCTCGCTCACCGTGGCGCTCCCGCCCTGCCGCTCGGCGAGCCGGCGCACCAGGGAGAGCCCTATGCCGCGTTTGCCGTGCGCGGGCGGCTTCTTGGTGGACCACCCCTCGGTGAAGACCACTTCCCGCTGCTCCGCCGGTATGCCGGGACCCGTGTCGCGTACCCGTAGGACGGCGGTACGCCCCTCGGCGCGCAACTCCACCTCCACGCGCGCGTGCGGAGTGCCCGCGACGGCGTCGAGCGCGTTGTCCACCAGATTGCCCACGACGGTGACCAGGCCCCTGGGGTCGATCACCCGGTCCGGGAGCCGGGTGCGGTCCGAGACCCAGAGAGCGACCCCGCGCTCGGCCGCGACGGTCGCCTTGCCGACCAGCAGGGCGGCGAGCAGCGGGTCCTGGATCTTCTCGGTGACCTGTTCCGCGGTGACCCGGTGGGCGCCGACCACCTCTCCGACGAACTCCACGGCGTCGTCGTACATCTCCAGTTCCAGCAGGCCCAGCAGGGTGTGCATACGGTTGGCGTGCTCGTGGTCCTGGGCGCGCAGGGCGTCGATGAGGCCCCGCGTGGAGTCGAGTTCGCGGCCGAGCTGCTCCAGTTCGGTGCGGTCGCGCAGAGTGGCCACCGCGCCGCCGTCGTCGGTGGGCATGCGGTTGGCGACCAGGACCCGCTGGCCTCTCACGGTGAGCAGGTCGGTGCCCGTCACCCGGCCGGCCAGGACGTCCGTCGTACGGCCCGCCCCCAGCGCCTCGTCCGGCGTCCGGCCGACGGCCTCGTCACCGATGCCCAGCAGCCTTCGTGCCTCGTCGTTGAGCAGACGTATGCGGCCGGTGCGGTCGAGGGCGACGACGCCCTCCCGGATGCCGTGCAGCATCGCCTCGCGCTCCGCGAGCAGCGCCGAGATGTCCGAGAAGGCCAGGTCCCGGGTCTGCCGCTGGACCCGCCGGGAGATCAGCCAGGCGGCCAGCGCGCCGACCGCGAGCGCGCCGCCCGCGTAGGCGAACAGCCCCGGGATCGCGCTGATGAGCCGGGCCCGCACGCTGTCGTACGCGATGCCCACCGAGACCGCCCCGACGATCCGGTGGTCGGCGTCGTACAGCGGCACCTTGCCGCGGGCGGAGCGGCCCAGGGTGCCGGTGTCGATCTCCATGACCTGCTTGCCGGCCAGGGCCTCCTTGGGGTTGGTCGAGACCTTCAGGCCGATCTGCCGCGGGTTCGTGTGCGACCAGCGGATGCCCCGCAGGTCCATCACCACGATGTACTCGGCGTGGGTGGCGTGCCGGATGCGCTCCGCCTCCCGCTGCACCGGGCCGCCGGCGGTCGGCGGGGTGTCCTGGAGATCCGTCGCGACCTGCGGATCCTGGGCGGTGGTCTGTGCGATCGCCAACGCACGCCGCATGGCCTCGTTGTCGAGCTGCTTGCTCAGCGGCGCCAGGAACAGCCCGGTCGCGAGCACCGCGACTCCCGCGGCGATCGCCACCTGCATCAGCAGCACCTGGGAGAACACCCGCCGCGGCAGACCGAGGCGCAGACGGCGTGCGGGGGGAGTGGGGCTCATGCCCACGAAGGTACGTGGACGGGCGCGCCCTGCCGTAGGGGGTGTGGCGTGGATCTCTTGACCGGATCTTGGAAAGCCGGGTGGGCCTTGCTCCGGCGACGTCGTCAGCTCGCCAGGGCCGTCGTCGTCAGCTCGTGCACCGCCACCACGTCCATCCGGGCCGGGGTACCGAGCACCGACGCCCCGCAGCTCTCAGGGCGGGGCGGCAGCGAGGCGCCCTGGGCCACGGTGACGCGCCACCGGCGGCCGTCGACATGGGCCACGGTCACCTCCCAGCGCGGCGCCCCGCCGTCTGTCCGTTCGACGCGCAGCGTGCCCGCCGTGTACTCGTCGGCGGCCGTGCGCACGGCCAGTTCGGCCGCCTGGCCGGGCCGTTCCCAGGCCGAGCACCCGCGGCAGCCCTCGACGACGACACGGCCCTCCCGGACGCCGTGCAGGACCTCCTTGACGGCGTGCGCCTCGGCCCTGCCGTACGCGTAGCCGTACGGCAGCACGAGCACGGTCGGCGAGAAGCGATGACCACCCAGATGGGTGACCTCCCAGGTGTCTCGCACGCCGGACGCGGCGAGCTCGGCCGCGAGGGGGCGGCCCAGCAGGGCGCAGCAGCGGTCGCGCTTGCCGTTGGTGCACACGAGCGCCAGCGGGCCGTCCGGGTGCGCCCGGGCGCGCAGTGCCACGTCGAACGAACGGTGGTCACCCGCGCCGAGGGCGGCGAAGTCGAGGGCGCGCAACTGTTCCGGGTCGCAGGTCGTGGCGCTGCGCAGCCAGGTGTTCCCGGGAACGGTGTGGGCGGCGTAGACCTGCCGCATGGCGGGCCTGCCGAGGTCGGCGTGCCGTCCGGGACGCCGGATCAGCGCGATCCGCACGCCGGTTCCCTCGGCGGCCGCCTCCAGGGCGCGCCCCAGAGCGGGGTCCAAGTGGCTCGACGTGAGCGCTTTGGCACCCCAAGGTCCGGGCTGTTCCAGCAGCAGCCATGTCGTCGCAGTGGCCGCCGTACCGGAGACGGGCTCTTCGAGGCTCCGGGAGACGGTCGCACACCTACTCACAGAGGTGAGCCTAACCTGACTTTCCTCGGAGTGACTTCCAGTCGTGCTGGTGTGCTACTCCGGCAGGGCTTGAGGCGGTCTCGGTCCCACGTAGTGTCCGCTGGGCCGCATGCGCAACGGGCGTTCCCCGTACTCCTCCAGGGCGTGGGCGATCCAACCCGCCGTCCGCGCCACGGCGAAGATCGTCTCGCCCGCCGTGGCGGGCATGCCGGAGGACACGGTGAGCACGGCGAGGGCCAGGTCGACATTCGCGTGCAGCGGGGTGTGGCGGGCAGTGGTGGCGACGACGTCGCGGGCCGCGAGCAGGGCGGGCTCCGCGCGCGGGACCCGCTCCAGGAGGGCGAACAGGGCACGCGCGCGTGGGTCCTCGCCCGCGTAGAGCCGGTGGCCGAGGCCGGGGATGCGGCGGCCCGCGCGGAGTTCGTCCGCGATCACCGGTACCGCGGTGCCCCGCTCGAGCACGTCCAGCAGCATCCGGTGGGCGAGCCCGCTGGCCGCGCCGTGCAACGGGCCCTCGATCACGCCGAGTCCGGCCGAGACGGCCGCATACGCGTGGGCGCGGGCCGAGGCGGCGACTCGCACCGCGAGCGTCGAGGCGGCCAGGTCGTGGTCGACGAGGAGGGCGAGTGCCGTGTCCAGGGTGCGCAGTGACGCCTCGTCGGCCTCGCGCCCGGTCAGCCGGCCCCACAGACGGTGGGCCAGCGGGCCCTCGTCGTGGTGGTGGGCGTACGGCTGGGGCGGCAGGGCGGCGACCAGTGTGGGGATCAGGACGCGCGCGGTGCCGAGCACGGCCTCCTCGGACAGGTCGAAGCGCAGCGGGTCCTCCGCCGCCGCGGCGATCGCCGCGACCCGCAGCCGGTCGGTGGGCGCGGTGTGTTCGGGCAGGGCGTCCACGGCGCGGCGGACGACGGCGGCGACGGCCTCCGGCGCGGTGAAGGTGACGCCGGGGCGCATCCGCCCGGTCCACAGCCACTCGGCGACCTCCTCGTAGGAGTGCTCGGCGGCGAGCCGGGTGGCGTCCACGCCCCGGAAGAAGTACCGGTCCTTGTCGATCAGCGTGATGCGGGTGCGTACGGACAGTTCGCCGCCGGAGCCCGAACTCACGCTGCTCTCCCGCCTGTTGCGCCGGGCGAGGGCCTCCACCTCCTTGGCGTCGAAGGTGCTGCCGCGGCCGCCGGGCTCGCGCCTGCTGGTGAGCTGACCGCGGCTCACATACGCGTACACGGTCTCCGGCTTCACGCCGAGCGCTTCGGCGGTCTCCTTGGTGCTCAGCCTCTGCCCGGGACGGCCGGAAGCCGGTTCTTGATCGCGCATGGGGGTCACCGTAGTCGCCTCCCGGCATATTGACTGGATCAACATTGACAGAAGAACAGTCAAGCATTGACAGTGGAATCAAGTCCAGGGAGGAGAACCATGTCCATCAACAGGGCCGCGGCCACCCTTGTCGACGTGCCACGCGGACTCGCGGGCGTCGTTGTCACCGACACCGAACTCGGTGACGTCCGGGGGCTCGAGGGCTTCTACCACTACCGCCAGTACTCGGCCGTCGAACTCGCGCGGACCCGGGGCTTCGAGGACGTCTGGCATCTGCTGGTACACGGCGAACTGCCGGACGCCGAGCGGCGCACCGCCTTCACCGCCCGGACCGCGGCGCTGCGGCGCCTGCCGGACGAGGTCCGGGCAGCCCTGCCCGCCGTCGCCACGGCGAGCCGCACGTCCGGCCCGCTGGCCGCGCTGCGCACGGCACTGTCGTTGGTGGGCGCGGCGAAGGGATTCCGGCCGGTGTACGACATCGACGCGGACCGGCGCCGCGCGCACGCCCTCGCCGCCTGCGCGGCCGTACCGACCCTGCTCACCGCGCTGTACCGGCTCGGGCAGGGGCTCGACCCGGTGGAGCCGCGCGAAGACCTGTCGTACGCGGCCAACTACCTCTACATGCTCACGGGCGTGGAACCGGATCCCCGGCGGGCCCGGGCGATCGAGCAGTACTTGATCTCGACCATTGATCACGGCTTCAACGCGTCAACCTTCACGGCCCGGGTCGTCGCCTCGACGGGCGCGGATGTGGCGGCGTGTCTCGTGGGAGCGGTGGGTGCGCTGTCCGGGCCGCTGCACGGGGGTGCGCCCAGCCGCGCGCTGGACACCCTGGACGAGATAGGGACCCCGGACCGGATCGACTCCTGGATCAGGGGCCGCGTTCTCGCCGGTGACCGCATCATGGGCTTCGGGCATGCCGTCTACCGTACGGAGGACCCCCGTTCGCGGATGCTCCGGGACATCGCCCGGGGGTTCGGCGGCCCGCGCGTCGACTTCGCCGTCGAGGTCGAGCACCATGTCGAGGCGATCCTCGCCGAGCTGAAGCCCGGGCGCGAACTTCACACGAACGTCGAGTTCTACGCGGGCGTGGTCATGGAACTGTGCGGCCTGCCACGCGAGATGTTCACCCCCACCTTCGCCGCGGCCCGCGTGGTGGGCTGGAGCGCCAACATCCTGGAGCAGTCCCAGGACTCGAAGATCATCCGCCCGACGGCCCGCTATGTGGGGCCGGAGCCGCCGGCTGCGGTGCCGGCCGCAGGATGACGCAAGTCCGGCTGTGCTGTGGGCGGCGGAGCATCCGCCCACAGCGTCCCGAGGTCAAGCGGAGCCGGAAAAATTAACCCGCTTGCCGAGGGATAACAGGCACCTCAAGCGCACCGGAATCGATATCTTGTCGCTGGCCCCTCTCCGGGCGCTCCGGCGAACACCCTTGCGCTCGGAGAGCGCGCTCCGACGGAACCACTTCGGAAAGTCAGCTCGGAGGACACACCCATCCCTCTGAGCCATAAGGCGGTAGCTTTCCGTGAAGATCGTGCGACGTGTAGGGGCTTCTCCTCGGGAGCGCGGCAGTGCCACAGGGCAGACGTGCCCCGACATCTTCGAGCTGAGCAATGGCGATTTCGCCGTGATCGGGCGCGAAGCGACCGCGCAACTCGATCCGGAGCTCCCGTCGGACGCCGTACGAGCCGACTATGAGCGGATCGTGATCATCACCCGCGAGACCCTCGTCAGAGCCAAGCGGGACATTCCCGACTCCTGACCCCCTGCGGTGGCGGACGAAGCCCCCTTGGGTCACGAAGTCCCCTGGGGTCATGAGGATTCCTCAGGGGGCTCGCCCACGACCCACCACTCGTCCGTGTCGGCATCGACGAGTTCCTGCACCAAGTCGTCCATCATCCGGCCCAGGGCGAACTCCTCCGACGTCTCGGGCAGGCTCTTGCGATGGTGGCGGGTCGCCTCCCAGTACTCGCGGAACACCTTGTTCTGGCACATGACCCGGAGATGGCCGTAGAGCTCCGCCCGGGTCATTGCCCCGATCCGGTGGAAGTACAGGGCGTTGATGTAGAGCGCATTGGCGAAGAGGAACTGGCGCTGCTTCTCCAGCGGCACGGCGGTTTCGTAGGTGTCCAGCACGGCGGCCAGGGCGGGATCGTCCATAGCCTTGCAGATCAGGTCGAAATGGAGCCGGTGCTGCTGGGCGAGGACAGCCCTTCTGCGGTGACGTGCGCTCCGTGTGCTGATGGAGTCGGTGACGGCTGCAAGCTTTGCTTTGGCAGCCGAAACGATCCTCCCTATCCCTGAACTCTGTGTGGCCATGTCAACCCCCGGATCAGGCGGCCGTCCGCCGGTCGTCGGGGTGCGGGTCGACTGGAGGGGACCGGCGAGCGGTGGGCGGCGCTTGCCGTCTCCCAGAGTGTGCCGAGCGGCTCTGATCGGCGGGGAGGCGGAGAGGCGGCGCACGGAGGGAAGCGAGGGTCGCACGCTCCGGCGCCTGCCCATCGTCTGCCCCGCAAGAGGTGCTAACAATCGTTCACTTCGCGGTGTTTCTTCCCGCTCGTATCCTGAGTCGGCATTCAATCGTCGTTCGTGCGCCGGACCGAGAGCCGGTGCACGCGTCCGCGTGAGAGAGGTCGCAGAGTGGGGCACAGCCGAGGTCCGCAGCAGATCCCGGTCGTCGTACTGGCCGGATTCCTGGGCTCGGGGAAGACCACGCTCCTCAATCATCTGCTGCACCGCAGTGGAGGCAGCCGCATCGGGGCGATCGTCAACGACTTCGGCGCCATCGAGATCGACGCGATGGCCGTGGCCGGTGCACTCGGCGACTCGACGGTCTCCCTGGGCAACGGGTGCCTGTGCTGTGCCGTCGACGCGAGCGAACTGGATCTGTATCTGGAGCGGCTCGCCAACCCGTCCGCCGGCATCGACGTCATCGTCGTCGAGGCCAGCGGACTCGCCGAACCCCAGGAGCTCGTGCGGATGGTGCTCGCCAGCGAGCATCCCCGGATCGTGTACGGCGGACTCGTCGAGGTCGTCGACGCCGCCGAGTTCGGCACCACCCGGCAGCAGCACCCCGAGATCGACCGGCACCTCGCCCTCGCCGACCTGGTCGTGGTCAACAAGCTCGACCGGGTGGCCGATGCCGAGCGTGTGCTCGGGATCGTCGGCTCGCTCACCGACCGCGCCGCCGTCGCCCCCGCCACCTATGGGCGCATCGACCCGGAATTCCTCTTCGACTGCAGGCCGAGCGAGGAGCGCGTCGGCCAGCTCTCCTTCGACGACCTGCACGACCACGACAGCGAGGACGAGCACGCCGGGCATCTGCACACGGCGTACGACAGCCTGTCCTTCGTCTCCGATGTCCCCCTCGACCCCCGCCGGCTGATGGAGTTCCTCGACAGCCGGCCCGAGGGGCTCTACCGCATCAAGGGATACGTCGACTTCGGGCCCCACGACGCCCTGAACCGCTACGCCGTCCACGCCGTCGGGCGTTTCCTGCGCTTCTACCCGCAGCCCTGGACGCCCGCCGAAGCACGCCTCACGCAGCTCGTCCTGATCGGCTCCGGCATCGACACCGCCACCCTCGCCAAGGAACTGGAGGCGTGCAGGAACGACGCCCCACACGCCGACGAGCACGGCATGTGGGGCGTCCTGCGCTACGTACGGGACCCCGATGAAGAGGTCCCGTCGGTCTAGCCGGAAGAGCGGACCGGTCGGCTAGAAGACCGGGCCCGCCACCACCGACACGGTCTTCGCCAGCGAGGTGCCCGAGCCGTCCCGGCGCGGGTCGAGTTCCGGGAGCTCGACCGGGGTGCCGTTCTTCTGCGCCGCCCGTGCCGGGGCCGCGCCCGCCCAGGCCAGGGACAGGCAGTCCTCGCCCTTCAGGAACCGCTGGCAGCGCACACCACCCGTGGCACGGCCCTTGCGCGGGTACTGGTCGAACGGGGTCAGCTTGGCGGTCGTCTGGACCGAGTCGTCCAGCGTGCCGCGCGAGCCCGCGACGGTGAAGACCACCGCGTCCACCGCCGGGTCGACCGCCGTGAAGGAGATCACCTTCACGCCATCGGCGAGTTTGATGCCCGTCATACCGCCCGCCGGCCGGCCCTGGGGACGGACCTGGGACGCCTGGTAGCGCAGCAGCTGCGCGTCGTCCGTGATGAACACCAGGTCCTCCTCGCCGGTGCGCAGCTCCACCGCGCCGACGATCCGGTCGCCCTCCTTGAGCGTGATGACCTCCAACTCGTCCTTGTTGGAGGGGTAGTCGGGCACCACACGCTTGACGACGCCCTGTGCCGTGCCGAGCGCGAGGCCCGGGGACGACTCGTCGAGCGTGGTCAGGCAGACCACCGTCTCGTCGTCCTCCAGGGTGACGAACTCCGCGATGGGCGCCCCTCCGGCGAGGTTCGGCGCCGCCGCCGTCTCCGGCAGCTGCGGGAGATCGACCACGTTCACCCGCAGCAGGCGGCCCGCCGACGTCACCACGCCCACCTCGCCGCGCGCCGTGGCCGGCACCGCCGAGACGATCACGTCGTGCTTGGCGCGCTTGGCCTCGGCGTCCTGCACGAAGGGCTCGCCGTTCACGGTGCGGGCCAGCAGACCCGTCGACGACAGGAGCACCCGGCACGGGTCGTCCGCCACCTGCAGCGGCACGGCCGTCGCCGGGGCGCCCGACGACTCCAGCAGGACCGTACGCCGCTCGGTGCCGAACTTCTTGGCCACTTGGGCCAGTTCGGCGGAGACCAGCTTGCGCAGCTCGGCGTCCGACTCCAGGATCCGGGTCAGCTCGGCGATCTCCGCGTTGAGCCGGTCCTTCTCCGACTCCAGCTCGATGCGGTCGTACTTGGTGAGGCGGCGCAGCGGCGTGTCGAGGATGTACTGGGTCTGGATCTCCGACAGCGAGAAGCGCTGCATCAGGCGCTCCTTCGCCTGCGCGCTGTTCTCGCTGGAGCGGATCAGACGGATGACCTCGTCGATGTCCACGAGGGCGGTGAGCAGGCCCTCCACCAGGTGCAGCCGGTCGCGGCGCTTGCCGCGGCGGTACTCCGAGCGGCGGCGCACGACCTCGAAGCGGTGGTCGAGGTAGACCTCGAGGAGCTCCTTGAGGCCCAGCGTGAGCGGCTGGCCGTCCACCAGGGCCACATTGTTGATGCCGAAGGACTCCTCCATCGGCGTCAGCTTGTAGAGCTGCTCCAGGACCGCCTCCGGCACGAAGCCGTTCTTGATCTCGATGACCAGACGCAGGCCGTGCGCGCGGTCCGTGAGGTCCTTGACGTCCGCGATGCCCTGCAGCTTCTTCGCGTTGACCAGGTCCTTGATCTTGGTGATGACCTTCTCCGGGCCGACCGTGAAGGGCAGCTCGGTGACGACGAGGCCCATGCGGCGCGCCGTCACGCTCTCCACCGCCACCGTGGCGCGGATCTTGAACGTGCCGCGGCCCGTCTCGTACGCGTCCCGGACCCCGGAAAGGCCGACGATCCGGCCGCCGGTGGGCAGGTCGGGCCCCGGAACGTACTTCATCAGCGTGTCCAGGTCCGCGTTCGGGTGGCGGATCAGATGCCGGGCGGCCGCGACGACCTCGGCGAGGTTGTGCGGCGGCATGTTCGTGGCCATGCCGACCGCGATGCCCGAAGCGCCGTTCACCAGCAGGTTCGGGAACGCGGCGGGCAGGGCGACCGGCTCCTGCTCCTGGCCGTCGTAGTTGGGGGCGAAGTCGACCGTGTCCTCGTCGATCGACTCGGTCATCAGGCTCGTGGCCTCGGCCATCCGGCATTCGGTGTACCGCATGGCGGCCGGCGGGTCGTCGTTGCCCAGCGAGCCGAAGTTGCCGTGTCCGTCGACCAGCGGGACGCGCATGGAGAACGGCTGGGCCATGCGCACCAGGGCGTCGTAGATCGACGCGTCGCCGTGCGGATGGAGCTTGCCCATCACGTCGCCGACGACACGCGCGCACTTCACGTAGCCGCGGTCGGGGCGCAGGCCCATCTCGTTCATCTGGTAGACGATCCGGCGGTGCACCGGCTTGAGGCCGTCACGGGCATCCGGCAGGGCACGCGAGTAGATGACCGAATACGCGTATTCGAGGTAGGAGCCCTGCATCTCGTCCACGACGTCGATGTCGAGGATCTTCTCCTCGTACGAGTCGTCGGGCGGCGGGGTCTTCGTGCTGCGGCGGGCCATCGCTGCCGGCTCCTCTTTTCTGGTCGCTCGCCTACGGGTCGGTCACGTCGGTGTCGACGCACCCCTTCGGCTCACTCTTTCCGAAGCGTGAACGGGTCTGATCGGACCATTGTGGACCGCGGTACTGACAAGCCGGGCCAGGACCCGGTGCCCGCGGCCCTTCCCGGTGGCACGGGGCGCCGGAGGAGCCGCCCCGCGGCACGACTCCCGCAGGCTACGCGATCCGCTGTGGGCGTACGTCCGGCGGGAACTTCACCGAGGCTCCGGCCGCTTGCATACAGTGGCAGGACCGGCAGGAACACCGCGGTTTCACGACCGCTTCCGCGATCGAAGGGACGTACATGCCCATGGGTCACACGACCAAAGCCGAGGCAGGCTCCGGGGGCCTGGCAGCGACCGAGCACCGCCTGGCCAACGGTTTGCGCGTGGTGCTCTCCGAGGACCACCTGACCCCGGTCGCGGCGGTGTGCCTGTGGTACGACGTCGGCTCCCGCCACGAAGTCAAGGGCCGTACCGGCCTGGCTCACCTTTTCGAGCACCTGATGTTCCAGGGCTCTTCACAGGTGAAGGGCAACGGTCACTTCGAGCTCGTGCAGGGCGCCGGCGGCTCGCTCAACGGCACCACCAGCTTCGAGCGCACCAACTACTTCGAGACCATGCCCGCCCATCAGCTGGAGCTCGCCCTCTGGCTGGAGGCCGACCGCATGGGTTCGCTGCTGGCCGCCCTGGACGACGAGTCCATGGAGAACCAGCGGGACGTCGTCAAGAACGAGCGCCGGCAGCGCTACGACAACGTTCCGTACGGCACCGCCTTCGAGAAGCTGACCGCCCTCGCCTACCCGGAGGGCCACCCGTACCACCACACGCCGATCGGCTCGATGGCCGACCTGGACGCGGCCACGCTGGAGGACGCGCGGCGGTTCTTCCGGACGTACTACGCGCCGAACAACGCCGTGCTCTCCGTGGTCGGCGACATCGACCCGCAGCAGACCCTCGCCTGGATCGAGAAGTACTTCGGCTCGATCCCCTCCCACGACGGCAAGCCCGAGCCCCGCGACGGCTCGCTGCCGGAGGTGATCGGCGAGCAGCTGCGCGAGGTCGTCGTGGAGGAGGTTCCGGCCCGCGCGCTGATGGCCGCCTACCGGCTCCCGCAGGACGGCACGCGCGCGGCCGACGCCGCCGACCTGGCGCTCACCGTCCTGGGCGGCGGCGAGTCCTCCCGCCTGTACAACCGGCTCGTGCGCCGCGACCGTACGGCCGTTGCGGCCGGGTTCGGCCTGCTGCGGCTGGCCGGGGCGCCCTCCCTGGGCTGGCTGGACGTGAAGACCTCCGGCGACGTCGAGGTGCCGGTCATCGAGACCGCCATCGACGAGGAGCTCGCCCGCTTCGCGGAGCAGGGCCCCACTCCCGAGGAAATGGAGCGCGCCCAGGCCCAGTTGGAGCGCGAGTGGCTGGACCGGCTCGGCACGGTCGCGGGCCGCGCCGACGAGCTGTGCCGGTTCGCGGTCCTGTTCGGCGACCCGCAGCTCGCCCTGACCGCCGTCCAGCGTGTCCTCGAGGTGACGCCGGAGGAGGTGCAGGAGGTGGCCAAGGCCCGCCTGCGCCCGGACAACCGCGCGGTGCTCGTCTACGAGCCGCTGTCCGCCGAGTCCGCGGAGCACACCCAGGACGAGGACTTCCCCGAGGACCCGGAGTCGGAAGCCACCGTGGAAGCGTCCACCGCCGACCAGAACGACGACGAGGAGGCGGCCAAGTGACCGAGCTCGCCGCGATGGAGTTCCACCCCCAGCCCCGTGCGGGCGAGGCGAAGCCGTGGGCCTTCCCGGCCCCCGAGCGCGGCACGCTGGACAACGGTCTGACCGTGCTGCGGTGCCACCGCCCCGGCCAGCAGGTCGTCGCCGTCGAGGTGCTCCTGGACGCGCCGCTGGACGCCGAGCCGGCCGGCTTCGACGGCGTCGCCACGATCATGGCGCGGGCCTTCTCCGAAGGCACCGACAGGCACTCCGCCGAGGAGTTCGCCGCCGAGCTGGAGCGCTGCGGCGCGACCCTGGACGCGCACGCAGACCACCCGGGCGTCCGACTGAGCCTGGAGGTCCCCGCCTCCCGCCTCGGCAAGGCCCTCGGCCTGCTCGCCGACGCCCTCAGGGCACCCGCGTTCGACGAGAGCGAGGTGGAGCGGCTGGTGCGCAACCGCCTCGACGAGATCCCGCACGAGCTGGCGAACCCGTCCCGCCGTGCCGCCAAGGAGCTCTCGAAGGAGCTGTTCCCGGCGACCGCGCGCATGTCGCGCCCGCGCCAGGGCACCGAGGAGACGGTCGAGAAGATCGACGCGGCGGCCGTCCGCGGCTTCTACGACCGGCACGTCCGGCCCGCCACGGCCACCGCCGTGGTCGTCGGCGACCTCACCGGCATCGACCTGGACGCACTGCTCGGCGAGACCCTGGGCGCCTGGAACGGCTCGACGGCGCAGCCGCGGCCCGTGCCGCCGGTGACCGCCGACGACACCGGCCGGGTCGTCATCGTGGACCGCCCCGGAGCCGTCCAGACGCAGCTGCTCATCGGCCGGGTCGGCGCGGACCGGCATGACCGTGTGTGGGCCGCCCAGGTGCTCGGCACGTACTGCCTCGGCGGCACCCTCACCTCCCGCCTGGACCGCGTCCTGCGCGAGGAGAAGGGCTACACCTACGGTGTGCGCTCGTTCGGGCAGGTCCTCAGGTCCGCCCCGGACGGCACGGGTGCCTCGATGCTCGCCATCAGCGGCTCCGTGGACACCCCGAACACCGGTCCCGCGCTGCAGGACCTGTGGGCGGTGCTGCGCAAGCTCGCCGAGGAGGGCCTCACCGATGCCGAGCGCGACGTCGCGGTGCAGAACCTCGTGGGGGTCGCGCCGCTGAAGTACGAGACGGCGGCGGCCGTGGCGAGCACGCTGGCCGACCAGGTCGAGCAGTATCTGCCGGACGACTACCAGGCGACGCTGTACCGGCAGCTCGCCGCCACCGGCACCGTGGAGGCCACCGCCGCGGTGGTCAACGCGTTCCCGGTGGACCGTCTGGTGACGGTCCTGGTGGGCGACGCCGACCAGATCAAGGAGCCGGTCGAGGCGCTCGGCATCGGCGAAGTCACCGTCGTCTCCGCCGAGTAGGGGCACACGCGCGTGGGTTCTGACGGCCGACGGGTCGTCAGGACCCACGCACGTTTCTCCAGGATGTCCGAATTGGTGCGGAGGTTGCCTGTCTGCCCTGTGGGATGCGCTACAAAATCCGGGTTCGGGTTGGGGATTGAAAGGCCGCCCGCATAGCGTCGTCCAGGCTGTTCGTCGGGCAGTGCGCCGCACCCGCGGCACCGGACAGCCATCGCCGAGTCCCCGTACGGCGCGAGCCAGGGGAGCCGGGGACCCATAGCAGTCCCTGGGGTGAATCGGACGCCCGCGCGTGCAGCGAGGGGGTCCGTAGGAGACCTTCCTGCTCCGAACCCGTCAGCTAACCCGGTAGGCGAGAGGGAAGGAAAGGACCAGCCACTACATGGCGTTCACTCGCGCCACCGGGAAGCACCGCCGTCCCGGCCGGATGCACCGCACCACCGCCCGCGCCGCGGGCGTCGCGGCCCTCGCCACCACGGGCGCCATCGGCAGCCTCGCGGCCTCTCCGGCGCTCGCCGCCGAGCCCGCCCCCGCGGACACCGGCCTCACGCCCGTCATCACCATGGGCGACTCGGTCGCCGAGCAGATCGACGCCCAGGCCGCGGCCCAGGAGCAGGCCGCCGAGCAGAAGGCGGCCGAGGAGGCCGCACGCAAGAAGGCCGTCGCGCTGGCGGAGAAGGAGCGCGAGGCCAAGGCGCGCGCCGCCCGCGAGGCCGAGCGCAAGCGGCTCAACGCCTTCGTGACGCCGATCGCGAACTCCTACGTCTCCACCGGCTACAAGACCGGCGGGTCCCTGTGGTCCTCCGGCTCGCACACCGGCATCGACTTCCACGCCTCCAGCGGCACCGCCGTCCACGCGGTCGGCTCCGGCACGGTCGTGTCGACCGGCTGGGGCGGGGCGTACGGCAACCAGATCGTGATCAGGATGGCGGACGGCATGTACACCCAGTACGGCCATCTGTCGTCCATCGGCGTCTCCGTGGGCCAGAAGGTCGTCCCCGGTCAGCAGATAGGCCTGTCCGGCGCGACCGGCAACGTCACCGGGCCGCACCTCCACTTCGAGGCCCGGACGACCCCGGAGTACGGCTCGGACGTCGACCCCGTCGCCTACCTCCGCAAGCACGGCGTGAACGTCTGACGGCACGGCGCACCGCTTCCCGAAGCCCCGGCTCCTCGAGCCGGGGCTTTCGCCGTTTCGGCCGCGCCGCTGTCCAAAAAATATCCATGGATTCCTGCACGCCATCGGAAATTCCCGCTCATTGCAATAGAGTCACGGAACACACGTCAATCGGCGACGTTTCACGGGGATTAAAGCGGAGGTCGGTCATGCGTATTCCGGCGAGCTCGGTATGCACGGCGATCAGGGACGACATCGTCGCCGGTGTCTACGAGCGCGGCGGCCGCCTCACCGAGGAACTCCTCGCACGCCGCTACGGCGTCTCGCGCGTCCCCGTCCGCGAGGCACTGCGCACCCTGGAGGCCGAGGGCTTCGTGGTGACCCGGCGGCACGCGGGCGCGTGCGTCGCCGAACCGACCGAGCAGGAGGCCGCCGATCTGCTGGAGATGCGCATGCTGCTGGAGCCGCTCGGAGCCTCCCGGGCCGCGCAGCGGCGCACCGAGGCTCATCTCAAGGTGCTGCGCGGCCTGGTCAGGCTGGGCCAGGAGCGGGCCAGGCGGGGCAACAGCGAGGATCTGCGCTCCCTGGGCGGCTGGTTCCACGAGACGCTCGCGCAGGCCTCCGGCAGTCACGCCCTGACCTCGATGCTGACCCAGCTGCGGCACAAGATCGCCTGGATGTACACGGTGCAGGCGCCTGCCAACCCGGTGGAGTCCTGGACGGAGCACGGCGCCATCGTGGACGCGGTGGCGCGCGGCGACGGCGAGCGCGCGCGGGCGATCACGGCACTGCACACCGAGCGCGCGACGTCCGCACACCGATTGCGCTTTTCCGGCGGCGCGGACCGCTCGGACCGTGTGAGGACTTCGCAACATGCCGTAAACATGTCGGGCCTGCGGCATTAACACGAGCGCCGTATACAAAGAGGAGATATTCGTCGGCGGTCTATTTCCGCTGCCCTGATTTCCGGGCGCCCGCTATTTCCATGAGAATACGGCGAAGCCGCGCCGCCCGAAAGGGCTGACGCGGCTCCGGCGCTCGGCGCGGTGACTCAGACGGTCTCGGGCAATTCCTCGAGACCCTCGGAGACCAGCTTGGCGAGACGGTCGAGGGCGGCGTCCGCACCCTCGGCGTCGGAAGCGAGGACGATCTCCTCGCCGCCCTGGGCGCCCAGCCCGAGGACGGCCAGCATGGAGGCCGCGTTGACGGGGTTGCCGTCGGCCTTGGCGATCGTCACGGGGATGCCGGAGGCCGTGGCGGCCCGGACGAAGATGGAGGCGGGGCGGGCGTGGAGGCCCTCGGCCCAGCCGACGTTGACGCGGCGCTCAGCCATGTGATGCTGCCCTTCACTGTTTCAGGGTTGTCTAGACCAGTTTCCCACATCGTGAAGCATGCCCGGAGCGGGCCTGTGTTCCGCTCCGGAGGTGACGTCGGACCTCGGCCTCGATCCGACTTCCGTCCTCCACAGACTGCCTCGCCCCGTTGTCCGACGCGAGCCGTACTCTGGGGCCCATGCAGACCTCGGCGGGCCGGCAGGACCGGCACGAGTACCCCGCTCACTGGGAGGCGGACGTAGTGCTGCGCGACGGGGGTACCGCGCGCATCAGGCCCATCGCCGTTGATGACGCAGACCGCCTGGTCAGCTTCTACGAGCAGGTCTCGGACGAGTCGAAGTACTACCGCTTCTTCGCCCCGTATCCACGACTGTCCGCCAAGGACGTCCACCGCTTCACGCACCACGACTTTGTGGACAGGGTGGGACTCGCGGCCACCATCGGCGGCGAATTCATCGCAACCGTACGCTATGACCGCATTGGCGCCGACGGCATGCCCGCCTCCGCCCCCGCCGACGAGGCCGAGGTCGCCTTCCTCGTGCAGGACGCGCACCAGGGGCGCGGCGTCGCCTCCGCCCTCCTCGAACACATCGCGGCCGTCGCGCGCGAGCGAGGCATCCGCCGGTTCGCCGCCGAGGTGCTGCCCGCCAACACCAAGATGATCAAGGTGTTCACGGACGCCGGCTACACCCAGAAACGCAGCTTCGAGGACGGCGTCGTACGCCTGGAGTTCGACCTCGAACCCACCGACCGCTCGCTCGCCGTGCAGCGCGCGCGGGAGCAGCGCGCGGAGGCGCGGTCCGTACGGCGGCTCCTCGCGCCCGGCTCCGTCGCGGTCGTCGGCGTCGGCCGCACACCCGGCGGAGTGGGCCGCGGCGTTCTCGGCAACATCCGGGACGCCGGGTTCACCGGCCGCCTGCACGCCGTGAACAAGGCCTTTGCGGGCGAGTTGAAGGAGATCGACGGCGTGCCCGCCCACCGCTCGGTGCGGGACATCGACGGCCCCGTCGACCTCGCGGTCGTCGCCGTACCGGCCGAACGGGTGCCCGAGGTGGTCGCCGAGTGCGGGGAACACGGCGTGCAGGGGCTCGTCGTACTCTCCGCCGGATACGCGGAGAGCGGGCCCGAGGGCCGCGAGCGGCAGCGTGAACTCGTCCGGCACGCGCGCGCGTACGGCATGCGGATCATCGGGCCCAACGCGTTCGGGATCATCAACACTTCGGAGGAAGTGCGGCTCAACGCGTCCCTGGCGCCGGAGCTGCCCCGCCCCGGCCGGATCGGGCTCTTCGCCCAGTCCGGGGCGATCGGCATCGCGCTGCTGTCCCGGCTGCACCGGCGCGGCGGCGGGGTCACCGGGGTCACGGGCGTGTCCACCTTCGTCTCGTCCGGCAACCGCGCGGACGTCTCCGGCAACGACGTCATCCAGTACTGGTACGACGACCCCGACACCGACGTCGTCCTCATGTACCTGGAATCCCTCGGCAATCCGCGCAAGTTCACCCGCCTCGCCCGGCGGACCGCCGCCGCCAAGCCGCTGGTCGTGGTGCAGGGGGCGGGGTCCGCTCCACAGGGCCACGCGGTACGGGCCACGCGATTGCCGCACGCGACGGTCTCCGCGCTGCTGCGGCAGGCCGGGGTGATCCGGGTCGACACGATCACCGAGCTGGTGGACGCGGGTCTGCTGCTCGCCCGGCAGCCACTGCCCGGCGGGCCGCGGGTGGCGATCCTGGGGAACTCCGAGTCCCTGGGGCAGCTGACGTACGACGCGTGCCTCTCCGAGGGGCTGCGCCCGCACCGGCCTCTGGACCTGACGACGGCCGCCACCGCGGAGGACTTCCGGCGGGCGCTGTCCCAGGCGCTGGCCGACGACTCGTGCGATGCGGTGGTCGTGACGGCCATACCGGCCATCGGGGAGGGGTCGCCCGGGGACGCGGCGCTGGCCGAGGCACTGCGGTCCGCCGCCGCTGCCGCTCCTTCCAGACCGGTGCTCGTCGTGCACGTGGAGCTCGGCGGGCTTGCGGAGGCGTTGTCGGCCGCGACCAGCACGGCACCGAACCGCTCCGCGGAACGCACGCCCGCCGCGGAAGCGGCACAGCCGTCCCCGAGCCCGGTACCTGTTCACGCGGACACCGCCGGGAACGGCTCCCGCCTCATCCCCGCCTACCCCGCCGCGGAGCGGGCCGCCCGGGCCCTCGCCGAAGCCGTGAAGTACGCGCAGTGGCGACGCGAGGCCGCCGATCCTGGCCGGGTGCCCGAGTACGACGACATCGACGAGAAGGGCGCCGCGGAGCTGATCGGCGGGCTCCTCGCGCGCGGGCAGGGACTCACGCTCGGGTCGGAGGAGACCTGCGAGCTGCTCGGGAAGTACGGCATCCACGTCCGCCGCGCACTGCCCGCCCCCACCCCCGACACCGCCGCCGAGGCCGCCCGGGCCCTCGGCTACCCGGTCGCCCTCAAGGCCACCGCCCCCCATCTGCGCCACCGCGCCGACCTGGGCGGGGTCCGGCTCGACCTGGCGGACGAGGAACAACTGCGCAGGGCGTACGCCGAGTTGACCGAGCTGTTCGGGAAGCCGGAGGGGCTGCGGCCCGTCGTGCAGGCGATGGCACCCCGGGGTGTCGACACCGTCGTACGGGCCGTGATCGATCCGGCGGCCGGGGCCGTGCTGTCCTTCGGGCTCGCCGGAGCCGCCTCCCAGCTGCTCGGTGACATGGCGCACCGGCTGGTCCCGGTCACCGACCGGGAGGCGACCTCCCTGGTGCGGTCGATCCGGACCGCGCCGCTGCTGTTCGGCTGGCGCGGGTCGACCCCGGTCGACACACCCGCCCTCGAGGAGCTGCTGCTGCGCGTGTCCCGGCTGGTCGACGACCACCCCGAGGTCGTCGCCGTGACCCTGGAGCCGGTCGTCGTCGCCCCGCACGGCGTGAGCGTCCTCGGCGCCACCCTGCGGCTCGCGCCGCCGCCCGCCCGTGACGACCTCGGCCCGCGCACGTTGCCGGCCTACTGAGCGTGGGAGGGGGACCGCATGGAGATCGCCGGACGGGAGCTGCCCGACGGCAGCTGGTGGGACCGGGAAGTGATCGTCCGGGACGCGGGGCAGCTCCGACTGGCCGCCGGGCACGACCTCACCTGGCACCACGGCCTGGAGCTGGTCTTCGTCGCCCCGGTCTTCGTGTCCTGCCCGCTCGACTTCCAGGACCCCGTCTTCCGCCCGCCCACCGCCGAGGAGACGGCACGTCTCGCGCGGACGCTCGGCGAAACACCGCCCCTCGTGGTCGCGTTCGAAGCGGACGCAGGCGGCGCTGAACCCGTCTCCTGTCCGATCGCCGCGGAACGGCTGGACATCTTGCCCGGGCTCGTCCACCGGCACCCGCGCGCGGGTGCCCACATCGCCCCGGCCGCACGCGACTGGCCCGGACCCCCCTTGCCCACGGATTAGGATGGACGTCATGGCCAAGACCAGTACGACGACCCAGGGGCTGCGCGCGGCGATCGAGCGCAGCGGCTACTACCCGGCCCTCGTGGCCGAGGCGGTGGAGGCCGCTGTGGGCGGCGAGCCCATCCGGTCGTACCTGGTCCACCAGGAGACGACGTTCGACCAGAACGAGGTGCGGCGGCATGTGACCGTGCTCGTCCTCACCGGCAACCGCTTCATCGTGAGCCACACCGACGAGCAGGCCGCCGACAGCACCTCCCCGACGCCGTACGCCACGACGTCCACGGAGTCCGTGAAGCTCGGCCGGATCTCGTCGGTCGTGGTCAGCCGTGTGGTCGCCAACCCGGAGCAGTACGCGCCGGGCACGCTGCCCCGCGAGGTCGTGCTGACCATCGGCTGGGGTGCCGTCTCCCGCATCGACCTGGAGCCCGCCGCCTGCGGCGACCCCAATTGCGAGGCCGACCACGGCTACACGGGCAATTCGACGGCGGACGACCTGAGCCTGCGCGTCAGCGAGGCCGGGGACGGCCCGGAGACGGTGCGTCAGGCACTCGCCTTCGCGCAGGCCATCTCCGAGGCGACAGCGGACGTCACAAGCTGATGGCGTACCCCGCCGCCTGGGACCACCCGGAACCGCTCGCCCTCGGCACCGCCCCGCTCCCCGAGTACGGCAGCGGCTCGCTCGCCGACCTCCTGCCCACCCTGGCCGCCGGCATGGCCGTACCGGGCATGACCGCCGGGATCCAGGAACTGACCGCGGCCGACCGCAACTGTGTCTTCCTGATCGACGGCCTCGGCTGGGAGCAGTTGAGGGCCCACCCGGACGAGGCCCCCTTCATGACCTCGCTGCTCGCGAGTTCGCGCGGGGGCACGGGACGCCCGATCACCGCCGGCTACCCGGCGACCACCGCGACCTCGCTGGCCTCCGTGGGCACGGGCCTGCCGCCCGGCGCGCACGGTCTGCCCGGATACTCGGCCCGTAACCCGGAGACCGGTGAGCTGATGAACCAGCTCCGCTGGCAGCCGTACACCGACCCGCGTGCCTGGCAGCCGTACCCCACCGTCTTCCAGCTGGCCCACGAGGCGGGCGTGCACGCCGCCCAGGTGTCGTCCCCCGCCTTCCAGAACACCCCGCTGACCAAGATCGCGCTCAGTGGCGGAACGTTCCACGGACGGCTGACCGGCGAGGACCGCATGGACATTGCGGCCGGGCAACTGGCCGCCGCCGACCGCTCCCTGGTGTACACGTACTACGCCGAGCTGGACGGCGCCGGCCACCGCTACGGCGTCGCCTCCGACACCTGGCGCGGCCAGCTCATGTACGTCGACCGCCTCGTTCAGCGGCTGGCCGAGCAGCTCCCGCCGCGCACCGCGCTGTACGTCACCGCCGACCACGGCATGGTCGACGTGCCCACCGACGAGCAGCACCGCATCGACTTCGACGAGGACTGGGAGCTGCGCGCCGGGGTCGCCCTGCTCGGCGGCGAGGGGCGCGCCCGCCATGTCTACGCGCTGCCGGGCGCCGAGAACGACGTCCTCACCTGCTGGCGCGAGGTGCTCGGCGAGCAGTTCTGGGTGGCCTCGCGGGACGAGGCGATCGCGGCGGGGTGGTTCGGCCCCCGGGTCGACGACCGTGTGTACGCACGGATCGGCGATGTGGTCGCGGCCGCCCACGACGACGTCCTGATCATCGCCTCCGAGCGGGAGCCGAAGGAGTCGGCGCTGATCGGCAACCACGGTTCGATGACCCCTGTCGAGCAGTTGGTGCCCCTGCTCGAAGTACGCTCCTGAAGCACCGTCCGCCGTCCCGCCCGTCTTCTCCCGGTCCGTCTTCGCCTCGCCGAAAGGTGCTCAACTCCCCATGCCCGAGCTGGTGTTCTTCTCCGGAACGATGGACTGCGGGAAGTCGACGCTGGCTCTGCAGATCGAGCACAACCGCTCCGCGCGCGGTCTCGTCGGCATGATCTTCACGCGCGACGACCGGGCCGGCGAGGGCAAGCTGTCCTCCCGCCTCGGCCTGGTCACCGACGCGGTGGAGGTGGAGGACGGCCGGGACCTGTACGCGTACCTCGTCGACCACCTCTCCCAGGGCGGCCGCGCGGACTACGTGATCGCCGACGAGGCGCAGTTCCTGGCCCCGGAGCAGATAGACCAACTGGCGCGCGTCGTCGACGACCTGGGCGTCGACGTCTACGCCTTCGGCATCACGACCGACTTCCGCTCCAAGCTGTTCCCCGGCTCCCAGCGGCTGGTGGAACTCGCCGACCGGGTCGAGGTCCTGCAGGTCGAGGCCCTGTGCTGGTGCGGAGCCCGCGCCACGCACAACGCGCGCACGGTCGGCGGTGAAATGGTCGTCGAAGGTGCCCAGGTGGTCGTCGGCGACGTCAACCAGTCGGCGGACGAGGTCGGCTACGAGGTGCTGTGCCGCCGGCACCACCGGCGCCGTATGACGGCCGCGACGGCGCGTGCGGCGGCACTGTCCCCGGACGTCCTGCCGGTCCCGGCGGACTGAGGCGCCCCACCGGGGCTCAGCGCGGACTCTGGACCACGGAGAAGACCGCGCCCTCCGGATCCGCCACCGTCGCCACCCGGCCGTGCTCGGTGTCATGGGCCGGCTTCAGGACCTGACCGCCCAGCTCTGCGACCCGGCGCAGCGTCTCTTCGGTGTCGGCGACCGCGAAGTACGTCAGCCAGTGCGGGCCCCGGTCGCGGGGCAGCGCGTTGCCGACGCCATGGATGCCGCCCACCGGGCGGCCACCGACGTGCAGCGTCAGATAGTCGAAGTCGGCGGACACCACCGCCTCCTCCGCGAAGCCGAACACCGCCTTGTAGAACTTGGCGACGCTCGCCGTCTCGAAGGTGAGCAGCTCGTTCCAGGCGGGCGTGCCGGGCACGCCGGAGACGGCCATGCCGTGGTGCTCCGCCGCCTGCCAGATGCCGAACACCGCCCCCGAGGGGTCGGAGGCGATCAAGAGCCGACCGGCCTCGGCCATGTCCAGCGGGCCCACGCCCACGGTGCCGCCGCACAGCCGTACGGTCTCGGCCATCTGGTCCACGTCGTCGGAAGAGAGGTAGGGCGTCCAGGCGATCGGCAGATGGCGGTCCGGCGGCAGCTGACCGATGCCCGCCACCTCCTGCCCGTCGAGCAGGGCCCGCACATAGGGGCCGAGCTGCTGGGGACCGGGCTCGAACTCCCAGCCGAACAGCGCTCCGTAGAACTCCTCGGTCGCGGCCAGCCCGTGTGCCATCAGGGTCACCCAGCAGGGCGTGCCGGGCTCGCGCCGAGTTCGCGTGCCGTTCGGGCCCGCCGACCCCCGTGCCTCGGTCATCGTCACTCTCTCCCCGGCCCCTCGCGGTGGCCGAATCGCTTCCGCTCTCCGGATCGGTGTGCCGCAGTCGCGCGCACGCCCCGTGCCGATGCTCGCACCCTCCGTGACATCGCGCGCCGCGGCCGCGCCGCTGCCCTGCGGCGCCGCCGCGAGGATGCCTGTTCTGCCTTTTCTCTCCCGTTTCCGGGCGATTGCCGCCGGGTGTCCATCAGCTGCACAGCATGTGCCCGATCCCGCACGCCTGGTGATCGAGCCTGTCCGGCCGAGCAGAGTAGTCGGACCTGGACGATGCGGCCACCCCTGACGTAAGGATGGAGGCCATGAAAGCCATCATCACCGCAACGCGACTCGCGCACGACTTGACCGGGGACAACCCGCCGGTGCTGCTCGACGTCCGCTGGCAGCTCAGCCTGGCCAAGGCGGCTGGAGCACCGGCCTTCGACGGCCGGGCCGAGTACGAGGCCGGGCATGTCCCCGGCGCGGTCTTCGTCGACCTGGACCGGGAACTCGCCTCGCCCCCGGGCAAGAATGGCCGGCATCCGCTGCCGGACACCGCCGGGTTCGGCGCCGTCATGCGCAGGGCGGGTGTGACCACCGGCCGGCCGGTGGTTGTGTACGACGGCGGTCAGGGCTGGGCCGCGGCCCGTGCCTGGTGGCTGCTGCGCTGGACGGGTCACCCGGATGTGCGGGTCCTGGACGGTGGACTGCCCGCCTGGGAGGGGCCGCTGTCGACGGACGTACCCACGCCCGCCGAGGGCGACTTCGTGCCTGCGCCGGGCGCCGTGGGGCTCCTGGACGCGGACGGTGCCGCCGCGCTGGCCCGCTCCGGTGTGCTGCTCGACGCGCGGGCGGGGGAGCGGTACCGGGGCGACGTGGAGCCGATCGACCCGGTCGGCGGGCACATCCCGGGGGCCGTGTCCGCGCCGACGACCGAGAACGTGGCGGCGGACGGGCGGTTCCTGTCCGCGGAGGAGCTGCGGACCCGCTTCAAGTCGCTCGGGGCGTCCGAGGACGCCGAGGTCGGCGTGTACTGCGGCTCGGGCGTCTCGGGGGCGCACGAGGTCCTGGCGCTCGCCGTCGCGGGCATTCCGGCGGCGCTGTACGCGGGTTCCTGGTCGGAGTGGTCCTCGGACCCGTCCCGGCCGGTGGCCGTGGGGCCCGACCCTCAGTAGCAGCCGGAGAACCGACCCCAGCCGGAGAACCGGCCCCAGTGGCAGCCGGAGAAGGGGCCCCGCTCGCGAGCGGGGCCCCTTCTCCGTGTGGTCGTACGAGACCGGCTACTCCTGCTTCTTGCGGCGCGTCCCGAAGACGATCTCGTCCCAGCTGGGGACGGCCGCCCGGCGGCCGGGGCGGACGCCGTCGGCCTCGGCCTGGCGGTCGGTGGCGCCGATCAGACGGTCACGGTGGCTGCCGACGGAGCGCGGCATGAGGACGTCCGCGTAGGCGGATCCGGCCGAGGCCGCCGGGGCGGGAGGCTCCTCCGCCTCGGGCTCGGCGACGGGCTCCTCCGGCACCACCTCCGCCGGGCGCTCCGGGACCACCATGTCGCCCCGGAAGCTCGGCACCGCCTCCAACAGGCTGGTCAGCGAGTCCCGTTCGCTCGTGTTCTCCTCGGCGGGCTCGGACGCCTGCGCCGGCAGACTCGGCCGCTCGCGGTCCATGGCACGGTCCAGCGCACGATCGCGGGGCAGCCGGGCGATGCGCGGTACGAACGGAAAGCTCGGCTCCGGTACGGCGAGGTCGTCGGACTCGCCGATCAGCGAGCGCGCCTCGTCGTCGACGGCCTGCACGAGCCGCCGGGGCGGGTCGTACGTCCAACTCGCCGAGTGGGGTTCACCCGCAACCCGGTAGACCAGCAGGACCTCCCAGGTGCCGTCGTCGCGGCGCCACGAGTCCCACTGCACGGTGTCCTTCTCGGCGCCGCGCAACAGCAGGCGCTCCTGGACGGCCTCGCCCAGCAGGGGGCCGGAGTTCTCGCCGGGTCTGCGGACCGGGGTCTTGCGGGCCCGCTCCGCCATGAAGGCGCGCTCTGCGAGCACCGGGCCCTCGAACCGCCGTACGCGGTCGACGGGGATGCCGGCGAGCTGCGCGACCTCTTCCGCGGTCGCGCCCGCACGTATACGCGCCTGGATGTCGCGGGGCCGCAGATGGCTCTCGACCTCGATCTCGATCTGGCCGAGGCGGGGCCGGTCACCGCGCACGGCGGCACGCAGCCGCTCGTCGATCGGAAGCGTGTACTCCGTGGAGTCGGCAGCCTTGAGCACCAGCCGTGTGCCGTCATTCGAGACGGCCACGACACGCAGTTCGGGCATGGGGACCTCCCGGGTGGTGCCTGCCGACGTCACGTGCGTCGCTGCTTCCGCTAGTCGAGTGTGGCCTGCCCGGGTGCAGCCTGCCACAACCTTGCCGAGTTGCCCGGCGTGTCGGGCGCGGGCCCTGGGCCGCCGTTATGGCACGGTTACCTATTCGCAACGCTAAGTGACAACACCGTCACCCTGTGCAACTAGCCCCCCTCCCGGCGGTCCTGCAGGACCACGGGCACCCTGACGGGAGGCCGGGCCCAAGGCTCGCCACAGTACTCCATTCGGGCCACGTGCGTGGATTGGCACGCCGCCCAACTTCTGGCAAGGGATGCGACTTGGCCGTGCGCAAGCGGATTTTCCCGATCATGAACAGGGCATGCTTCACACAATTACCGCAATGGGAACCAATCGTTCCGGGTGTATGCCCCCGTAAGCCCCCTTACGCCCCCAAAACCCGCCGCAAGTAGTCGTTCTGGAACCGCCGCTCCGGGTCGAGCCGGTCCCTGAGGGCGGTGAACTCGCCGAAGCGCGGGTAGACCTCCGCGAAGTACTCCGCGTCCCGGGTGTGCACCTTGCCCCAGTGCGGCCGCCCCTCGTGCGCGGTGAAGATGCGCTCGGCGGCGGTGAAGTACGCCTGATAGGGCGTGCCCTTGAACATGTGGACGGCGATGTAGGCGCTGTCCCGGCCGGAGGCGGTGGACAAAGTGATGTCGTCGGCAGGCGCGGTGCGGACCTCCACCGGGAAGCTGATCCTGAGGGGCGAACGGTCGACCATCGCCCTGAGTTCCCGCAGCGCGTCCACCAGCGCCTCGCGCGGGACGGCGAACTCCATCTCCACGAACCGCACCCGGCGTGGCGATGTGAAGACCTTGTAGGGGATGTCCGTGTAAGTGCGGGCGGACAGGGCCTTGCTGGAGACCTGGGCGATCGTCGGGATCGCGGTGGGCGCGGCCCGGCCGACCCACTGGGCCACCTGGAACACGCCGTTGGAGAGGAACTCGTCCTCGAACCACCCGGCCAGCTGCCCCACCGGCTTCTCCGGGCCCGCGCTGCGGTTGTTGCGCTTCGTGTTGGTGTTGCCGGTGTGCGGGAACCAGTAGAACTCGAAGTGCTCGTTCTCGGCCCAGAGTTCGTCGAAATCGGCAAGCACCTTGTCGAACGGCATCGGCTCCTCGCGGGCCGTCAGCAGGAAGAGCGGCTCCACGGCGAAGGTGATCGCGGTGACGATGCCCAGGGCGCCCAGGCCTATTCGGGCGGCCGCAAAGACCGCGCGTTCTTCTTCGGTCCCCTTCTCGGAACAGGAGAGGACCGAGCCGTCGGCCGTGACCAGCTCCAGGCCCTTGATCTGGGCGGCGATCGAGGCGGAGTCGCGACCGGTGCCGTGGGTGCCGGTGCTGGTGGCCCCGGAGACGGTCTGCTCCATGATGTCGCCCATGTTGGTGAGCGACAGACCCTCGCGGGCCAGAGCCATGTTGAGTCTCTTGAGCGGGGTGCCGGCCTCGACCGTGACGGTCATGGCCTCACGGTCGATGGTGCGGATGCCGGTCAACAGTTGAGGGCGGATCAATACGCCGTCGGTGGCCGCGATGGAGGTGAAGGAGTGCCCGGTGCCGACGGCCTTCACCGTCAGGCCGTCCTCGGCGGCCCGGCGCACGGCCGCGGCCAGCTCTTCCACGGAGGCGGGCGTCACCTCCCGGGTGGGACGGGCGGCGACATTGCCTCCCCAGTTACGCCACGTGCCGTTCTTCCCGCTCGCTGTGGTGCTCAACGGTGCCTCCCCGACCCGCGGCCGGCCTGCTGAGCCGGCGGTACCCGAGGAAACCGACCGCGACCGCGACGGCTCCGGACACGGCCGGAACCCCATACCCGGCGCGTGCGCCGGCCGCGTCGATCACCCATCCGGCCACGGAGGAGCCGACGGCGACCCCGACCGCGAGGCCGGTGCTCACCCAGGTCATTCCCTCGGTGAGCTTCGCGCGAGGTACGTGCTCTTCGATGAGGGACATCGTCGTGATCATCGTCGGTGCGATGGACAGGCCCGCAACGAACAGCGCCACGGCCAGAAGCGGCAAGTTTCCGACCAGTAGGAGGGGGATCATACTCACGGCCATCGCGCATATGCCCAGCAGCCACCGGCGTTCGGGCGCCCCCGCGAAGCGCAGCAGCCCGAAGACGACCCCGGCCAGGCAGGAACCCGCCGCGTACAGCGCCAGGACGACGCTCGCGGCGGCCTTGTGGCCGTGCTCGTCGGCGAAGGCCACAGTGACCACGTCGACCGCCCCGAAGATCGCCCCCGTGGCCACGAAAGTGGCCACCAGCACCTGGAGTCCGGGGGAGCTCAGCGCCGAACCCCCGCCGTGGTGCTCGCGCGGGTGCGGCTCCGGCTCGGTGGCGCGCTGGGCCGTCAGCCAGAAGACACCGGCGGCCAGGAAACAGCCGGCCAGCAGCGGCCCCGCCTCCGGGAACCAGGCAGTGGACAGCCCGATGGAGACGATCGGCCCGAAGATGAAGCAGACCTCGTCCACCACGGACTCGAACGAGTAGGCGGTGTGCAGCTTCGGGGTGCCCCGGTACAGGGCCGCCCAGCGGGCCCGGATCATCGCGCCAAGACTCGGCACCGAGCCGATCCCCGCGGCGCAGACGAACAGCACCCAGTCCGGCCATGCGTAGTGCGCGGCCACCAGCAGCCCGGCCGCGGCGGCCAGGGCGACGAGGGTCGCGGGGCGCAGCACCCTGCGTTGCCCGTGCCGGTCCACCAGCCGGGAGATCTGCGGCCCGATCGCCGCGGCGGCCAGCGCGATGGTCGCGGACAGCGCGCCCGCGAGCCCGTACCGTCCGGTGAGCTGGGAGATCATCGTGACCACGCCGATGCCCATCATCGACAGCGGCATCCGGCCGAGGAAGCCCGCGGCGGAGAAGGCCCTGGTGCCTGGGGCGTCGAACAGGGCGCGATAAGGGCTGGCCACAGGGGTCTCCGTAAGGTGTGAAGAGAGTCGTTACAGCTTACGGGTTAGGCAACCCTAATGCACTGCCCGGAACCGCACTCGTCACCCCGCTGTTTCCCGGCTGTCAGTGCCGGGTGGCAGGATCGGATCCATGCCAGACGCGCTCGATGCCACCCCCTACGACGCCCTGCTCCTGCTCTCCTTCGGCGGCCCGGAAGGCCCGGACGACGTGGTTCCGTTCCTGGAGAACGTGACGCGCGGGCGCGGCATCCCCAAGGAACGCCTCAAGGAAGTCGGGCAGCACTACTTCCTGTTCGGCGGGGTCAGCCCCATCAACGACCAGAACCGCGCCCTGCTGGACGCCCTCCGCAAGGACTTCGCCGAGCACGGCCTGGACCTGCCCGTCTACTGGGGCAACCGCAACTGGGCCCCCTATCTGACGGACACCCTGCGCGAGATGGTCGCCGACGGCCGCCGCCGCATCCTGGTCCTGGCCACCAGCGCCTACGCCTCCTACTCGGGCTGCCGCCAGTACCGCGAGAACCTCGCCGACTCGCTGGCCGCCCTGGAGTCCGAGGGCCTGGAACTGCCCAAGGTCGACAAGCTGCGGCACTACTTCAACCACCCCGGCTTCGTGCAGCCCATGATCGACGGGGTGCTCGAGTCCCTCGCCGACCTCCCGGCCGACGTCCGGGACGGCGCCCACATCGCGTTCACGACCCACTCGATCCCCACCTCCGCCGCGGACACCTCCGGCCGGGTCGAGGACCACGGAGAGGGCGGCGCGTACGTCGAACAGCACCTGGACGTGGCAGAGGCGATCGCCGAGGCCGTCCACGAGCGCACGGGCATCGACCACCCCTGGCGGCTCGTCTACCAGTCCCGCTCCGGAGCCCCGCACATCCCGTGGCTCGAACCCGACATCTGCGACCACCTGGAGGCGCAGCACGAGGCCGGGGCCCCGGCCGTCGTCATGGCCCCCATCGGCTTCGTCTCCGACCACATGGAGGTCCTGTACGACCTCGACACCGAGGCGAAGGCAAAGGCCGAGGAGCTGGACCTGCCGGTGCGCCGTTCGGCCACCGTGGGCGCCGACCCGCGGTTCGCCGCCGCGATCCGCGAGCTGATCCTGGAGCGCGCCGCCGCGGAGAAGGGGCAGGAGGTCACGCCGTGCGCCCTGGGCACGCTCGGCGCGAGCCACGACCTCTGCCCGGTCGGCTGCTGCCCCGCCCGCACCCCCCGCCCCGCCGCCGCGGGCGCCGACAGCCCCTTCGCATGAGGAGCCCCGTGACCGACGCCCCGCATTCCGACCTGCTGCGGCTGGCCCAGGAGGCTGCCGGCCGCGCCGGCGCGCTGCTGCGGGACGGCCGCCCGGCCGACCTCGCGGTCGCCGCCACCAAGTCCAGCCCGATCGACGTCGTCACCGAGATGGACATCGCGGCGGAGAAGCTGATCACCGACCTGATCGCCGGCCACCGCCCCGACGACGGCTTCCTCGGCGAGGAGGGTGCCTCCAGCGAGGGCACGAGCGGCATCCGCTGGGTGATCGACCCGCTCGACGGCACGGTCAACTACCTGTACGGGCTGCCCACCTGGGCCGTGTCGATCGCGGCGGAGCAGGACGGGGAGACCGTCGTCGGGGTTGTCGCCGCCCCGATGCGCGGCGAGACGTACCACGCGCTGCGCGGCGGCGGCGCCTGGGCCACCGGCACCTGGGACGGCGAGCGAAGGCTGGCCTGCCGCCCCGCGCCACCCCTGGAGCAGGCCCTGGTGTCCACCGGCTTCAACTACGTCTCGGAGGTCCGCGCCCACCAGGCCGAGGTCGCCGCGAAGCTGATCCCGCTCCTGCGTGACATCCGGCGCAGCGGCTCGGCCGCGGTCGACCTGTGCGACGTGGCCGCGGGCCGCCTCGACGGCTACTACGAGCGCGGGCTGAACGCCTGGGACTTCGCCGCAGGTGACCTGATCGCCCGGGAGGCGGGCGCGCTGACGGGTGGACGCCCCGGAGAGCGCCCCGCACGCGGTCTCACGGTCGCGGGCACCCCCGGCGTCTTCGAACCCCTCCAGCGCCTCCTGGAGGACTTCGGCGCCTGGCACGACTGAGCGGGAGGGTCGGCGCGACGGACCTGGGCGGCTCGTTCGCGTACGGGGGCGCCCACGGCGAGGGTCCACCAACGCCCACTCTCCCGACGCGTCGGACCCTCGACGCCGGCTCGGGCGCCCCGAAGGCGAGAGCAATAGGCTCGGGCGCCCCGAAGGCGCAATAAAGGCGGAACCCCCGGCGCTGGATTCGCCGGGGGTCCCGTTCTCCTGCGTACGCGCGATCAGACGCTAGGCGCTGACCTCCACACCGTGTTCGGCGGCGAGGCGGCGCAGGTCGTCGAGCTCTGCCTGCTCCACGTCGACGAGGAAGTCGTCGCCCTCGTCACGAGCCCGCGTGAGGTCGGACTCGGTCGCCTTTATGCGCTGCAGAAGTCCTGCGGTGAATGCGTCCATGCTGCGCCCCCTCGTCCTGGGTCGTGGGTCGGTGGCACGGGGGTGTGCCGTTCGGAAGGGACGATCACGTCTCCTGCGGGTGCCCAGCGCAGCCCTGCTGGGCGGCGACGGTGCCGGACACCCACGCCCGCTCCGCGGAAAAAGCGGATCGCGATGTACCGCATGGTGTTGCGGCACATGCAGAGCGTGATCGCGGGGTGTAAAGCCGTCCTCCCCCCACTCCCTTCCACGGAAACCTCAACCGGAGGAGAAAATCTCGCATTCCCGTCCGCCCGGCCCGATCCGTCCGGTGCCGCCCCCGCCTTACAGCCGACTTATGGCCGAAAAGGGCAGGATGGAGGTCACACCCCACGAAGCCGCTGCCCGCGCGCGCTCACGGAGCGCTACGCGGGTGGACACAGGAAGGACAAGCGACGTGCGCGTACTCGTCGTCGAGGACGAGCAGCTGCTCGCCGATGCGGTGGCCACCGGACTACGCCGGGAGGCCATGGCCGTCGACGTCGTGTACGACGGTGCGGCCGCTCTGGAGCGCATCGGCGTCAACGACTACGACGTGGTCGTCCTCGACCGCGACCTCCCTCTCGTGCACGGCGACGACGTCTGCCGCAAGATCGTCGAGCTGGGCATGCCCACGCGCGTGCTGATGCTCACCGCCTCCGGCGACGTCAGCGACCGGGTCGAGGGCCTGGAGATCGGCGCCGACGACTATCTCCCCAAGCCCTTCGCGTTCAGCGAGCTCATCGCGCGCGTGCGTGCCCTCGGCCGGCGCACCAGCGTTCCGCTGCCGCCCGTCCTGGAGCGCGCCGGCATCAAGCTCGACCCCAATCGCCGCGAGGTCTTCCGCGAGGGCAAGGAGGTCCAACTCGCGCCCAAGGAGTTCGCCGTCCTGGAGGTGCTGATGCGCAGCGAGGGCGCGGTCGTCTCCGCGGAGCAGCTCCTGGAGAAGGCGTGGGACGAGAACACCGACCCGTTCACCAACGTGGTGCGCGTGACCGTCATGACCCTGCGCCGCAAGCTGGGCGAGCCGCCCGTCATCGTCACCGTCCCCGGCTCCGGCTACCGGATCTGATCCGCCGTGGCAGCCGCACCCGCGCCTCCGCAGGCGCCACCGAAGCCCACCTGGGACCCCCGGCGGCCGCAGCCCCCGTTCCCCTGGCTGCGCCCGACCATCCGCATACGGCTCACGCTGCTGTACGGCGGCATGTTCCTGATCGCCGGCATCCTCCTGCTGTCGATCATCTATCTGCTGGCCGCGCAGGCCATCAACACCGGCAACCAGCCGCTGTTCAAGATCGTCAACTTCGAGTCGCTCAAGGTCTCCAGCGAGGACTGCCCGGCGATCAGGAACACCAGCCTGCAGCTGCCCGACTTCAACGACGCGATCAGTCACTGCGTCGACCAGCAGCGCCAGGTCGCCCTGGACAACCTGCTCAGCCGCTCCTTGCTGGCCCTGCTGGGCCTCGCCATCATCGCCTTCGCGTTCGGCTACGCGATGGCGGGCCGGGTGCTGTCCCCGCTCGGCCGGATCACCCGCACCGCCCGCCAGGTGGCAGGTTCCGACCTGTCCCGGCGGATCGAGCTGGACGGCCCGGACGACGAGCTGAAGGAGCTGGCGGACACCTTCGACGACATGCTGGAGCGCCTGCAGCGGGCCTTCACCGCGCAGCAGCGCTTCGTCGGGAACGCCTCGCACGAGCTGCGGACCCCGCTCGCGATCAACCGCACGCTCCTCGAGGTGCACCTGTCCGACCCGCACGCGCCCGTGGAGCTGCAGCAGCTCGGAAAGACGCTGCTGGCCACCAACGAGCGCAGCGAGCAGCTCGTGGAGGGTCTGCTGCTGCTCGCCCGCAGCGACAACCAGATCGTCGAGCGAAAGCCCGTCGACCTCGCCGAGGTCGCCTCGCAGGCCGTCGACCAGGTGCATGCCGAGGCGCAGGCCAAGGGCGTGCGGATCGAGGGCGAGCGCAAGCCCGCGGTCGTCCAGGGCAATGGCGTCCTGCTGGAGCGGATCGCCCTGAACCTGGTGCAGAACGCGGTGCGCTACAACGTCCCCGAGGACGGCTGGGTGGAGGTCACCACCGAGATCCACCACGGGCAGGCGGTGCTGACGGTCTCGAACACCGGGCCGGTCGTGCCGGCGTACGAGATCGACAACCTCTTCGAGCCCTTCAGACGGCTCCGTACGGAGCGCACCGGCAGCGACAAGGGTGTCGGCCTCGGCCTGTCGATCGCGCGGTCCGTGGCGCGCGCCCACGGCGGACACATCGCGGCGCAGCCGCGCGAGGGGGGCGGGCTCGTGATGCGGGTCACCCTGCCGGTGTGACGTACAACTGATCGTGTTTCGACACACGCGGGGTGTTCGCTTTGCGCGGAATTTTTGGGAGACCTGACAGGCTTCCCCGTGTGTGATCGATCACATGCGCGGTTTTCCGGCCATCTACTCTCAGTGATCATGACTGGGGGTGGAAAGCCGGGAAAATCCGGGTTTTCAGGGGTCCCGATCACGGGAAGTACACGGTGGGATGCCTTTGAGGCGCGGCATTAGGACCGTGTACGGTCCCCATCGCCATCCAAGCCGATCACTCTTGAGGAGTCCGGTTGGGTGTCGATTGAGTAACAGACCTTGATGTGAGGCAAAATCTCCGCCTCGGGTCGGGCACAAGTCCGGCCTCTCACGCGTTACGTGCGCTGGAGACACCGCAGACACCCAGAGGGGGAGAGCGACATGGCAACCGATTACGACACTCCACGCAAGACCGACGACGACGTCGACTCGGACAGTCTCGAAGAGCTGAAGGCCAGGAGGAACGACAAGTCGACCTCCGCGGTGGACGTCGACGAGTTCGAGGCCGCCGAAGGTCTTGAGCTGCCCGGCGCAGACCTCTCGAACGAGGAGCTGGCCGTCCGGGTGCTGCCGAAGCAGCAGGACGAGTTCACCTGCATGAGCTGCTTCCTGGTGCATCACCGCAGCCAGCTGGCCAGGGAGAAGAACGGTCAGCCGATCTGCCGCGACTGCGACTGAGGACGGGTCGGCCGTGACTGGCGCGACCCCTCCCAGGAAGCGCCGCTTCCGTCTGACGGGAGCGGACCAGGGGCCGTCCGACGGCCCGATCGGCGCGCGTGACGACGAGCGGGGCTCATCAGGCAAGGGAGCCTCGCTCGAGCCGGTGGCCGACCGGGGTGACCTCCCGGCGTCGGCCGAGGTGCCCGCGCCCGTCGCGAGGCGGCGGGTCGCGGTCATCCGGGACAAGGCCTGGGACATGGCCCGGGAAGGCGCCCGTAAGGGCGGCAGCCGCGCCAAGGCGGGCCTCGGGTACCTCGCGGACCGGATCATCGAGATCGCCCCGCGGATTCCCGTTCGTGACCTCGCCACACTGCGCAGACAGTTCCCGGGCCTCGGGCCCGAGGAGCTCGCGGACAAGCTCGTGGCCGGCGCGGCCTACGGGACCTCGACCGTCGGGGCCGGGATCGGGGCCGCGGCGATGCTGCCGGTGCCGCCAGCCATGCCGACCGAGCTGGCCGCGGAGATCACCGGGGTCGCGGCGATCGAGCTGAAGCTGATCGCCGAGCTGCACGAGGTGTACGGCGTACGGCCGCCGGGCAGCCTCAAGGACCGGAGCGCCGCGTATCTGTCCTCCTGGTCGGGGGAGCGCGGGATCCAGGTGATGAAGCCGTCGACGTACGACCGCGCCCTCGGCGGCCAGATGAAGCGCGAGCTGCGTCAGCAGATCATGAAGCGGATGGTGCGCGACCTGCCCAATCTGATGCCGTTCATGGTCGGCGCGGCGGTCGGGGCGGTCATGAACCGCCGGGACACCAGAAGACTCGCGGCACGGATCCGCACGGACCTACGCACGATCCAGGTCCCGTGGGACGCCCTGCCCGAACTGCCCCCGCTGGAGCCGCCGGAGCATCCGCTGACGATGGGGGAGATCACCAAGGAACTGGGGCGCTGAGCCCTCTGTCCCACCATCGTGCGCCCTGCCACGCCACGTCCTGCCACACGCCCCTGTGGGACGGCCTACGCCGCCGTGTGCCCGCGGGCCGTCTCGATGGCGGCCGCCAGGCGTTCCGGCTCCCGCGTCGACAGGTACAGGTACGGCGTCGGGTCGTCCGGGTCCGTGACCTCGACCCGCAGGGCCGTGGGGATGTAGGCGCGCAGGAGGAGGAAGGCGCGGGTGTCGGCCTTGTACGTGCGCCAGGCGCGGGCCTCCTCCGGGTCCAGGATCTCCGACTTGCCCAGGGCCGACACCGGGATCTTGGCCTCGCCGGCGATCAGGGAATCGCCCACGACACGGATGCGCAGCGAGCCGTACGAGCTGGCGACCACCGCGGCCGCCGCCGTGCCGCCCACCAGGCCGCCCAGCGCCGGCAACGGGCCGAACGGGAGCAGGATCAGGGCGAACGAGACCCCGACCAGGAAGCTGATCAGCCACCAGGAACGGGGCGCGGTGAGGCGTTCTTCGTAGGGGCCGGCGGAGAGCTGCATGGGGCCAAGCTTGGCACGGTGTCCGGACAGCGCCGACGCGCGGGTAAGGTCTGCGGCTGTGAGTGGTAGTTCCTCAGGTCTCAAGCCCCCCGCCGATGCCGTGAAACCAGTCCGGCACCCCGATGCCCCCGCGCCCGGTGAGCTGCTCGGTGCTCACTACGAACAGTGTTTCGGCTGTGGCCAGGAGCAGTCGCACGGACTCCATCTGGAGGCGCGGGCCGGCGAGGGTGTGTCCCTCACGGCCGAGTTCACCGTGCAGCCCGCCCACCAGGGCGCCCCCGGCCTCGCGCACGGCGGAGTGCTGGCCACCGCCCTCGACGAGACCCTCGGTTCGCTCAACTGGCTGCTGCGGACCATCGCCGTCACCGGCCGGCTGGAGACGGACTTCGTGCGGCCCGTCCCGGTGGGGACGACGCTGCATCTGGAGGCCGAGGTGACCGCCGTAGCCGGGCGGAAGATCTACTCCAGGGCCACCGGCCGGATCGGCAGCCCCGACGGGCCCGTCGCCGTCCGCGCCGACGCCCTCTTCATCGAGGTCAAGGTCGATCACTTCGTCAACAACGGCCGTAAGGAAGAGATCCAGGCGGCCATGAGCGACCCGGACCAGACCCGGCGTGCTCGTGCGTTCGAGGTGAACCCTTGAGCCGTGAGCCCCTGAACGTGCTGATCCGCCGTGTCGACCCGGATGTACCGCTTCCGGCGTACGAGCACCCCGGTGACGCGGGAGCCGATCTGCGGACGACTCAGGGGTGCGAATTGAAGCCGGGGGAGCGGGCCGTTCTGCCCACGGGAGTGTCTGTCGCCCTCCCGGAGGGGTACGCGGCGTTCGTGCACCCTCGATCCGGTCTCGCAGCCCGCTGTGGTGTCGCCCTCGTGAATGCCCCGGGGACGGTGGATGCCGGGTACCGTGGGGAGATCAAGGTGATCGTGGTGAATCTCGACCCGCGCGAGTGCGTGCGGTTCGAGCGCTTCGACCGGATTGCCCAACTGGTCGTCCAGCAGGTCGAGCGGGTCCGCTTCCAGGAGGTCGCGGAGCTGCCCGATTCTGTACGGGCCGAGGGGGGCTTCGGGTCCACCGGCGGTCATGCCGCGGTGGGCGACGTGAGCGGCACAAACGGTCAGGCCGCCGACGGCGGTCGGACGGGTGGGAATCGATACGCTTCGGTCGTATCCGACCGGGAAGGACAGTGACGTGTTCGGACGTCGCAAGAAGAAGGGTGCCGCCGAGGACGCGGCCGGCGAGGCCGAGCAGGTCGTCGACAGCGTCGACACCGAGGCGGACGAGGAAGAGGGCGAGCGCGAGCGCGTACGCCTCGAGCCGGAGCCAAGGCCCGACGGGCCGTGGGACGACTCCGAGGTACGCGACCCGAGCGAGGGCCGGGTGGACCTCGGTGGTCTGTTCGTGCCCGGTGTCGACGGCATGGAGCTGCGGGTCGAGGTCGCGGGCGACGCGATCGTCGCGGCGACGGTCGTGCTGCGCGACAGCGCCGTCCAGCTGCAGGCCTTCGCCGCGCCCAAGCGCGAGGGCATCTGGGGCGAGGTCCGCGAGGAGATCGCGACCGGCATCACCCAGCAGGGCGGCATCGTGGACGAGGTCGAGGGTCCGCTGGGCTGGGAGCTGCGCGCCCAGGTTCCGGTGCAGCTGCCGGACGGCACGAGTGGCTTCCAGGTCGTGCGGTTCGTGGGTGTGGACGGCCCGCGCTGGTTCCTGCGCGGTGTGATCTCCGGCCAGGGCGCGGTGCAGCCGCAGGCGGCCGGTCTGCTCGAGCAGATCTTCCGGGACACGGTCGTGGTCCGCGGCGAGGGCCCGATGGCGCCCCGCGACCCGATCGTCCTGAAGCTGCCGAACGACGCCCAGATGGTTCCCGAAGGCGTCCAGCAGGAGGAGTCCTCGCGCTTCTCCGGCGGCATGGGCCAGCTGCAGCGCGGACCGGAGATCACCGAGGTCCGCTAGGCGTCGCGCCCGGCCGGGCCGAGTGGTTCAAGGGCCGTACCCCGATGTCGGGGTGCGGCCCTTTCGCATGCGTGACCCCTTGACGGGCGAATGGTCTGTACCTACGGTCCCGGCCAACGCCTGTGTTCACAGAGGCGCTCTGAGTTCACTGCCCGCCCTCGTGGCCTCCCTGCTGCTGGGCGCCCTGGCGGCACCCGCCGCCCACTCCGCCCCCACCGCCTTCGTCCATCCCGGAGTCACCGTCTCCAAGGGCGCTGCTGCCCTCCCTCGTCGGCCTGGCCGACCACGCGGCCCAGCGGCCCGGCGAGCTGTCCGGCGGCCAGCAGCAGCGCGTCGCCATCGCCCGCGCCCTCGCCGACCGTCCCGCGCTCCTCGTGGCCGACGAGCCGACCGACGGGCCAGGTGGACGCCGAGATCGGTCACGCGAGCTGCTGCGGGCCGTCGTGCACAGCGAGCGGGTCACGGCGCTGGTCGCCACGCACGACGCGACCCTGCTCGACCTGGCCGACCGGGTGCCGGAGCTGGGCGACGGGGAGATCGTCGAGCACTGAGCATGCGGTCGGGCACCGAGCGCACAGCACATCGGGGAGCCCATCAGGGTTGCGTCAAAGATGCCCGCTGCCGGACCACGTGCCCCATTGGCCAGGATTGTGGGCCGTAAGGTCGACGCTGCGTATGCAGCAGTAACCGGAAGACAATGGGGCCATGGCACGCGGCAAGCTTCGGATCTACCTCGGCGCGGCACCGGGCGTGGGCAAGACCTACGCGATGCTGTCGGAGGCGCACCGGCGGGGCGAGCGGGGCACCGACTGCGTGGTGGCCTTCGTGGAGTACTACGGCCGGCCGCGGACCGAGGTGATGCTGCACGGCCTGGAGCAGGTCCCGCGCAGGGAGCTGGAGTACCGCGGCGCCGTCTTCACCGAGATGGACGTCGACGCCGTCCTGCGCCGCGCGCCCGCCGTCGCCCTGGTGGACGAACTCGCGCACACCAACATCCCGGGCTCGCGCAACGCCAAGCGCTGGCAGGACGTCGAGGAACTGCTCGCCGCGGGCATCGACGTGATCTCGACCGTCAACATCCAGCACCTGGAATCGCTCGGCGACGTCGTGGAGTCGATCACGGGTGCACGGCAGCGGGAGACCGTGCCGGACGAGGTCGTACGGCGGGCGGATCAGATCGAGCTTGTCGACATGTCGCCGCAGGCGCTGCGGCGGCGGATGGCGCACGGCAACATCTACAAACCGGACAAGGTCGACGCGGCCCTGTCCAACTACTTCCGGCCGGGCAACCTGACCGCGCTGCGCGAGCTGGCGCTGCTGTGGGTGGCCGACCGGGTCGACGAGTACCTCAAGCAGTACCGCAGCGAGCACCAGGTCTCGGCGATCTGGGGCTCCCGGGAGCGGATCGTCGTCGGCCTGACCGGAGGCCCCGAGGGGCGCACGCTGATCCGCCGGGCCGCCCGGCTCGCCGAAAAGGGCGCCGGCGGCGAGGTGCTCGCCGTCTACATAGCCCGCAGCGACGGCCTGACCTCGGCCTCCCCGAAGGAGCTCGCCGTCCAGCGCACGCTGGTCGAGGACCTCGGCGGCACCTTCCACCACGTCGTCGGCGACGACATACCCACCGCCCTGCTCGACTTCGCGCGTGGGGTCAACGCCACCCAGATCGTCCTCGGCTCCTCGCGGCGCAAGGCCTGGCAGTACATCTTCGGGCCCGGCGTCGGTGCCACGGTCGCCCGCGAGTCCGGGCCCGACCTCGACGTCCACATCGTCACCCACGGGGAGGTGGCCAAGGGCCGCGGACTGCCCGTGGCCCGGGGCGCCCGGCTCGGCCGCGCCCGGATCATCTGGGGCTGGGCCGTGGGGCTGGCGGGCCCGGCCGTCCTGGCGGTGCTGCTGACCACCATGAACCTCGGCCTCGCCAACGACATGCTGCTGTTCCTGACCATCACGGTCGCGGCGGCACTGCTCGGCGGGCTGCTGCCGGCCCTGGCCTCGGCGGCGTTCGGGTCGCTGCTGCTGAACTACTTCTACACACCCCCGCTGCACCGGCTGACGATCGCCGACCCGAAGAACATCGTCGCCATCGTGATCTTCTTCGGGGTCGCGGTGTCGGTCGCCTCGGTGGTGGACCTCGCGGCCCGGCGCACCCATCAGGCGGCCCGGCTGCGCGCCGAGTCGGAGATCCTCTCCTTCCTGGCCGGCAACGTGCTGCGCGGCGAGACCAGCCTGGAGGAACTGCTGGAGCGGGTCCGGGAGACCTTCGGGATGGAGTCGGCGGCCCTGCTGGAGCGGGCGGGCGAGGTCGAGCCGTGGACCTGCGTCGGCCGCGCCGGATTCGGGCCCACGCTGGAGCGGCCGGAGGACGCCGACGTCGACATGCCGGTCGGCGACAACCTGGCGCTCGCGCTGACGGGCCGCGTGCTGCCGGCCGAGGACCGGCGGGTGCTGGCCGCCTTCGCCGCGCAGGCCGTGGTCGCGCTGGACCGCAGGCGCCTCCAGGAGGAGGCCGACCGGGCCCGCGCGCTGGCCGAGGGCAACCGCATCCGCACGGCGCTGCTGGCCGCCGTCAGCCACGACCTCCGTACGCCCCTGGCCGGCATCAAGGCAGCCGTCTCCTCGCTGCGGTCCGACGACGTGGCCTGGTCCGAGGAGGACCAGGCGGAGCTCCTCGAGGGCATCGAGGAGGGTGCCGACCGGCTCGACCACCTGGTGGGCAACCTGCTCGACATGTCCCGACTGCAGACCGGCACGGTCACCCCGATCATCCGCGAGATAGACCTCGACGAGGTGGTCCCGATGGCGCTGGGCGGCGTATCCGAGGGCAGCGTGGACCTGGACATCCCCGAGAGTCTGCCGATGGTCGCCGTCGACGCCGGGCTCCTCGAACGCGCGGTGGCCAACCTGGTGGAGAACGCCGTCAAGTACAGCCCGCCGGACCAGCCCGTGCTCGTCTCCGCCAGCGCCATCGCCGACCGGGTCGAGGCGCGGATCGTGGACCGGGGGCCGGGCGTCCCGGACTCGGCCAAGGAGCGCATCTTCGAACCCTTCCAGCGCTACGGCGACGCCCCGCGCGGGGCCGGGGTCGGCCTCGGCCTGGCGGTCGCGCGCGGCTTCGCCGAGGCCATGGGCGGCACGCTCGACGCCGAGGACACGCCCGGCGGCGGTCTCACCATGGTCCTGAGCCTGCGCGCGGCAGGATCGCGTACCGGACAGCTCACACCCGTACAACCGGAAAGGCAGGTCTCATGACCCGGGTGCTCGTGGTCGACGACGAGCCGCAGATCGTGCGCGCCCTCGTGATCAACCTCAAGGCACGCAAGTACGAGGTGGACGCGGCCCCCGACGGCCGCACCGCCCTCGAACTCGCCGCCTCCCGCCACCCCGACGTGGTGGTCCTGGACCTGGGCCTGCCCGACATGGACGGCGTCGAGGTGATCAAGGGCCTGCGCGGCTGGACCCGGGTGCCGATCCTGGTCCTGTCGGCCCGGCACACCTCCGACGAAAAGGTCGAGGCGCTCGACGCCGGCGCAGACGACTACGTGACCAAGCCCTTCGGCATGGACGAGCTGCTGGCCCGGTTGCGGGCCGCCGTGCGCCGGGCCGAGCCGGTCGCCGGGGGCGGCGAGGACGACGTGCTGGTGGAGACCGAGGGGTTCACGGTCGACCTGGCCGCGAAGAAGGTCAACCGGGCCGGCAAGGACGTACGGCTGACTCCGACCGAGTGGCATCTGCTGGAGGTGCTGGTGCACAACACCGGCCGCCTGGTCAGCCAGAAGCAGCTGCTGCAGGAGGTGTGGGGGCCGTCGTACGGGACCGAGTCGAACTACCTGCGCGTGTACATGGCCCAGCTGCGCCGCAAGCTGGAGGCGGACCCCTCGCACCCCAAGCACTTCATCACGGAGCCGGGGATGGGTTATCGGTTCGAGGGGTGAGCCGTGGGGCGGCCGGGGGTCCGGGGGGTGGCCCCCGGGGGATGCGGTATCACGGAGCCGGGGATGGGTTATCGGTTCGAGGGGTGAGCCGTGGGGCGGCCGGGGGTCCGGGGGGTGGCCCCCGGGGGATGCGGTATCACGGAGCCGGGGATGGGTTATCGGTTCGAGGGGTGAGCTGTGGGCGGCGCGGGTTCGAGCCGTGGGGCCGCGGGTACGTAGCCGTCAGTGCACCCCGGTACGCTTCAGATATGAGTGCTGTTCCTCGTTCCGAAAAGCCGGTGGGCCGGTTCCGGCGCATGCTCGACCGGCTTTCCTCGTCCCAGGAGGACCTGGAGTCCGAGGAGCTGCGGGAGGACGCCGACACCGCGGGCTGTATCCGGATCGGCGACTGCCACGACCGGCAGATCGTCACGGTTACTGGTACCTTGCGCACGGTCACACTGCGACCGCGCGCCGGAGTTCCGGCCCTGGAGGCCGAGCTGTTCGACGGCTCCGCCGCCCTGGACGTGGTGTGGCTCGGCAGGCGCTCCATCGTGGGGATAGAACCGGGACGCAAGCTGATCGCGTCGGGCCGGATCTCGATGAGCCGGGGCCGCCGTGTGCTGTTCAACCCCAAGTACGAACTGAGACCCCTCGGACGGGAGTAGCCCGTGACGTCACTCGACAAGCCGACCGAAGACACCACTCAGCAGGACGAAGCCCGGGCGGTCACCGAGGCCGCCCTGTTCGAGGCGTTCGGCGGTGTCCGGGGCATGGTCGAGACGGTCCTGCCCGGCCTGCTCTTCGTCACGATCTTCACGATCAACAAGGACCTGCACTGGTCCGCGATCGCCGCGCTGGCCGTGTCGCTCGTCCTGGTCGTGGTCCGGCTGGCGATGAAGGACACCGTCAAGCACGCCTTCAGCGGTGTCTTCGGTGTCGCCTTCGGTGTGGTCTTCGCGATGTTCACCGGCAACGCCAAGGACTTCTACCTCCCCGGCATGCTCTACACGCTGGGCCTGGCGCTGGCGTACATCATCACGACCCTCGCGGGCGTTCCCCTGATCGGGCTGATCCTCGGGCCGGTCTTCAAGGAGAACCTCTCCTGGCGCACCCGTAACCCCGGCCGCAAGAAGGCCTACGCCAAGGCGAGTTGGGCCTGGGGCCTGATCCTGCTCGCCAAGTGCGCCATCCTCTTCCCGCTCTACTGGTGGGCGAACACCGCTCAGCTCGGCTGGGTCCTGGTCGCCCTCAAGATCCCGCCCTTCCTCCTCGCGGTCTGGCTGACCTGGGTCTTCCTGGCGAAGGCGCCCGCGCCGATCGACGTCTTCGCGGAGATGGAGGCGGAGGAGAAGGCCGAGGAGGAGCGCAAGGCGGCACTGGCGGCGGAGCGGGGCGAGACGACGGGCGGACGGCACCGCCGGGACGGGTAGCTTCGCGTCCATCGCATACGACGACGGGGGGCGCCCGGAGACCGATCTCCGGGCGCCCCCGTTCTCGTAACCCTCGAACGTCAGCTGTTGTCCCGCCGTACCGACAGCAGGTCCTCCAGCTGCTCCTCCCGGGCCTGTGCGGCCACGAAGAGGAGTTCGTCGCCCGCTTCCAGGGAGTCGTCCTTGGAGGGGGTGAGGACGCGGGTGCCGCGGATGATCGTGACCAGCGAGGTGTCCTCGGGCCACTCGACATCGCCCACCTGGGTGCCGGCCAGGGCCGACTCCTCCGGGAGGGTCAGCTCCACGAGGTTGGCGTCGCCGTGGCTGAAGCGCAGCAGCCGGACCAGGTCGCCGACGCTCACCGCCTCCTCGACCAGTGCGGACATCAGACGCGGCGTGGAGACGGCGACATCGACGCCCCAGGCCTCGTTGAACAGCCACTCGTTCTTGGGGTTGTTCACCCGGGCCACGACACGCGGGACGCCGTACTCCGTCTTCGCGAGCAGGGAGACGACCAGGTTGACCTTGTCGTCGCCGGTCGCGGCGATCACCACGTTGCAGCGCTGGAGCGCCGCCTCGTCCAGGGACGTGATCTCACAGGCGTCGGCCAGCAGCCACTCCGCCTGCGGGACGCGCTCGACCGAGATGGCGGTCGGCGCCTTGTCGATGAGCAGGACCTCGTGGCCGTTCTCCAGCAGTTCGCCGGCGATCGAACGGCCGACCGCGCCGGCACCGGCAATGGCGACCCTCATCAGTGACCGCCCTCCTCTTCGGGGCCCCCGGCGAATGCCGCCTCGACCTTCTCGACGTCGTCCGGCCGCATCATCACGTGCACGAGGTCGCCCTCCTGCAGCACCGTCTGCGAGGTGGGCAGGATCGCCTCGCCGAGGCGGGTCAGGAACGCCACGCGGACGCCCGTCTCCTCCTGGAGCTTGCTGATCTTGTGGCCGACCCACTTCGCGGAGGCGTGCACCTCGGCGAGCTGGACGCCGCCGGTGGGGTCGCGCCACAGCGGCTCCGCCCCGGACGGCAGCAGCCGGCGCAGCATCTGGTCGGCGGTCCAGCGGACCGTCGCCACGGTGGGGATGCCCAGGCGCTGGTAGACCTCCGCGCGGCGGGGGTCGTAGATACGGGCCGCGACGTTCTCCACGCCGAACATCTCGCGGGCCACGCGCGCGGAGATGATGTTCGAGTTGTCACCGCTGGAGACCGCGGCGAAGGCGCCGGCCTCCTCGATGCCCGCCTCGCGCAGGGTGTCCTGGTCGAAGCCGACGCCGGTGACCCGGCGGCCGCCGAATCCCGGGCCCAGCCGGCGGAAGGCCGTGGGGTCCTGGTCGATCACGGCGACCGTGTGGCCCTGTTGTTCCAGGGTCTGGGCAAGAGCGGAGCCCACTCTTCCGCAGCCCATGATGACGATGTGCACGGTCTTTACCCCGCACTCCTCAGGCCGCTGACTTGCGTGAACGCAGTGCTCATATCCTTCTCTCGGCTCGCCGGGGCAACGGGTCGGGGGACCTGTTTAGCGGTCCATCAGGCAACATCATGCCGGGGAATCCCCCGTGTGATCCCCCGCGGGTACGGATCGCCACCCGTGTGTGCCCAAGTCCACCGTAACCGCAGGGACCGACAGCCCCGCTCGTGCCTCCCGGGAGCCTGGACCGCGCGGGTGACGGCCCCGCGGACGGCCCGCCCACGCCGCCCCCGCACCGCGCCGCCGACCGGGACCCGGACCGGGCGGCACGCCCCCGGGAGTGTCGGAACGGTGGGCGTTGCGAGTGATGCTGCGCACGCTCAGCAGGGTCAGGATTCCGAGGCCGAAGAGGGCGGCCGCTGCGCCGATGAGCTCTGCGGTCGCGGGCATGGAACCTCCGGGGATCGGCGACAGGCGGGGTTTGCCATCTAGGCACGGGGAGTCCGCCGCCCACGGAATCCGCAGTTCCAGTCGTACGTGATTTCACTCATGAGGCAGATCGTGAGACGCGGGTGGGCGACTGCCTGTTCGAAGGCCTACCATGCTCTGTCGTGTCCAAACTGACCGACGTGCCCAAACGGATCCTGATCGGGCGCGCTCTGCGCAGTGACCGGCTGGGAGAAACCCTCCTGCCGAAGCGCATCGCACTCCCCGTCTTCGCCTCCGACCCGCTGTCCTCCGTGGCCTACGCTCCGGGAGAGGTGCTGCTGGTCCTGTCCATCGCGGGCGTGTCGGCGTACCACTTCAGCCCCTGGATCGCCGTCGCGGTCGTCGTGCTGATGTTCACCGTGGTCGCCTCGTACCGGCAGAACGTCCATGCCTACCCGAGCGGCGGCGGCGACTACGAGGTGGCCACCACCAACCTCGGGCCCAAGGCCGGGCTCACCGTCGCCAGCGCGCTGCTCGTCGACTATGTCCTCACCGTCGCCGTCTCCATCGCCTCCGGCATCGAGAACCTCGGCTCCGCGGTCCCCTTCGTCGTCGAGCACAAGGTGCTCTGCGCGAGCGCGGTGATCGTGCTGCTGACGCTGATGAACCTGCGCGGCGTGAAGGAGTCGGGCAAGCTCTTCGCGATCCCGACGTATGTGTTCGTCGCCGGCGTCTTCGTCATGATCGCGTGGGGCGCGTTCCGCGGCCTGGTCCTCGGCGACACCATGCGCGCGCCGACCGCCGACTACCACATCAAGGCGGAACACCAGGGCCTGGCGGGCTTCGCCCTCGTCTTCCTGCTGCTGCGCGCCTTCTCGTCAGGCTGTGCCGCGCTCACCGGCGTCGAGGCGATCTCCAACGGCGTCCCGGCCTTCCGCAAGCCCAAGTCGAAGAACGCGGCGACCACGCTCGCGATGATGGGCCTGCTGGCCGTGACCATGTTCTGCGGCATCATCGCCCTCGCCATGTCGACCAAGGTCCGCATGGCCGAGAACCCGGCCACCGACCTGATCCACAACGGCGTCCCGATCGGTTCCGGCTATGTCCAGAACCCGGTGATCTCCCAGGTCGCCGAGGCCGTCTTCGGCAAGGGCAGCTTCCTGTTCATCGTGCTGGCCGCCGCCACCGCCCTGGTCCTGTTCCTCGCGGCGAACACCGCGTACAACGGCTTCCCGCTGCTCGGCTCGATCCTCGCCCAGGACCGCTACCTCCCGCGCCAGCTGCACACCCGCGGCGACCGCCTCGCCTTCTCGAACGGCATCGTGCTGCTCGCGGGCGCGGCGGCCCTGCTGACCGTGATCTACGGCGCCGACTCGACGCGGCTGATCCAGCTGTACATCGTCGGCGTGTTCGTGTCCTTCACGCTCAGCCAGACCGGCATGGTCCGGCACTGGAACCGCCACCTCGCCGCCGAGAAGGACCAGGCGAAGCGCCGCCACATGGTCCGCTCCCGTGCGATCAACGCCTTCGGTGCCTTCTTCACCGGCCTGGTCCTGGTCGTCGTCCTGGTCACCAAGTTCACGCACGGCGCCTGGGTGGCCCTGCTGGGCATGGTCATCTTCTACGCGACGATGACCGCGATCCGCCGCCACTACGACCGTGTGTCCGAGGAGATCGCCGCTCCCGAGGGCCCGAGCGACGACAGCGTGCGACCGTCCCGCGTCCACTCCGTCGTCCTCATCTCCAAGATCCACCGCCCCACCCTGCGCGCCCTGGCCTACGCCAAGCTGATGCGCTCGGACACCCTGGAGGCGCTCACCGTCAACGTCGACCCGGCGGAGACGAAGGCGCTGCGCGAGGAGTGGGAGCGGCGCGGCATCGACGTGCCCCTGAAGGTGCTCGACTCGCCGTACCGCGAGATCACGCGCCCGATCATCGAGTACGTCAAGGGCCTGCGCGCGGAGTCCCCGCGCGACGCGGTCTCGGTGATCATCCCGGAGTACGTGGTCGGCCACTGGTACGAGCACCTGCTGCACAACCAGAGCGCCCTGCGGCTCAAGGGCCGTCTGCTGTTCACCCCGGGCGTCATGGTTACCTCGGTGCCGTACCAGCTGGAGTCCTCCGAGGCCGCCAAGATCCGGGCCCGCAAGCGGCAGGAGTGGAACGCGCCGGGTGCGGTACGACGCGGTCCCGCCCAGCAGCGGCCGAAGGAGCCGACCGCCGGGAACTGAGCGGTGCGGTGACGACGTAGACTGGTGGGCTGTTGTACCGCCACTCGATCTGGAGTCACCCCACCATGCAGGCAGAACCGAAGAAGTCGCCGGTGGGTTCGCTCGTGGGGGCGGAGTACGAGGTCGAGGTCGGCGCCGTCGCCCACGGCGGCCACTGCATCGCCCGTACCTCCGAGGGCCAGGTGCTGTTCGTCCGGCACGCGCTGCCGGGCGAGCGGGTCGTGGCCCGGGTGACGGAGGGCGAGGAGGGCGCCCGGTATCTGCGGGCGGACGCGGTCGAGGTGCTGGAGGCCTCGAAGGACCGTATCGAGGCCCCCTGCCCCTACGCCGGTCCCGGCCGCTGCGGCGGCTGCGACTGGCAGCACGCCAAGCCCGGCGCCCAGCGCCGCCTCAAGGGCGAGGTCATCGCCGAGCAGCTGCAGCGGCTCGCGGGCCTCACGCCCGAGGAGGCCGGCTGGGACGGCACGGTGATGCCCGCCGAGGGCGACAAGCTGCCGGCGGGCGAGGTGCCCCAGTGGCGCACCCGAGTGCAGTACGCGGTCGACGCCGAGGGCCACGCGGGCCTGCGCCGCCACCGCTCGCACGAGGTGGAGCGCATCGACCACTGCATGATCGCCGCGGCCGGTGTGACCGAGCTGGGCATCGAGAAGCGCGACTGGACCGGCATGGAGTCGGTCGAGGCGATCGCCGCGACGGGCTCGCAGGACCGCCAGGTGATCCTGACGCCGCGGCCCGGCGCCCGCCTGCCGATCGTCGAGCTCGACAAGCCCGTGTCGGTCATGCGGATCGGCGAGAAGGACGGCGGCGTGCACCGCGTCCACGGCCGCCCCTTCGTCCGCGAGCGCGCGGACGGCCGCACCCACCGCGTCGGCAGCGGCGGCTTCTGGCAGGTCCACCCCAAGGCGGCGGACACCCTGGTGACGGCGGTCATGCAGGGCCTGCTCCCGCGCAAGGGCGAGATGGCCCTCGACCTCTACTGCGGCGTCGGCCTCTTCGCCGGGGCCCTCGCGGATCGCCTCGGCGAGAAGGGCGCGGTCCTCGGCATCGAGTCCGGCAAGCGCGCCGTCGAGGACGCCCGCCACAACCTCGCCGACTTCCCCCGGGTCCGCATCGAACAGGGCAAGGTCGAGTCGGTCCTGCCGCGCACCGGCATCACCGAGGTCGACCTGATCGTCCTCGACCCGCCCCGCGCCGGCGCCGGCCGCCAGACGGTCGCCCACCTCTCCTCGCTGGGCGCCCGCCGCATCGCCTACGTCGCTTGCGACCCGGCAGCGCTGGCCCGAGACCTGGGGTACTTCAGGGAGAGCGGGTACCGGGTGCGGACGCTGCGGGCGTTCGATCTGTTTCCGATGACGCATCACGTGGAGTGCGTGGCGATCCTGGAGCCCGACGCGAAGGGCGTCTGACCGGCTGGTTCTTGTGGTTCGGCACGGTGGGCCCGACCTGTGGCTTCGAGCCCCAGTACAGCGCTCACGCGACCCCTCCGATGACCGTGGGAGGGCCGTCACCACGGCGGCGACGTCCTCCAGCGGCTGTCTCCGGAGGCTGCCGCGGCCGGACTCGTCCCGTGACTGACGTCCACTGCGGCACGCCGGGCGGTGTATGTGTGTCAGGGACTTGGCGGAAGAATCCGCGATGTCGACGGAGCCGCCTCCGGACTTGGCGTACGTGGTGCCCGACAGGCCCCGTGCCGCGATGTCACCGCCGCCGAGAGTCAGATGCGCGGGGGTCGTCGCGGAAACCTCCACGTGGTACGTCACCGCGCACTTGTCGGCGCCGGAGCCGCATCCGGAGCTCTTCAGCAGCAACTGGCCGTCGTGCACGGGGTGTTCGGTCCGCGGCTTGCCGTCGCTGTACTGGTACTTCTCGACGACCTTGACGCTGTCGCCGGTGGTCGGCACCGCCTCGATGGATCCCGCGCAGTCGTCGACGCGCAGCGCAGTGATCCTCCCGGTGACGTCGTACGACTGTCGCGCCCCGGTCATGGGGAAGAGGTCCTCTTCGGCTGCGCTGCGGACGTATCCACAAGATCGGATCTCAGGGCGACCGCCCCCGCTGCAAGCGCCCCTTTAGCCCGTCGCCGGAAGATCCCTCTGACCTGGGTTCGCGAACCATGCGGGCCATGCGAGACATGCGAGGGGGATGCAGTTGTCACGCTTCGCCACTTTCACCGATCTCGTCCGGGCGCGGTGCGCCGAGTCCGCGGGCGATGACGTACACATCCAACTCCGTGACGCGAAGGACGGACCGGACGCCGAGCGGCTGACGTACGGGGAACTCGACCGCGCAGCCCGCCGTATCGCGGGGGCGCTGCGGGCGCACGGGGTCGAGGGGCGGCCCGTGCTGTTGATGTATCCGGGCAGTCTGGAGTTCCTCAAGGCGTTCGTCGGGTGTCTGTACGCCGGGGCCGTTGCCGTGCCCGCGCCGCTTCCCGAGGGGAGCGCGAAGGGGCGGCTCGGGCGGAGTTCGGCGATGCTGCGCGACTGCAAGGCGCCCGTCGTGCTCACGGACCGGGCGAGCGCCCCGGACGTCGCGCTCTGGCTGGCCACCGAGGGCCGGGACGACGTCGTGTGCGTGGCGAGCGATGCCCTGGCGGAGGGGCCGGCGGACGTGTGGCAGGCGCCCGCCACCCGGGCCGACGACCTCGCCTTCCTGCAGTACACCTCCGGGTCCGTGTCCGAGCCGCGCGGTGTGATGGTCACCCACCGGAATCTGATGGCCAACCAGGCCGCGCTGCAACGGGTGCTGGGGACCACGGCCGGGGATCGCTTCGGCGGGTGGCTGCCGCTGTATCACGACATGGGGCTCATCGCGCATCTGCTGCATCCCATCTGGCTGGGCAGTTCGTCGGTGATGCTCGCGCCGACCTCGTTCATCAAGCGTCCGGTGCGCTGGCTGCAGGCCATCGGTGAGCACGGGGTCACCATCGGCGGCGGGCCCAACTTCTGTTACGACCTCGCGCTGCGGCGGGTCACCGACGAACAGCTCGGCCGGCTCGACCTGTCCCGCTGGCGGCTCGCGCTCAACGGCGCCGAGCCGGTGCGCGCCGACACGCTGGACGCGTTCGCCCGCCGGTTCGCGGCCGCCGGTCTGCGGGCCGAGGCCATGTACCCGTGCTACGGGCTCGCCGAGGCGACCCTCGTCGTCTCGGGGGGCGTCGGCGGGGAGGCGTACCGGCGGTGCGACGTCGACGCCACCGCCCTCGCGCGTGACGTCCTGGCGCCCGCCGAGGCGGGCCAGGAGAGCCGGACGCTCGTCAGCAGCGGGCGCGTAGTCGACTTCGACGTACGGATCGTCGACCCCGTCGGCTACCGGGAACTGCCGGAGGGGGCCGTCGGGGAGATCTGGCTGCGCGGCGAGAGCGTCGCCGCCGGGTACTACGGGAAGCCCGAGGAGAGCGAGGCCGCCTTCCGGGCCGTACTGCAGGACGGCGAGGGAGGGTTCCTGCGCACCGGGGACCTCGGGGTGCTCGACGACGGTCAGCTGTACGTCACCGGGCGGCTGAAGGAGGTCGTCATCCTGAACGGCCGGAACGTGTACCCGCAGGACGTGGAGTACGCCGTCAAGGCGCTGCATCCCGCGCTTGCCGCCGGTACCGGGGCCGCGTTCTCCGTGGAGGCCGGGCGCGAGCAGCTCGTCCTCGTGCAGGAGGTCAGGTGCGAGCAGCTCGAAGGACCGCAGCTGCGTGAACTGGCCCAGCGGATCCAGGCGTTGGTGGGCAAGGACTTCCATGTGCCCGCGGGCAACGTGCTGCTCGTGCGGCGGGGTACCGTGCGCCGCACCACGAGCGGGAAGGTGCAGCGCACCCTCATGCGGCGGGAGTTCCTCGCCGGTGAGCTGCACGGGGAGTACGAGGTGCTCGATCCGGCCGTCCGTTCGCTCGTGCGGGCCGGGGACGTGCTGCTCGGGGAAGGACTGCTCCAGTCCACCGCCGGGGGTGGCGCATGGTGACCGTCGCTGCCGCGCCGGTGCGCGAGGCCGAGGCGCAGCGGCGGGTGGCCGCCGTGGAGGAACTGCTCGGCGACCCCGGCGACACCGCCAACCCGTGCGGCTACGCGGCCCTGTTGGAGGCCGACCGCGACGCGGTGCGCAGCGAGGCGGGCGAGGGCGCGCTCGACCGGTTCGGGATGCATCGCGAGTACGTGCCCGTGGAGCTCGGCGGCCGGCTGGAGTCGATGGACACCCTGGTACGGGTCATGCGGCCCGTCTTCCGGCGGGACGTCGGGCTCGGCATGGGATACGGAGCCATGTCCTTCATGGCCGCCGCCGATGTGTGGATGGCGGGGACGGAGGGGCAACAGGCGGACCTCGCCCGGCAGATGCTGGGCGGCTCGCGTGCCGCCATCGCCCAGCTGGAGACCGCGCACAGCAACGACTACGTCCGCAGCCAGGTGGCCGCCCGGCGCGGGGCGGACGGCGGGCTGCTGCTCAGCGGCCGCAAGCCCGTCATCAACAACCTCGACCGGGCCGACGCGCTGGTGCTGTTCGCCAGGACCGATCCGTCCCCCGGCCGCCGCAGCCACACCGCACTGCTGCTCGACCCGGCCCGGTTCCCCGAGGGGCGGGCCGAACTGCTGCGCCGGCACACCTCCCTGGGACTGCGCGGCTGTGTGTTCGGCGGTGTCGACTTCGACGACTGCCCGGTGCCGGAGAGCGCCCTGCTCGGGCCCGTCGGCGACGGGGTGCCGATCGCGCTGCGCTCCTTCCAGATCAGCCGTACGGTCATCTCGTCCATGGTGCTCGCGGCCGTCGACACCAGCCTGCGCACCGCCGTCCGCTTCGACCACGAGCACCGCGGCGGCGGCTGGTCCACCGGCGGTTCCGACTCGCAGCGCACCACCAGCGCGATCACCGGTGCGTTCGTCAACCTGCTGCTGTACGACGCGCTCGCCACGGTCGCCACCCGGGCCATCCACGTCCTGCCTGAGCAGACCAGCGTGTACTCCGCGGCCGTGAAGTACCTGCTGCCACGCGTCCTCACCGAGACGATGTACGACCTGTCGATCGTGCTCGGCGCCGGGTTCTACACTCGCGAGGGCACCCTCGGCATCTTCCAGAAGCACGTACGGGACGTGCCCGTCGTCACCCTCGGGCACGCCGGGTCCGTCGCCTGCCAGAGCACCGTCATCCCGCAACTGCCCCGGCTGGCACGCCGTTCGTGGTTCGTGGCGGACGAGGCGCCTGCCACGCTGTTCCGGCCGCGCGACCCGCTGCCCCCGTACGACCTGGCGCGCCTCAGTCTGGCCTGCGGCCAGGACAGCCTCAGCGCCACCCTGCTCGCGGTGGCCGCCGAGACGCCGGGGCGCGGCGCCGTCGAGCGGGTGCTGCGCGAGCTCGCGCTCGGTCTCGTCGACGAGTTCCGCGACCTGCGCGCCCGCGTGCTCGCCCTCGGCCCGGAACCGGGCGCGGCGCCGTTCCCGCTGATGGACCGCTACGCCCATCTGCTCGCCGCCTCAGCGGTGCTCGGCGTCTGGCGCCACAACCAGGACGGCTCCGACCCGTTCCTCGCCGACCCCGCCTGGGCGGCGGCCGCACTGCACCGCATCGCGCGCCGGCTCGGCGCGCCCGCGCCCGACCTGCCGGCCGAGTGCGAGCTGCGCGTGAGCCACGAAGTGCAGCTGCGCTTCAGCGACCGGCGCAGCTACGACCTCTACGACACCCCGCTGCCGGGATGAGCGCGGCACCCGCCCCGCATTCCGGTCCGGCGAATCCCATCGAAAGGCGTCCGGCCATGAACGTATCGTCCACCCGGCAGTCCGGGTTCCCCGCGCCCGGCGGTCAGCACGACGTACCGCCGCGCGGCTGGCTGCTCGACCGGGTCGCGCTCTACCTGGGCAGGGACGCGGACACCATCGACCCCACCGTGCCGCTGGCCGAGTACGGCATGGACTCGGTGTGCGCGCTGAGCCTGTGCGGCGACCTGGAGGACGAGTTCGGGCTCGTGGTGGAGCCGACCCTGCTGTGGGACCACCCCACCGTGCAGAGCCTGCTGGGCTTCCTGGCGGCCGAGCTGACGGTAGCCGACGCGCGCGGGGAGCGGTGATGGCGGACGCATCGGCGTTCGGTGACGGCGTGGCGATCGTCGGGATCGACTGCGCCTTTCCGCTCGCGCGGGACACCGACGCCTACTGGGAGCTGCTGCTGCGCGGCGGCGACGCGATCGGGGAGGTACCGCCGCAGCGGTGGGACCCGGCCGCTTTCCCGGCCGCCGACGGCGCCGCCCGTGCCGGGCTCGCGCGCGGCGGATTCCTCGACGACGCCGACGTGTTCGACAACGACTTCTTCTCGGTGCCGCCGCGCGAGGCGGCCGCCATGGACCCGCAGCAGCGGCTCCTGCTGCACTGCGCATGGCGGGCCGTCGAGGACTCCGGGGTGGCACCGGGCTCGCTGGCCGGCAGCGGCACGGGCGTCTACATCGGCGTGATGGGCGGCGAGTGGGGGCGGCTGCACCTGGGCGACTACGACCGGGTGACGCCCCAGCTCGGCGCGGGCAGCAGCGCGGGCATGACCGCGAACCGGATCTCCTACCAACTCGGCTTCACCGGACCGAGCATGGCCGTCGACACCGCTTGCTCCTCGTCCCTCGTCGCCGTGCACCTCGCGGTCGGGGCGCTGCTGTCGGGGGAGTGCGACACCGTGCTCGCGGGCGGCGTCAACCTCGTCATGTCACCCGCGCTCGGGCTCGTCTACCACCAGCTCGGGCTCGCCGCGGCCGACGGGCGCTGCAAGCCGTTCAGCGCGCTCGCCGACGGGATCGGGCGCAGCGAGGGTGTCGGTCTCGTCGTGCTGCGCCGCCTCACCGACGCCGTCGCCGACGGACAGCGGATCTACGCCGTCATCCGCGGCACCGCCGTCAACCAGGACGGCCGCAGCAACGGCATCACCGCGCCCAACCGCTGGTCCCAGGAGCAGGTCGTGGCCACCGCCTGCAAACGCGCCGGCGTCGAGCCCCGCGAGGTCGCCTTCATCGAGGCGCACGGCACCGGTACCGCGCTCGGCGACACCATCGAGTGCGCCGAGCTCGGCAGCCTGCACGGTGAGGACCGCGCCGAGCCCTGCGCGATCGGTTCGGTCAAGGGCAACCTCGGGCACACCGAGGGGGCCGCCGGAATCGCCGGGCTCATCAAGGTCGCCCTCGCCCTGCACCACCGGATCGTGCCCGCCAGCCGGTTCGCCGACCGCGAGAACCCCCAACTACGGCTCGCCCAGCGCGGGTTGCGGCTGCTCCGGTCGCCGCTGCGACTGCCGCCCGGACCCACCGTCGCCGGGGTGTCCAGCTTCGGCATGGGCGGCACCAACGCGCACGCCGTCCTCGCCTCCGCGCCGCGCCCCGCACCGCGTACCACCGCCAAGCGCTCCCGGCCCGGCGTGGGTGTCTTCACGCTCACCGCCGACACACCGGGCGCCCTCATCCGCAACCTCACCGAGCAGGCCGACGCCGTCGCCCGGCGCCCGCGTGCCGCCGCGGCCGCGCTGTGCCGGCACAGCAACCGCGTCAAGACCGGGCTGCCGTACCGTTTCGCCGTCACCGCGGGGGACACCGAGCAACTGGCGGCCGCGCTGCGCGAGGCGGCCGAGGGCGGGCTGCCCGAGCAGATCGCGCACCGGCCGTGGAGCGTGCCGTCCGTGGCGTTCCTGTTCACCGGGCAGGGCGCCCAGTACCCCGGCATGACCGCGGGCCTGTACCGCGAGTCGGCCGTGTACCGGCAGTACCTCGACGCGGCGGACGCGGCGCTGCTGCCGTACGTCGACACGTCCGTACGCGACCTGCTCCTTGCGGGCGAGTCGCAGGGCGACCAGCAGGGCGACGAGCAGCGCGACCAGCACGGCGTCTCCGGTGAACTCACCCAACCGGCCCTGTTCGCCGTCGAGTACGCCCTCGCCGCCACGCTCACCGCGCTCGGCGTCCGGCCCGCGGCCGTCCTCGGGCACAGCGTCGGCGAGTTCGCGGCGGCCGTCACCGCCGGGGCGCTCACCCTCGACGAGGCCGCACACCTGGTCGCCACCCGCGGCCGGCTCATGCACGCGCTGCCGGACGGCGGCGCCATGCTCTCCGTGCAGGCCGCCCCAGGCGCGCTGCGGCAGCTCCTCGCCGAGGAGCCGCAGGCGCACATCGCTGCCGTCAACGGGCCTCGCGACACCGTACTGTCCGGCACCGCCGAGGCGCTCGCCCGGATCGCCGAGACCCTGGAGGAGGCGCAGGTGCGCGCCCGTGACCTCCGGGCGCCCACCGCCTTCCACTCGCCGCTGGTGCGGCCGGTGCTGGACCGGCTCAGGGCGGCCGCAGGCACCACCGAACCCCAGGCCCCCGACGTCCCCGTGTTCTCCACCCGGTACGGCAGACTCCTCGCCCCGACCGAACGCCTGGACGCCGACTACTGGGCGGCCCAGGCCGAGTCGCCGGTGCTGTTCGCGGACGCCGTCGCCGACCTGGAGACGGTCTGCGCGCCCACCCATCTCGTGGAGATCGGACCGCGCCCGCAGCTGCTGCCGCTGGCCGGACGCGCCGGTCTCTCGTCGAGCGTGGAGTTCCTCCACCCGGCCCCGGGACCCGAGGCCGGTGGCACCGAACTCGCCGAGCTCGTCGCCCAGTTGTACCGTGCCGGGCTCGACCCGGAATGGGAGCGGCTCTACGACACCGACGTCACGTCCGGCTCCGGCGAGAAGCTGCGCGGCTACTGCTTCTCCACCGCGCACCGCTACTGGACCGCGCCGCCGTCCCCGACCAGGCCGGGGGCGAACGAGACGGGCCCGGGGCGGTCCACGTCGACTCCGCCGCGGCCCACCTCGGCACCGGCCGGGCCCGCGACGAGCGACCCGGTGTCCCGGGACCGGGACCCGGTCCTCGCCGCGGTCGTCGACGCCGTCGCCGAGGTCGGTTCGTACCCCCTGGAACAGGTCGTGCACACGGCCCGCTTCTACGAGGACCTCGGCTTCGACTCGGTGATGATCATGCAGCTCAAGGACCGTATCGAGGCCCGGCTGCCGCACCTCGGCGAGGTCTCCGTACAGCAACTCCTGCCCGCCCTGCGGTCGGTGGGCACCCTTGCCCAGTTCCTCGGCGGGCACCTGACGGAAGGGGTGCGAGCGTGAGCACCACCGCGGCCCGGCGTGCCCGGGAGCGCGCGAGCGTGACATCCGAGGCCCCCCGCGGCGCTGAACTCGACGAGGCCGTTTCTCTCGGCCGTCACCCGGAAGGAGCGTGCGCGTGAGCGCCACGGCCTATCTCGCGGCGGCTGGAAGCGCACTGCCCGGCCCGCCCGTCGACAACGCGAGGCTCGGCAGGGCCCTCGGGGTCAGCGAGGAGTGGGTCGACATCTTCGTCGGCACGCGCACTCGGCACTTCGGCTGGGACCTGGAGACGGGACGGGTCCGGCACACCCTCGCCGACCTGTGCGCACAGGCCGGCGGAGCGGCCATCGACGCCGCCGGCCTCGACCCGGTCGACATCGAGTTCGTCCTGCTGGCCACCGCCACCCCCGACACGCTGCTGCCGACCACGGCGAGCGAGGTCGCCGACCGGCTCGGCCTGATGTATCTACCCGCCTTCCAGATCCAGTCCGGCTGCGCGGGCGCCGTGCAGGCGCTCGACCTGGGCCGCACTCTGATCGCCGGCGGCGCCCGGGCCGGGCTCGTGATCGGCGGCGACGTCACGCACCGCCACCTCGACGTGCACCGCGAAGTGGCCCGCATGCCCACCGAGGAGCTCGTCAACTACGTGCTGTTCGGTGACGGCGCGGGCGCGGCGGTGCTGACCGCCGAGCCGGTGGCCGAGCGGGTCGAGATCAAGGGCGTCCTCAACCGCTTCACGGGGCTGGGCCGCCCGCCGGGCCAGACCGTCGACTGGTACGGGATCAGCGACCGGCACAGCGAGCGCCCCATGGTCGTCGAGGACTACAAGGCCATCGAGGAGTCCGTGCCGACCATGGCCCGGGAGATCCTCTGGGAACTCCTCGACCAGCTCGAATGGACCCCCGACGACCTGGACTTCCTGCTGCCGCCCCAGCTGTCGGGCCGGATGACCGAGCGGATCGCCGAGCATCTCGGTGTGCCCGGTGCCACGGAGGTGTCCTGCGTCGCCGAGACCGGCAACACCGGCAACGCCCTGGTCCTGCTGCAGCTCGCGCGGCTCCTCCCGGACCTGCCCACCGGCGGCCGTGCGCTCGCGATCGCCGTGGAGTCCAGTAAGTGGATCAAAACCGGGCTCGGCCTGGAGAAGGTGTAGGAGATGGCGGTACCGGTGCGCACGACGACGCGGGGCGAGCCGCTGGAACGGCTGCGGGACCTCGCCGCGCGGGGACGGCTGGAGACGGCGTACGACCAGATAGCGCCGCTCCTCGCCGAGCTGGCCGACGACCCGGAGCCGCCGCCGGGCTGGGCGCGGCGGGCCGGACGGCTGCTCGGCCGGGCCGACCGGGACGCCGTCCTCGCCCGGCACCCACATCTTGCGCAGGTGACCGTGGCGGTCACGGGCCAGTCCACGGTCGCGGACGTCGTCGAGCCGCTGACCGGCGAACTTGCCCGGCACGGGCTCCTGTTGCACCCGGTCGTCGGCGACCACGGCGCCTATCTGCGGGACCTCACCGACCCGATGGGCGCCTTCCAGGGCCTCGACGCCGATCTCGCGCTCTGCCTGCTCGACGACACCACCGTCTTCGCCGAGGTGCCCGCAGTGTGGGGCCCCGACGACGTCGAACGGGCCGCGGACGAGGTGGCGGCGCGCCTGGAGGGCCTCGTGCGGCACCGGGCGGGGACCGGCGCGGCGACCCTCGTGCTCAACACCCTGCCGCTGCCGCGCGAGCGCACCCATCAGCTCGTCGACCACCGGTCCCGGGCCCGGCTCGGGATGGTGTGGCGGGAGTTCAACGTCCGAGTGCTGCGGCTCGGGGCCGAGGAGCGGGGCGTCGTCGTGGTCGACCTCGACCCGCTGCTCGCCGCCTCGGGTCCGGTCGCCGACGCGCGCCTGGCGCAGTACGCCGGAGCCCGCATCGGCGCCGGGCTGCTCGACGCCTACGCGCGTGAAGTGGCCCATCTGACCCGGGCGTTGACGGGCCGTACGCGCAAATGCCTGGTGCTCGATCTCGATCACACACTGTGGGACGGGGTGCTCGGTGACGACGGGGCCGACGGCATCGCCGCCGCGGGGACCCTGCGCGGCGAGGCGTTCGGCGCGTTCCAGCGGGCCGTGCGACAGCTCGCCGCGCAAGGTGTGCTGCTGGCCGTGAGCAGCAAGAACGAGCGCGGCGCCGTGCTGGACGCGCTGCGTACACACCCCGATCTCGTGCTGCGCGAACGGGATTTCATGGCCGTGCACGCCGACTGGGAGCCCAAGAGCGGGCACCTCGTCGCCGTGGCGGAGGCCTTCGGTATCGGCGACGACGCGCTCGTGTTCGCCGACGACTCGCCCGCCGAGCGCGCCGAGGTGCGCCATTCCGGGGTGCGCGCCGCCGTGGTGCCGCTCGACGACGAGCCCGCGCTGCATCTGCAACGGCTGCTCGCCGACGGTTGGTTCGACACGCTCGCCGTGACCGCCGAGGACGGGGCCCGCGCCGGGCACTACCGTGCCGCGGGCGCCCGCGCCGCGCTGCGCGCCGAGTCCGGCTCGCACGAGGACTTCCTGCGCGGGCTCGACGTCACCGTCGACCTCTCGGTGCCATGGGCCCACGAGCTCGAACGACTTGCCCAACTCACCCAGCGCACCAACCAGTTCAACCTCACCGGCGTGCGCCTCACCCCGTCCGGGGTGGCCGCGGCCGTAGCGGATCCGGACCAGCTGGTGCTGGCGGCGCGCACCGCCGACCGGTTCGGGGAGAACGGTCTGACCGGCGCGCTCCTGGCTACCCGTGAGGGGGACGCGCTGCGCGTGGACAACGCCTGGCTCAGCTGCCGGGTGCTGGCCCGCGGGGTCGAACAGGCCCTGCTGGCCGCCGTGCTGGCGCACGCCCGCGACCTGGGGCACCGCGCCGTGCTCGCCGCGTTCCGGCCCACCCCGAAGAACCACCGGGCCCGGGACTTCTACCCCTCACTCGGCTTCACGCCCGCCGGAGAGCGGGACGGGGCGCTGCAGTTCCGGCACGACCTGCGACGGCTGCCGGCGCCACCGGAGCACGTGCGGATCACCGGGCCGCTGACCACCGGCCCCGACGGGAGGAAGCACACATGAGCGCGGTCGACACCCTCGACGGGTTCCTCGCACTGCTCCGGGACGAACTGGGTCTCGATACAGGCGTGGACGAGGCTCGCCTGAGCCTGGTGGATCTTCCCCGCTGGGACTCGCTGTACTTGCTGAGGCTGGTCACGCTGGTGGAGGAGGAGACCGGCCGGCGGCTGTCGTTGTCCCCCGTTCTGCAGGCCCGCACGCTCGCCGAGATCCACGCCGTCGTCGTACGGCAAGTGCAGCAACAGAACAGTGTGGAGGCACAGGCATGACCGTCCCCGGCAATTCCACGCTCGGGCCGCCGCTCGGCGCACCCGTCGAGGTGGGGGTCGACGACGCCGCGTGGGACCGGGTCCGGGAGGACCTGAAGGCGTGCGGGACCGCCCTGCTCTACGCCCACCGCTCCGTTCTGCAGCCCCGGTTGCCCAGTGGCGACGGGCTGCGCCGGCTGCTCGGCCGCGACTGGTCGCGCTATCTCGGTCTCGCCCACGCCGATGTGCGCGACCGGTACGCGGCCTCCCGGGTGCTGCTCAAGTCCGCCGCGGCCGCCGCGCTGCGCGGTGACCCGGACGCCCTGGAGCTGGCGTACGGGCCCACCGGACGGCCGTATCTGCGCGGTTGCGACCAGATCGACATCAGCCTGAGCCACACCGACGACCTGCTGGTCGTCGGGCTGACCACACGGGGCCTGATCGGCGTGGACGCCGAGCGCGCCGACCGGCAGATGTACGGCGGCGGTCTCGGGCGGCATGTGTGCACCCCGTACGAGATGGTGACGCTGGCCGCGCTGCCGGAGGAGCAGCGCAACCCGTCCCTGGTGCGGCTGTGGACGCTGAAGGAGGCGTACAGCAAGGCGATCGGGCAGGGCATGCAGTTCCGGTTCACCGAGTTCGGCTTCGGACCCGACGGCAAGCCGGTGCGGGTCCAGCGGCCTGACGGCAGCGCGGGCACCGGGGCCGAATGGGCCTTCCGTACGTTCCCACTGGCCAGCGGCTACTGCGTCAGCGCCGCCGTGTACGACGCCGGGTTCGGGCCGCCGGGCGGCACGGACATCACGACCATGCTCGACGAGGACTGCGTGGAGACCATCGAGGAGGCGCTGGGCGAGACATGAGCGTCAGCCGGAGTCCGTCTCACGTCCGGCGCGCTGCCCCAGCATGCCGGACATGGCCACGTTGTACCCGGCCTGGAAGCGGCTGGTGGCCTCCAGCTCCTCGGTGATCTCCGAGATGTGACGACGGCAGGTGCGCACCGACATGCCCAGCCGCCGCGCGACCATCTCGTCCTTGTAGCCCTTGGCCATCAGGCGCAGGATCGACTGCTTGAGGTCGTCGGCGATGGACGGCGCGCGCGAGGTGTCCGGGACGAACGGTGTCGCGCCGTCCCACAGGTGCTCGAAGACGCTGCAGACGAAGGCCACCAGCGTGGGCTCCCGTACGACGATGGCGCCACCGGTCGACTCTTCGTCCTGCTGCTCGTGCGTGGGCAGGAAGACCGTCTCCCGGTCGTAGATGAGGATCCGGTCGATGACCTGATCGGCGGTGCGCACCTCCACGCCGGCCGCCGTCACGTCGCGCACGTACGCGCGCGTGGCGAGGTCGCTGCGCGCGGTGTGCTGGTAGATGGTGCGGACGTCGACGCCGCGCTCACGCATGCCCAGGGAGGACTTGCGGGCCGCCTGCAGCTGCGGGCCGGGGCGGGCGCCACCCGGGGCGACGGACGCCACCTCGTGGCGGCAGTGCGCGCTGAGGTGGTCGAGCATGGACTGCACGGTGGTCTGGTCGGTGATGACGTCGAAGGCCTCCAGCCGGTTGCGCAGCCGACGGCCCTCGAAGTAGACGGGGGTCAGCGACATCAGGCGGCTGCGCACGTCGGTGACGGCCTGCTGGAGGTCGCGGATCTGCGCCTCGGCCGAGCTCACCAGATCGGCGGTGGCGACATCGGGACCCACGGGGACGAGCACCTCGGGGCTGCCCGGCATCGGCTGCAGCAGACGCAGCAGGGTCAGCACCTTCTCCGCGTGCTCGACCTCGGCCGGGGACAACGCCAGACGCAGGGCTATATCGTCCCGCCGGAAGCGGCCCAATTCCACAGCGTGTCCATAGGCGGCGGCACTGATGTCGTCGAGTTCGGCGAATTCGGAATTGGAGTAACTCATTCCGCGCGCCCGAGTGTTGTCGGGTGCGTGTGAAGTTGTTGCCGTGCAGCTTTGAGCCATCGGATATCGCTTGGGTTTCGCTTGAGGGATTCGAGATGGTGTTCCCGACGACGGGATGGACCACCGCTCGGCGCGGCTCTCAAGCCCATGACGATCCTTCCCGTTCGGAACGCGGCCACATCGAACCTACAGGGGGAAACGTGCACGTCATGGCAAACATGATCAACATCGTCGCTCGTGGTGCAGCTCTGGGTAGTGCTCTTGGTGTGTTGTTTACCGGCGCCTTGCTCTTCGGGCAGCACGGTGACGGAGATCGGACGACTGCGCAAAGTGGAACGGTTGTGACCGCTTCTCATGCTGTACGTGACGCTGACGATCAGTGGTAGATCGGGATTGACCACTCTCTGCTCTACTTTGTCCGCCGCTAGGCGCCTCCCTGTTCAGACCGACAGGGGGGCGCCTGCCGCCGTTCCGGCCAGTGCCGCGTGCCGCGCGGCCGGCACCGCGATGGCGCTCAGGACCACACCGTTCGCGGCCGAGAATCGACCGGTGAGAACACGCCGTGCCGAACCCGGCCGCGCCGCCGGGTCGTTGAGCAGTGCCGCGCGGAACGTGCCGCGTTCCGGGTCCACCGTGAGCAACGCGTCCTCGAACTCCAGGGTGTGCCCGGTGAGCGGGAAGTACGCCTTGTAGACGGTCTCCTTCATGGAGAACAGCAGCCGGTCCCAGCGGACCTGGGGCAGGGTGCGCAGCAGCCGTGTCACCCAGGACCGCTCCTGCGGCAGCGCGATCGACTCCAGGATCCCCTCGGGCAGCGGCTGGTTGGGCTCGGCGTCGATACCGAGCGCGGCAATGTCGTGGGCGTGGGCCAGGACGGCGCCGCGGTAACCGGCGCAGTGGGTGATGGAGCCGACGAGCCCCGGCGCCCACTGCGGGGCGCCGCGCAGACCCGGCAGGACCGGGGCGGGCTCCTGCCCCAGCGCCGCCATCGCGCGCCGGGCGCACCAGCGCGCCGTGGTGAACTCCAGTCGGCGCGCCTCGACGGCCCGGGCGATCTGGGCCTCCTCGCCCGGGAAGAGGGTGACGTCGGTGCGGTCGACGGTCGTGTCGACCGCGGCGACCTCGGCCGGGAGCAGCGCTTCGATCATGGGATCACCCTTGAAGGACGGGCCGCGGCCGGGTGGGCCGCGGCGATGACCCCACGGTGTCGCGGCGCTCGGCCTTGGCTCCATGGCGAACTGGCTGGTCGGGCTGTACTGGTCCGCTCGGGGGGTGGAAAGCTCCTGTCCCTTGCCAGTCGGGGGACGGTGGGGTGGACGACTGCTATGCGGTTGTCATTCGGCTCGCGGGTCTGTGGGGGCTGGGCGCGCCCACGCGGCGGAGCCGCACAATGCCAACGCCCCGCGCCCCTGCGGGGGCGCCGCTGCTTAGGGGGCGTCAGGGGTACTCGGCGGCGTGGTGCGGAACCTACGGTCGTTGGATGCCGCACGGAAAGCTGATGGCCATCAGTGACCTGCACGTAGCGTTCGAGGAGAACCGGCGGATCCTGGAGGGGGTGCGGCCGGACGATCCCGGGGACTGGCTGCTCGTCGCTGGGGACGTGGGGGAGCTGCTCTCCGACGTGGAATGGGCGCTCGGGGTGCTCAGCGAGCGGTGGGCGCGTGTGGTGTGGGTGCCCGGGAACCACGATCTGTGGACCGCCCACGAGGACCCGGTTCAGCTGCGCGGCGACGCCCGCTACCGCCGGCTCGTGGAGATCTGCCGCGGGCTGGGCGTGCACACCCCGGAGGACCCGTATCCGGTCTGGTGCGGGCCGGGCGGACCCGTCGTCGTCGCGCCGCTGTTCCTGCTGTACGACTACTCGTTCCGCACCCCGACCGCCGGCACCCGGCGGCAGGCCCTGGAACAGGCCTACGCGGCCGGAGTGGTGTGCACCGACGAGTTCCTGCTGCACCCGGACCCGTATCCGAGCCGCGACGCATGGTGCCGGGCGCGGGTCGCCGAGACCGAGCGGCGGCTCGAGGGGTGCGACCCCAGCCTGCCGACCGTCCTGGTGAACCACTTCCCGCTGGTCCGCACCCCCACCGACGTCCTGCGCCACCCCGAGTTCGCCCAGTGGTGCGGTACCGAGCTGACCGCCGACTGGCATGTGCGGTTCCGTGCCGCCGCCGTGGTGTACGGCCATCTGCACATCCCGCGCACCACGTTCCACGACGGTGTGCGCTTCGAGGAGGTGTCGGTCGGATACCCGCGCGAATGGCGCAGGCCCGGCCATCCACGGAACGTGCCGCGGCTGATTCTGCCCGCTTGACGGCGCTCCGCAGGTGGCCGAGGTGACTTGCTGCCGTGCAACTTTCGGTCACCGGGGCGGGCCAACGTGCTGCGTAGACTTGGCGTCTTGAAGGACGGTTGCCCCGCGCAAAGGAATCGCTTTGCGTTGTCTTGGGGAAAGCATGGGGGCGGCTGGAGAAAGTCATGGGGAGATCCCGGCGGTGATCCAGGAATTCCCAGTGGATTTTCGGCTTCCTTAACAACGGGGGATGGCGAGGCGGCGGCGATGCATATGGACCGGAAAAATCAAATCCGCTTGCTGGAATCCGCAGTGCGGGAGGCCGTCGACGGGGCGGCCAGGATCGTGCTCGTCGAGGGCGCGGTGGGCTGCGGAAAGACCGAGTTGATTGAATCCGTAACAGAAATGGCCACGTGTTCCGGGCTGTTGGTGCTGCGGGCGGAGGGGACCAGGGCGGAACGGGACATTCCCTTCGGGGTGGTCGGTCAGCTCACGGCCGCCGCCCCCGAGGGCGCGTTCGGCGTCGTGCCGCCCGCTCCTGAGGCGTCGGCAGGGGCCGGACGCGTCGCCGCCCGCCAGGCCTTCGCCACCGCGGTGCAGCGGCTCGCCGAGCGCACACCGGTGGCGATCTGTGTCGACGACCTCCACCTCGTCGACGAGCCGTCCCGCCACTATCTGCTCCACCTGGCGGGCCGGCTGCGGCAGGCGAGGGTCCTGCTGGTGCTGGCCGAATCACCGCACGAGCGCACCGACGACCCGGAACTCGGCACCGACCTGCTGCGCAGACCGGGCTTCGCGCGGATACGGCTCGAACCGCTCACCCGTGAGGACGTCGAGGCGACGCTGGAGCGGGCCGGAGTCATGAGTCCCACCGCGGCCGAGGCACACGCGCTCAGCGGTGGAAACCCTCTGCTGCTGCGGGCGTTGACCGAGGACGGCGGGCCCGGCCGGGCGTTCGTCCAGGCCTATCTCGCCTGTCTGCGCCGCTGCGGCAGCCGGACCGAGGACGTCGCGGGAGCGGTCGCCGTGCTCGGCACCCTCGCCGCACCCTCCTCCGTCGCCGCCCTGCTCGACCTCTCCGAGGGCGAGGCGCAGACGTGCCTGGACGTCCTGGGCGTCGCCGGACTCCTCGACGGCACGGCCTTCCGGCACCCCGCCGCGCGCACGGCCGTACTCGACCATCTGGGCGTCGGCGTGCGCGCACGACGGCATCTGAGAGCCGCCGAACTCGCCCATACGCAGGGGCACTCGGCCACCGACGTCGCGGCGTTACTGCTCGCGGCCGGCGTACCGGCGCCCGCCTGGGCCGGGCCGGTGCTGCGCGCCGCCGCGGACCGGCTGCTGGCCGACGGGGAACACCGGCAGGCACTGGAGTGCCTGGAGGCCGCCCTGACCGGCACCGAGGACCCGGTGGAGAGCGCCGAGTTGCGCACCGCGCTGGCCGCCGCGGTGCTCGCCGTCGACCCGGCCGCCGCGGAAGCGCAGCTGACCGAGCCGCTCGCCGCCGTGCGCGCCGACCGGCTTCCGGCACCCGTCGCGGCCCGGCTCGCCCGCCTCCTGGTCGCCCAGGGCCGGATCGACGAGACGGCCGAGGTGCTCCGGGAACTCGGCGTCAACGCCGAAGCGGGGGAGGGCAGTTCCTGGGACGACCCGAGGCGCGTACCGCTGGACGACCCGAGGCGCGTACCGCTGGACGGTCTGTCCGCCTTCCCGCACTGGTCCCCGCGTCCCTCACCGCCCGTCACCCTGCCCCGCCAGCGGGAGCCCGCAACACAGCGCAGGCCCGCCCCGGCGGGCACGGTGGCCCCCGCGCCCACGGCGACGCATCCCGCTCCCGCCCCGCAGGGACCGGGCTGGGCCGCCGCGTTCTGGGGCGTGCCCGAGTGGGAGCGCTCGACTCGCGCCGTGGAGAGCGCGGAGGCGCTGCTGCGCCGCACCAGCCTCGCCGAAAGCACGCTCGCCCCCGTACTGCAGGCGCTGCGGGCCCTGCTGCACCTCGACGGGCCGCGCCGTGCGCTGCCGTGGACCCAGACCTACCTGGACGAGGCCGCCCGCCGCGGCGCGCCCGGCTGGCAGGCCGTGTTCGCCCTCACCCGGGCCGAAGTGCTGCTGCGCCAGGGCGATCTGCCCGGAGCCGAGGAGCTCGCCCTGGAGGCGCGCGCCTCCGTGCCCGAGCACGACGACAGCCTCTTCCACAGCTGGGCCGGCGCCACGCTGGCCGCCGCACGCACTCCCATGGGCCGTCACGACGACGCGGGCCGCGAGGTGTGCCGTCCGCAGCCGGAGCGCCTCGCCGGAAGCCTGCCGCTGCTCGCCCATCTGAAGGCACGCGGCGCCTACTACTTCGCCACCAACCGCTACCAGGCCGCGCTCGCCGACTATTTGGACATCGGACGGGCGATGCGCCGCTGGGGCATCGACCGGCCCGTCGTACTGCCCTGGCGGACCTACGCCGCCGAGGCGCTGCTCCAGCTCGGTGAGGTCCGCCAGGCCTCACGGCTGGTCGCGGACCAGCTCGCCTCGCGGGACGTCGCGCACCCCTGGGTGAACGGCCTCACGCTCCGGCTGAAGGCCGCCCTCGGCCCGCCCGCCGAGCGGCCCGCGCTGCTAGCCCGCTCCGTCGACGAGCTGCGCCGCTCCGGGGACCGGCTCGAACTCGCCCGGGCCATGGCCGATCTGGGCGCGGCGTTCAAGGAGTGCGGCGATCCGGCCCGGGCCAACATGGTGAACCGGCGCGCCTGGCACCTGGCCAAGGAGTGCGGCGCGCAGACCCTGCGCGAGCGGATACTGCCCGGCCGGGCAGGCGCCGTCGAACCGCCCGACGGCTCCCGGCGCACGACCCACGCCGAACTCGACGCGAAACTCAGCGAGTCCGAGAAGCGGGTCGCCCTGCTCGCCGTGCACGGCCACACCAACCGGGAGATCGCGCTGAAGCTGTACATCACCGTCAGTACGGTCGAACAGCATCTGACCCGCGTCTACCGGAAGCTGAACATCACCCGCCGTCAGGACCTGCCCGTGGACCTGCCGTTCAGCGAGGCGCTGGACCTCGCGTGACAGACACAAGGAGTACGACCGTGAGCGGTACGCCGTTCGAGAACCCCGACGCCGGCTATCTGGCGCTGGTCAACGACGAGGGCCAGTACTCGGTGTGGCCGGCCGCCGCCGAGGTGCCCGCCGGCTGGCGGGTCGCTCTCGCCGAGTCGTCCCGGCAGGCCGTGCTCGACCACATCGACCGCAACTGGACCGATCCGCGGCCCGCCTCACTGCGGGCCGTCGACGGGCAGCCGGGCGAGTGACGCCCTGGCGTACACCGCTTGGCTGCCCGGGACGATGAACAGGGACTCGCGCAGCGCGGAGGCGGACTCGGTCGTCAACTCCTCGACCGTGTCCGCCTCTTCGTACATCCGCGCCCGCTCCAGCTCGAAGTAGTGCAGATTGAACGCGTCGACCTGCCGCTGGTAGAGCCACCATCGGCGGCACTCCTCGGCACTGCCGTGCTCCCTCAGGTATACGGCCGTGAGCTGCTCCTCCAGCCGGTGGGCGAGGCGCTCGGAGGCGAGCCGGGCACGGATGCCGGTGCCCGGGCGGGCCCGTTCGTACAGGCAGTGGCCCAGTTCGTGGGCGACGCCGGCCAGCGCCGCGACCGTCGGGCCGTCGGCGCCCAGGATCACTGCGGCGTGCGGGGGGCCGACGGTGCGGAAGGGTGTGCCGTGCTCCTCCAGGGAGGACTCTGTCAGGATGCGGAGCACCCGGTCGCGCCAGGGACGCAGCTGAGGCAGTTCCGGCAGGATCTCCGCGGCCGGGGCGTGGGTGGGATGGCTCAGGATCAGGTCGTCGGCGGGCAGCGGCAGGGGCAGCTCGGCCAGGTGCACGAGCATGGAGCGGCGCAGCGGCAATACGGCCGCGTAGCGCGGGGCCGCGAGGACCTGTCGTACCTGATGGTGCGTGACATCGAACAAGCGCCGGACCCAAGGCAGTTGCCGCAGTGCGGCCAGCCGGGTGCGGCGCTCGTGGAGCAGCGTCTCGATCAGTTCACCGGTGCCGAGGACGGCCTCGCGCTGCAGGCGCCTGCGCTCGTCGCGATAGGCGGCGACGGCCTGGGGGTCGCCGGTGAGGTCGTGCTGCGGGGCGGGCCGGTGCGCCCCGCCCCGCTGGCGTGCCACGGTCAGTTGTTGATGTTGTTGTTCGAGTTGCTGTCGTTGTTGTTGCCGTTGTTGCCGTTGTTGCCGTTGTCGGCGTTGCTGTTGTTCTCGTTGGCAACGATCGACAGGTCCTCCGCAAGGGCGTTGATGTCCGTGGCGGTCACGCTCTGCAGACGCGGGGCGTCGGAGTCGCCGACCATCGCAGAGTTGTTGATGTTGTTGTTGATGTTGCTGTTGTTGTTGTCGGAGGAGTTGGCGCTGTTGCTGTTGTTCGACATGGAGCTGTTCGCCGGGGAGTTGTTCACGATGAGTTCTCCTGAGGACGAGCGGTTGGCCGGGCCGGAGCCGGTCTGCGTGTCGAGCAGCGTGTCCATATAGCGCCATGGCGCTAAAGCGGCGGATGGGCTGTGGCAAGCGCATGGCAAGGTCGTGCCGCACGGCCGGTGGGCATGGCAGGGAACCGTCATGCGCCCCGTGGCGGCACCGGGAACGACGCGGAACGTCCGCTTCCCGCATTGTGGTCCCGTGACGCATCCGGCAGGGTCGGTCGCAATCCGTAAGCCCAGCAGGAGGCCGCCATGATCACGGATCAGGACCACAGGACGCCCGCTCCCGCGCACCAGCGCGAGGAGATGCTGGACCGGGTCGAGGCCAGACTGCGCTCCGTGCTGAACGACGAGTACCGGCGCCACTCCGGGCACGCGCGCGCCGCCGTCCTCGTCGAGTCGCTGGCCGAACTGGTCGCGGCGGGCGGTGAACGGGTGCGTCCCGTGGTGCTGTTCACCGGCTACCTCGCGGCGGGCGGAGCCCCGGACGACCCGCGCGCCATTGACACGGCCGCCGCGCTCGAACTGCTGGACACCGCCACGCTGCTGCGCTCCGACGTGCACGACAACGCGGCCGTACGGCGCGGCATGCCGGCCCTGCACGTGGCGCGCGCGGCCGAGCACGAGCGGGGCGGCTGGGGCGGCGACGCGCGACGGTACGGCGCGTACACCGCGACGCTCGCCGGTGACCTCGCGCTGGCCTGCGCCGACCGGCTGGCCGGGGCGTTGACCGGCAGCGCGCGGGCGCACTGGGACGAGCTGCGCGCCGACCGCTGCGTGGGCATGTACGCGCGCGAGGCCATGACCGCGGCCTACCTCGACGACCCGTGGCCCGGCCGGTGCGTCTCCGGCTGCGACAGCGGCTGCCGGGCGGGCTGGTACGCACTGCGCGCCCCGCTGCTGATCGGCGCCGCGCTGGCGGGCCGGGACGACCTGGCCCCCGTCTACGAGGCCTACTCCGGCGCCCTGCACGCCGCCTGGCGGTTGCGCGGCTTCCTCGACGGGGGCCCCGAGTACGCCTGGGACGCCGAGCTGCTGCGCGAGGCGCTGCTCGACGGTGACGAGCGGGATGTGGCCGAGCGCATGATCCGGGAACTGGTGGGCCGGGCGGGGCGGACGGCGGGCGAGGCTCCGCTGTCGGGGGTGTGGCGCGGGGAGCTGGCGTCGTTCGGGCTGCGGGTGGCTTCGGAGTGAGGCGCGTCGGGTGGGCTGTCCGTCCGGTGTGGCGGTTGCCTGTCACACGCCTTCGGGGTGGGGCCCGCGTATTGCCTGGGATGCCGAGCTGCTGCGCGAGGCGCTGCTCGACGGTGACGAGCGGGATGTGGCCGAGCGCATGATCCGGGAACTGGTGGGCCGGGCGGGGCGGACGGCGGGCGAGGCTCCGCTGTCGGGGGTGTGGCGGTCGCCTGTCACACGCCCTCGGGGCGGGGGCGGGGGGTGCCGGGGCGCAGTCGGGCGAGCCAGGTGCGCAGGGCCTCCTTGCGGAGTTCGCCGTTCGGGTCCCGGGGGAGGGAGCCGACCAGCTCCAGACGGGTGGGCAGGAACGCCTCCGTCAGTCCGCGCCGGGCCAGATGGTCGCGGAGTTCCACCAGCCCCGGCGGTTCCTCCTGGAGCGCGGGGACGACGACGGCACACGGCATCTCCCCGTAGGTCGCGTCCGTGTACTCCACGACGGCGGCCTCACGCACCCGGGGATGCGCACGCAGCCCCTCCTCCAGCTCGTCCACCGGTACGACGAAGAGGCCACCGGTGCGTTCGTCGGCGCGCCGCACCACAGTGACCTCGCCGGGCCGGCCCACGGTCGCCACGTCCCCCGTGTCCAGCCAGCCGTCCGAGCCGTCCCAGGCCGCCGCCACGGCGCCCCCGTGCCGCCAGGCCGCCGGAGCGACCGAGGGGCCGCGCACCCGCAGCCGGCCCTCCGTCAGCGCGACCTCGAGTCCTGGCAGCGGCTGCTCCCCGGACCCGTGCGACAGGGCGCCCAGACCCGCCTCGGGCGTTCCCCACACGCTGCGCACCCGGACGCCCAGCTCCGCCCGCAGTTCCCCGAGGAGGGCCTCGGGCGTGCCGACGCGTCCACCGGTGAGGACGAGCCGCAGCGCGGACAGATCGCGGGGCTCCTGCCGCTGCGCCGCGAGCAGTTCGGCCCAGTGCGCGGGAGTGGCGTACACCTGGCCGACTCCGGCGGACTCGACCAGGCCGAGAAAGACGCGCGGGTCCCACACGTCCTGGAACACCCCGGTGCCACCCGCCGCGAGCGGCCAGCACACCGTGTAGAGCAGGGCGGCGAGGGAGGTGAGCGGAAGAGGGGAGGCGAAGACACCGGCGTCCGGCCCCGTCGCCGCAGCGTCGTCGCGCTGCGCCGCGAGACCCGCGTACAGGGTGTTGCCCGTGTGCACGACCGCGCCGTGGTCCTCGCCCATGCCCATGACGGTCAGCAGCAGCGCGGGCCGGTCGGGCGAGGCCAGTGAGAGGGGAAACTCCCGGGCGTGCGGGCCGCGTTCGTGGGCGGTGCGCAGGAAGTACGTCCCGAAGTCCACGGCAGCCGTCGCCGCCGCGTCGCCGACCACCACCCGGCGCCGCAGCCACGGCAGCCGGTGCGCGAGCTCGGCCAGGACTTCCGCGTTTCCGTACTCCTCCCAGCGGTCGGGCACCACGCACACCCGGGCCTGCGTGGCGGTGAGGATGCGCTCCAGATCGGGGGCGCGGACTCCGGGCAGCACCGGCACCACCACGGCCCCGATCCGCCAGCAGGCGAGCGTGAGCGCCGCGGCCTCCCACCAGTTGGGCAGCTGCAGGGCCACCGGATCGCCCTCGGCCACCCCGAGCGAACGCAGCGCGGCCGCGAACCGGTCCATGCAGAGGGCGAGTCGGGCGTACGACACGGTGACCGACCGACGGCCCTCCGGGCGGTGGGCGCGGTGACCGACGAAGGCCGGACGGTCGGGGTGCGCGGCAGCGGTGCGCAGCACGTCGTGCACAAAGCTCTCGCCGCGCCACAGCCCGGCCGCGCGCCAGCGCTCCGCGACGTCCGGCGGCACGCTCGAACCGTCCGGCAGCGGACCCAGCAGGGGAGCGTGCGCCGTCATGTCCATCGGCCCACCGACCAGGCCACCTGAAGCCGGGTCGCACAGCCCAGCCGGCGCATGATCTGCCGCACGTGATTGACGACCGTCCACTCCGATATGTCCAGCCGGGCGGCGATCTGGCGGTTCGTCAGGCCCTCGGCGACCAGCATCGCCACCTGTACCTGGCGCGGGGTGAGCGGCTGCGCCTCCGGCGTGGGGGCCGCGGGGCGCGAGTCGGGATCGGGCGCGGCCAGTTCCTCCTCGAGAGCGGTGGCGGGCGCCATGCGGAGGCCCTCGGCCCAGGCCGCCGCATACCCGGAGGCGTGCATGCGGGAACGCAGTGTGCCGAGGGCCTCGTCGACGGCGGCCCGGCGGGCCGGCGTGGGGACGCTGCCCAGCGCCCGGCGCAGGGCGGCGCAGGCCGCCAGGGTGCGCGTCGCCCGGGGACCCGCCGAGGGATCGGTACGCCACCGCAGCAGAGTCAACTCCTCGAGTGCCCCGGGTAGTTCCGTGCGCTCGCCGAGCGAGCCGTACAGCTCCAGGCACTCGCGCAGCGCGCGCGCCGCGCCCTGCGTGTCCTCGCGTTCCGCGGCGGCGCTCGCCCACTCCCGCAGCGCCGCCGCGAGGCCGCGCGCGTCCGCGACCCTGCGGTGCGCGTCGAGACTCTTCTCCAGCAGGTCCCGTGCCTTGCGGGTGTCACCCTGCGTCCGCAGCGCCGCGGCCAGCGCGACCGTCGCGTCGGCCGCCGCCGCGGCCGCGCCCAGCGACTCGAGGGCGGTCACCGCGGGCCCCAGGGCGGCGACGGCACCCGCGGGATCGCCGAACCGCAGCAGCGCCAGCCCCATCCGCGCCGACACGAGCGCCGTCTGCCGGCGGTCGCCGAGCCGCTTGCACAGGGCGAGGGCCCGGCGATGGCGCCGTACGGCGAGATCGGCGTCGCCGAGCGCCAGCGTGAACGTGGCCGAGAGGTCGACGAGCCGGGCGCGCAGCGGCTCGGACAGCGCGGGCCGGGGCGCCGAGCCGTCCGGCCCCGGCTCCTCGTCCTGGCCCACCGCGTCGCACCACTCCACCCCCTCTTTCAGATGTCCCTGTACGAGCCAGGGCGTGCGCAGCGCGAGCACCAGCGAGGCGACGTCCTCGGCCGCACCGCTCTGGTGCAGCCGGCGCAGCGCGGCCACGACGTTGCGGTGCTCGGTGGCGAGCACGTGCAGCCAGTGACTCTGCCGGGGCCCGGTCAGGCGGGGTTCCACGGTGGTGACCAGCTGCCGGTACGCGGCGGCGTGCCGGTCCAGGGCCGCGTCGAGCAGCCCGTCGGCGGAGAGTTCCTCGGCCATGTGGGAGCGGACCGGCTCGGGCACCGCGAACCGCGGTTCGCCCTGCTCCTGGTCGAGGGCGAGGACCAGGCTCCGGTCGAGGAGCGAGTCGAGCACGGCATCGGTGTCGGCGCGCGGCAGCGGCGAGACCCGCTCCAGCATCGGCAGCCCGAATCCCGCTTCGAACACGGACAGTTGGCCGAGCAGCGCCAGCTGATCGCGGCTCAGGCCCGCGACGGCGGACGCCGCGAGTGCCGCGAGCGAACGGTGCCGGGCGGGAGCGCCCGAGGGCCCGCCGGACAGCGCGGTCAGAGCGCCGCCGCGGTGCCGCAGCCGCGCGAGCAGCACCTGCGGCGTGAACAGCCGCAGCCGGCCCGCCGCCAGCTCCAGGGCGAGCGGCAGCCCTTCGAGCAGGGCGCACAGGGAGGCGACCGCGGCCGTGTTCTCCTCGGTGAGGGCGAAGCCGGGCACCGCGTCGCGCGCCGCCCGCGTGAACAGCGCGGCCGACGCGTTGCCGGCCAGCTCGTCCGGGTCGTCGGCGCCCGGCGGGGGCACCGGCAGCCGCCGTACGGGAAGCAGCCGTTCACCCGCCACGCGCATCGGCTCGCGGGAGGTGGCCAGCGCTGTCAACCGGCCCGCCGGGGTGAGGAGTTCACCGAGCACCGTGGTGAGCGGCTCGCCGTGGTGGTCGCAGCCGTCGAGCACCAGCAGGGCGGCCGTGTCACCCGGGACGCGGCGCAGCTCGGCCGCCAGGCGCAGCACGGTGGCCGCGGCCTCGTCGGCGGAGGCGGCCGGCCCCAGATCCGCCGTACGCACTCCGCGGAACTGCCCGGGCGCGGCCTCGAAGGCCGCGGCCAGCGCGCTCTTGCCGACACCACCGGGCCCGGTGAGCGTCACCAGACGTGCGTCCGGATCGGCCAGTCTGCCGCGCAGTACGAGGAGTTCGGCGTCCCTTCCGACGAGGGCGCGCCCGCTCCCCGCCGACGCCGGGCGTATCCCCGGTGCGCTCGGGGCCTGCTGTGTGACGGTCATGGCTTCCCCCTCGAGACGGCTGGGAGCAGAGTGGCCGCAGCGGACAAAGTCCGGCTTAAACACGGCGGTTCGGTCTTGAACACGGCGGTTCGTATCCGGCCTCGAGGCTGCGCTACGCCGCCTCACGCAGCCGCCACACGCCCGGCCGCACCTCGACCGCCGGCTCCGGCTCCCGCGGCATGTCGGACAGACGACGCAGGCAGCGCCGCGCATACGCCTCCAGCCGCCGGTCGCGCAGTGCCGTCGCCAGATCGCGGCAGGCCGTGAAACGGGCCGTCGCCGTCGCCTCGTCCCCCAGGTCCAGGGCGAGCAGTGCCCCCGCGCGCAGAGCGTCGAAACGGGCCGGGGAACGATCCGGCAGCGAGCCGAGCGCGGTGTCGAGCAGCGCGCCCGCTTCGACGTACGCACCCGAGTCGAGCCGTACGTCGACCAGACCCACCAGCGCGCGCCCGTGCTCGTGGTCGTCCGCGCAGCCACGGGCGGCCCGCACGGCCGCCTCGTACAGTTCCTCGCTGCGGGTCAACTCCCTTTGCTGCCAGGCCAGGTCACCCAGCGAGCGCAGCATCCGCGCCTCACCCGCCCGGTCCCTCGCCCGCCGTGCCGCGTCCAATCCGAGCGTGTGCGCGGTCCGCCACGAGTGCCACGCGGCATGCGACTCCAGGCCGCCCGACAGGGTGTCGGCCAGCCGCAGCGCCGCCTGCCAGGCGCCGTGCGCATGCGCCGTGCGGAGCACACCGACCAAGGCCGCCAGGCCGGTGCCGGCGGTGGCCGAGGGGCCCGCGGACGCCACGGTGTCCGCGTATGCCTCGGCGAGGCGGCCCGCCGAGTCCCGGGTCGAGTCCTCCGGTTCGTGCCGGGCGAGCAACTCGGCGGCGAGCAGTCGCAGCAGCGGGTGGAAGCGATAACGGCCCGAGTCGTCGGCCTCCAGCAGACGCGCGTCGACGAGACCCTCGACGACCCGGCCGGCCGCGTCGGTGCCGAGGCCCAGCACCGCCGCCGCCGGGCCGAGTTCGAACGGGGCGTCCGGCAGCAGGGCCAGCAGCCGGAACGACCGCTGCTGCTCCGCCGTCGCCGCCGCGCACCCGGTCAACAGGACTTCGCGCACGTCGAGTTCACCGACCCGCAGGGCGTCCAGGCGGTCCCGGGCGTCCCGCAGCCGGGCGGCGAGCGTCTGCGGTGTCCAGTGCGGGCGAGCCGCGAGCTGCGCCGCCGCGCTGCGCAGCGCCAACGGAAGATTGCCGCACAGACCGGCCACCTCCAGCAGGGCAGCCGCACCGGGATCGGCGGCGGCCGGGGCGGGTTGCCGCGCCGCGTCCGCGACCTCGCCGGGTCCCCCGCCGGACACCGCCGCCAGCAGCGCACCGGCCGCCTCCGTCGGCAGCGGCGCCAGCGACACCGTGCGGACCGCGGCGAGCGAAGCGGGCGTACGGCGGATGGTGATCAGGGCCCGGCAGCCCTCGCCGGTCGGCAGCAGGGGGCGCAACTGTGCCTCGGAACCGGCGTGGTCCAGGACCAGGAGCAGACGCCGGCCCGCGAGGAAGGTGTGCAGGGCGTCGCGCAGATCCTCCACCGCCTCGGGCAGCGGGCCGTTCTCGCCCGCCCGCCGCAGCAGCCGCGTCAGCGCCTGCGCCGCAGTGAGCGGACGGCCCGGCTCCGGCTCCAGGTCGACGAACAGCCGCCCGTCCGGGAAGGCCTCCGCGCACCGGTGCGCGGCCTCCACGGCCAGCGCCGTCTTGCCCACGCCCGGCATCCCGGCCACGGCGACACACGTACCGGCCGGTGACGACGTCAACAGATGTACCACCCGGGCGAGTTCGTCCTCGCGACCGGTGAAGGCCGGGTCCGCGGCGGGCAGCGCCACGGGCCGGCCGCGCGCCTGGCTCACCGTGACCGCTCCGGACGGCGCCGCCTCGTCGACCAGCAGACCCGCGTCGCCCTCCAGGATCCGCCGGTGCAGCTGCTGCAGCGCCGGGCCCGGCTCGATCGCCAGCTCCTCGACCAGGGTGCGGCGCAGCTGCCCGAACGCGTGCAGCGCCTCCGCCTGCCGGCCGGCCCGGAACAGCGCCAGCATCAGATGCCCGTGGAACTCCTCGCGCAACGGATACCGCGTCGTCACCGACTGCAGCTCGGCGATCAGATCGCGGTGCCGGCCCAGTTCCAGATCCGCGCGTACCCGCTGCTCCAGCGCGGCCACGCCCGCCTCCTCCAGCCGGACCGCCGCCGCGTCGAGTGCCGGTCCGTGCGGGGTGTCCGAGAGCAGCGGACCGCGCCACAGATCGATCGCCTGCCGCTGCAGCGCCGACGCCCGGGCGAAGTCGCCCGCCTCCAGAGCCTGCCGGCCGCTCGCGTGCAGCGCCTCGAACCGGGTCAGGTCCAGCTGGTCCGGCTCGAGGCGCAGCACATAGCCGGGCTGCCGGGTCACCAGTGCCTCCCGGCCGAACCCGTCCTGGGCGGTGTTGAGTTGCTTGCGCAGCTGCGAGATGTACACCTGCAGCGTGGTGGTGGCCGTACGCGGCGGATCGTCCTGCCACAGCTCGTCCGTCAGCGCCTCCACGGACACCACCTCGCCGCTGCGCACCAGCAGCGCGCCGAGGACGACGCGCAGCTTCGCGGCCCGGGGCGTGTACGAGACGCCGGGGCCCGGGCTGCCCTCGATCTCCATCGGGCCGAGGATGCGGAACCTCATCACGGCACCCGCGTCACAGATCCTGCACGACGCTCGTGCGGGCCTCGGCCACCGCGCGCCGGTGCTGGGTCACGGTCAGCGTCACCGGCACCGACGGACGCCCCTCGGTGTCCCGCTCCAGCGGCCCGGGCACCGCCACACAGCGCAGCGGCAGCCCCGCCTGTGCGTACCCGCGGAAGTGCACGTCCCAGTCGGCCACCACGGCCCGGCCGGGGTCGACGCCGCTGGCCCGGCCCGCGGTGAGGACCGAGGTCTGGCGCAGCGCCTCCAGGAGCAGCAGGCCGGAGACCTGGCCGTCCGCGGACGGGGCGAGTGCAGGGTTGTCACCGCGGGTCAGGATCCACGTCGTCAACCGGCCGTGCGCCGACATGCTCGGCTCGCACACCACCACGTTGCCGGGGGCGCGGCGGCCGATCTCGGCCGGGTCGACGGGCCAGCCCGCGCCGTCCGGTACGTCGTCCAGCTCGGGGGCGGCACGCAGCGCGCGGCGGCTGTGGTCGATGTGGTTGCGGTGCAGCGTCGGCATGAGGAAGACCAGCCCCGCCCTGCCGGTGCAGCACGGGACGTCGTCGATGCGCACGTCGACGGAGAACGTCAGCCCGCGCGGCACCCCGCCGATCACATGGTCGGGCCGAGCGGTCAGCTGCGTCGTCATCCGGGGCGGCTCCGTGTCGCCGGCGCGCCAGGCCCGCAGATCGGTCAGGGAGAGCGCGAACCGGTAGAACAGGCCGGGCCGTTCGCGCGGCACACCGAAGTACCGGTGCCCCACGAACTCGCCGACCTCGCGCACCTCCTCCGTGACGGACTGCGCGTCGTGGAAGTGGCCGGGACCGTCGTTGAACAGCGGGTGCCCGGTGGGCACCGAGCCGGCCAGGACGAAGTTCTCCTCGCCGCTGCTGGGCGCGTCGAGAAGGTAGTGCTCCCAGGACGTCGGGCAGTGGATCAGATGGCGGGTCGCGTACTTGAGCCCCTGGACGGCGGTGCTCGTCGTGTCGACAGTCATGGTCTCTCCTCGGCGCGTTGGGAGCGCTCCCGGCTCACAGAGCTTGGGGAGGGCCCGACCTGCGGCGCGCACTGTCCCCGTGGCCGCCACGCGGACGGCCCAGGCACACCAGGGTGCGGAGATCGAGGTGCCGGATGCCAGCCGGGGACGGTGGCAGCAAGTTGCACGGCAGTTAGTTGGGGTGTCGGGCCTGCCTGCGGGCAACCCCCGCTTTAGCCCCGCTCAGGCGGGCGGCGGCACGGTGGGCGTCATGGCGCGGTCGCACCCGACCACCCCCTGTCACAGCGTGCCCGTGCCGGTCGCCCGCCCCGCCCCCGGACGTCATCCCCCGTCGTCCCGGGCGGGGCCCGCGGTCAGTCCGACCCAGTGTGCGACCTGGGCGCGCGAGGTGATGCCGAGCTTCTTGAAGATGCGGCTGAGATGCGTCTCGACGGTCTTCGGGCTGAGCCGGAGCCGCGCCGCGATCTGCTGGTTCGTACACCCTTCGCTGACCAGGACGGCCACCTGCGCCTCGCGCCCGCTCAGCGCGTCGAGGGACGGCCCGACACTGCTCACCTCGGCCATGTCGCTCAGGGCCGCGGGCGGCCGTTCGTGCTCCCGGACCATCCGAACCTCCCGCAGCCGGGCGGCCGCCCGGCCCCGCCACACCCCGCCCAGGGGGCGCGCTGCCCGCACCGCCGTCTCCGCCGCGTCCAGGGCGCCAGCGGTGTCGTTCGCCGCCAGCCGCACCTGGGCCAGACACAGCGCCGCGTCCACGGCCAGCGGGACCCCGCCGGTACGGCGCGCCGACTCGGCCGCCCGCTCGGCCCACCGGCCGGCCGAGGCCAGATCCTCCGCCGCGAGCCGGGCCCGGGCGAGCCCGAGCTCCAGCCGGCCCGCCACATGTTCCTGCGCCGCGTCCCGGGCCCGGACCAACGCCTCCCCGAGCCGCCGCTCGGCCTCGTGCCTGCGCCCCGTGTAGAACAGCGCATCGGCCAGCCGGTACACCGCGTCGAGCCGCCGCAACAGCGCGTCCTCCCCGAGCCCGTCCAGCACCTGTGCCGCGGCGTCGGCGGCGTCGAGAGCGGCGCCGAAACGGCCTACGGCGGCGTAGGCGGCGGCGAGCAGACAGCGGGCGTAGACGATGTCGACGCCGGTCCAGGCCTTGGCTCCGGCGCCCGCCTCGGCCTCGGGACCCGCTTCGGCTCCGGCCTCGGTTCGAGTGCAGGCGCCGGCTTCGGCTCCGGCCTGGGCCTCGGATTCGGCCCTGGCCTTGGCCCCGGCTACGCCCTCCGCCCGGGCTTCGACCTCGGCTCCTGCCTCGTCCCTGGTCTCGACCTCGGCCCTGGATCTGGCCTCGGTTCGAGTGCCGGCGCAGGCTCGGGCCCCGGCTCCGACGTCGGCTCTTGCATCGGCCCCGGTCTCGAACTCGGCCCTGCCTCTGGCCCGGGCTCCTGCCCAGGCCCCAACTTCGGCTCCGGCATGGTCTCCTGCCCGGGGCGTGGGCTCAACCTCGGCCTCGGGTCCGACCTTGGCTCCCGCCTCGGCTTCGGATCCCGCCTCGACGCCGGACCTGTCCTCGACCTCGGCTCGGGCTTCGGTCCCGGCTCCCGGCTCGGCTCCGGCTTCGACTCCGAGCGTGGCCTTGGCCCCGCCTCCGGCCCTGGCCTCGACCTCGGCTCGCGTCCCGGTCCCAGCATTGGCTCCCGCCTCGCCCCCTTCCCCGACCGCGGCCCCGAATTCGGCTTCGTGCAGGGCCTTGTGGGCCCATTGCTGTGCCGTGCGCCCCAGGACCGGTTCCCCCCGGTCCAGGGCCAGCGCGGCGCATTCCAGGGCCGATGCCGTGGCCGTCAGGGTGCGCAGGGCCGGGGCCGACCGCTCCAGGCATTGTTCGGCCTGGTCCCAACGGCCCAGCAGGCGTAACGCCGTTGCGCGTACCGGGGCATCCCGAGCGGTCCATGGCATGGTCGCGTACACCCGCAGTGCGGACTCCGGCAGGCCGGCCAGTACCAGGGCCCGGGCACGCAGGAGCTTCCCCTCGTTGTCGTCGGGCGGCAGCAGTCGTAGCAGCGACGCGGCCGCCGCGGCCTCGCGGTGCAAGCCGCTCGCCGCGAAGCTCAGCAGCTCGGCGCCGGCCCGCGCCGTGGTGTCCAGGGCCTCGTCGATACGCATCCGGGCCTCAGCCTCCCCCTTGGTCACCGTGACCATCTCCCACCCGCCCCCCGGACTCCAAGAGCGGTCCCATGTCCGGTAGTTGCACGACAGGAAGTCCCTGAGGTGTCGGGTGAATCCCGGACTACTGACACTGTCCGAACGGGGTCAGGCTCGGACCATGGCTGTCGAATCGGAACCCGCCACCCGCCCGGTGACGGCACCCCGCGCGCCCGGCGCGAGCCGTGGACTGCGGGCGGGGTACGCCTCCGGGGCCTTGGTCACCGGTGCGTTCAGCACGCTGCCGGGCCTCCTGCTGCTGCCGTATCTCACCGACACGCTCGGCGTCGGCGCGGCGCTCGCCGGAACCGTGATCCTCGTCCCCAAGGTGTGGAACGCCCTGCTCGGGCCGCTCGTGGGTCACGCCGGTGACCGTCGGCCGCGCCGCCGCGTCCATCTGCTGGGCGGGGGCGTCGGCGTGGCCGTCGCGTTCGCGCTGACGTTCTCGGCACCGGGACCCGCCTCCGCCGGGGCATGGTGGGCCGCGGTGGGCTTCTTCCTCGCCGCCACCGCATACGCCTTCTTCCAGGTCCCCTACTCCGCCCTGCCGGCCGAAGTGACCGACCGGCCCGCCGACCGGCTCGCCCTGGTGGCCGGCCGAGTCGCCGTGATCGCCGTCTCCGCGCTGCTCATCGGCGCCGCCGGACCCGCGCTGGCCGAAGCGGGCGGCGGGGGAGTACCGGGGCACCGACTGGTAGGGCTGTTCGGCGCGGTGTGCGTGCTGGTGGGCACGGCGGGAGTGCTGATCGGCATCAAGGGCGCTCCCCGGGGTGCCGCGAGACCCGCAGGGCCCGGTCTGCGCCGCCAACTCGCCCTCGCACGAGGGGTACCGGCGTTCCCCGCGCTGCTCGTCGGGGTCGTCGTCCAGTCCGTCGCGACCGGTGGACTGACCGCCGGCGCGCCCTACTTCAGCGAGCACATCCTCGGCGACAGGGCCGCCACGGGACTGCTCGTCGCCGCGTTCGTCGCACCGAACCTGCTCACCGTGCGTGCCTGGACCCGGCTCGGGGCCCGTGTCGGCCACCGGGCGGGCTACCGCTGGGCGTGCGCCGTCTTCGCCGTGGGCTGCCTGCTGCTGTTCGCGGCCCCCGCCCTGCCCCTGCCCCTCGTACTGCCGGTGATGGCCCTCGCCGGCGCCGGACACGCCGGGCAACTGCTCTTCCTCTACGCGATGTTGCAGGACTGCATCGCGGGTGAGGGACTGCGCGCGGCAGGTGTGTCGGCCGGCCTCTTCACGACCTGCGAGACCCTGGGACTGGCGGTCGGGCCCTTCCTCTACGGCCTGATTCTCGCGCTCTTCGGCTACGTCTCCTCAGGAACGGGCCACGCCGTCACTCAGTCGGCCACGGCGCACGAGGGCATCCTGGTCGGCATCGCGCTGACCCCGGCGGCAGCGGCACTCATCGCCGCCGCGGTACTCGGCCGGGGCGTGCGAGGCCGGGCCTGACGGCGGGGCCCCGCGACGAGTGGGGCGGCGTCACAGCAGCCGTGCCGGAGCGCCGTCCTCGTCCCGGTCAGCGGGAAGCGGCGCCATGTGGCCCTCCGTCGACCGGAGTTCGACCGTGCCGGGCGGGCCGGGCGTGACCGAGCCGACAGTCGTGGCCAGGCGCCCGTTGCGCCGGCCCCGTAGCGCGGTCAGTGCCGTGGCCTCCGCCGCTGGGTCGACCACCAGGCAGACACAGCCGGCGCCGGCCGCGTACAGCGGGTCGAGGCCCAGGACGTCGAAGGCCTCCCGGGCGCCGTAGGGCACCGGCAGCGCGGCCTCGTCGACCCGTACCGCGCACCCCGAGCGCCCCGCGAACTCCCGCAGCACCGCCGCGAGTCCGCCCTCGGCGACCATCCCGGCCGCCCGCAGCGCGCCCGGCGGCAGTGCCGTGTGGACCGCCTCGAGCAGTCCGCCGAGCGGAGCCACGTCACTGGGCACGTGGTACTCGAAGCCGAGCCCGGCGCGCAGCGACAGCACATGCACCGCATGGCTGCCCAGCGGCGCGGAGACGAGGATCCGGTCACCCGGGCGCAGCGCGCCGGGGTCCAGTGGCGGGTGCGTGAACACCCCGAACCCCGTTGCCGTGAGCGCGAGTCGGTCGACCTCACCGGCCCGTACGACCCGCGCGTCGACCGCCGCGACCCGTACCCCGGCCTCCCCCACCGCCTCCCGCACGGACTCCGCGGCACGGTGCAGCAGCGCGGTCGGCAGCCCCGCCTCCACGACGGCGGCAAGGGCCAGCCGGCGCGGTTCCGCACCGGCGACCACGAGCGCGTTGACGGCCGCGCACACCGCGAGCCGCCCGATGTCGCCGTTGCCGAAGAACGGCGGATCCACCACGGACGTCACGGTGCGCAGGGCGAGCGGCCCGGGCTCCGGGACGGGCTCGGGATCGTAGAGATCGCCCAGCGCCGAGACGAAGACACGGGTCGGTGACTTGGCACCCCGCTCGTCGCGCAGCGCCACCTGGCCCACGGGCAGGGGAACATCGTCCCGCAGCAAGGAAATCCCCCCTTTCCGGACCCGGGAACGCGGCGGCCTGTCCCACCACCAGTCTGCGTCAGTCTGCCCCCGCGTCACCGCCACGGTAGCCCGGGAAATCACGGACAACCCGCAGGCAGGGGTGGCGATTCAGGGGTGCTAAGGGGTCCGGCAAGGGGGACTGCCCGGGCGGTCGCCGTTCCTAGGGTCGAAGACCCGGAAGGCCCGGGCAGCAGGCGGATCTACGGAGCGGCCATGGTGGACGTCAGCACGCGGGTGAAGCGGCAGCAGGCCGCCGCCGACCGTCTCGACGAACGGCTCGGGGTGTTCGTGCGCCGCTTCGACAGCTCTCGTGCGGAACCGGCCGGCGCCGGCCCGCTGCGAGGCGTGACTCTCGGCGTCAAGGACGTCTTCGCCACCCGTGAGGCGGTCCCCACGGCCCACAGCAAGGTGCACGACACCGACTGGCACCGCGGCCGCGACGCCGAGGCCGTACGGCGCCTGCGGGACGCCGGAGCCGTACCGCTGGGCCTGACCACCGCCGCCGAGCACGCCCTGGGCCGCCCCGACCCGGCCCTGCCGTTCCCGGTGCCGCGCAACCCCTGGGACCCCGACCGCTACCCCGGCGGCTCCAGCAGCGGCAGCGCCGCCGGTCTCGTCCACGGCCTGTTCGACGTCGGCCTCGGCACCGACACCGGCGGCAGCATTCGCATCCCCGCCGCGCTGTGCGGCGTCACGGGCGTCAAGCCCACCCACGGCCTCGTCCCGACCACCGGCTGTCACCCCCTCGCGCCCAGCCTCGACACCGTCGGCACCCTGGCCCGCACCGTCCGCGAAGCGGCCCGCGCCCTCGGCGTCGCCGCCGCCTGGGACACCCCCGAGCCCGCCTGGCGCGCCGACCTGGACGGCATCCGCGTCGGCGTCCCCGACCGCGCCCTGGAGGAGTCCGGGCAGCTGTCCCCGGAGTGCCGCGAGGCCTTCGACACCGCCCTCGAGAGCCTCCGCGACCAGGGCGCGAAGGTCGTCAGCGTGGAACTGCCCGAGCTGTACCCGCTGTTCGCCGCCCAGCTCATCACCCTGCTCGCCGAGGGCTTCGACCGGCACGGCGCCGGGCTGCGCGGCCGCTGGGACCAGTACGGCCGGCCGTTCCGGCGCACCCTGGTGCTCGGCGGCCTGATCCCCGCCTCCGTGTACGTCCACGCGCAACGCGTGCGCACCTGGGGCGCGGCCGCGCTGCGCGGCCGCCTCGACGGACTCGAGGCCCTCGCCACCCCCACCTGGCCCACCGCCGCCCCCCGCTACGACGACCCCGCCGGCCTGGCCACCGTGTCCTGGCTGCCCAGCCTGTGGAGCGCCGTCGGGTTCCCGGCCGTGGCCCTGCCGATGGGCTTCGACACCGCCGGACTGCCGCTGTCCCTGCAACTGGCCGGCGGGCCCGGCACGGACCGCGCCCTGCTCGCCGTGGCCGACGCCTTCCAGCAGCACACCGACTGGCATCTGCGCGCCCCCGCCCCGCTCCCGGCGACCCCGCCCGCTCCCGTCGCCCTGCCGCAGGGCGCCCCTTCCGAGGCGGAGACCCGGCGGCAGCTGGGCGCGGCACTGCACCGGGCCAAAGTGCCCGTGCCCGAAGCCGAACTCGCCGAGTTCGCCGGGCAGTGGCAGCTCACCGAAATGCTCTTCGGATTCCTGCCGGAACTCCGCGACCCCGCACACGAGATGTACCAAGACGAGAACTGAGGTGCTCCTCATGACGACGCAGCAAAGCCCGGTGCAGACCACCGCGGAAAGTGACTGGATTCGCCGCTACCACCCCGCCGTCGCCGACGCACCCCGCCTGATCTGCTTTCCGCACGCGGGCGGCTCGGCGAGTTTCTATTTCCCCGTCGCCAAGGAGCTGACCCCTGGGATCGACGTCCTGGTCGTGCAATACCCGGGCCGTCAGGAACGCCGTAGGGAACCTTTGATCGACAACGTCCCGGAATTGGCCCGGCTCGCCTTCGAGGAACTGCGCCACCATGCCGACCGGCCGCTGTACCTCTTCGGCCACAGCATGGGCGCCACCGTCGCCTTCGAGATCGCCCGCCGCTTCCGGGACGCCGGACTCCCGGCCCCGGCCCGGCTGTTCGCCTCCGCCCGCCGCGCCCCCTCCCGCACCCGCGACGACCGCGTCCACACCCGCGACGACGAGGGCGTTCTCAGGGAGCTGCGCAAGCTGAGCGGCACCGACGACCGGGTCCTGGGCAACGAGGAGATCATGCGGCTCGCGCTGCCCGCGATCCGCAACGACTACAAGGCCGTGGAGACCTATCGCGTCGACCGCGGGGTGACCGTCGACTGCCCCGTCACCGTCCTGATCGGCGACACCGACCCCAACACCACCCTCGACGAGGCCCACGCCTGGGCCGGGCACACCACCGCCGACTGCGAGGTGCAGTCGTTTCCCGGCGGCCATTTCTACCTCGCCGACCGGCAGCGCGAGGTCCTCGACGCCATCACCTCGCGGATCGCCGCCACCGCCACGGTCCGAGGATAGGGGTGACCCCGCCCCGTCTAGGGGTCCGCACCACGACCACCCGCATCTAGCGTGAAGTTCACCGCTGCCACGAATTTCTCTTTTTGTGGCCCGAGGACAGGAATAGGGAATCGCCGTGAGTCGAATAGCGTGGAAGACGCTGAGCAGCGGAGAGCGCGAAGGTCTCCTGCTGGCGGTCGACTTCGCCGCGGGAAGCCGCGCGCCGGCCCAATTCGCCGACCTCGCCCCGCTCCTCGAACCGCCGCTCACCCTCTGGGCGAGCCGGCCCCCGGGCCCCGACGACCAGGTCCCGCCCACCGGAAACGCCTACCTCGACTGGTGGCTGGGCGAGGTAAGAGCCTCCGGCGCCCCGGTGGACGCGGTGCTCGGCTACTGCGCCGGCGGCGTCTTCGCGGCGGCCCTCGCCGAACGCATCGCCGACTGGCAGCCCGCCCCCCGGCTCATCCTGCTCGACCCCGAACTCCCCGCGACGAGCGGCCTGTACGACGACTTCCACACCGCGGGCGACTCCCTCGCCGCGCTGCTCACCCCCGCCGAACTCGACGCGTTCCACGCCCGCGGCGAAGCCCTCGAGGCGCAGTACGGGGACGACCGGCTCCCGGTCGCCGGACGCGAACTGGCAGACACCTTCACGGCCGCCGTGGCCGCCGCGGCGGACCGCCTCGACCTGGACGAGGACATCCGCGACGAGCTCTCCGGCGCCTTCGTCTCCCTGGTCTCCTACCTCACCGCGGCCACCACCCTCAGCCCGCTGCCCGCCTGGTCCACCGCCACGGCGCTCACCACGACCGCGCCGGACCAGCCGGTCGGCCGCGAAGAGCGCATCGCCGTAGCCCACGACGACCTCCTGCGCTCCGCCGAGACCGCGCGGGCACTGCAGCGGCTGCTGGCCGAGACCCCCGTCCCCACGACCGGCAAGGCCGGGTGACCGATGGCGACGACGACCACCGCCGCCGCCGTTGCCGCGCCCGGCCGGCCTGCGACGGAGCCCACGGCCCCCGGCCACCCCACCCTGCTTCCCGACCTGTTCGCCGAGCAGGCTCGTCGTACCCCGGACGCCCTCGCCCTCGTCGACGGCGACACCACCGTCACCTATCGCGAACTCGCCGAGCGGTCCGCACAGCTGGCCCACCACCTGATCTCCCTCGGCCTCGGCCCGGAGGACATCGTCGCCGTCGGCATGCGGCGCGGCGCGGAGCTCGTCACCGCCTTCCTCGCCGTACTCAAGGCCGGCGCCGCCTATCTGCCGCTCGACCTGCAGAACCCGGCGCAGCGCCTCGCCCTCATGACCGAGGACGCCCGCCCGGCCGCCCTGCTCACCCACACGGGCAGCGCCGCCCCGGCCGGCCCCGCGGCCACCGTTCTCCTCGACGACGCCGCCACCCGCGCCGAGATCGCCGCCGCCCCCACCGCCGACCCACGGGACACCGACCGCGTCCGGCCGCTGCACCCCGACCACCCCGCCTACGTCATCTACACCTCCGGCTCCACGGGCCGCCCCAAGGGCGTCGTCGTCACCCACCGCCCGCTCGCCGCCTACCTCGACTACGCCCGCGGCACCTACCCGAGCGCCGCCCGCACCACCCTGCTGCACTCCTCCGTCGCCTTCGACATGACGGTCACCACCCTGTACGCGCCCCTCACCACCGGCGGCACCATCCGCATCGGCACGCTGGAGGAACCGGGCCCCAGCCCCGCCCTCCTCAAGGTCACGCCGTCGCACATGGCCCTGCTCGCCACGCTCCCGCCGGAGGCGGCCCCCACCGAACAACTCGTCGTCGGCGGCGAACTCCTGCTCTCCGAGACCGTCGAGGCCTTCCGTGCCCGCCACCCCCACGTCACCGTCCTCAACGAGTACGGCCCCACCGAGGCCACCGTCGGCTGCTGTGTGCACGCCGTCCGCCCCGGCGAACACCTCCCGCCCGGCGCCGTCGCCATCGGACACCCCACGTGGACCAGCGAACTGCGCGTCCTGGACGAGCAGTTGCGCCACACCGACAACGGCGAGCTGTACATCGCGGGCGGCCAGCTGGCCCGCGGCTATCTGCGCCGCCCCGCCCTCACCGCGGAGCGCTTCGTCGCCGACCCCTACGGCCCGCCCGGCACCCGCATGTACCGCACCGGCGACCGCGTGCGCCGCGCCCCCGACGGCACCCTCTCCTTCCTCGGCCGCCTCGACGGCCAGGTCAAGATCCGCGGCTACCGCGTCGAGCTCGGCGAGATCGAGTCGGCCCTGCTGCGCCACCCCGCCGTCTCCCGCACCGCCGTCACCGTCCACCGGACCGGCACCGGCGACACCCACCTCGTCGCCTACGTCGTCCCGGCCGACGCGATCGCACCCGCCGGCCCGTCGCCCGCGCCCGCCGGAGACGAGCTGAAGGCACACCTGGCCGACACCCTGCCCGACTACATGGTGCCCAGCGCCTTCCTCACCCTCGACACCCTGCCCCTGAACGCCAACGGCAAGCTGGAGGCGGACCGCCTCCCCGCCCCCGACTTCGCCGCCGTCACCACGTACCAGGCGCCCGAAACCCCCGAACAGGTCCTGCTGTGCGACCTGTTCGCCACGTTCTCCGGCGCCGCCAAGGCCGGACTCGACGACGACTTCTTCGCCCTGGGCGGCACCAGCCTGGGCGCCGCCCAGGTCGCCAACAAGGCCCGCAGGCAAGGCATCCGCATCGGCCTCCAGGACATCGCCGACCACCGCACGGTGCGCCGCCTGAGCGAGGCACTGGTCTCGCACTGACCCTCCCGACAAGCACCAGGAATTGGAGACACGATGGAGCTGCTGCAGCTCGCCGGCATGGGCTGGATCTCCCGGTCCCTCAGCGTGGCCGCCCGGCTGGGCATCGCCGACCACCTCGCCGACGGCCCCAAGTCCCCCGCCGAACTCGCCGAGTTGACCGACGCGAACCCGGACGGCGTGCTCTACCTGCTGCGCGTCCTGGGCATCGTCGGCGTGTTCCACGAGCGCGAGGACGGCACCTTCGAGCAGACCGAGACCTCGGAGCGGATGCGCGACGACCACCCGCAGTCCATGCGCTACTGGTGCGTGCTGGGCGGCGAGATGTACTACGACGTCTGGCGCGACCTGCTCACCACCGTCAAGACCGGAAAGCCCGCCTCCCGCTCCGAGTACGGCGAGTCCATCTACGCCTACATGGACAAGGACACCGACGCCGGCGAGGTCTACGACAAGGCCATGGCCGACATCACCCGCCCGGCGGCCGCAGAACTCGCCCGCGACTTCGACTTCTCCCGCATCTCCAAGGTCATCGACGTCGGCGGCGGCAGCGGTCACCTCCTCAAGGGCATCCTCGCCGCCCACCCCGACATCCACGGCACCGTCGCCGAGCGCGCCGACGTCGCCAAGCGCGGCGCCCAGCTCCTCGACGAGTCCGGCGACCAGGACCTGATCCGCCGCCTCTCCTTCGCCGAGGCCGACTTCTTCGAAGAGGTCCCGAGCGGCGCCGACGCCTACTTCCTCAAGAACGTCCTGCACAACTGGAGCCCCGACAGCAGCACCCGCATCCTCCAGACGGTCCAGCGCGCCATGGCGCGCACCGTAGAGGAGTCCGAGGGCCTCGCCGCCGAACCCGTCCTCTTCGTCATCGAGCCACTGCTCGGCCACGACAACGCCTCCGCGATCCGCTCGCTGTTCCAGATGGTGGTCTGCGAGGAGGGCACGCGCATCCGGTCCGAGGAGGACATGCGGGGGCAGGCCGAGGGCGCCGGCCTCGAGGTGCGGTCGATCCGCAATCTCTCCACCGAGCACAGCGTCGTCGAATGCGTGCTCGCGACCCGCGACTGACCCACCCCGCCGCCCGGCAACCCCCACCCGCCTCCAGAGAGGACCAACCCGCCATGTGGGACGACCAGTTCGAGGGCCTCGTCCGCCCCCACCTCGGCTTCCTCCCCGAGGACGCCCCCTTCACCCAGGACCTCGACCTGCGCGACGCGGGCCTCGACTCGCTCGGCATCGTCGACCTGCTGATCGAGATCGAGAACACCTACGAGGTCAAGTTCACCGACGACGCGCTGTCCATGGAGACGTTCAGCACCCCGGGCGCGCTCTGGCGAACGCTGTCCGGCCTGCGCGCCGCAGCCGTGAGCTGACCTCTCAGCACCTTCCAGCCTCCCTCCCGCTCCTCTCCTACAGGTGGACGACCGCATGTCGAATGAGTCGAACGAACAGAAGCTCCTCGACTACCTCAAGAGGGCCACGACCGAACTGCGCGACACCCGCAGGCGGTTGCGCGAGGAGGAGGAGAAGCAGTACGAGCCGATCGCGATCGTCGGCATGGCCTGCCGCTACCCCGGCGGGGTGACCTCGCCGGAGGACCTGTGGGGCCTGCTGGCCGCGGGCGGCGACGCCATCACCCCCTTCCCCACCGATCGCGGCTGGGACGTGGCGGGCCTGTACGACCCGGACCCGGACGCCCCCGGCAAGACCTACTCCGTCGAGGGCGGCTTCCTGGAGAGGGCTGCCGACTTCGACGCGGACTTCTTCGGCATCAGCCCGCGCGAGGCCATGGCCACGGACCCGCAGCAGCGGGTGCTGCTGGAGACGTCGTGGGAGGCGTTCGAGCGGGCGGGCATCGACCCGGTGTCCCTGCGCGGCAGCGCCACGGGCGTCTTCGCAGGCGTCATGTACCACGACTACGGCGCCCACCTGCAGAACGTTCCCCAGGACATCTCCGCCTTCCTCGGCAACGGCAGCGCGGCGAGCGTCGTCTCGGGCCGGGTGTCGTATGCGCTGGGTCTTGAGGGTCCTGCGGTGACGGTGGACACGGCGTGCTCGTCGTCGCTGGTGGCGGTGCACCTTGCGGCGCAGGCGCTGCGGGGTGGTGAGTGCTCGCTGGCGTTGGCCGGTGGTGTGACGGTGATGTCGACTCCGGACACGTTCGTGGACTTCAGCCGGCAGCGGGGTCTTGCTGCGGACGGTCGGTGCAAGCCGTTCGCCGAGGCCGCCGATGGCACCGGCTGGGGTGAGGGTGTGGGTGTCCTGGTGCTGGAGCGGTTGTCGGACGCGCGCCGCAACGGGCACCGGGTGCTCGCTGTCGTACGGGGGTCGGCCGTCAACCAGGACGGCGCCAGCAGCCAGCTGACGGCACCCAACGGACCGTCCCAGCAGCGGGTCATCCGCCAGGCACTCGCCTCCGCCCGGCTCACCGCTCAGCAGATCGATGCGGTGGAGGCACATGGCACGGGGACCCGGCTCGGGGACCCGATCGAGGCGCAGGCGCTGCTGGCGACGTATGGGCAGGACCGTGCCCCGGATGCTCCGCTGTGGCTGGGCTCCGTGAAGTCCAACCTCGGCCACACGCAGGCGGCTGCGGGCGTGGCCGGGATCATCAAGATGGTCCTGGCGCTGCGCAATGAGCAGCTGCCGCAGACCTTGCACGTAGACGCGCCGTCCTCGCATGTGGACTGGTCGGCGGGCGCGGTGGAGCTGCTGACCGAGGCCCGGCCGTGGACCGCCGGGGAGCGAACCCGGCGTGCCGGTGTCTCGTCCTTCGGGATCAGTGGCACCAACGCGCATGTGATCGTCGAGGAGGCTCCGGCCGAGGAGCCGACGGCGGTGGTGGAGGCGGTGGCGCTGCCAGTGGTGCCGTGGATCGTCTCGGGCAAGACCGCCGAAGCCGTGCGCGGGCAGGCGGCGCGGCTGCTCGGGTTCGCCGTGACCAGGCCGGAGGTGGATCCGGCGGATGTGGGCTACTCGCTGGTGACACAGCGGTCTTCGTTCCCGTACCGGACGGCTGTGGCGAGCGGCGACCGGGAGGAGCTGCTCGCCGGCCTGGAGACCATCGCCGGTGGGAGTACCCCCTTGGCGAGCGGTGGGCGGGAGCCGTTGGCGTTTCTGTTCACGGGGCAGGGGAGTCAGCGGGCTGGGATGGGCCGGGAGCTGTATGAGGCGTTCCCGGTGTTCGCGGCCGCGCTGGACGAGGTGTGTGCGGCTCTGGACGTTCACCTCGAACGGCCGCTGAAGGACGTGATGTTCGGCGGGGCAAGCCTCGACGAGACGGGTTACACGCAGCCTGCTCTGTTCGCCTTGGAGGTTGCGCTGTTCCGGCTGCTGGAGGCGTGGGGTGTGCGGCCGGATGCGTTGGCCGGGCATTCGATCGGTGAGCTGGCCGCCGTGCATGTGGCCGGGCTGTGGTCGCTGGAGGACG
>NZ_JAUYWJ010000020.1:0-198232 GCF_032656585.1 Streptomyces herbicida
CCGGCACCGCACTCATCGAGATCTACCAGAACTGCAACATCTTCAACGACGGCGCCTTCGACACCCTCAAGGACCAGCAGACCGCCCAGGAAGCCATCATCCGCCTCGAACACGGCCGGCCCATCCGCTTCGGCCCCGACAACACCCGCGCAGTCCTCCGCAACACCACCACCGGCGACCTCGAAGTCGCCACCGTCACCCCCGACAACGAACACCGCATCCTCGTCCACGACGCCCACACCGCATCCCCCACGACGGCGTTCGCCCTCTCCCGCCTCGCCGACCCCGACAACCTCCGCCACACGCCGATCGGGGTCTTCCGGTCGGTGGAACGGCCGGTCTACGACACCCAGATGTCCGACCAGCTGGACGCTGCGGTCGAGCAGAACGGCAAGGGAGACCTCGCGGCGCTGCTGGCCGGCGGGGACACCTGGACGGTGGTCGGCTGAGCCGGCCGACGCGCGTTCACGAGGCCCGGGACTGGATTTCCCGGGCCTCGTCGTATGCCCGGCGGGCCTTCTCCACGTCCCCCATCCGGTCCTTGGTCCACAGCGCCAGTCCCCGCACCTGTTCCGCGGCCTCGCGGCCCAGGTCGGTCAGGGAGTAGTCGACGCGGGGCGGGATGACGGGCTTGGCGTCACGATGGACCAGCCCGTCGCGCTCCAGGGTCTGGAGGGTCTGGGTGAGCATCTTCTCGCTGACCCGGCCGATCGCCCGGCGCAGCTCGCTGAAGCGGTACGGCCGGTCGAGAAGCTCGATCAGGACCAGGACGCCCCAGCGGCTGGTGACGTGCTCGAGGACGAGGCGGTAGGGGCACATCGCCTCGCCGGCCTCGTACTTGGACGGCCCGCGTGCGGCCGATGCCGCCTCATCACTTACTCCCATGTCAGTACCTTACTTCAAAGTGGGTACTTTCTTTGAGTTAGCGCACCTCCTAGGGTTAGTGACAGACTCACCCCACAAGGAGATTGCAGACCATGAGCATCGTCGTCACCGGAGCCACCGGACACCTCGGCCACCATGTCGTGGAGCAGCTGCTGGAGAAGGTCCCGGCCGAGCAGATCACCGCCGTCGTGCGCGATGCGGCAAAGGCGGCCGACTTCGCGGCGCGCGGTGTGAAGATCGCCGTCGCGAACTACAACGAGCCCGGGACCTTCGACGGACTCTTCGCGTCCGGCGACAAAGTGCTGCTGATCTCCGGCAACGAGTTCGACAAGGGCCGGGTCCAGCAGCACCAGGTCGTCATCGACGCCGCCAAGGCGGCCGGCGTGGCACTGCTGGCGTACACCAGCGCCCCCGGCAGCCTGACGGCCGCGCTCGCCGACGACCACCGGGCCACCGAGGAGGTGCTGCTCGCCTCCGGCCTGCCCTGCACGCTGCTGCGCAACGGCTGGTACCACGAGAACTACACCGAGAACCTCGCCCCGGTGCTCGAGCACAACGCCGTCGTCACGGCCGCCGGTGAGGGCCGCGTCTCCTCCGCCTCGCGCGCCGACTACGCGGCCGCCGCCGTCGCCGTGCTCACCGGCGAGGGCCACGAGAACCAGGTGTACGAGCTGGGCGGCGACGAGGCCTGGGGCTTCGCCGAGTACGCGGCCGAGCTGAGCAGGCAGACCGGCAAGGAGATCGCCTACAACTCCGTGCCCGCCGAGACGCTCCAGGACATCCTCACCGGCGCCGGTGTGCCCGAGCCGTTCGCCGTGATCCTGGTGGGCGTGGACGCGTCCATCGCGCAGGGCGAGCTGGTGGTGTCGACCGGCGACCTGTCCCGGCTGATCGGCCGCCCGACCAGCCCGTTCTCCGAGGCCATCAGCGCCGCGCTCAAGGGCTGAGACTCCCCTCGCCGAGCCCGGGCGCACCCGCCCCCCCTGCTGTCATGACCGTATAGCGATACGGGCATGACAGCAGGGGGGGCTCGGCGCTACCTTCATCCAGGCGAACAGGACGCGTGGAGTGAGCAGGAGGGGCCCGTGGCCGACATATCGAAGGGCGAGCGGCGGTCAGGTCTGCTGAACGGCTTCGCGGCCTATGGGATGTGGGGGCTCGTCCCCCTCTTCTGGCCTCTGCTGAAGCCCGCCGGATCGGTGGAGATCCTCGCCCACCGCATGGTGTGGTCCCTCGCGTTCGTCGCCGTCGCGCTCGTCTTCGTACGGCGCTGGGCCTGGGCCGGGGAGCTGCTGCGGCAGCCGCGCCGGCTGGCTCTCGTCGCGTTGGCGGCAGCGGTGATCACGGTCAACTGGGGTGTGTACATCTGGGCCGTGAACGCCGGTCACGTCGTGGAGGCCTCGCTCGGGTACTTCATCAATCCGCTGGTCACCATCGCCATGGGCGTACTGCTCCTGAAGGAGCGGCTGCGGCCCGCGCAGTGGGCGGCCGTGGGCGTCGGGTTCGCCGCCGTGCTCGTCCTGACCATCGGGTACGGGCAGCCGCCGTGGATCTCCCTGTGCCTCGCGTTCTCCTTCGCCACGTACGGGCTGGTGAAGAAGAAGGTCAACCTCGGCGGCATCGAGTCGCTGGCCGCCGAGACCGCGATCCAGTTCCTGCCCGCGCTCGGCTATCTGCTGTGGCTCACCGCGCACGGCGACTCGACCTTCAGCACCGGCAGCACCGGGCACTCCGCCCTGCTCGCCTCGACGGGCATCGTCACCGCGCTTCCGCTGGTCTGCTTCGGGGCGGCCGCGATCCGCGTGCCGCTGTCCACGCTGGGGCTGCTCCAGTACCTGGCCCCCGTCTTCCAGTTCATGCTCGGCATCCTCTACTTCCACGAGGCCATGCCGCCCGAGCGCTGGGCCGGTTTCGCGCTGGTCTGGCTGGCGCTGTCGCTGCTCACCTGGGACGCCCTGCGCACCGCCCGCCGCAGTGCCCGCGCCCTCGCCCAACTCCGGGACAGCCGGATCCCCGCTTCCCACGAGGAGGACACCCGCGTCGGCTATAAGTGAGTGGCATGACACTGACTCCGGACGCCATGCCCGCCCCGCTGCACTGGAAGCTCGTCATCGACGCCGCCGACCCGCACGCGCAGGCCGACTTCTGGGCCGCCGCGCTGCACTACGAGGCCGAGGACAACAGCGCGCTCGTCGAGCGGCTGTTGGAACTCGGCGCGCTGCCGGGTGAGGCCACCCTCGAGTACCACGGCCGCGCGGCCTTCCGGGACCTGATCGCCGTTCGGCATCCCGACGACCCGTACGACAAGGAACGCGGCATCGGGCTGGGGCGGCGGCTGCTGTTCCAGCGCGTCCCGGAGGCCAAGACCGTCAAGAACCGGCTCCATCTCGACCTGCACCCGGGCGAGGGACGGCGGGCGGACGAGGTCGAGCGGCTGGAGAAGCTGGGGGCACGCGTGCTGCGAGAGGTGCGGGAGCCCGCCGGGGAGTGGGTGGTGATGGCGGACCCGGAGGGGAACGAGTTCTGCGTCGCCTAGGCGTTGCCGGGGTGCGCGGCCCTGCGGGCGCGCTCGGTCAGGCGACCCATGCGGTTGTGCGCGGACTCCAGCTGCTCGATGTCGTCGGCGGCCGGGCCCTCCTCGGTGGCGAGCTCCGTCCACAGCGCGATCAGTTCCCGGCCCAGGCTCAGGCCCTGCTCGGGGTCGCGTACGGCGCGCCACGCGGCGGCCGCACTCTGCACGTTTCCGTACGCCCCCTCGGCGTCGCGCGCGTGGTGGCGCCGCCGGGCGAGGTCGAGCGAGAGCCGGAAGGCGCGGAGCGGGTCGCCGGCCAAGTAGGCGATGTAGGCGGTCAGCTCGCGCAGGTGGAGCACCTCGGGGTGGTCCGGGCCGAGCAGGGCCGAGGCCTCCGCGACCGTGCGCTGCGCCAGCTCGGCCGCGGAATCGATCCGGCCCGCCTTGACGGCCTCGTTGATCCGCGTCATCGGCTCGGTGAGCAGCGCGGCGCCCTCCTCGGTGGTGGTCAAGGGGCCGTCACCGAGGACCTCTTCGGCCACGGCGTCGAAGCCGCGGGCGGGGGTGGGCTTGAGGTCGGGGTCGGCGACGTCATCGGCCGCCGGGGATTCGACGACCACCTTCGGTTTGGCGACCGGCTCGGGCAGGGCGATCGGCTCGAGCACGGCGTCCGGCTCCGGTACGGCGACCGGTCCCGGCTCGGTGCTCATGACGGGCGGCGGCCCGAACACTCCGGTGGGCATCTGGACGGTCCCGGGTGCCACGGGCTCCCCGGTCGCCGCCTCAGGTACGGCCCGCAACGGAAACGTCGGCACGGCATCCCGCACCTGCTCACCGGCCGACCGCAGCAGATGCGTGGGCTTGTCCGAAGCCACCCGCTCGGCCGGCGGAGCCACCCCGTCAGCCCGCGGAGCCACCCGCTCGGCCGGCGAAGCCATCCGCAGCGGCTCCCCCGCGAAACGGCTTGAACCGTCCGCCTCGACCTGGAGCGGGACGACGTAACCGATGCGGGCGTCGTGGACCGAGGCGAGTATGGGGCGTCCTACCGCGAGGACCAGACCGTGGAGGTGGTTCAGGACGGCGTGCTGGATCTCCTCGCCGGGCCCTGCCACGACCGGTACGCCGGCGACCGACGCGCCGCCCGTACCCGAAACGCGGACATCCACGGGTTCCGCCGGGAAGGCGGCCCGCTGCTGTTCCCGCTTCTTCTCGCGGCTGAGTCGAGACATCGGTCCCCTCACTCCCCCGGCGTCACGATCCGGTCGTACACGTGCGTACTGTCGAGTGTCTCCTGTCGCTACGGTTCCCACGTCACCGCGATGTCACAGACTCGCACCAGGCACTGACACGCCGTCGGAACAGGAGGAGCGCGGGAATGCAGCCAGGCGGGCAGCAGGGGCCGGAGATCTGGATCCGTGGACCGGTCGCCGAACCGGAGCAGGAGCGGCATCCGGAGCCGGACCGGATGTGGGGGACGCCCGCTCACGGGCCTTTCCCCGCCCGGCACTTCTCCTGGGTCGGCACGCACGGCGGCGCGGGAACCAGCACGCTCGCGGCCGTGTACGGCGGCCGGGACTGCGGACGCGACTGGCCGGGGCCGGACGCCCCGCCGTCGGTACTGCTCGTGGCACGCACCCACGCGACCGGGCTGATCCGCGCCACGCACGCCGTCGAAACGTTCCGGCAGGGCGCCGCACCGCCCGGTCTCGACCTGGACGCCGTGGTGCTCGTCGCGGACGCCCCGGGACGGCTGCCGCGCCAACTGGACCGGCAGGTCAAGGTGATCGAGTCGGTCATCGACGTATACCGCGTGCCCTGGGTCGAGGACTGGCGCCTGGGCGATCTGAGCGGCGGGGCGCCGCGGGGGACCGACGCGCTGGTGCGGTTGACCGGGGCCGCAGGTGCCGGGCGGTAGTCGCGCCGGGAGTCCCCCTTCCGAAATTGCTTGCGTATGCATATGATGCACGTGCTTGCATTTCCCGTACGCCGATCATCCTGGGGGAATCATGACTCGCCGCTTCCTCTTCGTTCTGGGCAGCGCCCGCGCCGACGGCAACTCCGAGCTGCTGGCACGCCGGGCCGCCGAGCAGCTGTCCGCCGAGGTGGAGCAGCAGTGGATCAGCCTCGCCGAGCACCCGCTGCCCGACTTCGTGGACCGGCGGCACGACAGCGACCACGCACTGCCCCCCGCCGACAGCGCCACCGGCCTGCTCCTGGACGCCACGCTGGCAGCCACGGACATCGTGATCGTCTCGCCGCTGTACTGGTACACGGTGTCCGCCCTGACCAAGCGCTACCTGGACCACTGGTCGGGCTGGCTGCGCACCCCGGGCCTGGATTTCAAGGCGACCCTCGCGGGGCGCACGCTCTGGGGCGTCACCGCGCTCGCGCACGAGGAGCCGGAGGTGGCCGATCCGCTGGTCGGCCTGCTGAGCAACTCGGCCGCGTATCTGAGGATGCGCTTCGGCGGGGTGCTGCTGGGCAACGGCAGCGCGCCCGGGGACGTACTGCGGGACACGGAGGCCCTGGCGCGCGCGAAGACGTTCTTCGCCGGGCAGGCGCCGCTCGCGCGGTTCCCGTACGAGACGGCGACGGCCTGAACCCGGTGCGGTGCCGGTGACGCTAGGCGCTGATGTCCTTCGTCGTGAACCGCGCCCAGGCCGCCGAGCCGAACACCGCGGCGTACAGGGCCTGCAGGCCCAGGTTCTTGACCAGGTCGTCCCAGTAGACGGGGTCGCGCATCAGGTCGGCGAAGGACAGCCAGTAGTGGGAGAAGAAGTACGGCTGGAGCGCGTGCAGCTGGGGTATCTGGTCGAGGATCTGGACGGTGATCAGCAGGCCCACCGTGGTCGCCATGGCCGCGATCCCGCTGTTGGTCAGCGTCGAGATGAACAGGCCGAGGGCCGCGATCCCGGTCAGTGACGCGGCGACGACCAGGGCGATCAGCAGGGCCCGGCCCAGGCCTTCGCCGAAGCCGATCCGGGTGCCGGAGATGGTCGTCAGGTCGCCGAGCGGGAAGAGCAGCGCGCCCACGGCCAGCGCGGAGACCGCGACCACCAGAGTGGCCAGCAGGCAGAAGGCCATCGTGGTCGCGTACTTGGTGAGCAGGAGTCGGGTGCGGCCCGCGGGGGCGACCAGGAGGTAGCGCAGGGTGCCCGCGTTGGCCTCGCCCGCGATCGCGTCGCCCGCGACGACACCGATCGCCATCGGCAGGAAGAACGGGAGTGTCGCCGCCAGCGCGGTGAAGACCAGGAACAGGCCGTTGTTGGTGATCTGCGCGATGAAGGCGGGCCCTTCGCCGCCGCCGCGGCCGGGCTGCCCACCGCCCCGCGTCTCGATCTTCACCGCGATCCCGACCAGGATCGGCACCCCCGCCAGCACTCCCAGCAGCGCGAGCGTGCGCCAGCGCCGGAAGGTGGTGAGCAGCTCACTGCGCAGCAGACCGAAGGTCCACAGCACACGGGGGGCGCGCACGGCTGTCTTCTCCGCCTGTGTCAGCCCGAGTTCAGCCTGCGACATCGAAGCCCTCTCCGGTCAGTGCCACGAACGCGTCCTCCAGCGAGGCCCGTTCGACCGAGAAGCCCCGGACCCGCACCCCGGCCGTCACCAACGCGGCGGTGAGGTCGGCGAGTTCACCGGTCGGCGGTTCTCCGGTCACCCGGTCCTCGGCCATGACGACATCGGCGACCCCCCGCTCCTTGAGCACCCGGGCCGCGTCCCCGGTGTCCGGCGTGGTCACCACCAGCCGGCCGCGCGCCCCCGCCGCCAGGTCCGCCACCGCGCCCTGGGTGATGAGCCTGCCCTGCGCCATGACCGCCGCGTGCGTGCACACCTGCTCGATCTCGTCGAGGAGGTGGGAGGAGAGGAAGACGGTGGTCCCGTCCGAGGCCAGTTCCCTTACCAGGGACCGGATTTCGCGCATGCCCTGGGGGTCGAGGCCATTGGTCGGCTCGTCGAGGACCAGGAGTCTGCGGGGCTGGAGCAGCGCGGCCGCGAGTCCCAGGCGCTGCTTCATGCCCAGGGAGTACGCCTTCGCCTTCTTGCCGGCGGCGGCCGTCAGGCCCACCCGGTCCAGTGCGGCCGCGACGCGGGCGCGCCGGGTGCGCGGGTCGGCGGTCGGGTCGGCGGCGTCGTACCGCAGGAGGTTGTCCCGGCCGGAGAGGAAGCCGTACAGGGCGGGCCCCTCGATGAGCGCGCCGACGTGCGGCAGCACGGCGCGTGAGGACCGGGGCATGGGGCGCCCGAGTACCCGCGCCGTGCCGGAGGTGGGCTCGATGAGCCCCATCAGCATGCGGATGGTGGTGGTCTTGCCGGAGCCGTTCGGACCGAGGAAGCCGAAGACGCTGCCCGCCGGGACGGTCAGGTCGAGACCGTCCACGGCGAGCTGTCCGCCGCGGTAGCGCTTGGTGAGGCCGCGGGTGTCGATGACGCACGGTTCAGCGTCCCCCGCCTCGGTCTCCTGCTCCGTGGCGGACGGTTCGTCCATCGGCTCCCTCGATTCGTCGTGCCCGCAGGGTACCTACTTCGCCTTGTTCGCCGCCTGGACCAGGGCGTCCTTGGTCACGGCACCGACGTAGACCTTTCCGTTGTCCGTGATCAGGGCGTTGACCAGGCGGGTGGAGAAGACCGTGCCCTTGCCGAACTTGCCGTGCACCTGGTCGCCGAGCGAGCCGAGGAAGCCGCCCAGGTCGCCGCCGGCGGCGGAGTCGGACGGTACCCCGCCCTTACTGCCGGTGTCGAAGGTGGCGATGGAGTTCCAGCCCTTGCCGAGGACGTTGAAGCCCTCCTCCCCGCCGAAGCCCTCGGCCCCCTTGAAGCCCTCGGCTCCCTTGGCGAAGTCGTCGCCCGGCTTGAGGGAACCCTTCCCGGGCGCCTTCGAGGCCTCGCCCTCCTCGGTGACCTTCGCACCCTTGGGCGGGGTGAAGTCGAAGGTCGAGGCGGCCGGCTTGGCAAAGCTGACCTGGGTGAAGCCCGCGTCGACGACGGCCGCGCCGCCGCTCTTCGGGGTGAGGGTGAACTTCAGCGGAAGCCCGGTCTTCGCGTCGACGGCGATGCTGATCGCACCGACGGTGGTGCCGGACTGCTTGGGCTTGATGAGCAGCTTGTAGGCGTCCCGGCCGGCCACCTGCACGGTGCCGTCGACGGTCACCGACGTCGTGTCGTCGACCGACTTGAGGGCCTCGTCGGCGAAGTCCTTGGGCGTGGCGGGCGGTTCGCTCCCCTTGTCCTTGCCCTGCTCCTCCGCCTTGCCGTGGTACACCTCGTTCGACTTGCTGTCGTAGCCCCACACGTCCTTGCCGTTGTGGATGAGGCTGTACTCGGCGGCGCTCTCGATCAGCGAGAGCTTCTGCCGGTCCGGGCCGTCCGCGGCGACGCGCAGGGTGTGCGTGCCGCTGACGAGTTCGGTCAGCTTGGACGTCGGATCGGCGGACGACCCGTCACCCGACGGGCCCGCGCCGGAGAGCAGACCGCTCTCCAGGCCTCCGAGGTCGGGGAGCCCGAGGTCCGTGCTGACCTTCACCGTGCCGGACATCTGCTGCACGTCCGACTTGGCGATCTTCTCGATGAGCTGCTGCGCGGTGATCTTCGGCAGATCGGGGTCACCGGAGTCGGCGAGCGCCGGGACCAGCCCGATGGTCGCCGCCGCCACCCCCACCACCGCGACCGGTACGACGTACCGGGCGGCCTTGCGACGTCCCGAGCGCAGGTCGTCGACCTGCGTCGCGCCCGTGTTGCCGTCGGATTCGTACGGTGCCATGTGTGCCTTACCTCCGTCGTCGGCGGCGGCCGTCCTCGCACTCTGTCCCACCCTGAGCCGCCATTCTCACCCGAATCGGTGAGGAGTGGTGATTTCCGTGGTTTCCAGTTGACCAAATCGGCCGTGCGGAAGCGTCAGCCCGCGGACTCAACTCCGTGTACGCCTGGGGTATGACACACGCAGGCGGCGCCTCCCCCGACCCGTAGGGGTCGGTCGCGCGGGAGGCGCCGCCGTCGGCTCAGTGCGTGCGCACGAAGACGTAGTCCGCCTGGTAGGGAACGCCGACGATCTCGCCCGGTGTGCAGGTGCCGGCCGGGGCGACTCCGCCGACGGTGTTCAGCCGCAGGATCTCACCGGTGCCGGCGAGCAGCCCGTGGTGCTTGCCGGACTGCGTGGCCTTGAGGTCGAGCTCGGCAATGTTGCCGTCGCCGTTGGGCGTCTTGGTGATCAGGGCACCTGTGACGGCGCTCCCGTCCGGCGCGATCCACTGCGGTGTACCGGAGTTGGGCTTCACGAAGGAGTGCCGGATGCGGCCGCCGAGCAGGGCGCTGACGTCACGCTGCCCGAAGGCGTACCCGCCGCCCTCGACCGCCTTGCACTCGTAGATCTGCTTCCCCTTGACGACGGAGGCCTGGAAGCTGCCGAGAACGTGCCGGAAGCCGGTGGTGGTGGTGACCTTGTGGAGCTGTCCGCGGACGGCTCCGCCCGGGAACTCGGCCGTGTGGAGATTGGCGTAGAAGGAACCGGGGTCCTCGGTGAGCTGCTTGAGCAGGGCGGGGTCGTTCACCTTGACGGTGCCGGTGAGGCTGTGCCGCCCCTGGGGAACCTTGTCGAGCAGCTTCCCGAAGTTGATCTTGACGCCGCCGTTGGTGCCCTTGGCGCCCTGGTGGATGTGGAGATCGGTGGGCCTGCCGGTGCCGCGCCAGGCCACGGCGACGGACACCCTGTCGCCCTTGACCTTGATGAACTCCAGTGCCGCGCCGTCCTTGTCCCCCACGGCGGGGCCGCCCTTGACCGGCACCTCGTTGGCGCCCCGGAGGCTTGCGGCGAGGATGGTCGTCTCCTTGCCGGTGTGGGTCTCGGTGGCGGAGGCCGGGTTCGCCCCGGCGGCGACACCGGCGGACGCGGCGATCGCGACGGCGGTGGCGACGAGGCCCTTGCGACGCGCGAAGAACGTTCCGTTCATACCCATGATTCAGTTTTCTCCCCGTATGTGACTGACGCCCCCTGCGTCAGCTTCTGGGCATGAGTACGGAAGGGATCTTAGATTAGACTCAGTCCATAAATGTGACGTGCGTCACGCCACTCGGCGGGAACTATCCGGCCCGGTGGACCACCGCGTCGCACAGCTCGAGCAGCGCGGCCTTGGCGTCGCACTCCGGCAGCGGGGCCAGCGCCGCCCGCGCGTCCTCCGCGTAGCGCACGGTGTCGCGCCGGGCCTGTTCCAGCGCCGGGTGCACCCTCAGGGCGGCCAGCGCCTCGGCGTGGCGCGCGTCGTCGGTCAGGTCGGAGTCGAGGAGCTCGCACAGCGCGATGTCATCGGCCAGCCCCAGCCGCGCCGCCCGCTCCCGCAGCCGCAGCACCGGAAGGGTCGGGATGCCCTCGCGCAGATCCGTGCCCGGCGTCTTCCCGGACTCGTGCGAGTCGGACGCGATGTCGAGCACGTCGTCCGCCAGCTGGAACGCCACACCGAGCCGCTCGCCGTACTGGGTCAGCACGTCGACGACCGTCTCGTCGGCCCCCGACATCATCGCCCCGAACCGGCACGACACCGCCACCAGCGAGCCCGTCTTGCCGCCCAGCACGTCCAGGTAGTGCTCGACCGGGTCCCGGCCGTCCGAGGGCCCCGCCGTCTCCAGGATCTGCCCGGTGACCAGCCGCTCGAACGCGAGGGCCTGGACCCGCACCGCCTCGGGACCGAGGTCGGCGAGGATCTGCGAGGCACGGGCGAACAGGAAGTCACCCGTCAGGACGGCGACCGAGTTCCCCCAACGGGTGTTCGCGCTGTCCACACCGCGGCGCACCAGGGCCTCGTCCATCACGTCGTCGTGGTACAGCGTCGCGAGGTGCGTCAGCTCGACGACCACGGCCGAGGGCACGACACCCGGCGCGTACGGGTCGCCGAACTGGGCCGCGAGCATCACGAGCAGCGGCCGGAACCGCTTCCCGCCCGCCCGCACCAGGTGCTGGGCGGCCTCCGTGATGAACGGGACCTCACTCTTGGTGGCCTCGAGCAAGCCTTCCTCGACAGCCGCCAATCCGGCCTGGACATCGGCTTCCAGAGCCTGGTCCCGCACGCTCAGCCCGAACGGCCCGACGACGGTCACGAGGGGTCTCCTGTCTGCTGGTGTCTGCTGGCGATTACACGGTTTGTCGATAGGTCGCTGCCATCACTCAAGTCAGCGTATCCGGTCAGGTTTCGATCACCGATAGCGCCCACCGTTACAGCCCAGGCGGTATCGGATCACGGCCGGTATGTTTTTGATCAGTAGATAAGGACTGATTTTTATCGACTCACTGTGATGTGGCATTTTTTGTCCCTATGTACCCGATGTGCCCAGTCCGCCGGTGCCACGGGGTGCCGCCCATGCCCATCCGTATGTCCTTCCCCTGCGAGACCACGCACGACGACATCCGCATCCCCCTGCCCAACGGGACACGGCCGCACGTGCGCGCATGGCGGCTCCTGACGGAGGTCGCGGCCCTCGCGCCCGAGCCGCTCAAGGCGGTCGCCACGGTCCGCTCCATGGACGACCACTACGACAACGACGTGCACCGCCCGGGAGGTTCCGTCCTCGCGGCCGGCACGCACGCCTGGGGGCCGCACTGCTCGCCTTCATGGACCTGCGCGCTCGCGCATCCGACCCGTGACGACTACGGGCAGCGAGCCCCGGTCCGCACGGACTGCGGCGCAATCAGGGCCGCCGCGCCGACGGCAGGCGGCTGACGACTGTCCACCTGCGCGGGAGGTGTTCGACCAGACGGAGGACCGTGTCGTGGTACGCGTCGCGCCACCCCCGACCGCGGCCGGCCGCCCGGCACGACGGTCCGGACCCCTTCGGACGCCACCTGTGACGCGGAACACCTCCTCGTCCCCGAGGAGGTGGTCTGCGCGGAGGGCGGCGAGACGGCCTTCCGCCGGACGCGGGAGAAGCGCGTCCCACGGACCCCCGCGAACCCCCTGTGACCTGCATGTCTGATTTGCCGTGAATGTTATTCCGTGAGTTGGGTCACGTGGCCTCATGTCGCCCCACATCCGCCTAAACACCCGTTCGCCCTTTTCCCGCCGACCAGTTGAGGCTGTGCAACCGCAAAGGATCAAGTGCCTCATACGCCTCAGACAAAGGTCAATCGGTGCGTTCTGTGAATCAGGTACTTGTTCCCGACATGTGCTCTCGCATAGCTTCCGGGCCTGTCAGGCGGACGCCTCATCCTGCCGCCGCCGGACGTAACCCATCGACGAACTCATTCGCGTAGGCAGGAGCGGGGGACCCAGGTAAGCGCCGGGCCGCACGACACACGTCGCACGGAACGGCTCGGGGTGAAGTCGCGCAGCCTCAGGGCGGCACGGCCGGGCACCTCCCCGCCCGAACCCGACAGCTCACCTCGCAGGCGACGGAGAGGAACATCCCCATGCCTGCTGCCGCTCAGTCCCGCCGCACCGCCCGCCTCGTCCGCAAGCTCGCCGTCGCCGGCACCGGCGCCGCGGTGCTCGCCCTCCCGCTCATCGGCGCGACCACCGCCTCGGCCGCCCCGGCGGCCACCACCTCCGGCACGACCGGTACGACCTTGGCCGGCTACCCGAACAACCTCGACGGCTGGATCCGCGAGTCCCTCGCCATCATGGCGGAAAGGCACATTCCGGGCACGTACCACGGCATCTACCGCAACATCATGCGTGAGTCGTCGGGCAACCCGCGGGCCATCAACCTGTGGGACTCCAACGCGGCCAAGGGCATCCCGTCCAAGGGCCTGCTCCAGGTCATCGACCCGACGTTCAACGCGTACCACGTGGTCGGAACGTCGTTCGACATCTACGACCCGGTCGCGAACATCACCGCCGCCTGCAACTACGCGGCCGCGCGGTACGGCTCGATGGACAACGTCTTCGGCGCGTACTGACGGATCTCCCCGAAGCGGGGAGAGCTACGCAAAGAGTCTTTCGAGGACGACGGCGATGCCGTCGTCCTCGTTCGACAAGGTGATCTCGTCGGCCACCGCCCTGAGTTCGGGGTGGGCGTTGGCCATCGCCACACCGCGGGCGGCCCAGTCGAACATCGGGATGTCGTTGGGCATGTCCCCGAAGGCGATGGCCTGGCGGGCGCTCAGCCCGAGGTGTTCGGCGGCCAGCGCGAGGCCGGTCGCCTTGGTGATACCGCACGGCTGGAGCTCGACGGTCCCCGGCCCGGACATGGTCACCGTCGCCAGCGAACCCACGACATCGCGGGCGGTCGCCGCCAACGCGTCGTCGGACAGCGCGTGGTGGCGGAGCAGGACCTTGCTGATGGGTTCGCACCACAGCTCGTCGCGCCGATGGACCCGTACGGCGGGCAGGGTCGGGTGCGGCATCAGATACCCCGGTTCGATGAGCGTGAGCCCGTCCACCCCGTCCTGGTCGACGGCCGCGTACACCTGACCCACCTCGGCCTCGATCTTGCCGAGCGCGGTCTCGGCCAACTCCCGGTCCAGGGTGACCGACCACAGCAGACGGTCCGCGCCGGCGTCGTACAACTGCGCGCCCTGTCCGCACACCGCGAGCCCCCTGCTGCCGAGTTCATCGAGCAGCGGCCGCACTCTCGGAGCGGGGCGCCCCGTGACCACGAGGTGCTGCGCACCGGCCTGCACCGTCCGCGCGAGCGCCGCGCGGGAGCGGTCGGAGAGGGTGTCGTCGCCGCGGAGCAGCGTCCCGTCCAGGTCGGTGGCGACTAGTGAATAAGCGGGGGGAGCGGCCATGATCAGAGAATACGGACAACACGCCGCTCCGGCTCATCCCCGTCCCGGCCGTTGTCCTCAACCCCACACGGTGTATGGGGAGATGCTGTCGCTGCCCGTCGTCAGTGATGCCCGTTAGGTTGCTGTCACTGTGCCGAGGGAACGGGGGCGGATGTGGTGGCGGACCGGCGGGAAGTCTTCCGGAGGTATCTGCGGGCGGCGGCGCCCGCCGTTCTCGCGCGCTTCCCCGAGGAGTTGAGGCCCGAGATCTACGCCCTCTCCTTCCGGATCTGGCGCATCGACTACGACGAGCGCCACCCCTATGTGGCCATCGGCTACAACACCGAGGCCCAGTACGAGCTGGAGAAGCGCCACGGGGACCCCGGCGAGGCCCGCTGGAACTACGCCTGCTGGCTCCTGGACGGCTTCGAGATGCTCGGCAACGTCCCCGAGGACCCGGCCGGCGCACCGCTCTACGTCGAGGAGGTCAAGGAACTCGGCATCTGGTTCGACGGAGACCGGGACGACGAAGAGGGCGCCGTCGAGACCGAGCGCGATCTGCTCGGCCTGCACTTCGCCGACGCCTGTATCGACCTCGCCCGCCATCTGCACGAAAGCGGGGAGGTCGAGCGCCTCTTCGGCCGTCCGCTGCCCGTCGTCGTCTTCGACATGGACTGCCCCGGCTGGGAGATCGAGGCCACCGAGGCGGCCAACCCGCCGGAGCTGATCGAGGAGTTCCTGGCGTGGCAACGGGCGGCCGAGGAGGTGTAGCCGTACGTCCCTGCCGTACGTCCCTGCCGTCAGCCGTGGGCCGCCGCCAGATGCTTCGCCAGCCGCGGGGAGGCGAACTCGGTGCCGCAGACGAAGCGCATCACCGGGCCGTAGGACCCGGCGGCCGGGAGGCCGGTGAAGTAGAGGCCGGGGACCGAGGAGACATAGCCGGCGCCGAGCTTCGGGGTGCCGCGGCTGACCGCGAGCCGGGTGCGGAGCTCATGGCCGAGGAAGTCCATGGCCGCGATGTTCACGCGGTAGCCGGTGGCCGCGATGACATGGTCGGCGGTGAGCCCGCGGGTTGCGCCGGCCCGGGTGCGGACCGTGAGGAGCGGGCTGCCGTCGGAGACCTCCGCGCCGACCACCCGCTCGACCTCCTGGACCTGCACCTTGCCCTCGAAGCGGTCGCGCAGCCACCAGGCGCCGAGCGGGCCGAGGACCCGGCGGACCAGATAGTGGCGGGCCTGCGCCGGGAGATAGCGGTAGGGGTGGGGGTAGTAACTGAGGGCCCACAGGGACCAGGCCCGGCCGAAGGGTGACTCCGGGCGCAGCTTGGGCTGGTTCCAGGGCGGGGCGCCGAAGGCGACCTTGCCATGGCCGCGCGCCACCACGCGCACCTGTGCGCCCGCCTCCGCCGCCAGGGCCGCCGTCTCCAGCGCGGACTGGCCGGCACCGATGACGATCAGCTCCTTGCCCTTGAAGGGGCTGAGGTCGTGGTGCTGCGAGCTGTGGGACACCGGGCCCGTCGGGGTGGGTCCGTCCGCCACGGCCTTCGCCAGCTCCGCCGGGATGTGGGCCAGGCCCGACAGCCCGGTCGCGACCACGACCGCGCGAGCCGTGAACAACTCCCCCGAGTCCAGCTTGAGTTCGAAGCCACCGCCCTTGCGGTGGTCCACGGAGACCACCCGCACCTGCTCCAGCCCGGGCAGGAGTTTCTGCTGGAACCACTCGCCGTAGGAGATGAAGGTCTCGACGGGGATGATGTCCTCGTCGGTCACCAGCCGGCGGATGCCCGCGGCGTCGCAGTAGTCGGCGAGGGTGTGGCCCCGCTGCGGGCAGTCGATGCTGGAGGCCACCGGGGTCGACTTGAGGATCATTCCGGCGGGCATGTGGTCGCGCCAGCTCACCATGGGATCGCCGAAGACGCGGACGGGGATTCCGCGCGCCCGCAGATGGGCGGCGGTGGACAGGCCGAATGGTCCGGCACCGAGGACTGCAACCGGTTGAATCACGAAGTCCCTCCCCAGGACGTCTTTTCGTCACTTCGTGGTCCGGTTCGGACAGTCGGGACGAGGAACGTCTAGCTGCCCGAACTGGTCGTACTGCCGCGGCGGTTGGTGCGCCACAGCTGATACAGATGCTTCGCGCCCGGTCGCACGAAGCGCGCGAGCATCGTGAAGAAGGGCAGCGGATCGTCACCCGCGAGCCAGGCCAGCTCCGTCCCGCTCGCCCGCGCCGGCGCGTGCGGCGTCGTATAGCCGCTGCGGCGGTAGGCGAGGAGGGCGGGGAGGTCGATGTTCTCCACGATGTACCGGTGGCCGGCGCGCTGTTCCCCCTCCGGAACGGTGCGCCCGGTCAGATTCAGATGCATGGCGCGTACGACGTCCACCCCCGACTCGTTCTCGAAGAGGCGGAACTGGGCGCCCATGCGCGGGTTGAAGTCGAGGAGTTTGTACTGTCCGTCGCGGCGGTCGAAGCGCAGGTCGAGGTCGATGATGCCGCTGAACCCGATCTGCTTGATGAAACGTGTGGCGAGGTCCGCGAGTTCCGGGTTGTCGACGACGTAGGCGTTCGCCGTCATGCCCGCGTGCGGCGGCCACGAGCGCACCTTGACACCGGTGAACATGGCGAGCGGGGCCGAGTCGGCGTCGAAGCAGGCGTGCACGATCCAGTCCTCGGCCTCCTCCCTCGGCAGATACTCCTGGAGGATCACGCCGGGGTGCTCCCCCCAGTCGCGGGCGAGGGTGAGCAGGCCCTCGCGGGTGGCGATCCGCGTGGTGCCGTTCACGGCGGGCCGTTTGCGCCGGACGAACGCCTCCCGGTTCTTGGCCACCACCGGGAAGCGGGCCTTCTCGGCGAAGTCCGCGATCTCGTCGTACGACTGCGGGAAGGACGCCGACGGGCTGGGGATGCCGTGTTCCATGCACAGTTCGTGCAGGCCCTGCTTGCTGGCCAGGCGGCGCGGCAGGCCGGGGTCGACGGGCGGGAAGAGGAAGGTGTCCTTGAGCGCGTCCTGGTGCTCGGCGATCAGGACGGCGGCCTCTTCGTCGGTGGGGATGAGCACGGTGGGGCGGCCTATGCGGGCGCCGATGCGGAGCAGCCCCTCCACGAGGCACTCCGGCTCCTCGGCACCGCTCGTCGGCCAGACGAACGCGCGTTTGAGATACCGGGAGGAGGCCGCCGGTGTGTAGCGGTCCTCGGTGATCGCATACATGGGGACACCCAGACGGCCCAGACTGCGGATCGCGCCGACGCCACCGTGGTGCAACGGGTAGTCGCCGAACTTGACGATCAGGCCGGGCACATCACGGTCCGCCTCGAAAGGCACGCTGACGGCATTCCTGGCCACGGGTCCCCCCACGTGTCCCCCTACGGACCGGATCGACCCCGTCCGTGTCCCCAAAGGACGCTAAGCCGGAATTGGCCCCTCCGACAAGGCCTATTCGGACATTGCGAACTCTTTAGACACTGCCGAAGACGGGCACGCACCCGTAACGTGTGGCGCGACCACATGGAACGTATGGCCATGCATGGCACGGATGAGAGCGAGGCAGAACCCCATGCCCCCCTTCGACGTCCCCGAGGGCGACCCCTTCGGTCCGCACAACCTTCCGTATGGCGTGTTCTCGCCCGCCGGCAGCCAGGAGCGGACCGTCGGAGTCCGGCTCGGCGACCACGTACTCGACGCCGGCGCGGCGGCGCACGCCCTCGGCTCCCCGTACGCCTCCCTGCTCGCGCAGCCGACCCTCAACCCGCTGCTGGCCGCCGGCCGCACGGCGTGGTCGGACGTGCGGCGCGCACTGACGGCATGGGTCACGGTGCCCTCGCACCGCGAGACGATCGAACCGCTGTTCCATCCCCTGTCCTCGGTGACCCTGCACCTGCCCTTCCAGGTCGCCGACTACGTCGACTTCTACGCCTCCGAGAACCACGCCCGGAACGTGGGGCAGATCTTCCGCCCCGACGCCGAGGACTCGCTGACCCCCAACTGGAAGCACCTGCCGATCGGCTACCACGGGCGTTCCGGCACGATCGTGGTGTCGGAGACGGATGTCGTACGGCCGTCCGGGCAGCGCAAGGGACCGACCGACCCGGCGCCGCTCTTCGGTCCGTCCGTCCGGCTGGACATCGAGGCCGAGGTCGGCTTCGTGGTGGGTGTGCCGTCGGAGATGGGCAGGCCGGTGGCGCTGGGCGACTTCCGGGAGCACGTCTTCGGGCTGTGCCTGCTGAACGACTGGTCGGCGCGGGACATCCAGGCCTGGGAGTACGTCCCCCTCGGACCGTTCCTCGGCAAGTCCTTCGCCACGTCGGTGTCGGCGTGGATCACCCCGCTGGAGGCGCTGGACGAGGCACGGGTGGCGGCACCCGAGCGGACGTACCCGCTGCTGCCGTATCTGGACGACTCCGCCGAAGGGGTGGAGCCCGGCGGCTACGACCTGCGGATCTCCGTCGCGATCAACGGTCACGTGGTCTCCGAGCCGCCGTTCTCCACCATGTACTGGACCGCCGCGCAGCAGCTGGCGCACATGACGGTGAACGGGGCCTCGCTGCGGACCGGGGACCTGTACGGCTCGGGGACCGTGAGCGGGCCGGTGGAGGATGAGCGCGGCTCGCTGCTGGAGTTGACCTGGAACGGGCGGGATCCGCTCGAACTGCCGGACGGAAAGCGGACGTTCCTGGAGGACGGGGACGTGGTGACGCTGTCGGCGTGGGCGCCGGGCGCGGGCGGGGTCCGGGTGGGCCTGGGCGAGGTCCGCGGGCGTGTTGTAGCAAGCAGTTGACACAAGTCCCCCGGGGATCGCATCTTGTACTCACCACTTGATACAAGCGGTGAGTACAAGACGTGCTGCTTTCCGGGGGAACTCTCATGACCGACATCGAGGCCACGGCGCCCGCGTCCCGCGCGCGCCTGGACCGTTGTGCCCGCTGGACGGGCCTGGTGGCGGGCGCGCTGGTCGCGCACTGGCTGATCCCGCTCGACCACGGGGACGGAATCCTGTACGCCATCCCGGCGTTCGGGCTGTGCGCGGTGGCCGGGGTACTGGTCGGCGACGCGCTGACGCAGCCGCCCCGGGGTACCGTGCGCACGGCCGGGCTCGCACCCCGCCGGGTGCGCGACTACCTGCCGCCCCGGATGATCTGGGTGTTGCTCGCGCTGGCGGCCGCGCTGGTGGTGCTGCTGGGTGCGGCCGCGGCGATGGCCTCGCCGGACGACCTGGGGCGGGCGGGCCGTTCGCTCACGATGACCTGCCGGGGCAGGACCCAGTCGTACACCCCCTGGCCCGGACTCCACTACGGCCTGCCGATGCTGGCCTCCCTCGCCGTCGCCACCGGCGCCTGCAGCTGGTCCCTACGACGGATCGCGACCCGGCCCGGCGACGAGCAGTCCCGCCGCGACCGCAGCCTGGCGATCGTCGCGGTCTGGGGCCTGGTGGTCTCCTCCTCCTTGCTGGGGGCCGCCTCGACGGCGTCGGACGCGCTGATGAACACCGGCTGCGGCGGAGCGGTGTGGGTCATCGGCCGTCGGGTGCTGGGGCCGCTGTCCCTGGTCGCCTTCGCGGCCACGCCGCTGATGCTGGTCACGGTCCTTTCGCCCAAGGCGACCTGGCAGCGCCGGACCGCGCGGCAGGTCCGCCGGTGAGCGGCGACGCCGTACGGGTCGACACCAACAGCCCGGTTCCGCCGTACGAGCAGATCCGCGCCCAGCTCGCGGCCCTGATCACCACCGGCCGCCTGCCGGAGGGCGAACGCCTGCCGACGGTACGGCAGCTGGCGGCCGACCTGGGCCTGGCGGCGGGAACGGTGGCCCGGGCCTACCGCGAGCTGGAGTCGGCGTCGCTGATCCGTACCCGCCGGGGCGCCGGAACCCGGGTGGCACCGCTCCCGACCCCGCTCAAGCGCACCGGCCCTGCCGAACTCGCGTCGCTGACCAGGCGGTTCATTGCGGAGGCGCGGGCCATGGGAGCGGACGAGGAGGAGGTTCTGGGCGCCGTGCACGGGGCGTTGCGGGAGTAGGGCCGGCAGAGCGGCGGTGGGCGGAAACCCGGGTGCGACGGCGCGGAAATCAGGGGTGGCGGAAAGCCGTCGACTCCTGACTCCGGAGGTCCGTCACCGTCATACTGACGGGACACAGCACGACCCGGCGAACGACCGCGGTACGACCGCCGTATGCCCGTTGCACCACCCGCCGCACCACCGACGTACGGCCGCGAGCTGCGCCGTACGAGCCGCCGCACCACCCCGGCCACCCGCCACCCGCCCTTGTCTCCGACCAGGAACCGGAGCCCCCGGCATGACCGTCTGCCTGCTCCTGCTGAGTGTCGTCGCCCTGACGGCCGCGGTGCCGGCGCCGCGTGCGCTGACCCGGGCCGTGTGGCCCGAGCGGGAACCCGTGGTCGGGCTGTGGGTGTGGCAGTGCCTGGTCGCCACCGTGCTGCTGTGCTGCCTGGCCGCGCTGGTGCTGGGGACCGCGGCCGTCTTCCACACCGTGCGCGACCGGGTCTTCGCACCCGCACCGCCCGCCGTCACCGCCGCGTACGACCTCTCCGTCGCCCCGGTCTGGGCCGTCGCCCTCACCGTGCTGCTGGCCTGCGGCGCCGCCTGGACGACGGCGATGCTCGCCCGGGAGCTCGCCGAGGCCCGCAGGCGGCGCGGACTGACCCGGGCGCACCTGCGCGAACGCGCCCCCGACCTGCCCGCGGGGCTGCCGGCCGCGCGCGGGCCCATGCTGGTGCTGGAGGACGAGTACCCGGACGCCTGGTGGATGCCCGGACACCCGCCCCAACTGGTCGTCACCACCGGGGCCCTGCACCGACTCACCGACCATCAGCTGGACGCCGTCCTGACCCATGAGCGCGGTCACGCCCGCGCCCATCACGACTGGCTGCTGCACCTCTCCACCGCGCTGGCCACCGGCTTCCCGCGCGTCCCGCTCTTCGCCCACTTCTGCGACCAGACCCACCGCCTGGTCGAACTGGCCGCCGACGACGCGGCGTCCCGCCGCTGCGGCCACCTCACCACGGCCCTGGCCCTGATCGAGCTGAACCAGCACCGCGGGGTCCTCTCCTGCGCCTCCAGCCGCCGTCTGCTGGGCGAACGCGTCGACCGCCTCCTGGAGCCCCCGCCGCGGCTGCTGCGCCGGCAGCGGGCGCTCACGACGACCGTGGCCGCGCTGGTCCCGCTCCTCCCGCTGCTGATCACGTTCGCTCCGGGTCTCACGGCGCTGTCCTGACCCAACGCGGAGTCACGGCAGGGGCGCCGGGCTATGTCCAGTCCTCCGGCTCCGGCTCCATGTCCATCTCGGGCCAGTCGTCGTCGGGTGCGCCGGCGGTCGCCGGTGCGGCCGGGGATGCGGCAGTGCCTGTCGCCTCGGCCGCGGCCGGGCCGTCCACGGAGGCCAGCACCCCGAGCACGCCCTCCCCGTACGTCGCCAGCTTCTTCTCTCCGACACCGCCCACCGTGCCCAGCTCGGCCACCGAGCCGGGCCACCGGCTGACGATCTCCCGGAGCGTGGCGTCGTGGAAGATGACGTACGCCGGAACGCCCTGCTCACGGGCCTGTTCGGCGCGCCAGGCGCGCAGGGCCTCAAAGGCGGGGAGCAGGTCGTCGGGCAGCTCGGCCACGGCGGCCTTGGGCTTGCGGTCGCCCCGGCCGGACGAGGACGACGTGGTGCGCGCGGCCGCCTGCTTCTTGGGCTCCTTGCGCAGCGGCACCTCCCGCTCCCGCCGCAGCACCGCCCCGCTCGCCTCGGTGAGGACCAGCGTGCCGTACTCCCCTTCGACCGCGAGCAGCCCCTGCGCCAGCAACTGCCGTACGACGCCCCGCCATTCACCCTCGGCCAGGTCCTCGCCGATGCCGAACACGGACAGCTGGTCGTGGTCGAACTGGATCACCTTGCCGGTGCGCTTCCCGAGCAGCATGTCGACGATCTGCACGGCGCCGAACTTCTGCCCCCGCTCCCGCTGCAGTCTGACCACCGTCGAGAGCACCTTCTGCGCGGCTATCGTGCCGTCCCAGGTCTCCGGCGGGGTGAGGCAGGTGTCGCAGTTGCCGCAGCCCGCGGGTTCGGGGTCCTGGCCGAAATAGGCGAGGAGCTGGCCGCGACGGCACGTGGCCGTCTCGCAGAGCGCGAGCATCGAGTCGAGGTGGGCGGCCGCCCGGCGGCGGAAGGCCTCGTCGCCGTCGCCGGACTGGATCAGCTTGCGCTGCTGTATGACGTCGTTGAGGCCGTAGGCCATCCAGGCCGTGGAGGGCAGTCCGTCACGGCCCGCGCGGCCAGTCTCCTGGTAGTAGCCCTCGATCGACTTGGGCAGGTCGAGGTGGGCGACGAACCGTACGTCCGGCTTGTCGATACCCATGCCGAAGGCGATGGTCGCCACCACGACCAGGCCGTCCTCGCGCAGGAACCGGGACTGGTGCGCCGCGCGTGTGCCCGCGTCCAGGCCGGCGTGGTAGGGCACCGCCTCCACGCCGTTGCGGCTCAGATACTCGGCGGTCTTCTCCACCGAGTTCCGCGAGAGGCAGTACACGATGCCCGCGTCGCCCGCGTGCTCCTCCCGCAGAAAGGCGAGCAGCTGCTTCTTGGGGTCGGCCTTGGGCACGATGCGGTACTGGATGTTGGGCCGGTCGAAGCTCGCCACGAAGTGGCGGGCCGTCGGGATGTTCAGCCGCTGTGTGATCTCCTGGTGCGTCGCCCGGGTGGCTGTCGCCGTGAGCGCGATCCGTGGCACGTCCGGCCACCGCTCGCCCAGGACGGACAGGGCCAGATAGTCGGGGCGGAAGTCGTGGCCCCACTGGGAGACGCAGTGCGCCTCGTCGATCGCGAACACCGCGACCTTGCCGCGGGACAGCAGGTCCAGGGTGGAGTCCAGGCGCAGCCGCTCGGGCGCCAGGTACAGCAGGTCCAGCTCGCCGGCCAGGAACTCCGCCTCGACCACGCGCCGCTCGTCGAAGTCCTGCGTGGAGTTGATGAACCCGGCGTTCACACCGAGCGCCCGCAGCGCGTCCACCTGGTCCTGCATCAGCGCGATCAGCGGGGAGACCACGACTCCCGTACCGGGTCTGACCAGGGCGGGGATCTGGTAGCACAGCGACTTTCCGCCGCCGGTCGGCATGAGGACGACGGCGTCGCCACCGGCCACCACATGCTCGATGACCGCTTCCTGCTCACCACGGAAGGCCTCGTACCCGAAGACCCGGTGCAGTGTGGCCAGCGCCTCGCTGTCGGTCGCCCCTGGCATCTCGCTGATCCCGCCCGTCCCACCCATCGTCGTGCCCCCCGTACGTCGTCCCTCGACCACTGCGTCCACGATAGGGCTCCGCACCGACAGCGCCGGAGTTATCCACAGGGCAAGCCCGTTTCCTGCCGTAGTTGGTCACTCGCATGCAGTGGCCGACGAGAATTGTCATGGGCGCAGTGATCAGCGTGGCGGTCATCGAGGTCGACGCCCGCCCCGGTCACACGGCTGCCCGGCACCCTCGCCGGGGTGCCGGGCAGCCACGTATCGCCGCGTCCTCGTCAGCGCACGAACACGCTCGCCTGGCTCGCCAGGTTCAGGAAGTACTGCGGCGCCACACCGAGCACCAGCGTCACCGCCACGCCCACGCCGATCGCCGCCATGGTGAGCGGCGACGGCACGGCCACCGTCGGCCCCTCGGGCTTCGGCTCGCTGAAGAACATCAGCACGATCACGCGGATGTAGAAGAACGCCGCGATCGCCGAGGAGATCACACCGATCACGACGAGCGGGGCGGCGCCGCCCTCCGCCGCCGCCTTGAACACCGCGAACTTACCGGCGAAGCCCGAGGTCAGCGGGATACCGGCGAAGGCCAGCAGGAACACCGCGAACACGGCCGCGACCAGCGGCGAGCGACGGCCGAGACCGGCCCACTTCGACAGGTGCGTCGCCTCGCCGCCCGCGTCGCGCACCAGGGTGACCACCGCGAACGCGCCGATCGTCACGAAGGAGTACGCGGCCAGATAGAAGAGGACGGACGAGACGCCGTTCTGCGAGGTCGCGATGACACCCGCGAGGATGAATCCCGCGTGCGCGATCGACGAGTAGGCCAGCAGCCGCTTGATGTCGGTCTGGGTGATCGCGACGATCGCACCGCCCAGCATGGTCAGGACCGCGATGGCCCACATGACCGGCCGCCAGTCCCAGCGCAGGCCGGGCAGGACGACGTACAGCAGCCGGAGCAGCGCGCCGAACGCCGCCACCTTCGTCGCCGCCGCCATGAAGCCGGTCACCGGGGTCGGGGCGCCCTGGTAGACGTCGGGCGTCCACATGTGGAACGGCACCGCGCCCACCTTGAACAGCAGGCCCATCACCACCAGGCCGGTACCGATCAGCAGCAGCGCGTCGTTGCCCATGGTGTTGGCGAGCGCCGGGTCGACATTGGTGACCGTGCCGTCCACGACCTGCGCGATCGTCGCGTAGGACACCGAGCCCGCGTAGCCGTACAGCAGCGCGATGCCGAACAGCGTGAACGCCGAGGCGAACGCACCGAGCAGGAAGTACTTGACCGCGGCCTCCTGCGACATCAGCCGCTTACGGCGGGCCAGCGCGCACATCAGGTACAGCGGGAGGGAGAAGACCTCCAGGGCCACGAACAGCGTCAGCAGGTCGTTGGCCGAGGGGAACACCAGCATGCCGGCGACCGCGAAGAGAAGGAGCGGGAAGACCTCGGTGGTGGTGAAGCCCGCCTTCACCGCCGCCTTCTCGCTCTCGCTGCCCGGAACGGACGCGGCCTGTGCCGCGAACGAGTCGACCCGGTTGCCGTGCGCCGCCGGGTCCAGGCGCCGCTCGGCGAAGGTGAACAGCGCCACCAGAGCGGCCAGCAGGATCGTGCCCTGCAGGAACAGGGACGGCCCGTCGACCGCGATCGCCCCCATGGCGGCGATGTGCGCCTTGGTCGTGCCGTATCCGTCGGTCGCGAGCGCGACGACCGCCGCGAAGGCGGCGCACAGCGCGACGACGGACACGAACACCTGGGCGTAGTACCGGGACTTGCGCGGTACGAACGCCTCGATCAGCACCCCGACGACGGCCGCGCCGACGACGATCAGGGTGGGCGACAATTGCCCATATTCGATCTTCGGCGCTTCGATCTTCGAGATCGGTTCGGCCGCGGTTGTCCACAGGCTGTGGACGGCTACTGCGCTCACTTGGCCGCCTCCACCTCGGGCTTGGGGTCGGTCTTGTGTACGTCCGACAGGGTCTGCTTGACCGCCGGGTTGACGATGTCCGTGACGGGCTTCGGGTAGACGCCCAGGAAGATCAGCAGCACCACCAGCGGGGCCACGACCACGAGTTCACGTGCCCTGAGGTCGGGCATCGCGGAGACCGCCGGCTTCACCGGGCCCGTCATCGTCCGCTGGTAGAGGACGAGGGTGTAGAGCGCCGCGAGGACGATGCCGAAGGTGGCGATGATGCCGATCACCGGGTACCGCGTGAAGGTGCCGACCAGGACCAGGAACTCGCTCACGAACGGCGCCAGCCCCGGCAGGGACAGCGTCGCGAGGCCGCCGATCAGAAACGTGCCGGCGAGGACCGGAGCGACCTTCTGCACCCCGCCGTAGTCGGCGATGAGCCGCGAGCCGCGCCGGGAGATCAGGAAGCCGGCGACCAGCATCAGCGCGGCCGTCGAGATCCCGTGGTTGACCATGTAGAGCGTGGCGCCGGACTGGCCCTGGGTGGTCATCGCGAAGATGCCCATGATGATGAAGCCGAAGTGCGAGATCGACGCGTAGGCCACCAGCCGCTTGATGTCCCGCTGGCCGACCGCGAGCAGTGCCCCGTAGACGATGCTGATCAGCGACAGTACGAGGATCGCGGGCGTCGCCCACTTGCTCGCCTCCGGGAACAGCTGGAGGCAGAAGCGGAGCATGGCGAAGGTGCCCACCTTGTCGACGACCGCCGTGATGAGCACGGCGACCGGGGCAGTGGCCTCCCCCATGGCGTTGGGCAGCCAGGTGTGCAGCGGCCACAGGGGCGCCTTCACCGCGAAGGCGAAGAAGAAGCCCAGGAACAGCCAGCGTTCGGTGTTCGTCGCCATGTGCAGCGAGCCGCTGGCCCGCGCCTGCGCGATCTCCGGGAGGCTGAAGTTCCCGGCGACCACGTACAGGCCGATCACCGCGGCCAGCATGATCAGACCGCCGACCAGGTTGTAGAGCAGGAACTTCACGGCCGCGTACGACCGCTGCGTCGAGGCCACCTCCTCGCCGTGCTCATGGGCACGGTCCCCGAAGCCGCCGATGAGGAAGTACATCGGGATGAGCATGGCTTCGAAGAAGATGTAGAAGAGGAAGACGTCGGTGGCCTCGAAGGAGATGATCACCATCGCCTCGACGGCCAGGATCAGGGCGAAGAAGCCCTGCGTCGGCCGCCAGCGGCGGCTTCCGGTCTCCAGCGGGTCGGCGTCGTGCCAGCCCGCGAGGACGATGAACGGGATCAGCAGGGCGGTCAGCGCGACGAGGGCGACCCCGATGCCGTCCACACCCAGCTCGTATCTGACCCCGAAGTCCTTGATCCAGGCATGGGACTCGATGAGCTGGTAGCGGGCGCCGTCCGGGTCGAAGCGGACCAGGACGACGCTCGCGAGGGCGAGGGTGGCGAGCGAGACCAGCAGCGCCAGCCACTTGGCGGCGGTGCGCTGCGCGGCCGGTACGGCGGCCGTGGCGACCGCCCCGACGGCCGGGAGCGCCGCAGTCGCTGTCAGGAGAGGAAAGGACATCGGTATCAGACCGCCCTCATCAGCAGGGTCGCGGCGACCAGGAGTGCCGCACCGCCGAACATCGAGACCGCGTAGGACCGCGCAAAGCCGTTCTGGACCTTGCGCAGCCGTCCGGACAGGCCACCGACACCGGCCGCCGTGCCGTTGACGACCCCGTCGACCAGGGTGTGGTCGACGTACACCAGGGAGCGGGTGAGGTGCTCGCCGCCGCGGACCAGGACGACATGGTTGAAGTCGTCCTGGAGCAGGTCGCGCCGGGCGGCCCGGGTGAGCAGCGATCCGCGCGGGGCGACCACCGGAACGGGCTTGCGGCCGTACTGCGCGTAGGCGATGCCCACACCGACGACCAGGCACACGAGGGTGGCACCGGTGACGGTCATGGCGCTGACCGGCGAGTTCCCCTCGCTGTGTCCGGTGACCGGCTCCAGCCAGTGCAGGAAGCGGTCGCCGAGGTTGAAGTAGAAGCCGCCGAAGACCGAGCCGACGGCCAGCACGATCATCGGGATCGTCATGACCTTCGGCGACTCGTGCGGGTGCGGCTCGTGGCCGTTCTCGTCGGGCTGCCAGCGCTTCTCGCCGAAGAAGGTCATCAGCATCACGCGCGTCATGTAGAACGCGGTGATGGCCGCGCCCAGCAGGGCCACACTGCCGAGGATCCAGCCCTGGGTGCCGCCCTTCGCGAATGCCGCCTCGATGATCGCGTCCTTGGAGTAGAAGCCGGACAGGAACGGGAAGCCGATGATGGCGAGGTAGCCGAGGCCGAACGTGATGAACGTGATCGGCATGTACTTCCGCAGGCCGCCGTACCTCCTCATGTCGACCTCGTCGTTCATGCCGTGCATGACCGAGCCGGCGCCGAGGAACAGCCCGGCCTTGAAGAAGCCGTGCGTCACCAGGTGCATGATCGCGAAGACGTAGCCGATGGGGCCGAGGCCCGCGGCCAGCACCATGTAGCCGATCTGCGACATGGTGGAGCCGGCCAGCGCCTTCTTGATGTCGTCCTTCGCGCAACCGACGATCGCACCGAACAGGAGCGTGACCGCGCCGACCACGGTGACCGCGAGTTGCGCGTCGGGGGCGGCGTTGAAGATCGCGGCGGAGCGGACGATCAGGTAGACGCCCGCGGTCACCATCGTCGCGGCGTGGATGAGGGCCGAGACCGGGGTCGGGCCCTCCATCGCGTCCCCGAGCCAGGACTGCAGCGGCACCTGGGCGGACTTGCCGCAGGCGGCGAGCAGCAGCATCAGGCCGATGGCGGTGAGCTTGCCCTCGGAGGCGTCACCGACGTGGCTGAAGACCGGCCCGAAGGCGAAGGACCCGAACGTCGTGAACATCAGCATGATCGCGATCGACAGGCCCATGTCGCCGACGCGGTTGACCAGGAAGGCCTTCTTCGCGGCCGTCGCGGCACTCGGCTTGTGCTGCCAGAAGCCGATCAGGAGGTACGAGGCGAGACCGACGCCCTCCCAGCCGACGTACAGCAGCAGGTAGTTGTCGGCGAGGACGAGCAGCAGCATCGCCGCGAGGAACAGGTTCAGATAGCCGAAGAAGCGGCGGCGCCGCTCGTCGTGCTCCATGTACCCGACCGAGTACAGGTGGATCAGTGAGCCCACACCGGTGATCAGCAGGACGAACGTCATCGACAGCTGGTCGAGGCGGAAGGTGACGTCCGCCTGGAAGCTGCCGACGGAGATCCACGTCCACAGGTGCTGGGTGAGCGTGCGGTGATCGGCGCCCTTGCCCAGCAGGTCGGCGAAGAGGATCACGCCGAACGCGAAGGAGGTGAAGGACAGGAGCGTGCCGATCCAGTGGCCGACGGCGTCCAGGCGCCGGCCACCGACCAGCAGGACGGCCGCTCCGAGCAGGGGCGCCGCGATCAGCAGCGCAATCAGGTTCTCCACGATTCAGCGACCCCTCACAGCTTCATCAGGCTGGCGTCGTCGACCGAGGCCGAGTGGCGGGTACGGAACAGCGACACGATGATCGCGAGCCCGACCACGACCTCCGCGGCGGCGACGACCATCGTGAAGAAGGCGATGATCTGGCCGTCGAGATTGCCGTGCATCCGGGAGAAGACGACGAACGCGAGGTTGCAGGCGTTGAGCATCAGCTCGATGCACATGAACACGACGATCGCGTTGCGTCTGATCAGCACGCCGGTGGCGCCGATCGTGAACAACAGGGCGGACAGATAGAGGTAGTTGACGGGGTTCACTTCGACGCCTCCTCGGCCCGCTTGAAGTTCGCCGGCTCGATCTCGGTCCGCTCCAGCCGCTCCTCGGCGCGCTGCTCCAGGGCCCGCAGGTCGTTGAGCGCCTCCGCCGACACATCACGGATCTGGCCGCGCTCGCGCAGCGTCTTGCTGACCGTGAGCTCGGAGGGGGTGCCGTCGGGCAGCAGGCCCGCGATGTCCACGGCGTTGTGCCGGGCGTAGACACCGGGCGCGGGCAGCGGCGGCACGTTCTTGCCCTCGCGGACACGCTGCTCGGACAGCTCGCGCTGCGTCTTGGCCCGCTCGGTGCGCTCGCGGTGCGTGAGCACCATGGCGCCGACGGCGGCCGTGATGAGCAGGGCGCCGGTGATTTCGAAGGCGAAGACGTACTTGGTGAAGATCAGGGACGCGAGGCCCTCCACGTTGCCGTTCGCGTTCGCCTTGCCGGTGCCGTCGAACTCCTTCAGGGAGGCGTTCCCGATGCCCGCGAGAAGCAGCACACCGAAGCCGGCCCCACACGCAAGGGCCAGCCAGCGCTGGCCCTTGATGGTCTCCTTCAGCGAGTCCGCCGCGGTCACGCCGACGAGCATCACCACGAACAGGAACAGCATCATGATCGCGCCCGTGTAGACGACGATCTGCACGATGCCCAGGAAGTAGGCGCCGTTGGCGAGGTAGAACACCGCCAGGATGATCATGGTCCCGGCGAGGCAGAGCGCGCTGTGCACGGCCCTCTTCATGAAGACGGTGCACAGGGCGCCGAGCACGGCGACGGTGCCGAGGACCCAGAACTGGAAGGCCTCTCCGGTGGAGGTGGTGTAGGCGGCGAGCTGCGCGCTCATGCGTCGGCCCCCTGTTCTTCCGGCTGCTCCCCCTTGGAGACGGCGACCTGACGCACCGTGCCGGGTGCCGCCTCGGTGACCAGACCCCGGTAGTAGTCCTGTTCGTCCATTCCCGGGAAGATCGCGTGGGGCGTGTCGACCATGCCCTCGTCGAGGCCGGCGAGCAGCTGCTCCTTGGTGTAGATCAGGTTGGCGCGGCTGGAGTCCGCCAGCTCGAACTCGTTGGTCATCGTGAGCGCGCGCGTGGGGCACGCCTCGATGCACAGGCCGCAGAGGATGCAGCGGGCGTAGTTGATCTGGTAGACGCGGCCGTACCGCTCGCCGGGCGAGTAGCGTTCCTCGTCCGTGTTGTCGGCGCCCTCCACATAGATGGCGTCGGCGGGGCAGGCCCAGGCGCACAGCTCACAGCCGACGCACTTCTCAAGGCCGTCCGGATGGCGGTTGAGCTGGTGCCGTCCGTGGAACCGCGGAGCCGTGGTCTTCTTCTGCTCCGGGTACTGCTCGGTCAGCCGCTTCTTGAACATGGCCTTGAAGGTCACGCCGAAGCCGGCCACGGGGTTCTGGAAGCCGGGCTTCGTCTGCCCGGCCTCCTTGGGCTCCTCAGCCATCGGACGCCTCCTTTCCATCCGTAGATCCGTCACTGACAGTGTCCGACCCGCCACTGACAATCAGCTCCCGCTCGCGACGCGGACGGCGCCGGGGCACCGGCGGCAGCTGCTGTCCGGGCAGCGGCGGTACGGGGAATCCGCCGGCCGTCGCATCGAACCCGGCCTCCTCCGCGGCGGGCGCCTCGGCCGTCTTCGCCTTCTCGCGGAACATGTCGGCGACGAAGGACAGGAGCAGCAGGGCCAGCACACCCCCGCCGACGTAGAGCGCGATGTCGGCGAAGTCGTAGTGCTCGTTGCGCAGGGTCCGCACGGTCGCGACGAGCATCAGCCAGGTCACGGAGACCGGGATGAGGACCTTCCAGCCGAGCTTCATCAGCTGGTCGTAGCGGACGCGGGGCAGCGTGCCGCGCAGCCAGATGAAGAAGAAGAGCAGCAGCTGGACCTTGATGACGAACCAGAGCAGCGGCCACCAGCCGTGGTTCGCGCCCTCCCAGAAACCGCTGATCGGCCAGGGGGCCCGCCAACCGCCCAGGAAGAGCGTGGTCGACACGGCCGACACCGTCACCATGTTCACGTACTCGGCGAGCATGAACATCGCGAACTTGATGGACGAGTACTCGGTGTTGAAGCCGCCGACCAGGTCGCCCTCGGACTCCGGCATGTCGAAGGGGGCCCGGTTGGTCTCGCCGACCATCGTGACGATGTAGAGGATGAAGGAGACCGGCAGCAGCAGGATGTACCACCGGTTCTGCTGCTGTTCGACGATCGTCGACGTCGACATCGACCCCGAGTAGAGGAACACGGAGGCGAACGCGGCGCCCATGGCGATCTCGTACGAGATCATCTGCGCGCAGGAGCGGAGGCCGCCGAGCAGCGGATAGGTGGATCCGGAACTCCAGCCCGCCAGCACGATGCCGTAGATACCGACCGAGGCGACCGCGAGGATGTAGAGCATCGCGATCGGCAGGTCGGTGAGCTGCATCGTGGTGCGCGTACCGAAGATCGAGATCTCGTTGTCGGCCGGTCCGAAGGGGATCACCGCGATCGCCATGAAGGCCGGGATGGCCGCGACGATCGGCGCGAGGATGTAGACCACCTTGTCCGCGCGCTTGACGATGAGGTCTTCCTTGAGCATCAGCTTGATGCCGTCGGCGAGCGACTGGAGCATGCCCCAGGGGCCGTGCCGGTTGGGGCCGATGCGCAGCTGCATCCAGGCGACGACCTTGCGCTCCCAGACGATGGAGAACAGCACGGTCACCATCAGGAAGGCGAAGCAGAAGACGGCCTTGACGACGACCAGCCACCAGGGGTCGCGGCCGAACATCGAGAGGTCTTCAGCGGCGAGGTACGGGCTCATGCCTCCACCTCCTTGGGGGCCTCACCGGCGGTGGCCGCCGGACCGATGCGGACGAGGGCGCCGGGCAGCGCTCCCGTGTCGGAGGCGACGCCCCCGCCCGCGGAGTTCAGCGGGAGCCAGACCACGCGGTCGGGCATCTCGGTGATCTGCAGCGGGAGTTCGACCACACCCGAAGGTCCGGTCACGGCCAGGACGCCGCCGTCCGCGACGCCCGCCTCGGCGGCTGTCGCGGACGACACGCGCGCGCGTGCCGCGTGCCGGGTTCCGGCGAGCGCCTCGTCGCCCTCCTGGAGGGCACCCTGGTCGAGCAGCAGCCGGTGCCCGGCGAGCACGGCCTCTCCGGCGGCCGGACGCGGCAGCGACGTACCCGTCTCCAGCGGGTCCGAGGCCCGCGGTCCGTCCCAGGCGCCGAGCCGGTCCAGCTCCGCGCGCGCGGTGCGCAGGTCCGGCAGCCCCAGGTGGACGTCCATGGCGTCGGCCAGCATCTGCAGGACGCGCGCGTCGGCCGGCGACACCCGGCGGGTCACCTGGTCGGGCTTGAGCGCGGCCTCGAAGAGGCGGACCCGGCCCTCCCAGTTGAGGAAGGCGCCCGCCTTCTCGGCGACCGCGGCGACCGGGAACACGACGTCGGCGAGCTCGGTGACCTCGCCGGGCCGCAGCTCCAGCGACACCACGAAGCCGACCTCGGACAGGGCCTCACGCGCGCGTGCCGGATCGGGCAGGTCGGCGACCTCCACACCGGCGACCAGCAGCGCCTGCAGCTCGCCGCTCGCGGCGGCCTCGATGATCCGGCCGGTGTCCCGGCCGTAGCGGAGCGGGAGTTCGGCAAGGCCCCAGGCCGCGGCGACCTCCTCACGCGCACGGGGGTCGGTGGCCGGACGTCCGCCCGGCAGCAGCGAGGGCAGCGCGCCCGCCTCGATGGCGCCGCGCTCCCCGGCCCGCCGCGGGATCCACACCAGCTGGGCGCCGGTCGCGGTGGCGGCCCGTACGGCGGCGGTGAGGCCACCGGCGACCGCCGCCAACCGTTCACCGACGACGATCACCGAGCCCTCGGCGCGCAGCGCCTCGGCCGCCTTCGTCCCCGGCTCCTCCAGGCCGACGCCGCTCGCGAGCGCGTCCAGCCACTCGGTCTCGGTGCCGGGAGCGGCCGGCAGCAGCGTGCCGCCCGCCTTCTCCAGGCCCCGGGTGGCGTGCGTGGCCAGCGAGAACACCTTCTGCTTGTGCCCTCGCCACGCCTTGCGCAGCCGCAGGAAGACGCCGGGTGCCTCCTCCTCGGACTCGAACCCGACCAGCAGGACGGCGGGCGCCTTCTCCAGGGAGGTGTACGTGACGCCCGTACCGTCGAGGTCTCGGCCGTGTCCGGCGACCCGGGCGGCCAGGAAGTCGGCCTCCTCGCTGCTGTGCACGCGCGCGCGGAAGTCGATGTCGTTCGTGTCGAGGGCCACGCGCGCGAACTTGCTGTACGCGTACGCGTCCTCGACGGTCAGCCGCCCGCCGGTCAGGACACCGGTCCTACCGCGCGAGGCCAGCAGTCCCTGCGCGGCGATCTGCAGCGCCTCCGGCCAGGACGCCGGTTCCAGCTCGCCCTCGGCGTTGCGCACCAGGGGCGTCTCCAGCCGGTCCTTCAGCTGTGCGTACCGGAACGCGAAGCGTCCCTTGTCGCAGATCCACTCCTCGTTGACCTCTGGGTCGTTGGCGGCGAGCCGCCGCATGACCTTGCCGCGCCGGTGGTCGGTGCGGGTGGCGCAGCCGCCGGAGCAGTGCTCGCACACGGAGGGCGAGGAGACGAGGTCGAAGGGGCGGGAGCGGAAGCGATACGCCGCCGAGGTCAGCGCGCCGACCGGGCAGATCTGGATGGTGTTCCCGGAGAAGTACGACTCGAACGGGTCGCCCTCGCCGGTGCCGACCTGCTGCAGCGCGCCCCGCTCCAGCAGCTCGATCATCGGGTCGCCCGCGATCTGGTTGGAGAACCGGGTGCAGCGGGCGCACAGCACGCAGCGCTCGCGGTCGAGCAGCACCTGGGTGGAGATCGGGACGGGCTTCTCGTACGTCCGCTTGCGGCCCTCGAAGCGGGACTCGGCGTTGCCGTGCGACATCGCCTGGTTCTGCAGCGGACACTCGCCGCCCTTGTCGCAGACCGGGCAGTCCAGGGGGTGGTTGATGAGCAGCAGTTCCATCACGCCCTGCTGCGCCTTCTCGGCGACCGGCGAGGTGAGCTGAGTCTTCACCACCATCCCGTCCGTACATGTGATCGTGCAGGACGCCATGGGCTTGCGCTGGCCCTCGACCTCGACGATGCACTGGCGGCAGGCACCGGCCGGGTCGAGGAGGGGATGGTCGCAGAAGCGGGGGATCTCGATGCCTAGCTGCTCGGCGGCCCGGATGACCAGGGTGCCCTTGGGCACGCTGATCTCCATGCCGTCGATCTTCAGCGTGACGAGGTCCTCCGGCGGGACCGCCGCCTCTCCCCCTCCCGCGGGAGTGCTGGTGGTCACGGTCATGCGTTCACCTCCGGGCGGTCGGCCCAGGCCGTCGACTTTGCCGGGTCGAAGGGGCAGCCCCGGCCCGTGATGTGCTGCTCGTACTCCTCGCGGAAGTACTTGAGCGAGGAGAAGATCGGCGAGGCGGCACCGTCGCCGAGGGCGCAGAAGGACTTGCCGTTGATGTTGTCCGCGATGTCGGCGAGCTTGTCGAGGTCGGACATGGCGCCCTTACCGGCCTCGATGTCGCGCATCAACTGGACGAGCCAGTACGTGCCTTCGCGGCAGGGTGTGCACTTGCCGCAGGACTCGTGGGCGTAGAACTCGGTCCAGCGGGTCACGGCGCGCACGACGCAGGTGGTCTCGTCGAAGCACTGCAGGGCCTTTGTGCCCAGCATGGAACCCGCGGCGCCCACTCCTTCGTAGTCGAGCGGGACGTCGAGGTGCTCGTCGGTGAACATCGGCGTCGAGGAGCCGCCCGGCGTCCAGAACTTGAGCCGGTGCCCGGGTCGCATCCCGCCGCTCATCTCGAGGAGCTGGCGGAGCGTGACGCCGAGCGGCGCCTCGTACTGGCCGGGGCTGGCGACGTGGCCGCTGAGCGAGTAGAGCGTGAAGCCGGGAGACTTCTCGCTGCCCATCGACCTGAACCATTCCTTGCCGTTTTTCAGGATGGCGGGAACCGACGCGATGGACTCGACGTTGTTCACAACAGTCGGGCACGCATAGAGGCCCTCGACGGCAGGGAAGGGGGGACGCAGCCGCGGTTGACCACGGCGGCCTTCGAGCGAGTCGAGCAGTGCGGTCTCCTCACCGCAGATGTACGCGCCGGCGCCGGCGTGCACGGTGAGCTGGAGATCCAGTCCGCTGCCCAGGATGTTCTCGCCGAGGTAGCCCGCCTCGCAGGCCTCGCGCACGGCCTCGTGCAACCGCCGCAGAACGGGGACGACTTCACCCCGCAGATAGATGAAGGCATGCGACGACCTGATGGCATAGCACGCGATCACCATGCCCTCGATGAGGCTGTGCGGGTTCGCGAAGAGGAGCGGGATGTCCTTGCAGGTCCCGGGCTCCGATTCGTCGGCGTTGACAACTAGATAGTGCGGTTTTCCATCACCCTGTGGAATGAACTGCCATTTCATTCCCGTCGGGAATCCCGCGCCGCCGCGCCCGCGCAGACCGGACTCCTTGACGTACGCGATCACGTCGTCCGGCGACATGGCGAGCGCCTTGCGCAGCCCCTCGTACCCTTCGTGCCTCTGGTAGACGTCCAGCGTCCAGGACCTGTCCTCGTCCCAGAAGGCCGACAGCACGGGTGCGAGCAGCTTCTCGGGGCTGGTGTCCTTGAGGTCGGCTGCCACGGTCATCACTCCCCCTCCTCGGCGGTAGGCCCTGCCGGGTGGGCCGGGTCGGAGGCCGATGTGTCCTGCGGCGCGTCGTGCGAGCTGAGGTGCTCGGCCGGCGACGGCTCGTGCGCCGCCCTGTCCTGTGGCTCGTCGTGCGGTCCGCCGTCCCGCGGATGCACCACCCGCGCGGGTGCGGTCTCTCCCCTTGCCAGGCGAAGGCCCACCAGCGAAGCGGGGCCGGCGCTGCCGCTCTCCTCGACGGCCCCGGGCCGCTCGTCGGGGAAGCCGGCCAGGATGCGGGCGGTCTCCTTGAAGGTGCACAGGCGCGCCCCGCGCGTGGGCTCGACGGGGCGTCCCTCGCGCAGGTCGTCGACCAGGCGCCGCGCGCTCGCGGGGGTCTGGTTGTCGAAGAACTCCCAGTTGACCATCACGACCGGCGCGAAGTCGCAGGCCGCGTTGCACTCGATGTGCTCGAGGGTGACCTTGCCGTCGTCGGTGGTCTCGCCGTTGCCGAGGCCCAGGTGGTCCTGGAGGGACTCGAAGATCGCGTCGCCGCCCATCACCGCGCACAGCGTGTTGGTGCAGACGCCCACCTGGTAGTCGCCGCTCGGCCTGCGCCGGTACATGGTGTAGAAGGTGGCGACCGCGGTGACCTCCGCCGTGGTCAGGTCCAGCATGTCCGCGCAGAACTGCATCCCGGTGCGCGTGACATGGCCCTCCTCCGACTGCACGAGGTGCAGCAACGGCAGGAGCGCGGACCGCGAGTCGGGGTAACGCGCGATGACCTCGCGCGCGTCCGCCTCCAGCCGGGCTCGGACGTCGTCCGGGTAGCCGGGCGCGGGCAGCTCGGGCATGCCCAGGCTGACGCCCCGCTCCGAAGAACTGGTGCTCACCGGTCGACGCCTCCCATCACGGGGTCGATGGACGCGACGGCGACGATGACGTCGGCGACCTGGCCGCCTTCGCACATGGCCGCCATGGCCTGCAGGTTGGTGAAGGACGGGTCCCGGAAGTGGACCCGGTAGGGACGGGTGCCGCCGTCGGACACGGCGTGCACCCCGAGCTCGCCCTTGGGCGACTCGACGGCCGCGTACGCCTGTCCCGGCGGTACGCGGAAGCCCTCGGTGACCAGCTTGAAGTGATGGATCAGGGCCTCCATGGAGGTGCCCATGATCTTCTTGATGTGGTCGAGGGAGTTGCCCAGTCCGTCCGGTCCCAGGGCGAGCTGGGCGGGCCAGGCGATCTTCTTGTCGGCGACCATGACCGGTCCGGGCTGCAGCCGGTCCAGGCACTGCTCGATGATCCCGAGCGACTGGCGCATCTCCTCCAGGCGGACCAGGAAGCGGCCGTAGGCGTCGCAGGAGTCGGCGGTCGGGACGTCGAAGTCGTACGTCTCGTAGTCGCAGTACGGCTGGGTCTTGCGCAGGTCGTGCGGCAGGCCGGTGGAGCGCAGGATCGGGCCGGTCGCGCCGAGGGCCATGCAGCCGGCCAGGTCGAGGTAGCCGATGTCCTGCATGCGGGCCTTGAAGATGGGGTTCCCGGTGGCGAGCTTGTCGTACTCCGGGAGGTTCTTCTTCATCTTCTTCACGAACTCGCGGATGTGGTCCACCGCGCCGGGCGGCAGGTCCTGGGCGAGTCCGCCGGGGCGGATGTACGCGTGGTTCATCCGCAGGCCCGTGATGAGCTCGTAGATGTCGAGAATCATTTCACGATCACGGAATCCGTAGATCATGATCGTGGTGGCGCCGAGCTCCATGCCGCCGGTGGCGATGCACACCAGGTGGGAGGACATCCGGTTCAGCTCCATCAGGAGCACCCGGATGATCGTGGCTCGCTCGGTGATCTCGTCCTCGATGCCGAGGAGCTTCTCGACGGCGAGACAGTAGGCGGTCTCGTTGAAGAAGGACGTCAGATAGTCCATGCGCGTCACGAACGTGGTGCCCTGCGTCCACGTGCGGAACTCGAGGTTCTTCTCGATTCCGGTGTGGAGGTAGCCGATGCCGCAGCGGGCCTCGGTGACCGTCTCGCCCTCGATCTCCAGGATCAGACGGAGCACTCCATGGGTGGACGGGTGCTGGGGACCCATGTTGACGACGATGCGCTCGTCGTCGGCGCGGGCCGCGGACTGGACGATCTCGTCCCAGTCGCCACCGGTGACCGTATATACGGTGCCCTCGGTGGTCTCGCGCGCCGAGGCGGCCGAGGCCGCGGATGCTGACTGCGTGCTCACGAGTACGACCTCCGCTGGTCCGGAGCCGGGATCTGGGCGCCCTTGTACTCGACGGGGATGCCGCCGAGGGGGTAGTCCTTGCGCTGCGGATGGCCCTGCCAGTCGTCCGGCATCATGATCCGCGTCAGGGCCGGGTGACCGTCGAAGACGATCCCGAAGAAGTCGTAGGTCTCGCGCTCGTGCCAGTCGTTGGTCGGGTACACGGAGACCAGGGACGGGATGTGCGGGTCGCCGTCCGGGGCGCTGACCTCCAGGCGGACCAGCCGGTTGTGGGTGATCGAGCGCAGGTGGTAGACGGCGTGCAGCTCGCGGCCCTTGTCGTGCAGGTAGTGGACGCCGCTGACGCCGGTGCAGAGCTCGAAGCGCAGGGCCGGGTCGTCGCGCAGGGTCTGGGCGACCCGGACGAGGTGCTCGCGCTCGATGTGGAAGGTGAGCTCGTCGCGGTCGACGACCGTCTTCTCGATGGCGTTCTCGGGGAGGAGTCCCTGTTCCTCCAGGGCGCCCTCCAGCTCGTCGGCGACCTCGTCGAACCAGCCGCCATAGGGACGGGTCGCCGGTCCCGGGAGCCGGACCGAGCGGACGAGACCGCCGTATCCGGAGGTGTCGCCGCCGTTGTTGGCGCCGAACATGCCGCGTTGGACGCGGATCTCCTCGCCGCCCTGGCCGCGCTGGCCGGGGAGGTTGTCGGCGGCGAGGTCCTTCTCGGGGTTCACGCCGTTCGGAGAACCGCCGGTGCCGTTCGCGTCGCTCACCGCAGCAGCCCCTTCATCTCGATCGTGGGCAGGGCCTTGAGCGCGGCCTCCTCCGCCTCGCGGGCGGCTTCCTCGGCGTTCACACCGAGCTTGGAGGACTGGATCTTCTGGTGGAGCTTGAGGATCGCGTCCATCAGCATCTCGGGCCGGGGCGGGCAGCCGGGCAGATAGATGTCGACCGGGACGATGTGGTCGACGCCCTGGACGATCGCGTAGTTGTTGAACATGCCGCCCGAGGAGGCGCAGACACCCATGGAGATCACCCATTTCGGGTTGGGCATCTGGTCGTAGACCTGCCTCAGCACCGGCGCCATCTTCTGGCTCACTCGGCCCGCGACGATCATCAGGTCCGCCTGCCGCGGTGAGCCGCGGAAGACCTCCATGCCGAAGCGCGCCAGGTCGTAGCGGCCGGCGCCGGTCGTCATCATCTCGATGGCGCAGCAGGCCAGGCCGAACGTGGCGGGGAAGACGGACGCCTTGCGCACCCAGCCCGCGGCCTGCTCGACGGTGGTCAGCAGGAAACCGCTCGGCAGCTTTTCTTCGAGTCCCATGTCCTTAGGCCCCTCAGTCCCATTCCAGACCGCCGCGCCGCCATACGTACGCGTACGCGACGAAGACGGTGAGCACGAAGAGCAGCATCTCCACGAGCCCGAAAACACCCAGGGCGTCGAAGGTGACGGCCCAGGGGTAGAGGAAGACGATCTCGATGTCGAAGACGATGAAGAGCATCGCCGTCAGGTAGTACTTGATCGGGAAGCGCCCGCCGCCGGCCGGCGTGGGGGTCGGCTCGATACCGCACTCGTAGGCCTCGAGCTTGGCGCGGTTGTACCGCTTCGGACCGATCAGCGTGGCCATGACCACGGAGAAGATCGCAAAGCCTGCCCCGAGGGCTCCCAGTACGAGGATGGGCGCATACGCGTTCACCGCTCCTCGCTCCTCTCAGTCGGCACTGACTGCTGGCGGGTTGCCGTGGGCCCACTTCCGCCCCACCCGTCCCACGAACCCCGCTCGTCCCGGGCGAAGATCGAGAACATGTGAAGCAGGTCACAAGCCCAACTGCCTCGCATCTTATGCCCGCGACTCTGTGATCTGCGACACGGGGTATTACACAAGCTTTGTGATCTCCACCACCTGACGAAGGATCATGAAGTCGGATGAGCGGTGATCTTCACACGAGAAGCATCCAGGTGATCACCAAAAGTGACATTTTCGTTCATCGCCGCAGGCCGGAGGGGTCGTCTCAATATCAAGAGACTTCTCTTGCATGCAAATTCGTCTTGGACACCGCGTCCTGCTAGAGGGGTCCGTTCACACATCAGGGGGAGGTTCGGGGCGGAGTGTGGACGCGTGCACGGATTCACGAGCCCGACCGGGGGCCGGGCCGCGCGCGAGACGCCGCCCCTCCGGTAACCGTTCCGTGACCTCCGCCACATCCATGAGAGCCGCCTGAGAACCGGGCTTGGCCACCGACCTCATGCAGTGGTAAGCGCAGGGCAATTCGGACGTAATAACGAAACGACATGATCACGGGCTTGATCACGGTAGTCCGCAATGTCCGTTACGGCGTCAATAAAGAACGACGCGCCCGGGGTTCACGGTCTCGATTGAACAACTGTGGCGCAGCACACGTTTCTTGAAGATATGAAGGAGCCCCTGGTACCCGTTGTTCTCATGTCCCACACCGCTCACATACGCAGCCACCGGAAGCCCCGCAACCGCAGCGCGTCGACGATCGCGATGCGGGCCGGAGTTGCCGGTGGCGTCCTCAGCCTGGCCGCTGCCGGCGCGTCGGCGTCGGCCTACGCCGACGAGCCTGTGACGCAGACGCTCGAACTGCCCGCCCTGACGGCCGACATGGCCACCCAGGTCGCCCAGTCCGCGGACGCCACGCAGCAGGCCGCCGCGAACTACCAGCTGCAGGCCGAGCGTGACGCTGCCGCCGCAAATGCCGCAAAGCAGGCCAAGGCGGATCTCGCCGAGGCGAAGCAGAAGGCGGAGGCCAAGAAGAAGGCCGCCGAGGCCGCCCGCAAGGCCGCCGCCGCGCGCGCCTCGCGCAGCACCGAGCGGACCACGCTCTCCACGACGGCGAGCACCAGCACCTCCACGAAGTCGTCCACGGCGACGGGGTCGGCCGCGGCCGTCATCGCCTTCGCCAAGGCGCAGATCGGCAAGCCGTACGTCCTGGGCACCAGCGGCCCCACCTCCTACGACTGCTCCGGCCTCGTACAGGCCGCCTTCAAGCAGGTCGGCATCAGCCTGCCGCGCGTCTCGCAGTCCCAGTCGACCGCCGGCACCCAGGTCTCGCTGAGCAACCTGCAGCCGGGCGACATCCTCTACTGGGGCAGCGCGGGCAGCGCGTACCACGTGGCGATCTACGCCGGCGACGGCATGTTCATCGGCGCCCAGAACTCCACGACCGGCATCGTCGAGAAGCCGCTGTCGTACGACCCGCCGACCGGCGCGGTGCGGGTGCTCTAGAAGCACACCACGGCAGCACGCCGCACACACATGAAGGGCCGCAGCCGCTCGGGGGCAGCGGCCCTTCGGGTTCACCCCAGGTCGAAGGTGTTGGGCAGGCCCAGCCGGTAGCGCACCTCGTCGACCCGTTTCAGGGGCTCCATCTCCGGCGGACGGAACAGGTCCCACACGCGACACCGCCCCGCGCCCGAATTGTCCGTATCGAGCAGCGCGTTGACGGCTCGCCGTGCGGACTCGTTGGCGCCCTCCATCGTGGCCAGGTCGACGTCCGTACGGATGTAGTCACCCGCGAGGAAGAAGTTCGGCACCTCTGTGCGGGCCGAGGGGCGGTTGTAGAGGGTGCCCGTGGGGTGGATGAGGAGCTGGTCGCGGTTGCGCGGCTCGGGGCCGCCGAGACCCGTCACAGCCGGGTCCATGAACCAGCCGAGCCGGTCCCCGTCGGTGAGGGTCGTCTTGCCGAGGTCGTTCAGCCCCTCCTTCAGCTGGGCCCAGAGTTCGGCGACGATCTCCTCCTTGGTGCACTCACGGGCCGTCTTGCCGTACAGGATGCCGGGTTTGTCCCACTCGGAGATGATCGTGGACAGGCATTCATGGGCCTGCCCGTCCCCGTAGTCGCGCGAAAAGTCCCGTCCGTCCCAGAACTGGGACTGGCCGATGCCGGTGACCGCCCAAGGTGAGTCGAGGCAGTTGATGTGCCCGTGCACGACGGGTGTGGGCGTGCGCAGATAGAACATCACGCCGGTCATCCAGTCCGTCTTCAGCGCGTCGCACCGCCCGAGCTGCGGGTCGGCCGCCCGCAGGTCCCGGCCCCAGGTCCCGCGGGCGTGTTCGACGGGCATCGCCGAGACGTAGTGGTCGGCGGTGACCGTGCGCTCCGCGCCGCCGCCGCGGGGCGTGACACGGACGCCGGTGACCCGGCCGCGCTCGTGGACCACCTCCCGGACCTCCGTGCCGAGCACGAATTCGACGCCGAGCGAGCGCAGATACGTCTCCCAGGGATCGATCCAGGCCTCGCTCGTCGGGGCGTTGAGGACGCGGTCGACGTCGGCGTCGCCGTCCATGCCCCGGCCGAGCAGCCCCCACAGCAGCAGGGCCTCGATGATGACGCGGCCGACCGTGCGGGTGGAGGCGATCTCGGCGCGGGTGGCGACGAGATTGCGGGTCTGGCCGATGCCGAGGAGCACCTGGTACTCGGCGCTCATCTCCCCGGCCCGGATGAAGTCCCACCAGGGCTTCTTCTCCCACTGATCCTCGCGGCGGGCGTCGCAGCTGGTGAGGTGGACCAGCAGACGGTCGGCGAAGTAGGCGGCCTCGTGGGCGGGCAGCCGGGTGCCGAGGTCGAGGACGGACAGGATCTGCTCGCGCAGCCATGCCGGGGTGATGTCGCCGGGTGCGGGCGGGGTGGTGGCCCGGCGCAGGGGAAAGTGCAGATCCGGGCGGCCTGAGCCGCGTACGAACAGGGCCTCGGTGCCGCTGCGGAGGTTGTCGTGGACGCCGTTCGCGTTGCCGGGGAAGGGAATGCGGCGCATCGTGTCCGGCAGGTTCCGGTAGAAGCCGGGGAAGAAGCGGAAGCCGTGCTCCGCGGGGAGCGGTCTGCGGCCGTCGGCGGCCGTGCCGGGGACGTCCATGGAGCGGGCCTTGCCGCCGAGGGCGTCGTAGTACTCGTAGACGGTGACGGCATAGCCCCGTTCGGCGAGTTCGTGGGCGGCGCTGAGGCCGGAGACGCCACCGCCGAGGACGGCGACCCGTTTCCCGGACGGCGCGGCGGCGGCGCCGGCTGGGGGCGCTAAGACGGTGGCACCGACCGCGCCCCCGGCGACCGTCGCCCCGGCGGCGGCCAGGAAGCGTCTGCGGGAGCGTCCGGCGTTCTCCTGGGGCTGCTGCGGGTGTTCTGTTGTCATGAGAACCGGAGGGTAGGCAGGGGCCCGGGCAGCCGGAACCCCGTTTCCCCGCCACCCACAGCATCCTCACAATCACAAGGAGACACACTCAAGCCGAGCGTGTTCGAACGAGGCAGGCCCGTCGAGTCGTACCCCTGGCGGGGTTCATCGCCGACGACGCTGGGCTCGCGGCGAACCAAGTCGGGGTGGATCTGCGGCTCTTCGTGTACGAATGCCCCGATAACGATGGAGTCCGACATGTCGGGTGATGGACGTACCGGCGGGAAGAGGTCTTCGCCCGCCGGGCCGCCGACATCGAGGCCCTGAGCGGCCGGTGGGTCAGGCCTTCGGGGCCACCTTGCTCAGCCCGTTGATGATCCGGTCCATCGCGTCTCCGCCCGTCGGGTCGGTGAGGTTGGCCAGGAGCTTCAGGGTGAACTTCATCAGGAGCGGGTGGGTCAGTCCGCGCTGGGTCGCGATCTGCATGACCTTCGGGTTGCCGATGAGCTTCACGAAGGCGCGGCCCAGCGTGTAGTAGCCGCCGTAGGTGTCCTTGAGGACGCGCGGGTAGCGCTGCAGGGCCAGTTCGCGCTGGCCCGGCGTCGCCCGCGCGTGCGCCTGGACGATCACGTCGGCGGCGAGCTGGCCGGACTCCATGGCGTAGGCGATGCCCTCGCCGTTGAAGGGGTTCACCAGGCCGCCGGCGTCGCCGACGAGCAGCAGGCCCTTGGTGTAGTGCGGCTGGCGGTTGAAGGCCATCGGCAGGGCGGCGCCGCGGATGGGGCCGGTCATGTTCTCCGGGGTGTACCCCCAGTCCTCCGGCATGGAGGCGCACCAGGCCTTCAGGACCTCGCGCCAGTCCAGCTCCTTGAAGGAGTCGGAGGTGTTCAGTACGCCCAGGCCGACGTTGGAGGTGCCGTCGCCCATGCCGAAGATCCAGCCGTAGCCGGGCAGCAGACGGTCCTGGGCGCCGCGGCGGTCCCACAGCTCCAGCCAGGACTCCAGGTAGTCGTCGTCGTGGCGCGGGGAGGTGAAGTACGTGCGCACCGCGACGCCCATCGGGCGGTCCTCGCGGCGGTGCAGGCCCATCGCAAGGGAGAGCCTGGTGGAGTTGCCGTCGGCGGCCACCACCAGGGGCGCGTGGAAGGTGACTTCCCGCTTCTCCTCGCCGAGCTTGGCCGTCACACCGGTGATACGGCCGGTGCGTTCGTCGACGATCGGCCCGGAGACATTGCAGCGCTCGTGCAGACGCGCCCCCGCCTTCTGGGCGTTGCGGGCCAGCTGCTCGTCGAAGTCGTCGCGCTTGCGGACGAGTCCGTAGTTCGGATAGGAGGCGAGATCCGGCCAGTCGAGCTGGAGCCGGGAGCCGCCGCCGATGATCCGCAGGCCCTTGTTGCGCAGCCAGCCGGCCTCCTCGGAGATGTCGATGCCCATCGACACCAGCTGCTTGACGGCCCGCGGGGTGAGTCCGTCGCCGCACACCTTCTCGCGCGGGAACTCGGTCTTCTCCAGCAGGAGTACGTCGAGGCCGGCCCGGGCGAGATGGTACGCGGTCGTGGAGCCGGCTGGCCCCGCGCCCACGACGATCACATCGGCGGAGTAGTCGGAGAGGGGCTCGGTCACGGCGGGATCTCCCCAAGGTTCGAAATCTGCGTGCCGACCGGCACCGGACATGGGCAGTCTATTCAGCACGATTGATCACCGACTGAAGGGCTGCCCCGTGAACCGAGCTCTCCCCGCAGTACGGCTCCGCGTGCCCACCCACGAGGACGCGTTCGCCTGGCACCGGATCTTCGCCGACCCGGACGTCATGGAGTTCCACGGCGGCAGGGCCGCGGAGCTGTCCGTCTACGAGGAGCTCACCGCCCGACAGCGGCGGCACGACGCCGAGCGCGGCTTCTGCCTGTGGACCATGCTCGACGAGTCGGGCGAGGTCATCGGCTTCACGGGCGCCCAGCCCTGGGAGCGGGAGTGGGGGCCGACGGGCGAGACCGAGATCGGCTGGCGGCTCGCCCGGGCGCACTGGGGCAAGGGATATGTCACCGCGGCCGCGCAGGAGACCCTCGAGCGGCTGCGGGCGGCCGGGGTGCCGGGCGTCGTGGCGATGGTCGACGCCCGCAACGAGCGCTCCGTCGCGGTCACCCGGCGGCTGGGCATGCGCCACGCGGAGACCTTTGTGACGCCCGGCGCGCAACGCGAGGGGCACTGCTACCGACTGAACTTGTGACTCAGGGTAGTTGACTGTCACAGAAAGACACCAAACGCTTCCGGGCGGGACGCGCCGGAGTTACCCTTCCAATGTCGCTGGGGGTGACATCTGTGCGTATAACACCCAAAACACCCGAAGTGCGCGTTCCGCGGCTCGTCGGTCTCATGGCCGTGGACGCGCGCGAGACGGCTCGCGCGTGGGGCCTGTCGCTCAACGCGCCGGACCGGCCGGACTTCCACCACACCGTCGTCGACTACGTCGTCCGCCAGTACCCGCAGCCGGGTGCCGAGGTGCCGAGGGACTCGATGATCTATGTGTGGTTCGACTTCGGTGAGGGCGACGGCGGAGGAGGCGTGCGCGAGCCGCGCATTCCGAAACCGCCCTCCGGCGGGATGCAACGCCAGCTGGACGAGCCCGGTGACGCCTTCGAGGTGATCAGCTCTCCTTGAAGCCCCGGTGCAGGGCCACCACACCGCCGGTGAGGTTCCGCCAGGCCACCTTCGACCAGCCTGCCTTGCGCAGCCGCTCGGCCAGCGCGGGCTGGTCGGGCCAGGCGCGGATGGACTCGGCGAGGTAGACATAGGCGTCCGGGTTGGAGGAGACGGCCCGCGCGACCGGCGGCAGGGCCCTCATCAGGTACTCGGTGTAGACGGTCCGGAAAGGCGCCCACGTCGGGTGCGAGAACTCGCAGATCACGACCCGGCCGCCGGGCCGGGTCACCCGGTACATCTCGCGCAGCGCGGCATCCGTGTCCTGCACATTGCGCAGCCCGAAGGAGATCGTCACCGCGTCGAAGGTGTCGTCCTTGAACGGCAGTCTGGTCGCGTCCCCGGCCGTGAAGGGCAGCCAGGGGTTGCGCCGCTTGCCGACCTGGAGCATGCCGAGGGAGAAGTCGCAGGGGACGACGTAGGCGCCGGTCTGGGCGAAGGGCAGCGACGAGGTCGCCGTACCCGCCGCCAGGTCCAGCACCTTCTGCGCGGGGCGCGCGTCGACCGCGTTCGCGACCTCCTTGCGCCATCGCCGGTCCTGGCCGAGGGACAGCACGTCGTTGGTGAGGTCGTACCGTTCCGCCACGTTGTCGAACATCGAGGCGACTTCGTGCGGCTGCTTGTCCAGGGATGCGCGGGTCACCGGACCATTGTGGCAGCTGGGGGTACGACGTCATGGCAGCGGCCCTCGGCAGCGTCACGGCAGCGCCGCGCATCGTCACGGCAACGCCCCGCGCATCCTGACGGCGGCAGCCTCGGCAGTGCGAGGACGGCCAGTCCGCGTCGGACGAAGCGGCCCGGCGTTTCCCGGCGCGGGCCGTGATCAGCGGCCGCGGTACACCAGCCGCCCGCCGATCACGGTCGCCACGCAGGTTCCGGCGCCGCGCCGGACCAGTTCGGCGCGGTCCGCGACGTCGAAGACGGCGAACCGGGCGGGACCACCCGGCACCAGCCTCGGCAGCAGGACCAGCGGGGTCGGGGACAGCGCCGCCGGGCCAGGGAGCCGCTCCGGCCGCTGCCCCACCGCGAGCCCGGCCCTGCGCACCGCGTCGACCACGGCCCGCGACCGTAGTTCCCCGGCCACCGCCACCGTGCCGTGCGCCAGCATCCGCTGGATCCCGCGCCGCGCGCTCGCGCCGAGGCGTGCGGGGTCGGTGCGGAAGATCTCCCGGGCCCGCTCCCCGCCGATCGGCTCGGTACCGAGGGCATCGGCCTCGCGCGGGTCGGGATGGTACGTGGCCTCAAGGAGCTCCGGGCCGTACGGGTTCAGCAGTCCGGGCGTCAGGATGCCGGGCCAGCGCCGCACCCTCGCCTGGGGGTGCGCGGCGGCCAGTTCCTGGTACGGGCCGACGGCGGCGACGGATGCCCCATCGACCAGAACCGCCGCCTCCGGCGACTGCTCGGCGACGTGAAGTGTCAGCACGGAACCCCTGGTTGGCTCTAGTTGGACGCGAGCAGCTTCAGCTCGGGATGTGCCGTGCCGCCCTCGATCGCCGTCGACGAGATGTGCGACATCACGCGCTCGTCGACCGGGTCGTTCGCCGGGTCGTCGTGCACGACGAGGTGCTCGTACGTCGTCGAGCGCTGCGCCGGGACACGCCCCGCCTTGCGGATCAGGTCGATGATCTCCAGACGGTTGGAGCGGTGCTTGGCGCCGGCCGAGGAGACGACGTTCTCCTCCAGCATGATCGAGCCGAGGTCGTCGGCACCGTAGTGCAGGGACAGCTGGCCGACCTCCTTGCCCGTGGTGAGCCAGGAGCCCTGGATGTGCCGGACGTTGTCGAGGAAGAGGCGGGCGATCGCGATCATCCGCAGGTACTCGAAGAGCGTGGCCTGGGTGCGGCCCTTCAGGTGGTTGTTCTCGGGCTGGTAGGTGTACGGGATGAAGGCCCGGAAGCCACCCGTGCGGTCCTGTACGTCCCGGATCATCCGCAGGTGCTCGATGCGCTCGGCGTTGGTCTCGCCGGTGCCCATGAGCATCGTCGACGTGGACTCCACACCCAGCTTGTGCGCGGCCTCCATGATCTCCAGCCAGCGCTCGCCGCTCTCCTTCAGCGGGGCGATGGCCTTGCGCGGCCGCTCGGGCAGCAACTCGGCGCCGGCACCCGCGAAGGAGTCGAGACCGGCCTCGTGGATCCGGGTGATGGCCTCCTCGACCGACACCTTCGAGATCCGGGCCATGTGCTCGACCTCGCTCGCCCCCAGGCTGTGGATGACGAGCTGCGGGAACTCCTTCTTGATGGCGGCGAAGTGCTTCTCGTAGTACTCGACGCCGTAGTCCGGGTGGTGCCCGCCCTGGAACATGATCTGCGTGCCGCCCAGCTCCACGGTCTCCGCGCAGCGGCGCAGGATGTCGTCGAGGTCGCGGGTCCAGCCCTTGGCGGTGTCCTTGGGGGCGGCGTAGAAGGCGCAGAACTTGCACGCCGTGACACACACGTTCGTGTAGTTGATGTTGCGCTCGATGATGTACGTCGCGATGTGCTCGACACCCGCGTAGTTACGGCGACGCACGGCGTCGGCGGCGGCGCCCAGCGCGTGCAACGGGGCGTCGCGGTAGAGGACGAGCGCCTCCTCGGGCGTGATGCGTCCGCCCGCTGCGGCACGGTCGAGCACAGACTGGAGGTCGGCCTTCTCGGTCACCGGGGGCGTCCCTTTCGTCAAGGCTTGTGGACGGACCGAACCAGCCTACGCCAGGGCTCTCACGGGCCTGATCTCAGGCCGCGTACGCGCCGATCAGAACCCCCGCGAAGGCTCCGGCGATCAGGAACGGCCCGAACGGTATCGCCGTCTTGCGTCCCGCCCGCCGCGCGACGACGAGGGCACCCCCGTACAGCGCACCCAACAGGAAGCCGGCGAAGGTGCCGAGCATGACGGTCGCCCAGCCGTACCACCCCAGTACGGTGCCCATTCCGAGCGCCAGCTTCACATCGCCGAAGCCCATGCCGCCGGGGTTGACCAGGAACAGCACGAAGTAGCCGCCGCCGAGCGCCAGGGCGCCGTACAGCGCGGTGAGCCAGTCACCGGCGTGCTCGGGGAGCAGGGCCACCAGGCCGAGGAGGGCGAGCGCGACGCCCGCGAGTGGCAGCGTCAGCGCGTCGGGCAGCCGCTGCACCCGGAAGTCCACGACCGCGAGCAGCACCCCGAAGGGCGCGAGCAGCAGCCAGACGCCCAGCTCGGGCCGGGTGCCGGTGGCGGCGGCGAGCGCGGTGCAGACAAGGGCGGTGGTGGCGGAGAGCAGGAGTGTGCTGGGACCGTACGACGCGGTGGTGCCGTACGACGCGCCGGGACCGTGCGACACGGTGGTGCCGTACGACGCTCCGGCGCCGTCCCTCGCTTCGGCGGCCCGGGCACACTCCCGGCACCGCCCCCACCCGATCCATCCGCCGATCGGATGCCCGGCCGGACACTCCTCCCGCCACCTCTCCCCCGACGGAACGGAGAGCCGGTAGGCGGCGTGCCGCAGCCGCGCCCCCGCCACCGCACCCCACAGCGCGGCGGCGATGATCACCGCGAGGTCGCTCATCCCGCCGCGGCGGCGCCGTCGCGCCAGGTCGGCAGGAGCTCGTCGAGGAGCGCCTCCGTGCGCGGCGGCAGCCCACGGGCGCCGCTGCGGCCGAGGAGGTCGACGGTGAGGTTCTGGAGGCGGCCGGGGTCACCGGTGGCGTGGGTGGCGCGCAGCAGCTCGTTCCACAGCCGCTCGTCGTCCGGGGCCGAGTTCAGCGCCGCGTTCAGCGCCTCGATCGCCTTCTCCGCACGGTCCTTCTCCAGGTGGAACGCGGACAGGGCGAGGCCGGTGTCGGCGACCAGCAGCGGGAGTTGGGCGTCGACGATCTCGTGGGTGAGCCAGCGGTAGCGGCCCTCGGGCCGGTCGGCGAGCAGCGGTCCGCGGACCAGGACCAGCGCGTCGGTGAGCAGCCGTCCGCGCACGGCGCGGCTGTCGACGCCCTTGCCCTGCGTGGCCTCGTGGTACAGGGAGCGCAGCACGTCGAGGTCGGAGACGACGGACTTGGCGAGCGTGAGCCGGCCGGTCGCGTCGGCGCCGAGCCGGGGCGTGCCGTCCGGGTCGGTGCCGAGCCAGGTGCGCAGCCGCTCGATGAGCGCGTCCCGTACGTCCTCGGTGACCCCGCGCGGCCACAGCGCCGAGGCGAGCACGCGCGGGTGCACGCCCTCGCGGTGCAGAAGCAGCAGGGCGAGCGCCTCGTGCAGCAGGGCGCTGCGCTCCCCGTCCGGGGTGTCGAGGCCGATGATCTCGTACGGCCCGACGAGGCGCGCGTACACCGCGGGACGCCCCTGCTCGCTGATGTCGACGAGGAACGGCGGGGCGGTGGCCGGCCCGTCGGGGTCGCGGTCGGGGTCGGCCTCGACGAACAGCTCGACGACCGCGCGCTGCTGAACGGCCGGCAGGAGCTGTGCGTCGAGCTCCAGCCCGAGCAGCGGGGCGAGCAGCTTGCCCTCGGGCGTGACCTCCATCTCCCAGGCGGCTCCGGGCAGATCGCCGGTCTCGGCGCCGACGAGGTAGCCGATGCCGAGCCGGCTGGCGTCGGCGGCGAGTTCGGCGAGTCGGCCGGCGTCCTCGGCGGAGGGCTGGGCGGCGAGCAGGACCAGGTGCGGGGCCCAACGGGTGTGCTGGGCGGGCCCGGAGCGGCCGGTGAGCACGGAGTCGTGGCCGGCGGCACCGAGGGCGCCGCGCCGCTGCCGGGTCTCGGCCTCCATCGTCTCGATGAGCGCCTCGATGCCGTCGAGGTGGCGCAGCCGGTTGGGGGCGAGCGCGGTGAGGTCCTCGCCGAAGCCGACGAGGGTGATGGTCATCCGGTCCGACCAGCCGCTCGTGGCGAGTTCGGCGGCGACGGAGGCGAACACGGCGGCCCGGTCGGCCTCGCGGCCGCTCAGGGAGACGATTCCGGGCACGGCCTCCAGGTTGAGCAGCAGCCGCGAGTCGTCCATGGTGCCGAGGCTGACCAGACCCGGGTACGGCGCCGCGGTGTCGACGTCCTCGTACCTCTCGCCATCCGCGCGCGCCAGCATCCAGAACGTCTGGTCCTGCCCGAGCTGCCAGGGCGTCGGCGGCTTGCCGGCCGGCTGGGCGAGCTGGAGGTGCAGATCGCCGTTGCTGAGCCAGGCCGCGTAGACGACGGGCAGTGCGCGCGACTCGGTTGCGAGGGAGGCGGCGAGGCCCCGCAGCGAACGGTCGAGGAGTCGTACGCCCTCGGGGTCGGCCCCGACGAGCAGCGCGTCGTGGACGTCCTGGGCGTCCCCGGTCGGCGTCGGCGGTTCCATGCCGCGCCGCCCGCCGAGGGCCCCCAGCGCCGACTGCCACATCGCCTGCCTGCGCCGGCGGCCGAGGGCGCCGAGCAGGCCGGCGGCGAGGAGGGGGGCGCCGATGAGGGCTTCGGGCAGGCCGAAGGAGTGGCTCCCGGAGCCGCTGTCGGCGGCGGGGGTGACGTGCTGCCGCTCCTGTCCCCCGTCCGGAGCGGGCCGCTGCTGGGGCAGGGAGACGTGGGAGCCGCCGGAACCGCCGCCGCTCGCGTGCTGCCCGTGCCCGTGTTCCTTCGCGTGATCCCCGGTCTTGGCGTAGTCGTGGATCTGCTGCCGCACCTCGTGGGAGACATGGGCGTCGGGGTTCTCGACGAGCTCGCCGCCGTGAGCGTCGCCCGGCATCTCCATGATCCAGCCGGGACGGATGAGGCTGGCCTCGGACAGCCGCGAACCATCGGGCTGGATCCGGTCCTTGTTGAGTTCGTAGATCTCCTTGTACCGGCGGCCGTCGCCGAGGTGCCGCTGGGCTATCTCCCAGAGGGAGTCGTGGTGACGGCCCTCGGGCGGCTGGATCCGGTAGTACTTGGTGTCCCCCGCCTTGGCGCTGCCGCCGCCGGCGTGGGCGGCGTGGGTGGCCTGCTCGGCGAGGGCGGCGGCGGTGCTCGCGGCCTGCTCCTGCTGCTGCGCGAAGAGCCCAGGGGTCTGCTGGGCCGCGGCGACCGTGCCCTTCTGGTTCCCCTCCAGGCTGTGCCCGAGCTGCGAGAGCCCCGGCGTGAGGCCGGCCGCGGTGGCACCGACGAGCAGCAGCGCGGCGACGAGCTGCCGGGCGAGCAGCTGACTGGGGCCCGCGCCCGGGACCCGCCCCGGGATCCCCACGCCGGACAGCGCGGCCTTGACCTCCACCAGCACGCAGGCCGTGAACTGGGCCCAGGCGAGCCACACGATCACGGTGAGGACGTGCAGGAAGGTCTGGACCGTGATCTCCTGCTGCAGCCAGTCCAGCGACGGCGCCGCGTGCGGCAGCGGCCACCCGACTTCTACGGCGAGGGCGCCGGGTACGCCGACGACGAGCACGAGCAGAGCGATGAGCGCCAAGAACGCCTTGACGAAGTCCCCGAACGAACGCCGGCGCACGCGCACCGGCTGCGGTGTCCGGTTCCGCGGGCCCGCGGGGCTTCCCGTCGAGCTTGATGTGCTGCGTCGCGCCATGGCGGGTGTCCTGGGTCGTGTGTGGGAGGAGTGGGTTCGGGGGGTGGGTCGAGCCTACAGAGATCCTATTGAGTGGGACTGACAGCGTCGAAGAGGTGGCCGGAGACCGGAGGACCGATCACCACCGATTCACCCGAGCATGTCCAATTGATACACTTCATGCGGAAGTTGACCCCACATCCACCACGCACTACCCCTTCACCTCCCCCCGCACAATCCCCCACGACCACTCAAGTCACTGTCATACGCCCCTGATAGCTTCATTCTCAGCTGCACACACGCCGAACTCCGGGGGAGACTCACCGTGGCCCGCCGCATCCTGACCCTGACCACCGTGACAACCACCGCGGCCCTGCTGCTGACCGCCTGCGGCGGAGGCGGCGGCGACAAGTCGGACGACATCAAGGGCGCGGACACGGGGTCGAAGAGCCCGTCGGCCTCCGCCCCGGCATCGTCTTCGGCGCCGTCCGGCGCCAAGCGCCCGGTGATCACGCTGCCGAGCAGTTTCCAGCTCACGTTCGAGAACTGGACCAGCGGCGATCCGGTGAAGCAGGCGGTGCTCAACGACGCGAAGGAAGAACTCCGGGCGGGCTATGCGGCGATCATCGCCGACAACCCCGACAGCGAAGCCGTCGCCTTCTATGACACCGCGGGCGTTGTCCAGCAGACCAAGACGTGGATCAAGTCGTACACGGACAAGAACCTCACCGTCATCGGCAAGCTGCCCGCCTTCAGCCCCAGGGTCAGCCTGGCCAAGACCGGTGCAGGGGCGTCGCTCAGCTACTGCACGGACGAGAGCAAGGCGTCCACCAAGAACCGCAAGACCAGCAAGGTCGAGGGGAATCCGGCAGGCACGAACCCCTACGTCCTCTACACGGTCTCCCTGGCGAAGAGTGCACAGGGCGTGTGGCAGAACTCGTCCGTCCACTCCGAGCGAGGCGGGTGCTCCAAGTGAGGGCGCGACACCGGGCAACACCCGTGATCGCCGGGTCACTCGTCGTGGCCCTGCTGAGCTCGGCACCCGCCGACGCCTTCGGGGGCGCTGGCACCAACACGCGAGGCAACAGCAACGGCAAGGAGCTGAGCGCCTCCGCCCGCTACTCACGCATCAAGGTCACTCAACAGAGTGGTCCTACCGGTGGCAAGCAGGGCACCGTCTCGTCGACGGACGTGAACTGGAAGCCGCCGCCATGCTGGTACGAGCCCGTGTTCTCCCCCGCGCAGTTGAAGGACTTCGCCGAGAAAGACGGCGACGGCGACGCCGGACTGCGCGACGGGTGGTACGGATCGAGCCTCTGGACCGACCACTTCAGGGACGAGAAGGACGCGTTCAGTACCTTCACCACCCCGAATACCGTGAAGGGTTACAAGAACTACAACCTCGGCAAGCACGGCTACTTCTGGCGCGGAGTCGCTCCGGACCTCAACGCCGTGGACGACACGTCCCTGTGCAGTCGGCTGATGTTCTGGGTCGACGCCGGCAAGGTCCCCGACGTGCCGAACGCCCCCACTCCGAAGACCCTCGCCGAATACGCCTACAACAAGATCCAGGTCCCCACTACCTCGATCGAGCTGAAGCCGGCGGCCAAGTCCACCGTCAACATCCCGACCTGGGTGTGGCTGGACAAGGGAACCTTCAAGGAGGTCAAGGTCCGCGCGGAACTCCCGGACACCGGCCTCTGGGCGGAGACGACGGCCAAGCCGGTGGCGCTCCACCTCGACCCGGGTACACCGGACGCCGAGACCTCCCCCGCCTCCGGCAACTGCACCATCAACGGCGACGGCTCGATCGGCACGCCGTACGCGAAGGGCGACGCCGACAAGACCCCACCGTGCGGAGTCACCTACCTCCGCGCCTCCAACGGCACCCCCTACCACCTGAAGGCCAGCATCACCTGGCAGATCACCTGGAAGGGCTCCGACGGCAGCGGCGGCGACCTGCCCGACGGCACGTTCGAGACCACGCAGGACATCAACGTCCAGGAGATCCAGTCGGTCAACCGCTGACCGAAGAGTTGCGCGAGGTCACAGCGACAGCGTCCCCGCGATGGTGTCCCCCATCTGCTCCACCGGCTCGTCAAGGACCGGTTCCGTCCAGGAGAGGGCGAGGGTGATCGCCGTATCCATGCCGTCCGGGCGGACCCCGTAGAAGAGGGAGCGGATCACCGGGCGGGGGCCCAGCAAGCGCTTCTTCTCGCCGACGAAGTTCTGGCGGATGCGGACGGCGTCCCCGAGGGGGAGGCGTACCTCGCGGACGTCCGGTGCCCCGAGGTCCCGGACCGTCATGTGCCCGGTCAGCCAGGCCAGGGACACGTCGGGGACCGTGTCGTCGGGGTGGATGGCGTCGAGGTCCATGATCGCCGCCACCGTGTTGTGGCCGCTGACGTACCAGCCGAAGGCGGCCAGGGGCGTGCGGGCGTGGCTGTCGGCCGCCGCGCGCCTCAGGTCCCGGGTCAGGGCGCGGACGTCGGCCTGCTCGCCGTCGCGTGCGTACCGCTCGGCCAGTTCCCCGGCCTGGGAGCTGCACCAGTGGTCCAGCTCCCGGTTCGCCGTACCGATGGCCGGGAAGGGTACCCAGTCCTCCGAGAACTCCAGGCCGAGGTTCGAGAGGTCGTCGTCGGTCATCGGACCCGTCACTCCGTTCAGGTCTGCGAGGCCGCTGTGGCGTCGGGCAGTTCGGCCATCGCGTCCGCCATCGGCACTTCTTCCATCTGCCCGTGAAGGATCGCCGGGTACTTCGTAAGGGTGCGGTAACTGTCGGACCGGCACATCAACTTGACCTGATCACTCGTTTGTTAGCATCGGCAATCGGTGCCTGACGCCGATCGACTACGGGGTTGACATGGGAAGACCGGACGAACAGGGCGAAACTCCTGCGCAGTTGAAGAAACGCGCGGACGATCTGCGGGAGTGTGCCCGCCGGGCGCGGACGATTGCCGGGTCGCTCGGGCCGTATCTCGACAATGCGGTGACGCAGGCGGCACCCGCCATCTGGAAGGGCCCGTTCGCCGAGGCCTCCACGGCGACGCTCGGCACCCGCAAGAGCTCGCTGCACTCGATGGCCAGTGATCTGATCACCGACGCCCGGCGGTGGGAGACCGAGGCGAACAACCTCGACGACCAGGCCCGCAAGGCTCAGAGCAACAAGCCTGGCGGGTGAGTCAATGCCTTTCGCCGGCTTCGACATCCCGAAGATCCGCAGTCTCGGGAGCGATCTGAAGACGCTGGGTGACAACGCGGGCAAGCTGCACAGCGACGTCTCCGCGGTGCTGACCCAGGCCCAGGGGCTGCTCGGTGGCAAGCCCGCCACCACGAGCCCCGCCCTCGAACCGCTGGTCGGCAACCCCTTCTCCGGCTCTTTCGGCTGGCTGTTCGGCGGCGGCAACCTGCCGGGATCGCTCGGCCACGAACTGCACGACATGTCCGACTCGATCACGCGTCGCTGCAACCAGCTGGAGAAGTGCAACGAACTCCTCGCCAAGGGCTACGACATCGACCCGGCGCTCGCCTTCGCCGACGAGCGCGCCCCGGACGAGAAGAAGATCAACCAGGCGCTGGCGGACATCGCCGCGCTGGACGGCAAGGACTTCGGCGACGACGGCAACCGTGACGATCTGAACAAGGTCAAGGACGAGCTCAACGGCCTGTCCCCCGCCGAATTCGACGCCTTCCTCGCCAAGGTCCCGGCCGAGGACCTCCGCCGCTACGGCGACCTGGCGAAGAAGACCGACGACAGCGGCATGTGGTGGTGGGAGTCCCACGACGGCATACCCGACGCCCAGTTCCGCGACCACCTGAGCGGGTTGCTGAAAAAGGCCGGACCGACGCACTGGGCCAAGCTGGAGGCGGCCTTCCCGGGAATCCAGCCGGGGTTCGACACCACCGACGCGTGGCTGCAGGGATACAACTCCCAGCTCAACCAGGGCGTGAAGGACATGCACTACGGCATGCCCGGCGACCCGTTGTTCGCCACCCCGGGCAAGGTCGACGCGTCGAGCATCTCGCAGGGTCAGTTCGGGGACTGCTGGTACATCGCATCCCTCACCGCGACGGCGCAGGCGGATCCGAAGTTCATCGCCGAAGGGATCAAGCAGAACCCCAACGGCACGGTGGACGTCCGGATCTGGGACAAGGACGGCAATCAGCACTGGGTCACCGTCACCCCCGACCTCCCGATGGACCAGAACGGGAACCTGGTGTCGGCCCACGGAGCCGGGGAGACCTGGCCCGCGTACTACGAGAAGGCGTTTGCCCTGATGTACGGCGGCGACAAGGGCGGAAGCCCCGACAACCATCCGGGGGACAAGCTCTACGACCGGACCGAGTCCGGTGACTACGGTGCCATCGAGTGGGACTACACCAACATGGCCCCGCCCTATGTGACCGGCCACGACTCCAAGTCGCTCGACAACAACCTCGACGCCATCAAGAAGTCCTTCCAGTCGCATCACCCGGTGATCGTGGCGACCGACTCCGTCGACGCCAAGGACGTACCGAAGGAGTGGAAGAGCAGCTTCGTCAGCCGGCACGTCTTCTACGTCAAGGGATTCACCCCCGACGGCAAGATCATCCTCGGCAACCCCTGGGGTGGCGGCGCTCCGGACGTCGAGGCGACGCCCGAACAGTACGAGAAGTACTTCAACACCCCACAGGAACTGCAGGTGGCAGGATGAGGATCACGAAACTCGGCGGGGCTGTCTGCCTCACGCTGCTGCTGACCGCCTGCGGCACGAACAGCGGACCCGAGGCGTCGGACAGCACAGGCCCTTCGGCGTCGTCCTCGGCACCGGAGCCCGCGCCGGCCGCCGACAAGGGCCCCGAGTGCGACGGCAACAAGGACGCCAAGGGTCTGCACCTCCTGCGGGGCGGCACGACCGCGCTGCCGGGCGGCGGAAAGGTGGCCTACGCCGAGGCGGGCGCCGACGGGAAGCACCGCACCGCGGTGCTCTCCGTGGACGAGGCCAAGCAGACCGTGGCACCGGGGCGCAAGCTCACCCTGAAGGGGCACTCCTACACGGTCGCCCAGATCTGCACCTACCGCGTGGTCCTCACCACGCCGGACCACAGCGGCACGAACCAGGGGGCACACATGGCCAAGTGGCCGACGACGTCCGAGGGCCACTGGCGGCTGCGCTGGCACGTGCCCGACAACGGACCCGAACTGGGAGCCGTCGTGACCGACATCCAGGCCGGTCCGGCCCGGGCCTCGATCAGCGCGACGGATGTGCGCCGGGGGCAGCTCGCCTTCTACGACGACGTACGCATCGGCAGCACCGTCGAGATCGCAGGCAAGCTCTGGAAGGTCGAGACCATCGACACCGGCCACATGAACGTCGGCATGAGCTCGCCGGACTTCAAGGCGGGATACGTGGACCTGCGGCAGCTCGGAGACGCATAGCATTCGCCTCCCGGCGCATCCGTATCACGGCCACTTCAACAACTCGAGAGGGACCCACCGATGGAAGCGCTGGCGTCGGACGACGCCCGGGAGATAGCCGGTTACCGACTCCGTGCCCGGCTCGGCGAGGGTGGGATGGGCGTGGTGTACCTCTCGCACACGCGGGGCGGGCAGCCGGTGGCGCTGAAGGCCGTGCGACGGGAGTACGCCCAGGATCCGGAGTTCCGGAAGCGTTTCACCCAGGAAGTCGCCGCCGCCCGTCGCGTGCAGGGGCCGTACACCGCACCGGTCCTCGACAGCTTCACCGACGGTCCGGAGCCCTGGCTGGCCGTCGGTTACGTCCCGGGCCCCTCGCTCGCGTCGGCCGTTCACCAGCACGGCGTCCTGCCGGTGCGAACGGCACTGCAGCTGACGGCCGGCATCGCCGAGGCCCTCCAGACCATCCATGCGGCCGGGGTCATTCACCGGGACCTGAAACCCTCCAACGTGCTGCTGGCCTCCGACGGACCCCGTGTCATCGACTTCGGCATCGCCCGTGCCGCCGACACGACCGCGCTCACCGGCACGGACGTCCGTCTGGGCACACCCGCCTACATGGCACCCGAACAGGCCGTGGGCGGTGAGGTGACCCCGGCCCTGGACGTCTTCGCTCTCGGCCTGATCACGTACTTCGCCGCGACGGGGCGGCACCCCTTCGGGGACGGGTCCTCGCACGCTCTCCTGTACCGGATCGTCTCCGCCGAACCCGACCTCACCACCTGCCCCGAGGAACTGCGCGGCATCGTCGCCGCCTGCCTCGGCAAGGATCCGGCCGCCCGGCCGACGCCCACCGGGATCATCGAGGCGTGCCACGCCCTGGCCGGGGCCGAAGGCCTGATGCGGCACGAGGGTTGGTGGCTGCCGCAGGCCGTGGTGGAGCAGATCGCGGAGCAGGAGCGGACGATGCGCTTCTACTCCTCCGCTGCGGCCCCGGGCGGCGCGATGCCCCCGCAGGCGCCGCCGGCCCCGGTGCCCACCCGGCCGGGGCTCTCTCCCGAGACCGCCTTCGCGGCGGCCGCGCCCACGCGCCCGGCTCATGCACCGGGCGCGGTCCTCATGGCCGCTGCGCCGACCGCGCCGTCGTACCCAGCGCAGTCCACGCCCCTCGCCGAGCCCGCATCATCGGCCCCGGCTCCCCGGCGTCGTCGTACACCACTGCTCGCCGCGATCGCCGCGGGCGTTCTCGTGATCGGGGGCGGCTCCTTGGCCGCGTACCGACTGCTCGGGGATGACAACGGCACGGACACCTCGTCGGGCCCGTCCGGGGGCGCCAAGTCCGACTCCGCGGAGGGTCAGAACACGAAAGCACGTGGTGCCTCGGCCGACGCAGGGGCTTCCGCCGGTCCGGACGCTCCGAAGACCGAGGCCGGGTGGCAGATCAGCGTCCGGAACAAGAACCTGGTGCTGCGTGCCCCGAAATTCACCGCGACCGCCAAGGACGTCGGATCCGGCACCCTGTGCAGCCCGTCCGACGTCACCACGCTCGATCTCGGAGACCTCTCGGTCTCCCTCAACGACACCTACCTGCCGACCTCCGGACAGTGGCTCACGTACACGGACTGCCCCGACCCCATCAAGGGCAACGGCATCCATCTGGCCGACGAGAGCGGCACCTTCAACGTGACGACGGAACAGCGCCCCACCCCCACCCAGTGCCGGGACACCGCCCGTAAGGCCACGCTCGCCAACCCGATCCCCCTGAGCAGGATCCGCGACGACTCGGTGCTCAAGGCGGGCACCGGTCTGTGCATCGAATCCAGCGAGGGTCCCGTCATCCACCTCTGGATCACCAAGGTCGGCAAGGACCCCTCGAACGACAACCTGCGTACCTACGTGGTCACGGCCACGCAGTGGAAGCCCGAGTGATGTCCGCTCCGGGTCAGCCGACCTCGTTCTTCGCGACCGCCTGCCCGTGCACCACCACGTCCCCGCCGTAGAACATCCCGGTGAACACCGGCTGGTACGTCAACTGCACCTCGACCCGCACCTGCTGGGCGTCGGCCGCCACGCAGTGGGTCGCGGCGATGTCCGCGCCGTTCATGTCCATCTCGCGGGCGAAGGCCTTCACACGGGCGTCGCAGTCCTGGTAGTTGATCGGCGCGGGGCCGCCCTCGTTGTCGTAGAGGGCTTCCTTGTCGATGTCCTGGGCGGCGTAGCGGGCGGCCTGTTCCGCGATGTCGGCGGCGCGTTCACGCTTGGAGATGGACAGGCCGCCGTCGATCACGAAGGCGGCGAGGGAGAGGAAGACCAGGGCGAAGATGATGACCGCGCCCGCGCCGGAGCCGCGGTCGTCCAGCCGCGAGCTGCGGGCCGCCCACCATTCCCGTACGACATCGCGTCTCACGCCGACCTCCGGAACGGATCCAGCGGGGAACTGAAGCTCGCCGTCAGCCGTGTCGGGACGTCCAGGCCCAGCATGGCCAGACCCCGCACCTGGCAGCTCACCTCGACCGTGAAGATGGTGTCGGGTGCGAAGCCCTGGCTGGTCTGGACTACGGACACCGGGCCGGAGCAGACGTCCGACAGGTCCGCCTCGGCAGCCTTGCGCGCCTCCGCCATGGCCGTAGCGTGGTCCTTCTGGATCGAGCCCGCGCGGGCCGCGTCGCGGGCGGCGCCGTCCAGTGCGCCCCGGCCGTCGACCAGCTGGCCGAAGGCCACCAGGACCAGAATGAAGAGGATCATCACCGGGGCGAGGATCACCACCTCCACGGTGGACAGACCCCGATCGTCGCCCACGAGTCGTCCGCGCCAGGAGTCGAGGGACTCGGGGGACACCTAGTTCTCCTCCTTCACGAACCGCTCCACCGGCCCCGAAGACTGCGCGTGCACCGTCAGGTCCAGCCCGGGAAACACCGTCGGCACCCGCGCCGAGATCTCCACGCCCACCGTGTTCTGCTCCGGCTGGAGCATCGCCACGTCCGGGGACAGGACCAGCTGCGGACCGAGTTGGCGGATGTAGGAGTCGACCACGTCCCGCGCCTCGCCGCGCCATGCGCCCGGCTGCTCGTCGGCCATGGCCCGGGCCTTGCGGGCGCCCGCCTGGGCCGCCGCCTGGGCCACGTGGTCGGCGAAGAAGTACAGGGCGAACTGGACGGTCGCGAAGATCATGAAGAAGAGCACGGGAGTGAGCAGCACGAACTCGATCGCGGTCATGCCCGATTCACCGGAGTCGCCGCGCGCGGCTTCCGCCCGGCGGCGCGCCCATCTGCCCACGCCCACAAACAACCCCGTCATCCCCGTCGTCGTACGCCTGATCAGCAGGTCTTGTCCGCGCTGGCGCCCTTGATGCAGTCACCGACCTTGTCGGCGCCGCTCTTCAGCGCTTCGTTGATGATCGCGGCCACCACGCCCACGATCGCCACGACGACCGCGGAGATGATGACCCACTCGACCGCGGAGGCGCCGCGGTCCAGTTCGCCGGAGCGAGCCCGCTCCACGCGGGCCTGGAAGAAGGTGACGAGGAAGTCCACCGCCGGAATACCGGTGCCGAAGTTCCGTCCGTTCATGATGAGTTGTCCTCTCGAAACAGTTCGCGGTCCTGGATAGGGGATCAGGTCAGACCTGGAACACCCGCATCGCCGCCGGGAAGATCAGGAACACCAGGAAGCCTGCGCACAGCAGCAGCTGGGCCACGAGCATCGACTGCGACTTCTCGCCCGCGCTGCCCTCGATCTCGGCGAGTTCGCGGTGGCGCATGGTCTCGGCGCGGGAGGCGAGCGACTCGCGGACCTTGGCGCCGTCGTCCGCGACCAGGGCCAGCGACGCCGACAGGTCCTTCAGCTCCTCGACGCCCAGTTCCTCGCCCAGCGCGCCGAGCGCCTGCCACTGGCTGACACCGGTGATACGAGCGTCGGACAGGGCGTTGCGGATGCGCTGGTTGGCCCAGCCGTCGGAGACCTCGGCCGCGGCCATCAGGGCCTCGGGCAGGCCGCGGCCGCCCGCCAGGCTCATCGACACCAGGTCCAGGTACGCCCCGATCACGCGCCGCAGGTCGCGCCGCTTCTCGGCCGCGTCCCGCCGTACCTCCAGGTCGGGCAGGAAGAAGAACAGCGCCGCGAAGAGCAGGGCCAGCCAGACCGGGATGACCGGGCTGGAGCCGAAGCCCAGCGTCCAGACCACCGCGAACAGGAACGGGCCGAAGAACAGACCGGCGGTGGCCAGCAGCACCTTTGTCGCCAGGAACTTCTCCCAGCTGCGGTCCAGGACGGCCAGGTCCGCCCGCAGCGAGCGCTGTTCCCAGCCCTGCTGGAGGTAGAACTCCGAGACGCGGGCTCCGATTTCGGCGCGCAGCGAGCCGAGACGTCCGGTGTCCTTCGTCTGCCGGGCCGACTCGTACGCCGTTCCGCGCGCTCGCATCGCGTCGATCCGGGCGACCTGCGCGACCGCGCTGCGCTTCGTCGGCATGAAGGCACGGATGAGCCCGTAGACGCCCAGTCCGAAGACCACGCCGACCACGATCGGCATCGTCAGGTTCACCGGCGTACACCTTCCTCCGACTGGAACGGCTGGGGCTGGGGGCCCTGCCCGGCGGGCGTGCGCGGCCGGACGAACTGCACCGAGGACTCGTCCCGGATCAGGAAGCGCTCGGGCGTCTCGATCGTCGACAGCTTGCGCAGCCACCAGAAGCCGAGTGCGAACAGGGCGCAGACCAGGGCGAGTACGAGCTGGCCGACCGCGGTGCCGTACGGCGCCACGAAGTCGCGGTTGAAGACGGCGAGGCCGAGGACGAAGGCGATCGAGACGGCGACCACGATCTGCACCGAGCGGCGGGTCGATGCCCGCTGGGCCATCACGCGCTGGCGCATGTCGACTTCCTCGCGGGCCGACTTGGCCAGGGCGCCCAGGACTTGGCGCAGACCCGGGCCGCGGAGGCGGGCGTTGAGGATCAGCGCGGCCACGATGATGTCCGCGGACGCGTCGTCGATCTCGTCGGCGAGCATCTGGAGCGCGTCGGGCAGCGGGGTGCGGGCGCGCAGCTTGTCGACGAGGGCGTCGAGGTGGGGCCGGAGGACGGGGGCCGCGGCACGGGCGGAGGCCGGGATGGCCTGCTCCAGGCCGACGGCACCGGCGATCGTGTCGCGCAGCGATTCCGTCCAGGAGGCGAGGGCCTCCACGCGGCGCATGGCGGCCCGCTCCTCGGCGGCGCCGCCGAAGAGGCGGTCCCAGAAGAAGACGAGCACACCGGCCGCGATGCCGGCCACCGCCCAGCGGGTGAGCAGCAGGACGGCGAGTCCGACGATGGCGGCGAGCGAGCCGCGCCGGCCGGCGAACCGGATCAGCTCGGCGGCCCGTTCGTTGGCCTTCTGCTTCTCGTGCTCGGGTTTGGCGGGCAGTCCGCGGATCGCGATCATCAGCAGCGCGAGTCCGCCGCCGACGGCGACTCCGCTGCCGATCGAGTACAGGACCTCGGTGGAGAAGAGGCCGCCCATGGAGCCGAGCGAGCCGAGAGCCTCGTAGGTGGGCGCTGGGTACGTCATGCCGGTCACCCCCACGCCCCGTGCGGCTGGTAGCCGTAGGCCATCAGGTCCTCCAGGCAGGCTATGGGTGCATGCGGTACGACCCGTCCGTCGGGGGCCTCCGCGAACACCTCGCTGGACAGCACGCGCCCGTCGACGCCGTTGACCTCGCGGACGGAGGTCACCATGCGCTGGAGGCGGCCGCCCGTCTGGTAGTTGTTGCGCCGCTGGATGAAGACGACGAAGTTCACCGCGCCCGCGATCAGCATCTGGCTGGCCTCGATGGGCAGCCGCTCCGACGCCTGCAGCGCGTACGTGGAAATACGGTTGAAGACCTCGCTGGAGCTGTTGGCGTGGATCGTGGACAGCGAGCCGTCGTTGCCCTGCGACATCGCGTTGAGCATGGTCACGATCTCGTCGCCGAGGACCTCACCGACGATGACCCGGGAGGGGTTCATACGCAGCGAGCGGCGCACCAGCTCCGCCATCGAAATGGCTCCCTGCCCCTCGGAGTTGGGCAGCCGTTCTTCGAAGGCGACGACGTTCGGGTGCAGGTCGTGGAAGGTGTCGAGCCCGAGCTCCAGGGCGCGCTCGACGGTGATGAGGCGCTCGTGCGGCGGGATCTCGTTGGCGAGGGCGCGCAGCAGCGTCGTCTTGCCGGCGTTGGTGGCGCCCGCGATCATGATGTTCTTGCGGGCGCGGACCGCGCAGGCCATGAAGTGCGCGACCTCGGGCGTCACCGTCCCGTTGCCGACGAGGTCGGAGATGAAGACCTTGCCCATGCGCGCGCGACGGATGGACAGCGCGGGCCGCCGGGCCACGTCCATGACGGCCGAGAGCCGGGAGCCGTCGGGCAGCCGCAGGTCGAGCTGGGGGTTGGCGGAGTCGAAGGGACGCGACGAGAGTCCGGAGTAGGCGCCGAGCACCTGGATGAGCTCGATCAGCTCCTCGTCGGTCTCGGCGACGGGGTCCCCCTTCGCCTCCCGCCCGTCGGAGTACCCGACGAATACCTGGTCGCAGCCGTTGATGTCGATGTTCTCGACATCGGCGTTGTCCAGCAGGGGCTGGAGCCGGCCCACACCGAAGAGCGCCGCGTGCACGGCGGCCGCGTACTGCTCCTCGGTCTCCGCGTCGAGGGGGGTGCGGCCCGCGTTGATCTCGGTGCGGGCGTACTCCTCCAGGATCTGGGCGATGACCGCGCGGGCGTACTGCCGCTCGTCCTCGGTGGACATCGGCGAGACGCCGCCCACTTGGTCGAGGCGGCGCTGCTCGGCGATGCGGTCGCCGGCCTCCTGCCGGAACCGCTTGACCAACTGGTGGTCGACAGCGGTCATCGCCCGGCCCCCGCGTGGCCCTGATCGGTCTGCTGCGTCCGGGGCGCGTGGTTGGCCTGGTGTGCCTGGTTCGCCTGGGCGGCCGCGGCCCAGGCGGCGCCGTACTGCTGGTACAGATCCGCGGTGACCTTGCGGGCCGAGCGGATGAGCAGGGACTTGTCGAGGCGCCCGCGCTTGCGTCCGGCCAGCTGTTCGGCGCCGGCCGGGTCGTCCGCGATGGTGCCGACCACGCGGGCGCCGGTCTGGGCGTGCACCAGCATGTCGTTGACCTGGTTGACGAGCTTGCCGGAGCTGCCCGGGTCGGTGATCAGGACGACGCCGATCAGCGGGGTGGCCAGGGCGGCGGCGCCGCGCGGTCCGCCGTGCAGCTTCGTGGAGAGGGCGGCGGCCCGGTCCCGGACGCGGGCGAGCGCCTCGGGCTCCGTGCGGGAGACGAGCAGCACGAGGGCGGCGTGCGGGAACAGCTCGACGGCCGGGGTGTCCCCGCTGATCCGTCCGCAGTCGGCGATGACGTCGGCGGGCGCGTTCGGGGAGTCGGCCAGGGAGGAGAAGGCGTGGCCGAGGGTGGGCCAGAGCCCGGCGAGGCCGGTGGCCTGCTCGGCGATCCCGAGACCGACGAGGACTTCGAGTCCGCCGCTCAACGGCTGGACGTGGTCCCAGAGTTGGTCGGGCACGAGGCCGCGGCGGGCGGTCGCCGCTATGGACAGCATGCCGATGTTCGGGTTGAGCCGGCCGCCGTGCGCGGCGGCACTGCGGTAAACCAGGTCGCCGCCCGCCGGATCGGTCTCGGCGAGCAGCGAGCGACGCGGCCAGACCGCCGCCAGGGCGACGGCCGTGGTGGTGACGCCGGGGGAACCCTTGTCGGCGGCGATTGCGATGAGCGCCATGGGGTGGGAGCCGCCTTCTAGTTGCCGTTGCCGGGAACGCGCACGAGGGCGACCGCGCCGGCGGACGCGGCTCGCGCGACGGCGGCGGCCTGGGACTGGTCGACGAGCACGGTCACCGAGAGGTTGCCGGTGCTCACGGTGGCGTCGCTGTCCGCGGCGACCTTGTAGACCTTCGCACCCTCGACGAGTGCGGACCCGCCGGCGGTGGTGCCGGAGGAGCCGGAGGAACCGGTCTTGTCGGAGCCGGAGTTGCTGGTGTCCACGTTGTAGACGGACACGACATCACCGGACTTGATGTCGGCCGGGTACTGGCCCTCCTTGAGGGCGACACCCACGGCGGCCTTGCCGGCGGGCAGGCTGCTGCCCTCGGCGAACATCTGCCCCATGACGACCGTGTTGGGGTAGATCGTGGACTTGGCCTTGAGGGTCTTGAGGGTGGCCAGCTGGGACCACTTGACGTAGTTGAGGTTGTCATCGGCGGCGACCATCACGGAGGTCACGTTGTCGCCGACGGACTCACCGGCCTCGATCTGCTTCGTCACCTTGACGACCTCGATCCGGTCACCGGCACGCAGCACGAGCGTCGTGGCGCCGAGCGCACCGAGCAGGATCAGCAGCACGGCCAGCGCGGCAAGTGCCGGTTTGCGCTCGCGAGGCGGCGTGGGAAGGCGGTCACCGACCGACGGCTGAGCCGGAGCGGCGGAACGACCGGCGCCCGCCCCCGTACGCTCTTGGATCTTCACGCAACCGCTCCCCGTACACCCAAGAAAATGTCTGCCAAGTTCCCTGCAAAAGCGGACACTTCACCCCCGAATGCCCGCGCACGACGGCACGGGACACACTGGACGCACCGCCCGACCTGGCCGAATACCGATGGCCGGGGTGAGTGTCAAGCGATCGCACCGTATCAGCCGCACATAAGCCCCTCAAGGCGCGTTGAGGTTCCCGGGCCCCGGGGGTCGCACAGTTAAACACGTGCAACTACGGTAGTTCGGTTCCCGGTTGAGCGCCGGGATGAGAGCACGCTGGTCACTGTGCGCGCGCGAATGCGTTGCCCCTTCGGCATCTTGTCCGTCCCACCGCGTTCGTCACTTGGTGGCCACGATGTCTGCACGAACCACTCACGAAGCCGGGAAACCGGACGTGCCACGATCCGGAACTCCTCGACGCCACTCCCCGGCCATCCCGAATGACCATCCGCGTCCACACAGTCACGTCGGACGGCACGACCATCCAGGACCGCGGCGAGGTCCGCACCTGGACGGGCAGCCACATCGACCCCATCCCGCAGACCGCGGCGTTCCCGCCCTGCGCATGTCCTAGGTACCGGAACCCGCAGTAGCGACACAAAGGCCCCCATAGCAACACCGGGCCCTGGACGTCTGGACGTGCGTTCGGGGCTCGTCGCCCACCCGGACACGATCAGGACACAGAGCGCTCCCGCAAGGGCCGGTACGTTCCGAATTATCCATCCTCTCAGGGGAGTTCGCACTGGCGAAACCGAGAAACTCACCGATACTGTCAAGTCACTTGAATGGACATTTGTCTCACGGGGAGTTCACTGTGAAGCGCCGTACTTTGCCCGTTGCTACCGCGCTCGCCGCGACCGTAGCCCTGCTGTTGACCGCCTGCGGGAGCGGGGATGACAAAGCCGGGGACAACGACAAGATCGCCGGCGCCGACCAGGGAACGAAGACGCCGACGGCTTCGGCATCCGCTTCAGGAGCACCGGCAGAGGACAAGCCGGACGGCGTGGACGTGTCCCTGCCCAAGGACATGGACCTGACCATGGTCTTCGACTGGGACAAGCCGAAGGACAAGAACGAGGCGGCGGCGATGGAGGACGCTGCAAACTTCCTCCGCGCCATCTACCGGGGCATCGACAAGCGCACGACCAAGGACGCGGCCCTGACCGCGTACGCCACCGGTGACGGGCTCCACTACGCGCAGGTGCAGATCAACGACTGGATCAAGGGCGGCTGGACGGCGACCGGCACGGAGCGCCACTACGACGTCAGCACCCGGTCCACCACGAACGACCAGGCTGTGGAAGTGGCGTTCTGTGTGGACTCGACCAAGTTCTATGGCAAGGAGATCAAGACGGGGAAGGTCCTGAAGACCAAGCCCAGTCTCGCGGACTTCGACTACTTCAAGATCGTCATGGCCAAGCTCCCCACAGCCGATGACCTGTGGCAGGCGTCCAAGGTGTACGTCCAGACTAAGGCGGCGAAGTGCCAGTGAGCGAATCGCGACGCATACTGCTCGGCGCCGGGGCCGTGACTCTGGCCCTCAGCGTCCTCGTCCTTGCGGAACCGGCCTACGCGGCAGGGCCGACGGGCAAGGACAGGGGCGCCGACACAGAGCAGTCGGGCGGCGGGGACTCGACCGGCATCTACGCCGCTGCCAAGATCCAGTACTCCGGCGCCGTCACCAAGGACGGCAGCACCGGAAACGTGACTTCCTCCGACGTCAACTGGACGCCGCCGCCCTGCTGGTACGCCCCTTACCTCGGCGCCAAGGACTTCAAGAAGAAGATGTCCGAGCAGATCGAGAGCGCCAAGAACACGCCCGGTATGGGCGGCACCGCAGGCGCGGCGATCGGCGAGATGCAGCGCCACTACGAGGACGAGTACGGCTGGACCGACACTCCCGGCTACAAGGACTACAACGTCGAGAAGGACGGCGAGGGGATGTTCTGGGCCGCTGTCGAGAATCCCGACGAACCCGACGTACTCAAGCGAAGCTCGTGCAACGACCTCCCCTTCTGGGTCGACAACGGCGAAGCCCCACCGGCCCAGTACGAAGAGGCCGTCACTCCGGAGATCCTCGCCGCCCTCGCGTACCAGCGCATGCAACTGCCCGACACCAAGGTGACCCTCGCGCCCGAGGCCACCACCAAGGTGAACCTGCCGACATGGGCCTGGCTCGACAAGGCCGTCTTCGACGAAGTCCAGGCCACGGCGGCCATCAACGTCCCCGGCTTCAACATCCAGGCCACGACCACCGCCAAACCGGTGTCCCTCAAGCTGAAGCCGGGCACCGAGAACGCCGAGACCTACCCGGCCTCCGGCGAGTGCGCGATCAACGCCGACGGCTCCATCGGCGAGCCCTACGCCAAGGGCAAGTCCGACGAGACTCCGCCCTGCGGCCTTAAATACCTCCGCTCCTCGGGCAATGGGACCTTCAAGCTCCAGGCCACCATCACCTGGGAAATCAGCTGGACCGGCACCGGCGGCGCCGGCGGCGACCTCCCCAACGGCACCTTCGGCACCACCCAGGACATCACGGTCCAGGAAATCCAAGCCGTCAACCGCTGACAGACCGATTGGTAAGGGCATGGGAACCGACGGCGACAAGCCAAAGGTGGACAATCCGGAGCGGGAGCGGCTACAGAAACTCAAGCTGCAACTCGAGAAGGAGCAGGGTGACTTCGTGGACGCCTTCAAGAGGGCGGCCACGGACATCGGCAAAGGAGGCCGGGACTCCTCGAAATCCTGGGTCGGCAAAAACGCTGACAAATGGCACGACGATGCGGCCGGTCACCGTAAGACGCTACGTAATCGCATCACCAAGGTCCTTGAGGATATCCAGCACGAAATCGATGGCATGCCGAAGAAAGTGACACAAGAGGAAGCCAATTCGATGAACCGCAACAGACGTCTGTACTGACCGCTCCAAGAGCAGTGGATCCAACACGAGGGGAACGGGGAGGGCATGCGCCCGGACGACGGGGGAAGCAGCAAGGGAGTCTTCTCGGGGATTGACCCCGACAAGTTCAAGGGCACCATCGACTCCGTACGGCGGGACCAGGAGACGCTTCAGGACCGGGCGTCCTAATACAAGGCACAGCTCGCCTACTACGGCCTGGGTGCCCAGGAACTCTCCGATGTCCTACGCGTGGCGTCCTGGGCGCAGGACGAGTTGCCCATGCTGAAGCGCCGTTACCACCTGGCCCTGAACATGGACAACGTCCCGTACGCCGGCGCCAAAGGCATGGTCCAGATCAACGAAGCGCAGGCGAGCCGAGCCGCCAACGCCGCCGCGGCCAAGGCCGCCAAGCGTGCCACGGAGCTCGGGAAGAAGGACCCGGAGGACCTGAGCCCCGAGGAGTTCGACGAGCTGAACGAACTCTTCGCCCAGAACTACGACGAATACCCCTTCGCGGAGAAGGTGGTAGGAGCTCTCGGAGCGCGGAAGACGCTGCAACTCTGGGATGAGATGAGCAATCTCGACAGGCCTGCCGGATACGGCGAGACCTCCGACTTCGCGCGTGCCGACGACCTCGACGAGATGCAGAAGAACCTGAGTCTCACCGTGGCGGCGGCCACCAACTCCGATTCGCCGGCGATGCAGAAGTGGAAGAAGGACATGGTCGCGATCGGTGACAAACCGATCCGAGACCCGGGTCCGGCCCCGCACGGCGACTCCGGCGGCCCCGAGGGCTTCATCGTCATGAGCAACCTCATGCGGTACGGCGACTACGACGACAAGTTCCTCGTGGATTACGGAACGGCGCTCGTCAAAGAGGACAAACGGGTGCTGGAGGGCTCAGACCAGCCCTACGGTTCCGGCTGGGGCACCACGAGCACGGTCAACCACCTCGGCAACGACGAGGGCAACGACCCTCTCACCGGCTACATGAAGGCACTCGCCAACAGCCCTGACGCGGCAACCAAGTTCTTCACCGCGAAGCAGAAGGGTGACGACGGCAAGGCGGAATCCAACTTCAAGTACCTCTTCGAAGACCGCAAGTGGCCGGACGACAGCAAGTCTGGCAAGGAGAGCGTGACCGGCCTCAATTCGATGGGCCTTGCTCTGGAGGCTGCCACCACCGGCCACCGCCCGGGCGAACAGGCCACGGCCGAGGACATCAAACACTCGAAAGAACAGGCCGAGTTGTTCAGTGCCCTGGTGAAGTCGGTGTCCGAGGACCAGGACCGCCTCCTCGACCACGCGTTCCTGTCGGACAGCTTCGCTAACATCTCGGCCGAGTACATGCCGGATCTGCAACGCGCCCTGGATCCAGATGCCATGTACCGGGACAAGCTCTACCCGACTTCAGGGGCCGCAGCTCGGATTGACAGGTACGACGCCGCACGGTTCCTGCATGCAGTGGCCCGTAACAAAGAGGGGTACGACAGGCTCAACGTCTCCCAACATATTTACGCTGCCGCACTGATGGAGGCACAAAAGAAACACCCAGATTTCTATCCGCAAAACACCGACGCCACCATCGATAAAATCGCCTATGAAACCGGCCTCTTTCAGGGTGTCGTCGGTGACGGCCAGCACTTCCAGGCCGACAAGAACGACGCTGATTCGAACACACGAGACGGCGCGTGGAAGGAACACGCAAGTCTTTGGGGAGGCTCTTTGGTCGGCAGCGCCACATCTATTGCGATGGAGCCATTCACTGGCCCAGCGGGCGTCTATGCAGGCGGCTTGGCCGGTACGGCTGCGGGTGAGATATTCAACGGCATCCTCGACGGTTTCGATGGCGATGGGTCGGAAGAGAAGGCTCAAGTCTACAAGAATGTAAAGCGCCTGGATCAGATCGAACAGTCAGCCATCCTGACGACCCAAGAGTCTGTCAAGGCCGCCACCGGTGACGCGGCAGCCGCGTCCAGAGCCGGCGACCAGGCAGGAAAGGGATTCGGCGATGCCAGTGACCTGATAGAGCGCAGCAGAGCTGCTGAGTAATCCTCCAGCCAGTGCGAGAGCGATTAGGTGATCGACCTTGACGGAACCAACTAAACGCGGACTTCTACGAAACCCGTACATCTACGGCGTGGCGGCCGCCATTGCGGCCGGTGCTGTGCTGGCAGCCTATTTCCTCGGCGCTTTCGAAAAGCGCGGACACATCCAGGCCGACGATGTCTGCCTGCATGTTCCCAATCGACAGCAGGCCGCCGAGATCTTCAACTCCGTGCTGCCCGACGCTTCCGAATATCACTTCACCGAAACGTGGAGGCCTGATCGGGACTGGGAGTTCAGGAGCGTGTGCACAGTCAAAGGTGATGGCGATAAGTCCCTCTTCCTTCTGACAGCCGAGATGGGATCCGCAAGGCCCTGGCAGCAGTGGGCCGAGACAGAAATCCCGCCGAACTCCGGGGGAAAGATCACCTACTTCGACGCCGGCCTCAAGGGCGCCTCCAATACGGAGGTGGCTGCGATCTGGGTTCCCTGCTATTCCAGCGAGAAGGAGAGTAAGCAGCCCTGGAGCATGACCGTAATGGCCGATGCCCTGAAACCACTTGAGGTCTCGGACAAGGAAGCACGCCAGCAGCTCATCGACCTGGCGATGTCCTTCGCCCGCCAAGCCCACAAAGACGCGAAATGCGACCTCCCATCCCAACTGCCGGCCTGAGAACGGGGCGTCATGTGACGACGCCGTGAAAGTCAAGGAGATTCCCGGCGGCAATCGCGAGGTCCGCGCACTCTTCGCAGCGGGCGGAGACACTGCGCGAGTGTGCGCGGGATGCCCGGTCCATAGCGCGTCGGCTCGGGCCGTATCTCGAAGCGGCGAGAGGGCGAACACCCCGTTGCAACCCTGCGGCCAATCAGGTTGGAGTGCCGGCCCTCGAAGGCCGCAAGGCCGCGAGGCGACCCCCGGCTGAGCCGGATAGCCTGTGCGGGCATGTCAACGTGGCAGTGCTACGGGTCCTCAGGAAGGAACACGGTCGATGCGGGTGTCCGTCACGGTGGTCCGGCAGGGCATGGATCCACAGGACGTCATTCTTGACTTCGGTGAGGACGCGAGAGTTGCCGAGGTGGCCAAGGCGTTGGCGCCGACGGCGACTCCGGTCACCGCCGTCGCCGCCGGGTTGGCACGGGTTACGTACGACCCGCGGCTCGACGGCACGGCGGCGCAGACCACGGCCGGCCTGTGGGCCGACGGCCGACACTGCGTATCCGACGCGCGCGCGAGCGACATACTCCGTGACGGCATGCGCATATCCGTCGACGACAGCGTGGGTCCGTTCCTGCGGGCGGGCGAGCCGTCGGGGCGCTACGAACTGCGCGTCACCGGAGGGCCCGGCGCCGGCCGGGTCGCCCGGCTGGCCGCGGGTGTGACGACGATCGGCTCGGCGCAGACCAGCACCATCGCCCTCTCCGACCCTCGTCTTCCCCAAGAGGCACTGCGCGTGAGCCTCGCCGTCGACGGCCGCGTCACCCTGACTCCGGGACAAGCCGGCACGGAGGTACTCCTCGACGGCGAACCCGTCCTCGGGCAACGCGAGTGGCCGCTGGGCGCGCTGGTGCGCTGCGGCGGTTCCCTGCTGGTCCTCGACGACCCGGTCGAGCCCGACGCGCACCTGGCCCCGATGGGAGAAGGCGGGCTCGCCTACAACCGCCCGCCCCGGCTGACGTCGTTGCCGCCGCGGGCGCGGCTGGTGGTTCCGGATCAACCCCGCAAGGCGGAGCGCCACCGCTTCCAGCTGATCGCCTCCGTCACACCGCTGATCTTCGGCGTGGTCATGTACCTCATGACCAAGCAGGTGTACACACTGCTGTTCTGCCTGATGAGTCCGGTGATGATGGCGGGCGAATGGGTCAGCCAGAACCGCGACGGCAAGAAGAAGCACCGCACGTCGGTCAAGGAGTACAAGGCGCAGAAGGCCAAGTACGAGGAGGAGTTGGCGAGCCTCACCGCCGCGGACCAGCGGGCGCGGCGCAGCGCCTACCCGGACCCCGCCTCCCTCCTGCTGTTCGCGACGGGACCGCGGCGCCGCCTGTGGGAGCGCCGGCTCACCGACCCGGACGCCCTCGTCCTGCGCGTCGGCGTGGCGGACCTCCCGGCGAACATCGAACTCGTCGCCGGCCCCGGCCGGGGAACGGACGACGGGCCCCCCGCGCCACCGCTCGTCCAGGATGTGCCGGTACCGCTGCCGTTCACGGAGCTGGGCGTGGTCGGCCTGGCCGGGGCCCGGCCCCAGACCTTGGCGGGCGCCCGCTGGTTCGCCGCCCAGGCCGCCGTCCTGCACAGCCCACGCGATCTGTCCCTGGTCGTGCTCTCCTCGGCCCCGGACGCCGACGCCGCGTGGGGCTGGGTGCACTGGCTGCCGCACGCCGCACCGCAGACCGGCCAGGACTGTGTCGCCTTGGTCGGCTCGGACGCCGAGACCATCGGCAAGCGCGTCACCGAGCTGCTCAACGAGCTGAACCGGCGCAAGGAGGCCGCCTCGGCGGGCCCGTCGGGCCGGCTGCGGCCCGACCCCTACGTACTGATCGTCCTGGACGGTGCGCGGCTCCTTCGCCGCGTCCCCGGCGTCCCGCAGCTCCTCCAGGAGGGCCCGCTGCACGGGATGTTCGCGCTGTGCGTCGACGAGGACGAGCGGCTGCTGCCCGAGGAGTGCCGGGCGGCGATCTGCTGGCCGGTGGGCTCGGTGGACCATGTGGTGCTGCGCGGCGCGGGGCTGGACGCCCTGGGCGAGGTGCTGGCCGACCAGGTCCCCCACGCCTGGTGCGAGCTGCTGGCGCGGTCGCTGGCTCCGGTGCGCGACGTCAGCCGCGACGACGCGGACAGCGCGCTGCCGTCGGCGGCTCGCCTGCTGAGCCTGCTGCAGATGCCCGATCCGACGGGCACCGACATCGAGCGGATCTGGCGGTCCGGAGGTGCCACGACCCGCTTCCCGGTCGGCGTCGGCGCTGAAGGAACCTTCTTCCTCGACCTCCGGCTGGACGGACCCCACGGGCTCGTCGCCGGCACCACCGGCGCCGGCAAGTCCGAACTGCTGCAGACGCTCATCACCTCGCTGGCCGTCCACAACCGGCCCGACGCCCTGAACTTCGTCCTGATCGACTACAAGGGCGGCGCCGCCTTCCAGGACTGCTCCCGGCTGCCGCACACCGTCGGCATGGTCAGCGACCTCGACGCACACCTGACGGAGCGCGCCCTGGCCTCGCTCGCGGCCGAACTGCGGCGGCGCGAGGAGATCCTCCTGGACGCGGGCGCGAAGGACATCGAGGACTACGCCGACACCCGGCGGCTGCGGCCCGAGCTGGAGCCGATGCCCCGCCTGGTCATCATCATCGACGAGTTCGCCTCGCTGGTGGCCGAACTGCCGGACTTCGTCGCCGGTCTCGTCGACATCGCCCGCCGTGGCCGCAGCCTGGGCGTGCACCTCATCCTCGCCACCCAGCGTCCCGCGGGCGTCGTCAGCCAGGACATCCGTGCCAACACCAACCTGCGCATCGCGCTGCGGGTGACCAACCGGGACGAGTCCGCGGACGTCATCGACGCCCCGGACGCCGGGGGCATCGCGAAGTCGACGCCGGGTCGGATGTACGTACGGTCGGGCGCGAACGCGCTGATGGCCGTCCAGTCGGCCCGCATCGGTGGCCGACGCCCCGGTACGTCCTCGGCGCCGACCGTCGGTCTCCTCCCGCTGCCCTGGAGCGCCATCGGCCGCCCGCTGCCCAGGCGGGCCGACGACGGGGACGACGGCACCATGGTGACGGACCTCGCGGTGCTGGTCGACGCCATCGCCGAGGGCTCACAGCGCATGGGCTTCGGCGCGCCGCACAGCCCCTGGCTGCCCCCGCTGCCCGAACACGTCACGGTCGCCGACCTGTACCAGGAGACCCGCCCCGCACACGGCGACGTGGCCCCGGCGGTCTTCGGCGTCATCGACGTCCCGGCCCGGCAGGCGCGCTCCCCGCTCGACCTGGACCTGGTGGACGGCGAGCACCTGCTGATCATCGGCGGCCCCCGCTCCGGCCGTTCCACCGCACTGCGTACGATCGCGGCCTCCCTGGCCACGACCACGAGCCCGGCCGACGTCCATCTGTACGGCATCGACTGCGGTGCCAACGTCCTGCTCCCCCTCACCCGGCTGCCGCACTGCGGAGGCATCATCACCCGCGACGAGACCGAGCGCCTCGTCCGTCTGCTGGGCCGCCTCCAGGCCGAGGTCACCCGGCGCCAGCAGCTCCTGGCCCATATCGGCGTCTCCAGCGTGGCGGAGCAGCGGGCCTCGGCCCAGGGCGCGGACCGGCTGCCGTACATGGTTCTCCTCCTCGACGGCTGGGAGGGCTACGTCTCCACCTTCGAGGGCTACGACTACGGGAAGCTGATCGAGGCCGTCACCCGGCTGTTCCGCGAGGGCCCGGCGGTGGGTCTGCGCGTGGTGATGACCACGGACCGTACCGGCATGTCCGGCGCCATGACGACCTCCTTCGGCGAACGTCTGATCCTGCGGCTCACCGACCCGAACGACTACGGCATGGTCGGCATCAACCCGCGTTCCGTACCAAAGGACATGCCGCCCGGGCGCGCCCTGCGCCTGACCGACGACGGCGTGCAGGAGTGCCAGCTCGCCCTGCTCGCCGCCGACCCCGCGGGCAAGGCCCAGGTGGAGGCGCTGCAGGGGATCGCGACGGAGGCCGCTCGGCTCCACCCCCGCCCCCCGCGCCCGCTCCGCCCGATGCGGGTGGACGCCCTGCCCGTACGCTGCACGGTCCGCGAAGCCCTCGCCCTGAACCCCGAGTTCGCGCCCGCCTCGGACCTGTGGGCCCTCGTCGGCGTCGGCGGCGACGAACTCGGGCCGCTCGGCGCCGACCTGTCCGAGTCCGGGCCGGGCTTCGTCGTCGCGGGACCGCCGAAGTCGGGCCGGTCGAGCACCCTGATCGCGATGGCACGCTCGATGACGCGGGCCGGCCTGCCCGTGGTGCTGATCACCCCGAAGCGCTCCCCGCTGAAGGAACTGGAAGGCGAACCCGGCGTCCTCGGCGTCCTCCCCGGCGACGCCGGCCAGCAGGACCTCACCGACCTCCTGGCCCGGACGCAGGGCGGCCGGTACGCGGTCCTCGCCGACGACGCGGAACTCCTCTACGACACCCCGCTGGACTCCGCCCTGGAAGAGGTCGTCCGCAGCGGACTCGACGGCGACCACGCCGTCATCGCGGCGGGTTCGGCCGAGTCCCTCGGCTCCCAGTACCGCGGCTTCGTCGTAGAGGCCCGCCGCAACCGCCACGGCCTGCTCCTGGCGCCCACCGCGGACGCCGGGGAGCAGCTCTTCGGCGTCCGCCTGCCCCGCACGTCCTCCGCCGGCCCCGCAGGCCGGGGGGTGCTGATCCAAGGAGGCGCGGTCACGCAGGTGCAGGCCGTGATCGACGACTGAGAGCGCAGCAGGGACCGGAAGCGGCTCGGCTTGCCCGGGTGAGGGACTACTGATCGAACGGGGGCGGTGTGCATGCTGATCGCTCAGCCGTTGCCACCCAATGTGCACGTAGGACCCATCTCGACCGGGCCCGCCTGGGCCCTGCTCGGGGCCGGCGCGGTGATCGTCCTGACGGCCGGCGTGGCGGCCGCGCTGTCACGCCGGGAGCCTGATGCCAAACGCCTGACCAACTGGCTGTTCGGGCTCGGAATGATCATGTGCGTCGTGGGCGGACTCGTGCTGCTCGGCGAAGCGTTCGAGGACCAGAAGACCAGCGACGGACTGCACGCGGCCGGTCGCCGGATCATCGACGAGGCACTGGACTCGGCCCGCAGCTGCGACCCCAGCGCCCCGCAGCCGACCTTCGTCTATCCCAGCGAACCAGGGTCCGGCGGCGCGGCCACGTACGTTCCGACGCCCTGCAGCACCTCGCCGCGGGACGTCACGCCGGACACGTCGGTGACGACCTCCGACGGCGTGTACGAGGCGCAGGCGGCGGACTCCTTCGACACCAACGGGCACGTGACCGTGACCGACTCGGACAGCGGCAAGAAGGTCTGCGCCACCATCCCGGACACGGCGGCCGGCACGGGCTCGGTTACCGACGGCCCGTGCCGGGACTAGCCGACCCCTACGCTCCCCCGCCCGTCCGCTTGCGGTCCATGTCCGCCTGGTCCTTCTGGGCCTTGGTGATCAGCCGCTGCTCCTCCGGAGGGTAGGAGTCGAACAACGTGCCCAAGGCCCCCATACGGCCCTGGAAGTCGTTGCCCCACTTGTCGGCGGCGGAGCCGACCCAGGTGTCGCAGCCGATGAGGTTGTTGACGGCCTTGATGGCAGCGCGGATGTTCGAGACGGACGCCTCGATCTTGTTCATGTCCTGGCGGCAGATATAGCCGAGCTTGTCTTCGTCAGGTACGCCCATCGATGGTCCCCGTTACTTGGTGCCGATTTGGAGGAGGTAGTGCTCGTTGCCGCCGAGCAGGAGCTTGCCTTCCCCGTATGTGATGGACGAGGGCAGGCCACACGGCAGCTTCTTGGCGTCCACCGGGTGCTTCAAGTCACAGTTCGCGTCCCGATAGTTCCCGTGCGCGTCGTACGCGGCGCGTGCCACCAGGTCCGCTCGTCCGCCGTGAAGGTGGAGGACGTACGTCCCGTTGTGGTCCGCGGTGTCGACATAGATGCCGTCTGCGCCGTCAGCGGTGAGTGCGGAAACCTTCAAATCGGCAGGTCGCCCCTTCATGCCCACGACGGACCGGGGCAGTGCGACGGGAGCGGACGTTCCATCGGTGTGGATGGCCATGATGTCCGCGATGCGCGAGTACTCGGTCGAATCGGCCGGGCGGCTGACCACGTAGACGATGCCGTTGTGGTCGACGGCCGCAGTGGGGTGGGACTCCAGTCCTCGACTCTTCCGGTCGGCCGCTGGAACCTCGTACACACGAGTGAGACGACCTTTGGCCAGCGACCAGACCACATCTCCGTCGAGCACGATCAGCGATCCGTCGGGACGGACCCCGATGGGTGCGACGGCGTTGTCCCCGAACCTGAAGCCCACGGCACTGGTCGACTTCGGAACTGGCGCCGTGCTGGACCGCACCTTGCCGGGGTCGCCCGCCAGCACGCTGACCTGCTGGTCCCGGTCGTACTTCTGGATCGCGTGGTCCCTGCCGAAGATCAGGGAGCCGTCCGGCAGCGCGACCAGTCCGGAGGAGTTGTCGGTCAGGTTGGTCCGCAACGACTCCATCGTGCGGTCGCCCTTGATGCGCTGGATACCGTCGAGCAGCACATAGGCTGTGCCGTCCGAGGCAATGGTCAATCCGTCCAGATCGCCGTCGAATTGGCGGCCGGGCGGACCGGAGGGCTCATCGTGAAGCAGGACTGCCGCCTGCCCCTTGCCCGGCGCCTTCCAACCACCGTCACCGCCGTCGTCGCAAGCGGTGGCCCCGGCGAGCAGGCTGACGGCGGCAAGGAGCAGAAGGCCACGGCGGGCACGGCCGGCGTCGCGAGTCGCCGACACCGACGCCGACGCGTCGGATGCCGGCACCTGCGACACCTCGCTGTTCTTATTCGGAGCCACGCTTGAAGCCGTCCCTCATGTCGTCATCGAAGTTGTCGAGCAGCCCACCCTGCTGCTTCTTGATGTCCACCCACCACTGGTTGAAGTCGGTGCGGTCGCGGTCGTTGCGGAACGTGATGTTGCCGTCCGCCCACTCCGGGTGATCGTGCGGCGGCTGGATCTTGCCGGCGCGGACCAGGCCCTGGACGAGGGGTACGTGCATGGAGGTGGCGTCGTTGAACATGATGCTCTTGGAGCCGGCCTCGACATTGGCGGCGTTGTTCGTCGAGAACTTGCTGTCGGCGTACGGAATACCGGCCCAGATCGCCGCCTGGATCCAGTTCTGGGTGAGCTGCGTCGTCGGGTTCGGGATGGCGGCGGCACCGCTGGCGATGATGTTGAACCAGAGCAGTTCCTTGGTGTGCGCCGCATCCGTCAGGGCTGCCGCGTCCAGGTTGACCTGCTTGCCGGCGGCGGACACCTCGCCGCGCAGCTCGGCCAAGTTCTTCAGATACGTGTCGGCGTCCGCGTTGTTCAGGCCCTGCTGCGCCGTCAGGCTGATCTGAGCGTTGATCGCCTGGACCACGTTTCCGGCCTCGTCGTGGTTCTGCATGATCTCACTGAGGAAGTCCTCGGCGTGCTGACGATCCATGACGATCCGGCCGTCCTTCGCGTCAGCCGCCTGATTCGAGATGCCCGTCGAGTTCGCGAAGTCCGGTACGTAGGCCTGGAAGACCGTCGACAGTGCCTGCGTGATGCCCTTGTTGACCGGGTACTGCGACTTGTCGTAGTCGTTCTTGTTCTTTTCCTTGGCGTACTCGGCGGCACCCGCGTTGATCAGGTTGGCGGCCGCCTCCGCCGACTCCTTGGCGTGGTGCTGCCGGTCCAGGGTCGCCAAACGGATGACGGAAGCGGGGAACTTGGCGTCGTCGAAGGAGTACGGGCCGGGGGTGGCCCACTTGTCGCTGACGAGAGCGGCGGCGTGGTTCGCGCCGTCCGGCCCGGTGAGCACCAAGCGCGACGCGTCCGCGTTCTGGCTGAGGCGCTGCATGAGGGCGAGGGACGGGTCGTTGGCGTCAATGGCGGCGATCTTCGCGTCGACGCCTTTGCTGCCCTTGAGGTAGTCGACACTGAGACCGAGGGACTTGTACCAGTAGTCGTCCTTGCCCTCGACGTATCCGCCATAGCCCCCGGAGCGCAGGTCGGGTGCGACATAGTCGGGCCGCATCGGGTTCTTCTGGCGCCAGTCGAGCATCGCGCCGCCGACCGCGGACAGGACGTGGGGGTCCCACTTGTCGCCGTCCGGGCCGTACTTGAAGAGCATGCCGACGGACCACATGTCGCCGCCGTCCGGCTTCGTCAGCTTGTCGAGGTAGTTCGGCGGAAGAGTGATCTTGCCGTCCTTGGCGAGGCTGGTTGCCGCCTGCACGCCCTGGCCGAACTGCGCAACGATCCCCTCGGACTCCTTCGACAGCACCACGCCGTCATGCGTGCCGTCCTGCTCGTGCAGGACGCGTGCGGCGCGGGCGGCCTGGTCCATGCCGCCGTTCGCCATGAATGCCTGGAGGTACGACGGGTCGTCCTGGTGATCGGCCAGCGACTGGGCGACCTCCGCGATCGTCGCACGTGACGACGGATCCTTCGGATTGTCCATCGCCTGCTTGAGGTTCTGCGCCTCCTGCTGCGCCTCGTAGGTCGTGTTGATCTGCGAGACGTCCCAGGGGATGTTGATGAAGTCCTTGTGGGGGTCGTTCGGGTCGACGAACCGCTGACCGTGCAGCAGGTTCAGCGCCTCGTCGGCCCGCTTGGCCATGTCCCGGGCGTCGTCCTGAACCTGCGTCACCTGCCGTGCAAGGGCTGACTGGTTGATCGTCCCGCCCCACTCGTCGAACAACTTCCGGATGTTCGGCGCCTCACGTGCCAGCGTGTCCGCCAGGTCCTTGAGCTTGTTGGCCAGCAGACGCACCCGATGCGGGTCGACCCCCGCGAACTCAGACATGCCGTTTCTCCCCGTTCAAGACTGCCCAGTGGTTCAGCGAGGGGACTTCGTGGCACACCCACCACACGACGGGCGAGTTGAACTCCGGGACCTCAACCGCGTACAGGACCGCGCCCCTCCTCCAGGTTGGCCCTCGAAGAACCGGAACCGGCCCGGGGCGTGCCGTCCGACGGTCGGACGGCGCGCCCCGGGCCTGAGCAAGAAGCTCCGTGGAGCCTGATCGGCTCAGTGGCCGGCGGTGGCCCTGCGGATGTTGTCGTGGTGCGTCTGCGAGGCCTGGTGGGCCTCGTGCAGCAGGTCCACGATCTTCTGCAGGTGCGGCTTCATCGCCGTCCACTCGTGACGGAACTTGTCCGCCAGCGGGCCCGTCCAGTAGCCGTGACTCTCGTCAGCGGCCGAGTTCAGACCGCTGAACACCGACTCCAGGTTGATCTTCTGGCTCTTGAAGTGAGTGACCAGCTTGTTCAGCGCGTCGAGATCGGCACCACTGATTGCCATGAGACGTCGCTCCTCCCCGTACCAATAGCAAAGTTACGGACCCGTCGTCCGCGACTGGCACGCTACCTCACGCCACTCGCAGAGCATCCGTGTCCCTCATTCCTCTACAACTACACGCCACCCGCGCACCGTTGGTTCCAGTGACAACGCGACTTTGACGGGCAGTCGATTTCTGCCGTTGAAGCCGAAATCGCCAGCCATCGGGCGTTCACCGCGGCAAATCTTCGCAAAATGAGGTCAAGGGTCAAGTAAAAAAGCGGAGTTTCACGACCGGCCCACCATCCGTCCGAGGGCACCCGTCCCCGACCTCACCCCTCTCTGCTCGTGACAGCCGGCGTCGCCGCAGCCCTGGCCTGGCGGGAACGCGATGCCCAACGCCCGACCCGCCGGGGTGTTCAGGTCCGGCATGACCATGTGCATCGTGGGCAACTCGGGCTGCTTCGAGCCCGGGCCTGAGCAAGAAGCTCCGTGGAGCCTGATCGGCTCAGTGGCCGGCGGTGGCCCTGCGGATGATGTCGTGGTGCGTCTGCGAGGCCTGGTGGGCCTCGTGCAGCAGGTCCACGATCTTCTGCAGGTGCGGCTTCATCGCCGTCCACTCGTGACGGAACTTGTCCGCCAGCGGGCCCGTCCAGTAGCCGTGACTCTCGTCAGCGGCCGAGTTCAGACCGCTGAACACCGACTCCAGGTTGATCTTCTGGCTCTTGAAGTGAGTGACCAGCTTGTTCAGCGCGTCGAGATCGGCACCACTGATTGCCATGAGACGTCGCTCCTCCCCGTACCAATAGCAAAGTTACGGACCCGTCGTCCGCGAGCGGCATCGCACTCTGCGCCACTCCCAATACAGCCGTTCACTGCCGTTCCTTTACAACTGCACTCCATCTACAGCTCGTTGGGCCCCGGTAACATCAAGCTGTTTGCTGTGGTCCACGCGGCCGTGACGGAATGGTGGGGGAGAACACATGGGCGCTCCGGCAGATCAGCCGAAGGTCGACAATCCATGGCGCGCGGCCCTGGTAACGCTGAGGAACGACCTCAGGTCCGAAACCGAACGCCTCAAGGACCTGCTGGCCAAGGCCGACACCGACATGCAGGCCAAGAAGGTGTGGACCAGCGAGAAGGGCGGAGTCGCCGCGAACTTCCGGGACGACCTTCACGGGAAAAAGCAGCGGATCGGGACATTGGTGGGCAAGCTAATTCCGGCAGTTGAAGCCGAAATCGCCAAGTGCCCAGAGAAGGTCTCGCAAGCCGACGCCAAGATGCTGCGCATGGACCTGCAGGGCTACTGAGTTCACGTTCACCTCCATCGACAAGACTTCGAAAAAAGAAGCAAACGGGGAAGTAAAGAATGGGCGAGTTCTCGGCAATAGATCCGACAGCCATGCAGGGCATGATCAAGTCCTACACAACGGACAAGGACAACCTGCGCCAGAGCGCGGTGAACCTCAAGTCCCGCTTCGACCGCTTCGGCATCGATACCAGCGACCTGACACAGATCCTGGGCATCTGCACTTGGCTCGACGACCAACTGTCCACCCTCACCCGCCACCAAGCCCTCGGAGCGGCGCTGGAGCGGGAACACCCCGGACTGCAGATGGTCCAGGTGCCCGAACCGGTCGTCAGCGCCGCCCAGGCACGCAAGGACGGCAAGGAGCTGGCCGACGAGTTCTCCAGGAACACCAGCGGCGACGAGAAGGCCGGGAAGGAGTACCACGACCTCGCCCTGAAACTCGCAGCCCACAAGGACGATCCGGACTTCTGCTCGTCGTTCTACGCCAACCTGCACCCGCCTATTCAGGCGGAGACCCTCCCCAGCCTGCTTGCAAGCACAGGCAGCTCGACAGCTGGCGAGGACCTCAAGGCGTACAGTCACGCTTTGGGTGTGGCCTGCAGCTCGGACTATCCGGCTCCGGGTTTCGAGAAGATCAAGAAGATGTACCTCCAGCCGGTACCCAAGGGGGTTCCCCTGGGTTGGGATCGCGGCGCCATGTTGCGTTACGGCGACTTTCCTTCCTCGTTTCTCGCCAAGTCCATCCGAGCCAACGTCCTCGACCAGGTCGCGAAGGACAAGGATCAAGATTTTCGCGGCGGCGGCGAGAAGGCGCGCATCCTAGGACTGCCGGACGACACGGTCGCCCTCAATCTGGAGGCGCTCGGCGACAATCAGCGTGCCGTCTTCGACGCCATTGCACAGATGGGCGATGAGGAGAACCCCAACCTCCAAGAGCACCTGAAGCTGCTTCTGGAGTACAGCAAGCAGAACAGCGACGCACAGACCGCTCTGGGCCACGCCATCGACGTCGGTTCCGGGGTACACGGACATGAGGACGCGAACGGGAACTGGCATGTTGATGCGGGCAAGCACAATGCGTGGGAGAGCACATTCGCTTTCGATGCCGTACTAGCCGCAGGCCACGCCGAGACGCATGAGTTCAACGGCCTTTTCAAGAAGGATATGGGAAGACTCGCGGCGTCCTACGCGCCCGAGATGCTGATCGGCGGCCACAATGTCGATGAAAACAGTGGCGACTCCTCCTTCGGTTCACCGACCGAATATGACGACGTACTCGGCGTCGATCCAGCTTTCTATCTCAGCCCGCAAGACACATACCGGTTCATGAAGACGTTCTCCGACGATGACGGGATGACGGCCCCCTTCGACGAGGCGATGGGCAAACTCCAACACGACGTGCTCATCAGAACGGCGAAATTCGACCATGACGCGATCGCGGCCGGGAAACAGGATCCGCGTACCTACGATCTTGCGGCCAAGGCCTTCGGGAACACCCAACGTCTCGAGTATGACGCCGAGATGAAGATTCGCGGCGAAATGGACGAGTCGGAGAAGGCTTTCAAGGAGCACCTCAAGCAGGCTGCCATCCTCGGATCGGAGGTCGCAGGCGAGCCCGAGCTTCCCGCTGCCTGGACACTGGCCTGGCGTGGCGGCATGTTCGCCGTCAAGGAGTACGGCGGTGGCGCATACGTTGAATCTGGACCTGAGCGGACCGAGAAGGTCAACGAGAAGAATTTCGAAATGGTCGCTCAGGCCCGGTACACGATGGCCACGACTCTCATGGACGGTGGCTGGAAGACCACGCCCCTACCTGACGGCCTCAAGGGCGAGGACGGAAAACTCAAGTCTTTCGAAGAGCTCTCGAAGGACCATCAGCTCGAAGCCTTCAACGATTGGGCGAACGAGCAGCGGGAAGGCGACGTCTCCTTCCACACGAAGCAGGTCCTTTCAGCTGGTGAGCTGAGCAATCAGGATGCGGACGTGTACGTCAAGGAAGTGGACGGGGAGTAGAGGTCAAGCAGGTCGGGTGACCGGGCAAGTAAGTACCTGGCCACCCTATGACCTTGCTGTGCCTTATAGGCAATCCGTCGTTCCCGTCAGCACATAGTCGAGAGTTGGCGTATCGTGTGCCGTCAGCGTAACGGTGATGCGAGTGTGCGCCTTCTCATTGAACAACGCTTCGACGTACTTATCGTCGCTTTTTCGGACCTTGCCTGCCTCGGTGTCCAATTTATATCCGCGCGAACCGAGGAAGCCGCTGACGTCTCCCGCGTCCAGTATCAGAGCTTTACGCGCATTCGGCGATGCCGGGACTTTCATATGGGCGGCGTACGTCCGCTTGTGTTTACCATTTCCACATGCCCTGTCCGTTGAGCCATCATCCGTGACGGCGTACCGCCCCGGCGCCTTCAACGAGGTTTGCATGGTGTTCAGGAGCCACGTTGAATCCTTCGACATGCGTGCGCCCGCCTCCTTGCTGGTGGGCCCGCCGGATGATGAATCGCAGGCAGCAAGGGCTACCGATGCCCCAATGGCGACCAGGCCCAGAACCAATCGCCTGGACCGCCGCTCGCCCGTCAACCGCATTGATATGTCACCTCTCGCTCGGTTCACTGAGAATGCACGCCTCGCCTTCCATCCACCACAAGTTCGCCACGGCGGGGCTATTTTGATTCATTCCAAGCGCCGACCGGTAAATGGTGTCGAAAACTATCCTATTGACATCGTCGAGAGTGCCCTACGAAGCGTGGGGGCACAACCCTGTACAAGGATATGTTGGCCAGATGAGGGGCAGTTCGTGACACCGTCGCAAGGGCGAAGCGCGAACCTGTCGGACATATCCGCCATTTGAATGATCGTCAGGTTTGCCCTCCGTCATGTCCAGGGGATCCGGGCGTGTCAACCGCTGCAACTTGGCTCTTCCTTCGCAAACACGACGGGCGAGGCGCTGGCGGGGGGCGAGCACAAGCAGCCGCCACACCGTCAAACGGCTGTCAACCGCAGTCACTTGCCGCGAGCCGCCTTCGCCAGTTCCTCGTCGATCTGCTCGAACTTGTCCGCCGCGTTGGTGAGGTAGTCCCCCATGCCGTCCAGGCCGTCGAGCGTGACCTTCGTGCCGCGGACGAACTCGTCGAAGTTCTCGTCGAACGCCTTCGACGAACTCTTCGTGACGTAGCCCGACTCGACCAGGTTGGCCATGTATTTGCGCAGTCCGTCGAGCCTCTCGTGGAGCCTTTCCTTCTCCTTCACGACATGCTTGGCTGCGTCTCGCATGTCCTGGTAAGTGACGTCAAGGTCCTTCGACATGAAGCCGCTCCCTCTTCGAAACGCCACGGGGACAGCCCCTTCGTGGCCGTTTCAACGGTGTGATCGTCCGCGCTTGCGCGCCGCAGCTTACGGCCGTCGCACGCGGGTCGTTGCCGTAGCGAAACCTGGCTGACTCCGCATCGCCCCGTCAGCCGCCCGCTGGTGCGGGGGCAGCTTGCGGCGGCGGTCACCCTCGCGGGTGACGATGAGCAAGGTGACCTGGTGGACCAGGGCAGGATGGGCAATCAGCGCGAGCCACAGGGGCTGGGGGAGGACAAGCGTGCGCCTGACTCTGACCGTCGTCGACCCGTTCGGCGGGAGCTCCGCCGACGTCGTCCTCGACGCGGACCCCGAGTCCACCGTGGGCGACATCGCCCAGGAACTGGCCCGGCACGTCGGGCACAGTGGGGCGCAGGTCATCCCCATCGGGCAGCAGCACCAGGCGCCGGCGGGCAACTTGCCCCTCGTGTACGTCGACGGGTACGCCGTCGATCCCGGCGCGACGGTCGTCGGGTCGCCGTTGCGCGAAGGGGCCGTCGTCAGTCTGCAGGATCCTGCCGGGTGTCTGCCCGGCGAGCCCAGCGGCCTCGTCGAACTGCGCGTCGTCGGCGGGCCCGGAGCCGGGTTCGTACACCGGCTCGGGGTGGGCCGGCACGACATCGGCAGCGGTCCGGCGTCGTACATCCGGATCGACGACCCGGAACTCGACCCCCGCGCGCTGACGTTGTCAGTTGCAACCGAAGGCACCTGCCGGGTCTCGGTTCACCAGGACCAGGACAGTGTCACTCTCGACGGCGAGAAGATCGACGGTGACTCCTGGCCCCTCGGCGCCCAGATCGCCCTCGGCAACACCCTGCTGGAGCTGGCCCGTTACAGCCCGCCGAACGCCGCCCTCAAGTGGTCCGACGACGGGGTGGGGCTCGACTACAACCGGCCGCCCCGGCTCCGCCCACCGGACCGGCCGACCAAGTTCCGGCTGCCCGGTCCGCCCCGGGAGTACGAAGCCCGGCCGCTTCCCTGGCTGATGGCGCTCACGCCCCTCGTGGGGTCCGTGGTGTCCGTGCTCATCTTCCACCGCTGGTACTACCTGATCATGGCGGGGCTCAGCCCCGTCATGCTGTTCGCCAACTACTTCATGGACAAGAAGCACGGGCGCAAGTCCCATGCGAAGCAGGTCAAGGAGTACAAGGAACAGAAGGAGCGGATCGAGAAGGACGCTCAGGACGCCCTGACGACCGAGCGGTTGGACCGGCGGAACGCAATTCCCGATCCGGCTGCCGTGCTTTCTCACGGTACCGGGCCGCGTACTCGGCTGTGGGAGCGGCGGCGTACCGACCGCGACCATCTGGTGGTGCGGGTCGGGACCGGGCGGCTGCCCTCCGAGGTCGTGCTCGACGACCCGGAGCAGGACGACCACCGGCGCCAGGTGACCTGGAACATCGAGGACGCGCCCGTCTCCCTCTCCCTGCGTTCCCTCGGTGTCATCGGCATGGCGGGGCCCGGGGATTCCGCACGTGCACTCGGACGGTGGGCCGTCGCCCAGACCGCCGCGCTGCACAGCCCGATGGACGTCCAGGTCTATGTACTGAGCGAGAACAGCGCGCAGAGCAGCTGGGACTGGGTGCGCTGGCTGCCGCACGCCCGCCCGGCCGGCGGTCAGGACGTCAACGTCCTCATCGGCACCGACGCCGAGACCGTCGGCGCCCGCATCGGCGAGCTGACCCAGATCCTCGACGCCCGCAAGAAGGCCGCCGAGCAGAACCGCGGTCAGGGGACCGGTTTCAGCGATCCGGACATCGTCGTCGTATGGGACGGGTCGCGGCGGCTGCGTTCGCTGCCGGGTGCCGTACGACTGCTGCGCGAGGGGCCGGCCGTCGCGATGTACGCCATCTGTCTGGACGCCGAGGAGCGGTTCCTGCCGGGTGAGTGCCAGGCGTTCGTCGTCGCCGAGCCCAAGGCCCAGGAGTACGACGCCCAGAGCGACGCCGCACAGCCCGCGGCTCAGCAGCAGGTCGCCGGGGGCTTTCCGTCTTTCCAGGCCTGGCATGACGCCGGCAGTCCGGAGCCCGAACGCATCGAGCGGGCCCATGAGTTGCGGCTGCGCGTCGAGGAGTCCGGGGCGGAGCGCATCAAGGACGTGCGGCCCGACTTCGTGTCGGCCCCCTGGTGTCTGCGCCTGGCCCGGTCCCTGTCCGCTCTTCGTGACATCAGCGGGGAGACCGAGGACTCGGCACTGCCCGGCGCCAGCCGGCTGCTGGACGTGCTCCAGCTGGAGCCGCCGACGAGCGATGCGATCGTCGCGCGGTGGCGGATGGGCGGGCAGTCCACGCTCGCGGTGATCGGTGAGTCGTACGACGGTCCGTTCGGCATCGACATGCGCAAGGACGGGCCGCACGGGCTGATCGCCGGTACGACGGGTTCCGGTAAGTCGGAGCTGCTGCAGACCATCGTGGCGTCGCTGGCCGTGGCGAACACGCCGGAGAACATGACCTTTGTGCTCGTCGACTACAAGGGCGGCTCGGCGTTCAAGGACTGTGTGAAGCTGCCGCACACCGTCGGCATGGTCACCGACCTCGACGCGCACCTCGTCGAGCGCGCCCTGGAGTCGCTGGGCGCCGAGCTGAAGCGGCGCGAGCACATCCTGGCCGCCGCCGACGCCAAGGACATCGAGGACTATCAGGACCTCGTGCGCAGGGATCCCTCGCATGCGCCCGTGCCTCGACTGCTCATCGTCATCGACGAGTTCGCGTCCATGGTGCGCGACCTGCCCGACTTCGTGACGGGTCTGGTCAACATCGCCCAGCGGGGTCGTTCGCTGGGCATCCACCTGCTGCTCGCCACCCAGCGGCCCAGCGGTGTCGTCTCCCCCGAGATCCGCGCCAACACCAACCTCCGTATCGCCCTGCGCGTGACGGACGGCGGCGAGTCGACCGACGTCATCGACTCGCCCGACGCCGGGCACATCTCGAAGAACACGCCGGGCCGGGCGTATGTGCGCCTCGGTCACGCGTCCTTGGTGCCCTTCCAGTCGGGGCGGGTCGGTGGCCGCAGGCCCGGTGCCGCCGACCCCGCCGCCCTCGCCCCGTGGGTGGGCGAGCTGGCCTGGGCGGACCTGGGCCGGGCCGCGCTGGTCAAGCCGAAGGCTCAGGCGCGCGAGGACGAGGAGATCACCGACCTGAAGGTGCTCGTCGACGCCGTCCGGGACGCCAACGGAACCCTCGGCATCCCGGCCCAGCACAGCCCGTGGCTGCCCGCCCTCGCCGGGACGCTGCTGCTCGACGAGGTCGAGGTCCCGGTCGCGGCCCTCGCCCCCGGCAAGCTGCCACCCGCGCCGTACGGTGTGGAGGACCTGCCGGCCGATCAGGCGCGCCGCCCGGTCGTCGTCGACTTCTCGGCCTTCGGTCATCTGATGATCGGCGGTGCGCCGCGCAGCGGCCGCTCCCAGGTGCTGCGGACCATCGCGGGCTCCATCGCCCGCACCCACTCCTGCGCCGACGTCCACCTGTACGGCATCGACTGCGGCAACGGCGCGCTCAACGCGCTGACCCGGCTGCCGCACTGCGGCGCGGTCGTGGGCCGTAACCAGACCGAGCGGGTGATCCGCCTGGTCAACCGGCTCAAGGGCGAACTCGGGCGCCGTCAGGACCTGTTGGCGGAGAGGGGCTACGCCGACATCGGCGAGCAGCGGGCCGCGGCCCCCGAGGACGAGCGGCTGCCGCACATCGTCGTCCTCCTCGACCGCTGGGAGGGCTGGGTGCCCACCCTCGGCGAGATCGACCACGGTTCACTGACGGACGAGCTGACCACGATGATGCGGGAGGGCGCGAGCGTCGGCATCCACCTGGTGCTGACGGGTGACCGCACGCTGCTCGTCGGCCGTATCGCCACGCTCACCGGGGACAAGTACGGCCTGCGCCTCGCCGACCTCAGCGACTTCTCCACGCTCGGCATCCCGGCCCGCAAGGTGCCGGAGGAGATCCCGCCGGGCCGTGCCTTCCGCAACGAGTCCGGTACGGAGACCCAGTTCGCGCTCCTCGCCGAGGACACCACGGGTCAGGGTCAGGCCGCGGCGATCGGCGCGATCGGCGAGGCCGCCACGGCCCGGGACGCCTCGGTCCCGCGCTCGCGCCGCCCGTTCCGGGTGGACAGCCTGCCCAGCCGGATCTCCTTCGCCGACGCCTGGGAGATGCGTGACCCGGAGGCCTCCCGCTCCCGGCTGTGGGCGCTGGCCGGCATCGGCGGCGACGAGATCGTCGGCTTCGGGCCGGACCTGGCGGCGGGCGTGCCGTCGTTCGTCATCGCGGGCCCGGCGAAGTCCGGCCGCTCGACGGTTCTGATGAACTTCGCCCAGTCCTTTCTCTCGCAGGGCATACGGCTGGTCGTCGCGGCCCCGCGGCAGTCGCCGTTGCGCGGGCTCGACGGCACGGAAGGCGTACTGAAGGTCTTCACCGGCGACGACATCGACGAGGACGACTTCGAGGAGGTCATCGACTCGGCGTCCCTTGAGGAGCCGATCGCCGTCCTGGTCGACGACGGCGAGATCCTGGAGGACCTGGACGCCGAGTCCCACATGAAGCGGATCGTCTCCCGCGGCTCCGAACGCGGCCTCGCGCTCGTCATCGCCGGTGACGAGGAGGACGTCTGCAGCGGCTTCTCCGGCTGGCAGGTCGACGCCAAGAAGGCCCGCCGCGGCATCCTGCTCTCCCCGCAGGAGTCGTCGAGCGGCGACCTGATCGGCGTACGGCTGTCCCGGAGCATGGTGGGCGGCCAGGTGGTGCCGGGGAAGGGCATGCTGCACCTGGGCGACGGTGAGTTGCGGACGGTGGTGATCCCTGGGTGAGCGGAGGATCGGCGAGAGCGGGCCGGGCGAAGGCGGGTCCGGCCTCCCTCCACTACCGGCGGGCACGGGGCCGTACGACCGCCGCGCCCGCCCGCGAGCCCCGGCGGCGCCGCTTCGACCGCAACAAGGTGATTCTCAACGCGGGCGGGTGTCTCCTGGCCGTGGCGATCGTCGGCCTCGCGGCGCTGACGCGACTCTGGGGGCCCCGCATCTGGACCGGGCTCGCCCCCGCCTGGCCCGACGGCGGAGACGGATTCGCCGTCACCGCGGGAGTTGTGCTGCCGTGGACCGCGGCCGCGGCGATCCTGCCCCTGTGCCGGATCGACTGGGACCAGCCCGGCCGGCGGTGGATGGTCCGGTTCGCCCAGTCGGTGCCCGGGACGGTGTCGGCAGCCGCCGTCCTCGTGGTGCTCATGGGGGCCCACCGTTCCGAGCGCGGTCACCGCGGCCCCTCCTGCTTCCGTGCGGGCGGGCCCTGTTGGGTCCATCAGCAGTACCCGCACATCGGGCTCGTCGTCCTCGGCGCCGTCGCCGGGTCCGGCGCATTGCTGATCCTCTTGCTCTCCGTCTCCATCAGGAGCCGCAAGAAGCGTTCGCAGTCCGCTACTTGACCTTCGACATCCGCGAAACCGGGTTTCCCTCCGCCGAACTGTCCGACGTGTACTTGAGGTCGTCCCCGACCGGCGTCAACTCGACGGAGTGAGGTGCCGGGTTGCAGCCCTCGTGGTTGCCCCTGGCCCCGACGGACGTGGCGACGATCTGCGTCTTCGTCACCTTCTTCAGGGTGAGGACGTCGGTGCAGACACCGCCGAGCTGGTCGGTCTGCGTCATACGGCCCAACTCCTCCCCGATGTCCGCCCGTTGGACCGTGAGCCGGAAGGTGCCGATGGGGAGATTGCCGTCGAGGGCGGTGCCCTGGCCCTCCCAGGTGCCGAGGTAGCGGTCCGGGACGGCGCTCGGCGCGCCGGCGGCGGTGCTGGAGGCGGTGCTCGGTGCCGCGGAGTACTCGCGGCCGCTGCCGGTGCCGGAGTCTTCGTCGACGCCGAGCATAGGGCGGATCAGGAAGCCCAGCCCCACGGCGACCGCGGCCAGGGCCCCGGCTACGGCGAGCGCCACCGTGCAGCTCACCCGCCGGCCACGGCCTCCCTCGCCGGGAGTGGAGGCGGCCGCCACGGAGACGGAGACCTTGCCCGGCCGCTGTTCGGCAGGCACCGCGTCCCGCGGCTCCGGCACGACGGTCGGGGCACCCGGTACGGCGTTCCCGTCCCCGGGCGCGACGGTCGGCGGCCCCGGCGCGGCGGCCGGGGACACCGGCACCGGTATGTCCGGGGCCGGCCCGAACTCCCCCGCCGCAGCCCCTGCCGAAGGCTCCGAATCCCCGCCCACCGACGGGCTGCTGAAGCCCACCGGACCGGACGGCACCGCCTCCGCGGTCTCCAGATTGAGCAGCTGTACGGCACTCCGGCTGACCTGCTCGACCAGCGCCCCCGGCAGCCACCCGCCCGCGACGAGCCGCGCGGCCCCGTCGGGAGCGAGCCGTCGGCCGACCTCCCCTGGGGTCGGCCTCCCGCCCGGGTCCTTCGTCAGGCAGGCCTCGGCCACCTCCCGCAGCTCACCGCCGAGCGAGCCGAGTTCGGGCTCCTCGTGGACGACCTTGTAGAGCAGGGCGGCCGAGGAGTCCCCGGGGAAGGGTGACTCGCCGGTCGCCGCGTAGGCCAGGACCGCGCCGAGGGAGAAGACGTCCGCCGCGCCGGTGACGCCCTTGCCCAGGATCTGTTCGGGCGACATGTAGCCGGGCGAGCCGATCGACACGCCGGACGAGGTCAGCGACGCCGTGCCGTCCGTGGCCCGGGCGATGCCGAAGTCGATGAGCAGCGGCCCGTCCAGGGTCAGCAGGACGTTGGACGGCTTCACGTCCCGGTGCACCAGGCCCAGTTCGTGCACCGCCGCCAGTGCCTCGGCGAGGCCCGCGCCCAGCACCCGTACGGAGTGCGCGGGCAGCGGCCCGCCGTCGGACACGGCCGCCGCGAGGGACGGGCCGGCCGCGTAGGCGGTGGCGACCCAGGGCACGGCGGCCTCCGGGTCCGCGTCCAGGACCGGCGCGGTCCAGGCGCCGCCGACCCGGCGCGCGGCCTCGACCTCGCGCCGGAAGCGGGCGCGGAACTCCTCGTCGAGCGCGAAGTGCGGATGCACGATCTTCACGGCGACCGTACGGCCGCCCGTGCTCCGTCCCAGGTACACGCGCCCCATTCCGCCGGCACCGAGCCGGCCGAGGAGCCGGTAGGGTCCGACGACGGTCGGTTCGTCGGCTCCGAGCGGCTGCATGGCGTCCCCCTCCCCCTAGGTCCTGTCGTTGCACGACGGGACCTACGCCTGGCTGCCCAGCAGCGTAGTGATTAGCGCTGGAGCAGATCCACCTTCACATCCGCCGGGAAGCCCGTGGTCGGCCCCACCCGGCGGGCGAACTCCGCGACCGCCGCCAACTGCGGCTCCCCGAAGCGGAAGTCGAGGGTGGTGAAGTACTGCTCCAGGACCCGCTCGTCGAACGACTCCCAGCGGGCGGCCTGCTCGGCGACCTTGCCGACCTCTTCCAGGGAGAGGTTGCGGGAGGACAGGAACGCCTCGTGCACCTGACGGGTGATCAGCGGCTCGCGCTGCAGATAGTCCCGCCGGGCCGCCCACACCGCGAAGACGAACGGCAGGCCCGTCCACTCCTTCCACAGCGTGCCCAGGTCGTGCACGGCGAGGCCGTAGCGCGGCCCGTCGAGGAGGTTGGCCCGCAGCGCCGCGTCGCCGATGAGCACCGCCGCGTCCGCCTCCTGCATCATCAGGCTGAGGTCGGGCGGGCAGGTGTAGTAGTCGGGCTGTACGCCGTAACGCTCGGCGAGGAGCAGCTGGGCGAGGCGGACGGAGGTGCGGGAGGTGGAGCCGAGGGCGACCCGGGCGCCGTCCAGTCGCTCCAGGGGGACCTGCGAAACGATCACGCAGGACATCACCGGGCCGTCGCAGCCGACCGCGATGTCGGGGAAGGCGACCAGGTCGTCGGCGTTGCGCAGGAACTCGACCAGGGTGATCGGCCCGATGTCGAGGTCGCCCCGCACCAGCTGCTCGCTGAGCTTCTCCGGTGTGTCCTTGGTCAGCTCGAAGTCGAGGAGGGTGCCGGTTCTCGCGAGCCCCCAGTAGAGGGGCAGGCAGTTCAGGAACTGGATGTGACCGACGCGCGGCCGGGTGCGAGAATTGTCCACATCGCGAGACTAGACCCCATGGGGTACGGTGCTGTCTCCGACCCCACGGTCAACCCGGCTCACTGGATCTTCAAACATCCGGGTGACGTGATCTTGACCTCTATTGCTTTCGGCTGCCCGCATGCTAGGCTCGCCGCAAGTTGCAGTTTGGTTTCCCTTGCAGTACAGAGCCTGCGGAGCATGTGACCGCGGGCTCTCGTCGTTTTCAGACATATGCAGTTGTGCGGCGTTGTTTCACACTTGCAGGTTCTGGAGCAGGGCAAACCCTTTGTGAGCCCAAGGAGGGCTTATGGCTACCGGAACCGTTAAGTGGTTCAACGCCGAAAAGGGCTTTGGCTTCATCGCCCAGGAGGGCGGCGGCCCCGACGTCTTCGTTCACTACTCCGCGATCAACGCCACCGGCTTCCGCTCCCTTGAGGAGAACCAGCAGGTGAGCTTCGACGTGACGCAGGGCCCGAAGGGTCCGCAGGCGGAGAACGTCACCCCCGTCTGATCACTGCCTGATCGCAGAACCTGAGTGCAGTACCCAAGGAGCCCCGCGCCGCAAGGCGACGGGGCTCCTGCCTTTTCCCGTTCATTCCCGGTTCACATGTGCTGCATGATCAGTACGAACTTCGTTCCCGCCGTGAGTGCTTCGTACGCGTGCGGCACGTCTCCGCGGTACGACATGTAGTCCCCGGGCCCCAGTTCGACCGACTCCCCCCGCGGCCCGGCCTTCACCGTTCCCTCACCGACCACGATGTGCTCGGTGGTCCCGGGAATGTGCGGTTCGGAATCCCGTACTGTCCCGGGTTCGAGCCAGACGTAATAGATGTCCCTGCGCGCACCCGGCGGGCTCGCGGACAGCAGCGTGGCCAGATAGCTGGACTGCTCGGAATGCACCGTGGGTCCGGCGCCGGCCCGGATCACCTGAACGGCGGGCGCGGGCGGCTCGACGAGTGCACTGAAGGGCACCCCGAGCGCCACCGCCAGTGCCCAGATCGTCTCCATGCTCGGATTCCCGCTCGCCGCCTCCAGCTGGGACAGCGTGGACTTCGCGATCCCGGCGCGCTTGGCCAGCTCGGACAGGGACAGCCCGGTGCGGGTGCGCTCGCGCCTGAGGGACGCGGCGATCCACTCCATCGGGAGGCGGGTGGGGGGCTCGGACATGTCGTTCGCTCCATCGGTACGATCGTTCGCCTTGACGGACATGGCGCCTGTTGTTCATTGTAGAAAACATGCGTTCGCTTCTCCGAACACCCGAGTCCGGCTCACTGGTCCGCGACAGTTCACTCATCTGGCTGGCCGGCGGCATCGTCGGCGTGTCGTTCGGTGCCGTCTCCGTCGCGGGCGGGCTCCCGGTGTGGGTGCCGGTGGTGATGTCGCTGGTGGTGTACGCGGGCTCGGCCCAGTTCAGTACGGTCGGCGTGCTGCTCGCCGGGGGCGGTCCGCTGGCCGCGGCGGCCACCGGTCTGCTGCTCAACACCCGCACGGCCGCCTTCAGCCTCGCGGTCGCGGAGATCATCGGCCGGGGCCGGGCCACCCGGCTCCTCGGCGCGCACCTGGTCACCGACGAGACGGTCGCCTTCGCCCTCGCCCAGCCGGATCCGGTGCGGCGCCGCAGGGCGTTCTGGATCTCCGGGCTCGGCCTGTTCACCGCGTGGAACGCCGGGGTGCTGATCGGGGCGCTCGCCGGGAGCGCGCTGGGCGACACCGCCCGGTACGGCCTGGACGCCGCCTTCCCCGCCGTACTCGTGGCCCTGGTGCTGCCCGCCCTTCGCGCGGACGCGTCCGTACGACGCTGTGCGCTGCTCGGCGCGGCGGTGGCACTGGCGGTGACGCCCGCCGTACCGGCCGGGGTACCGGTACTGCTGGCTCTCGTCGGGCTGTTCCTGCACGGCCGCGGTGCGGGGGCCGCCGTATGAACGCGACGATGGCCGCGGTCCTGGCGCTGGCGGTGGGCACCTACGCCTTCCGGCTGGTGGGCCCGGTGCTGCACGGGCGGGTGGAGATTTCGGCGCGGGTGCAGGAGCTGGCCTCGGCGGGGGCCGTCGTCCTGCTCGTCGCGCTGCTGGCGACGGGCGCACTGACCGAGGGCGGGGGCTTCGCCGGGTGGGCGCGGCCGGCCGGCGTCCTGATGGGCGGGGTACTGGCGTGGAGGCGGGTCCCGTTCGCGGTGGTGGTGCTCGGCGCGGCAGGCACGGCGGCGCTCCTGCGGGTGGCCGGGGTGGCCTGAAGGCGACGGGCTGTCAGTGCCTTCGCTACGGTCCCCGTCCATGACCGACGCCGACTTCCTCACCGCCACCCGCACCTTCTACGACGCGATCGCCGACGACTACGCCGACCGCTTCCGGGACGACCTGGCCGCCAGGCCGCTGGATCGGGCCGTGCTCGGCGCGTACGCCGAACTGGTCGGCACCAGCGGCACGGTGGCCGATCTCGGCTGCGGTCCCGGACGGACCACCGCGCGCCTCGCCTCCCTCGGCGTGCCGGTCTTCGGACTCGACCTGTCGGAGTCGATGCTCGCGATCGCCCGCCGCGAGAACCCGGACCTGCGTTTCGTACGGGGCTCGATGCTGGACCTGGACATGCCGGACGGCAGCCTGGCGGGGGTCATGAGCTGGTACTCCTCCATCCACACCCCCGTGGACCTGCTGCCCGCCCTCTTCACCGGGTTCCACCGGGTGCTCGCCCCGGGCGGCCACCTCCTGCTCGGCTTCCAGGTCGGCGACGCGCCGCGCCGCTTCGACAGCCCCTGGGGCCACCCGGTCTCGCTGGACTTCCAGCGGCGCCGCCCGGAGCTGATGGCGCAACTGCTCGCCGGGGCCGGTTTCACGCTTCTGTCCCGCACCGTGCGCGAAGCGGACGAAGACCTCGGCGAGTCGTCCCCGCAGGCGTTCCTGATCGCCCGGAAGCCCGGCTAGGCCACGGCTGGGGGGTGTCTACAGGCGCCCGGCGATGTCCAGCGCCGCGACGTACCCGAACGTCATGGCCGGACCGATCGTCGCCCCGGCGCCCGCGTAGCTGTGCCCCATCACGGCGGAGCTGGCGTTGCCTGCGGCGTACAGCCCCGGGATCACCGAGCCGTCGGCCCGCAGCACCCGCGCCCGCGCGTCCGTCACCAGCCCGCCCTTGGTGCCGAGGTCGCCCGGCACGATCCGGAAGGCGTAGTACGGCGGCAGCCACAGGGGCGCGAGACAGGAGTTGGGGAGGACGACCGGGTCCGTGTAGTAGTGGTCGTACGCGCTGTCGCCCCGGTGGAAGTCGGTGTCCTTGCCGTTCAGCGCCTGGCAGTTGAACCGGTCGACGGTCGCCCTGAGGGCGCCGGCCGGGATCCCGATGGCCGAGGCGAGGGCGTCCCAGCTCCAGGCCTTGCGGACGGCACCCGAGCCGTACCAGTCGTCGGGGAGGACGAAGGTCGGGGCGACGTCCCGGAACAGATACCGGTTGCGGTAGTTCTGGTCGACGATCAGCCAGGCGGGGATGTCGGGGTCGGTGGGATTGCGGTCGTACATCGTGTGGACGACGTCGCTGTACGGGGCGGCCTCGTTCACGAAGCGGCGGCCCGCCGCGTTGACCATCAGGCCCCCGGGCAGGGTGCGTTCGGCCAGGCAGAAGTAGGGCTGGCCGGGGAGCGGTATGGCCGGTCCCCACCAGGCGTCGTCCATCAGACCGAGCGCGGCGCCGGCCCGCTCCCCCGCGCGGATCCCGTCCCCCGTGTTCTCCTTGGCCCCGACGGTCCACTCCGTGCCGACGGGCTGCCGCTGGTACTGCGCCCGCATGGCCGCGTTGTGCTCGAACCCGCCGGACCCGACCACGACCCCGCGCCGCGCCCGGACGAGCCCCGGGGACCCGTCCCGGGTGACGACGGCCCCCGTCACCGCCCCGCTCTCCGTGTACAGGTCGGTGAGCGGGGTGTTGAGCCAGACCGGCACCTGGGCGTCCAGCAGCCCCTTGCGCAGCCCGGCGGCGAGCGACTGCCCCATGGTGAGCGGCTTCTGCCCGAGCAGGGCCGCCTTGGTGCCGCGCGCCAGGCACTCGGTGGCGACGGCGGCCCCCTTCACGCTCACCGCGGCCAGGGCGAGCCACTTGTAGTCGGCGCTGAAGACCACCATGCCGGCGGGCACCTGCATGTACGGCGGGTTGAGACGGGCGAGTTCGGCGCCCAGGAGGTTCCCGTCGAGCTGGTCGGGCTCGATGGAGCGTCCGCCCGCAAGGCCGCCCGGCAGCTCGGGGTAGTAGTCGCTGTAGCCCTCCATCCACCGGAACCGCAGCGGGCTGTTGGCCATGACGAACGAGATCATGGCGGGCCCGTGGGCGAGAAACGCCTGCTGCCGCGAGGCGGGCACGTCCGAGCCCACCACGGCGGCGAGATAGGCGGCGGCCTTGGCCGGGGTGTCCGGCACACCGGCCGCCAGGAGGACGGCGTTGTTGGGAATCCAGATCCCGGCGCCGGAGCGGGCGGCGGACCCCCCGAAGGTGGCCGCCTTCTCCACGACGACACAGCTCAGCCCCTGCTTCGCGGCGGCGAGCGCGGCGGTCATCCCGGCCGCGCCGGCTCCGATGACGACGACGTCGTACGTGCCCAGGAGGGGTAAGTCGGCCGCACTGGCTCCCTGCAGGGTCCCGGTCACCGCAAGGGCCAGCCCGGCGCCCGCGGCGGTGCCGAGTACTCGTCTCCGGGTGGGTGAGCCGGTGCGTGTGGCGGCCATGGCAGGTCCCTCCGAAGCGGGTTTGGGGGACCGGAATGTCGCGCGAGGGTCTTGTGAAGTCAAGAGCTGGGGGGTGTCGTTTGGATCAGGCTGGCTGTGAGAAGCGGTGCCTTGTAGCCAAGTCGAGCGGGCTCATGGGGGTCCCCCCTGCTTGAAGAGCTCGGGGAGTGCGTGCCACACCCCGCGACGCGGGCATGATCCAAACGACACCCCCTAGGCGTCGGCCAGCACCTCGAGACAGTCCTGCCGGGCCGGCTCGCTCAGCAGGTCGCGCCAGCGGGTGAAGAGGGCGAGCAGATCGAGGCCGTACTTCTCGCGGAAGGCGGGGTCACGACGGGCGAGGTCGAGTTCATTGGCGGCGGTGAGCTCGGCGAAGTCCCGCAACAGGCTGGGGGCGGGGAGCAGGATGCCGTCCGTGAAGCGGTCACGGAAGGGGGAGTTGTGGTCCGTGAGGGTCGGATAGGTGGCCTTCCGGTCGCAGCTCGCGTAGAAGTACACGATCGCCTCGGCTTCGGTACCGATCACCGCCCTGAGCTCGGGGCGGCGGTCGAGCGGGAGCAGTTCGGAGGGAAAGCCGTCGGTGCCGTAGGCGGCGTGGCACAGGCCGGCGAGCCGGAGGGCGGGGCGGGCGCCCCAGACGGCCAGTCGCTCCCGTACCCGGTCGAGGTGGGCGAGGAGGGTGCCGCCCGGGTGCGCGAGGGTGTCGGCGCCCAACTGCCCGAGCAGTGCGCGTGCTTGCGCCACCGTCCGGTCGTCCATGTGCCGTGTCCCTTCGACGAGTGCGGTCGGCACCCGCTCCTCTTCCCGGGGGAGGAGCGGGTTGCCGCCTGGGCCCGGAGAAGAGCTTCGTCCTCACCCCGCATTCCAGTCAATCCTTGGGTTTTGTCACCAACTCCAAGAGTTAACTTGGATGTTGTGACCCTCGACGACCTGCGCGTGTTCGTGGCCGTGTGCCGGGCCGGAAGCCTGAGCGCGGTGGCCCGGGATCTCGGGTGTACGCAGTCGGCCGTGAGCCAGCACGTCAAACGCCTGGAGCGGGAGACCGGGGTGGCCCTGCTGGAGCGGCAGCCGCGCGGGGTCGTGCCCACGCAGGCGGGACGGATCCTCGAGGCCGCGGCCGCCGAGGGGATCTCCGGACTCGATCTCGCCGTACGTCAGCTGCGGGACCTGGTCGACGGGCACAGCGGGTATGTGCGCGTGGCGACCGGGGCGACGACCGTACGGCACTTCATGTCGGAGGCGGTGGTCACCTTCCGCCGTCGTCACCCGAAGGTGAACCTGGAGTTCCGTACGGTCAGTTCGGGGCGCGGCAGCTTCGACGCGCTGGCCGACGGCACGCTGGACCTGGCCTGGATAACGCTCGGTCCGCCGGTGCGGGGGATCGAGCAGCGGGCGGTGGTGGAACTCCCGTGGGTGCTGGCGGTGCGGGCGGACGATCCGCTGGCGGGACGCACGTCCCTGGCCGCCGGTGATCTGACGGACGTCCGTCTGATCCGGCTTCCGCCGAACTCCGCGTCCGCCGCCCATCTGGAGGCCGCGTGCGCGGAGTCGGGGGTGCGCTTCGCCTACGACACCAGCGTCGCCGACTGGGACACGGCGCTCCTGCTGGCGGAACTCGGTGTGGGACGCACGGTCGTCCCCGCCCTGCCGGGACTCGCCGTCCCCGGCGCCGGCAGGCTCCGGCTGATTCCGCTTCCCGGTCTGCGTCCGCTGCCGGTCGGCTGGGCGGTGCGCCGCTGGGACGCCCTCGGCCCGCCGGCCCGCGCGTTCGCGGACACGGTCGTCGAGAGCGCTCGCGCCCAGGCGGCGTGAGGGGTCCGGGCGATGAGCACCCCGAACCCCCGCGCCCCTCATCTCACCAGGCCACCGGCAGCTCGATGGGGAACCGCCGGATCGTCTCCGTGTCCCAGCGCACCTCCTCCGGCGCCACTGCCAGCCGCAGCCCGGGGAATCGTTCCAGCAGCCGTCCGATCGCCACCTCCAGCTCCGCCATGGCCAAGGGGACGGCGATGCACCGGTGGCCGCCCCAGCCGAAGGTCATGTGCGGGGCGTTGCGCCCGGGCAGGTCGGGGTCGATGACCTGGGGTTCCGGATAGCGCACCGGGTCCCGGTTGGCCGCCAGGTACGACACATGGACGAACTCGCCCGCCCGGATCTTCACGCCGTCCATCTCGACGTCCTCCAGCGCCACCCGGGGGATGCCGACCCCCTTGCGGAACGGGATGTACCGGAGCATCTCGTGGATCGCGTTCGTCAGGTTGTCCGGGCGCCGCCGCAGGTAGTCCGCCAGCTCGGGCCGGGTAAGCAGCAGATACGCGATGTTGCTGATCTGGCACGTCGCCGTGTCCTGCCCGCTGAGCACCAGGGTCAGGGTCATGACGGCAAGTTCCCTGTCGTTGAGCTGGTCCTCTCCCTCCCGCGCGGCGGCCATCGAGCTGATGATGTCGTTGCCGGGGGTGCGGCGGCGCTGCTCGACCATGGCGCCGAAGTAGTCGGTCAGGTCGGTCTTGACCTTGGCCGCCGCCTCCCTGTTGTCCGCACCGGTGACGAGGAGCCGGTGGACCTGCTCGCGCATCCTGGACCACTCGTCGCGGGGAATCCCGAGCAGGTGGAGGATCGTGTGCTGGGGGAACGGGTTCGACAGGTGCTGTACCAGATCCGCCGGCGGTCCCTGCTGCGTCATCTCGTCGAGCAGGGAGTCCGCGAGCAGGACGATCCGCTCCCGCATCTCGTCGACCCGCTGCTGGGTGAACGCCTGTGACGCCAGGCGCCGTACGCGGCTGCTGTGCGGCGGGTCCATGACGTTGATGGACTCGGGGGAGACGATGGGCTCCGGTGTCATCCGGGGATAGTCGTGGCCCATGATCTGCGCCCGGCTGAAGCGCTGGTCGGAACAGACCTGCTGGACCGAGCGGAAACCGGTGACCAGCCAGGCGCCGGCGTCGCCGTACGGGAGCCGGATGCGGGTCAGCGAGTCGCGTTCCATGATGGCCGCGAGCTCGGGATCGAAGTCGAGGGCCTCGCTGTAGTCGAACGGGCAGGTGATCGACTCGTCGCTCGTGCTCATCAGGCACCCGTCCCCTTCATCGGCGCGACATTGGTGGCGTCCACGACGGGGCGCAGGCGCCGCGCCAGGGTCGCGGCGTCGCCGACGGCCCAGTAGTGGACGAAGAACAGCCGGGGCTGGTCCATGAGGTTGTGGTGGTGGAGCTCGACGAGGTCGGCACCGCCGCGCCGGAGCCCGGCGAGGACGTCCTGGACCTCCTCGGCGATCACGGCGAAGTCGCCGCTGACCGCGGCCCGGCCGCGGCCGATCGGCTGGAAGTTGAACGAGGTGGTCGAGCCCAGGCCCGGGGGCAGGAGGAGGTGGCCGTCGGTGATGGGCTCCCGGCGGACGAACGTGCTCTGGTAGACGCCGCTGTCCGCGGTGCCCTTCACCCCGAGCGCGGCGTCGATGGCCGCGGTGTCCAGGTCGAAGGGTACGGCGAAGGGCGTGCCGGGGGGCACGGCGAAAGCGGCATTGGTCTTCGGGAACGGGGTGGCGGTGCGCTCCAGGGCGGCACGCAGACCGCGGGCGACGGCCGCCGGGTCGGTGCTGTGGGCGTGGAGGTGACACCACCAGACGTCGGGCCGCTGGGCCAGCAGATGCTTGTGGATCGCGGTCTGCCCGATCCCGTGCTCGTGCAGGGCGTCGCTGAACGGCTGGAGTTCGCGCTCGGTGACCACCGCGTCGCCCATCAGGAGCGAGCTGCCGTCGGCGTACCGGACGAAGGACACATGGGTGCCCAGGGCGAGCGCGGGGTCGATCATGATGCCCCGGGAGACCACGTGGAGGTCCCGGCGCAGCAGGGGCGTGTGGTACATGAACCGCTTCATGCCGCCCGGCGCGCCGAGGGCCGCGCCCACGTCCGCCCAGTCGGCGAGTTCGGTCATCACCGGCGGGACCGGGGTGTGGACCGGCTCGGCCCCCGGGCCGGCGGTCGCGGCGCGGGCGGGGGGAACCGCCCCGGACGCCACGGTCAGTACGGGCGCAAGGGCGGCGGTGGCCAGCACGCGACGCCGGGACGCTGTCGGTCTGGGGTCGGCGTGCCGCTGTCGGTCATCAGTCATCTCATATGCCTCCTGGCGCGATGGAAGCACGGGAGGACACCCGGACCCGTGATCTGCACCGGCACATGGGCCCAGGTGGGCTAAGCGGGCTGGAGCGGTCGGATGAGCCCACCGCGGCCCACCGGAGGGGCCAGGGCCTAGCCGTACAGTCCCTCGACCTGCGCCGAGAAGTCGCGCATGACCGCCTCCCGGCGCAGCTTCATCGACGGAGTCAGATGGCCCGCCTCCTGCGTGAAGTCGACCGGGAGCACCGCGAACTTTCTGATCGACTCGGGGCGGGAGACCAGCCGGTTCGCCTCGTCCACCGCCCGCTGCAGCACCGCCCTCAACTCGAGGTCGTCCACGAGGAGTTCCGGGGGGACCGGGTGCTTGCCGTTCATCTGGCGCCAGTGGGTGATGCCGTCGGGGTCGAGGGTGAAGAGGGCGGTGACGTAGGGGCGGGCGTCGCCGACGAGCATGCAATGGGAGATCAGGGGGTGGGAGCGGAGCCAGTTCTCCAGCGGGGCGGGCGCCACCGACTTGCCGCCCGCCGTGATCAGCAGCTCCTTCTTGCGGCCGGTGATGGTCAGATAGCCCTCGTCGTCCAGCTCGCCGATGTCGCCGGTCGGCAGCCAGCCGTCGCGGGTCGCGGGGACGACCCCGCCCGCCTGCGGGTCCCAGTAGCCGCGCAGCACGTGGTCGCCGGAGATGAGGATCTCGCCGTCCGCCGCGATGCGGACCCTGGTGCCGGGCAGCGGCCAGCCCACGGTTCCCAGGCGCGGCTTCAGGGGCGGGGTCACGGTCGAGGCGCCCGTCGTCTCCGTCAGCCCGTAGCCCTCGAAGATCTCGATGCCCGCGCCGGCGTAGAAGGCGGCCAGCCTGCGGCCCAGCGGGGAGCCGCCGCAGATGGCGTACTTGACCCGGCCACCCATCGCGGTGCGGATCCGGCGGTACACCAGGGGGTCGTAGAAGGAGCGGGTGGTCTTCAGGGCGCGGCTCGGGCCGTTGCCGGTACCCGTCTGCCGGGCCTCCAGCGCCTCGCCGTAGCGCTGTGCCACCGACACCGCCCGGTCGAAGGCGGACGCGCGGCCGCCCGCCTCCGCCTTGGCGCGGGCGGTGTTGAAGACCTTCTCCAGCATGTACGGGATGGTCAGCAGGCAGGTCGGCTTGAAGGCCGCGAGGTCCGGGAGCAGGTCCTCGGCCTTCAGGCTCGGGGCGTGGCCGAGCCGTACCCCGGCCCGGACGCAGGCGATGGCGACCATGCGGCCGAAGACGTGGGACATGGGCAGAAAGAGGAGGACCGACACCTCCTCGCCGGACTTCGCCTTGAAGATGGGGTAGAGGAGCTCGATCGCGTTGTCCACCTCGGCGAAGAAGTTTCCGTGCGAGAGGGCACAGCCCTTCGGTCGACCGGTGGTGCCGGAGGTGTAGATGAGGGTGGCGAGCGTGTCGGGGACCAGCATGCCCCGGCGTACGCCGACTTCGCCGTCCGGCACCGGTGCGCCGAGCTCCGCCAGGCGGTCCACATGGCCCTTGTCGATCACCCACATGTGCCGAAGGTCGGGGAGGCGTTCGAGTTCGGGTCCCATGGCGGCGGCCTGGCCCGAGGTCTCCGTGACCAGGGCCACCGCGCCCGAGTCCTGGAGGATCCAGCGGGTCTGGAAGACGGAGGAGGTGGGGTAGACGGGGACGGTGACGAGGCCGGCGGCCCATGCGGCGAAGTCGAGCAGGGTCCACTCGTACGTCGTGTTGGCCATGACGGCGATCCGGTCGCCCGGGACCAGCCCCTCCGCGATCAGGCCCTTCGCCACCGCCAGGACCTCCTGGGCGAACCGGGCCGCCGTCACGTCCTCCCATTCGCCGCTCGCCGTCCTGCGGCTGAGGACCACGGCTCCGGGCTCCGCCTGAGCGTTGTCGAACGGCAGGTCCGCGAGCGACCCGTGGGTCACCGGCGGGGCGAACGGGGGTACGGAGGCCTCGCGTACGGCTCCGTCGAGGCGGCGCGTCTCGGGCTCCACGAGGATCGGCACGCCGTCGTAGTCGGTCGCCGAGACCGTCGCGCCGGAGGATACGGGGGCGTTCGGGTACGGGGTGGACACGGGGCGGCTCCTCGGGCGTGCAGCGGCGGACTGCTGGCTGCATGTCGTACGTGCCTCGCGCACCGAGGCGTTCAGCGGCGGTCGGCTCCAAACAGGGGTTACCGCTGGTTAGGCAGGCGATCGTACGGGGCCTCTGTGGCGGGCTTGTGCGGTTTCGGGAATGGTCCGGGGACGGGGCTGTGCAATCTCGTGGATTACGTGAGGGGGGCTCAGGTTCACGGCTGGATCGCCATGACCTATGCTTACCTCCGGTAACCTTACTCCAGAGTAAGCAAATCCGACCCGGTCTTGCAGGAGTTGGAGCCAATGACCGACCGCTGTCTCAGCTTCACCGGCACCGCGCCCGGCCGCTTCCCGGCCCGCCGGCTCGGACTCCCGCAACCCGCGCGGCTCTGGCGCCGGACGGCCCAAACCCCTTCTCCGACCGGTCCGTTGCTCCAGCTCACCGCGGGCAAGTCCGACCTCGACCTCGCACCCGTCCTCGCCCGCACGGGACTCGCCCCGGGCCGCGACGACCCCGCCGCCGTCGTCCTGGACGCCACCCGGGTACGGGACCTCGACACACTCGCCGAGGTGCACTCCGTCCCCCGTCCCGTCGTCCGGTCCGTCGCCGAGAGCGGCCGCGTGCTGGTCCTCGACATCACCGCGGCCGACGCAGGCGAGCGGGTCGCGGCGGCGCTGCCCGACGGACCGGACGTGCTCGTGCACAACGCCGGCGCCACCCGGGACCGACGGCTGGTCAACATGTCGGTGCATCAGTGGAGTTCGGTCCTGGAGGCCACCGCCTCCATCGCCGGGCTCGCCGACAACGCGGGGCAGACGAACCACGGCGCGGGCAAGGCCGGGACCGCCGGGCTGGTGCGGTCCCTCGCGCCACATGCGGTGGCGGGGCACGGGGTGACCGTCAACGCGGTCGCGCCCGGCTTCATCGAGACCCGGATGACCGCCGCGATCCCGCTCCTCATCCGGGAGGCGGGGCACCGGATGAACTCCCCCGCCCAGGGCGGACGGGTCCGCGGCCAGAGCCTGCCGGGGGCCTGATGTCCGCCGCCGTCGTCCTCACCGGCTCCCCCGCCCTCGCGCCCCTGCTCGCCCGGGGCGCCCTGCGCTCGCCGTTCAAGCGGCCCCGGCCCGAGGCCGGTTTTCCGCGCACCCGGCTGGTGCTGCCCGGCGTACGCGTCGACCTGGCCCGGCTGGCCGCCTACGAGCGGGTGTGCGGCTTCGCCACCGGTGACGACTCGCTCCCGGTGACCTATCCGCACGTCCTCGGCTTTCCGCTGGCCATGCGGCTGATGAGCGGCCGGGACTTCCCGCTGCCACTGCTCGGCCTGCTCCACACGTCGATAGAGATCACCCGGCACTGCGCGCTTCCGGCCACCGGAGAGTACGAACTCTCCGTGCACGTCGACGGGTTGGTGCCGCACCGGCGCGGGACGGAGGCGATGGTCGTCACCGAGGTGCGCGGCGACGGGGAGGTCGTATGGGAGTCGCGGAGCACCTATCTCGCCCGGCACCGGACCGGTTCCGGTGCGCCCCGGCGGGCCGGCCGCGAGCGGGGACCGCTGCCCGCCCTCGCCGAGTGGCGGATCGCGCAGGACGTCGGACGGCGGTACGGGGCCGCGTCCGGGGACCGCAACCCCATCCATCTCCACCCGCTCACCGCCCGTCTCTTCGGCTTCCCCCGGGCCATCGCGCACGGCATGTGGACGGTGGCCCGCTGCCTCGCCGCGCACGGCACGCCCGGGGCGGTGCTGGTGCGGGCGGAGTTCCGCGCCCCGGTGCTGCTGCCGGGCACCGTGCGGTACGCGGCGGACGACACGGGCGGCTTCGAGCTGCGCGACGGCGACGGGCGGCACCTCCATGTGGCCGGCGAGGTGCGCCCACTAGCCGTGTGACGCGTGCAGGCGGCCGTACGGAGGGTCGCGCGGAGCGGCGCGAAGAGGCTGTACCGGGTGGGGCGTCAGCGGGTGGCGTCGGCGCTGCGGCGGTGGGGAACGGCGTGAGGGGCGCAGGGCTCATCATGCGGCTGGGCCGCGGGGCGCGACCAGCCACGACGGACCCGCACACGACCGACGGCACATCGGGCGCTTCCAGCGGAGCGCTCAGTCGGCGGTGAGGGGCGGGGACCAGGGCCGGCCCTCCATCAGGTTGCCGAGCCCCGCCCACGCGAAGTTCATGAGGGTCGCCGCGGCCTGGCGGGCCGTGACGCCGGGAGTGGCGTTGGCCCAGGCGGCGAGGGACTCGGCGGCGCCGACCAGGGCCTCGGCCAGTCCGGCCACCTCGCGCTCGGGCAGGTCGGGGGCACGGGGGTCCCTCCCTGCTCGAGCGCAGCCGAGAGCTTGGGGGAGAGCGGCGCGCGCCGCGACCACGATCAGATGGGTCACGAACGCGACGAGTTCCTCGCGCATCGCGGCGACCTCGGCGGCGAAGGGCTCGCCATGGGTGCGGGCCTGGAGGTGCAGGATCGACCAGCCGTCGGGGTGTTCGGCGGTGTGGGCGAAGAACGCCTGCAGCCCGTCCCAGAGTTGGCGGTCGGCGGTCGGTCCCGACCGGACACCGTCCCGCACCGCCTGCGTCAGCGCCTTGCCCTCACGGCGTATGCACGCCGTGAACAGGTCTTCCTTGGAATTCAGGTACAGATACACCAACGGCTTGGACACGCCCGCCAGTTCGGCGATCTCGTCCATCGACGCGGCCATGTACCCCCGCTGGCCGAAGGTCCGTACGGCGGCGTCGAGCATCTGCTGCTCCCGCACCGCCCGCGGCATCCGCTTGGTCTTCACGGCACCCATGAGAGCAAGCCTAGTTGGGGGCCGGGCCGCCGAACGCGGGCAAGGCGCTAGGAAGTCTGGCCCTGCGCCCGCGCGGTGTCGTCCGCCGCGTCCTCCTGGTTGCGGTTGGCCTCCAGGTTCGTCTTCATCCGGTCGACCTTCTGGACGATCTGGACGGACGCCCGGTCCCGCTCCCTGCGCAGGACCACCCAGCTGATCGGCGCCGAGAGCACCATGGCGAGCAGGAGGACCCACAGGAAGTTGGAGTCGCCGAAGCCGCGCGGGAAGACGCCGGAGTAGACAGCGCCCCAGACGACCACGAGGCAGCCCGCGAAAATACCGAGGCGCATCAGCGTGTAGCGGAGCATCTCAATCCACACTTCCGTTTCGAACGGTCCTTACGCCACAAACGGGCACCGTCCAGTGAAGCACGCCCGGGACCCGATCTTGCACGGGGGTCGAGCGGGCCCCTCACACCAGCGGCAGCAGCATGGTGACGTCGTCCCGGTCGTCCCCGGGGGCGACGCGGATCGCGCCCGGCACCCGGCCGACCTCCTTGTAGCCGCAGGAGCCGTAGAACCGCTCCAGACCGTGACCGCCCCGGCAGCCGAGCCGTATGGCGTCGATGCCCTCGAAGCCGCGGGCCGCGTCGGCGGCGGCCGCCAGCAGGTCCCGGCCGTACCCCTTGCCCTGGTGCCGCGGGTGGACCATCACCGTGTAGAGCCACACCCAGTGGTTCATCAACCGGTGCGTGTTGAAGGAGAAGAACACGGTCGCGGCCACCTCGCCCGCCTCGTCGTGCCCGACGAGCAGCCGGACCCGGCCCTCGGCCATCGCCGCGAGGTGCTTCACGAGCTCGGGGCGTATCTGCTCCCGGCTGACCGGCGCCACGAAGCCCACGGCTCCGCCCGCGTTGGAGACGTCGGCCCAGAGGTCGAGGACTCCGTCACGCAGGGCAGGAGTGACGGAGGGGTCCAGAGTGAACGTAAGGGGCATGCGCGCATGCTATCCATTACCCCAGGGCATGTGCGGCCACTTTCAGATCGGCCACCAGCCCCCGGAACGCCCCCTCCCGGTCCTCCGCCCGGAGCACCGCCGACGGATGCACGGTCGGCACCAGCCGCTGCGGCCGCCCGTGGATCTCCCGCTCCAGCACCGTCCCGCGCACCTCGGTGACCCGGAACGAGGAGCCGAGCAGCGCCTTGCCCGCGGTGGCGCCCAGCACCACGATCAGCTCGGGCTCGACCACGGCCAGCTCGGCGGCGAGCCAGGGTCCGCAGGCCGCCGTCTCACGCAGGGTCGGCGCCTTGTGGATACGGCGCTTGCGGGGTTCGTCCCGGGTGAACTTGAAGTGCTTGACGGCGTTGGTGACATACGCCTCACCCGGGTCGATGCCGGCCTCCGCCAGCGCCCGGTGGAGCAGCTTCCCGGCGGGCCCGACAAAGGGCCTGCCCTGCCGGTCCTCCTGGTCCCCCGGCTGCTCCCCCACGAGCATCACCCGCGCGGCCGTCGCGCCCTCGCCGAACACGGTCTGCGTGGCCTCCCGGTGCAGGGGACAGCCCCGGCAGCCGGCGGCCGCCCTGCGCAGCGCGGCGAGACCGCCCCGGGCGGGGACGAAGGGCTCTGCGGTGTAGGCGTCCTCGGGGGCCTTCGTGACGGTCATGCCGGACGGGTACCCGTCCGGCCACCGGCGTCACGTCACACGCGCATGGGCTGCGGCGACTCGCGCCGCGCCGGGTCCGGGCCGTCGTACTCGCGGATGATCTCGTAGCGGGTGTTGCGCTCGACCGGGCGGAAGCCCGCGTCCCGGATGAGGTCCAGCAGGTCCTCGCGGGTCAGCTTGTTCGGGGTGCCGTAGTTGTCGGCGTCGTGGGTGATCTTGTACTCCACCACCGAGCCGTCCATGTCGTCCGCGCCGTGCTGGAGCGCGAGCTGGGCGGTCTGCACGCCGTGCATCACCCAGAACACCTTGACGTGCTGGATGTTGTCGAAGAGGAGCCGGGAGACGGCGAAGGTCTTCAGCGCCTCCGCCCCGGTCGCCATCTGGGTCCGGGCCTGGAGCCGGTTGCGGATCTTCCCGTCCTTCATGTCCACGAAGTCGTGCTGGTAGCGCAGCGGGATGAAGACCTGGAAGCCGCCGGTCTCGTCCTGCAGCTCACGCAGCCGCAGCACGTGGTCGACGCGGTGGCGGGGCTCCTCGATGTGGCCGTACAGCATGGTGCACGGGGTCTTGAGGCCCTTTTCGTGCGCCAGGCGGTGGATCCGGGACCAGTCCTCCCAGTGGGTCCGGTGGTCCACGATGTGCTGGCGGACCTCCCAGTCGAAGATCTCCGCGCCACCGCCGGTGAGGGACTCCAGACCCGCGTCGATGAGCTCGTCGAGGATCTCGGAGGCGCTGAGCCCCGAGATGGTCTCGAAGTGGTGGATCTCCGTCGCCGTGAAGGCCTTCAGCGACACGTTCGGGAGGGCGGCCTTCAGCTCGCGCAGCGAACGCGGGTAGTAGCGCCACGGGAGGTTCGGGTGCAGGCCGTTGACGATGTGCAGCTCGGTGAGGTTCTCCGACTCCATCGTCTTGGCGAGCTTGACGGCCTCCTCGATGCGCATCGTGTACGCGTCCTTCTCGCCCGGCTTGCGCTGGAAGGAGCAGTAGGCGCAGGAGGCCGTGCACACGTTGGTCATGTTGAGGTGACGGTTGACGTTGAAGTGCACGACGTCGCCGTTCTTGCGCGTCCGCACCTCGTGCGCGAGGCCGCCCAGCCAGGCCAGGTCGTCCGACTCGTACAGCGCGATGCCGTCCTCGCGGGTCAGCCGCTCACCGGAGCGAACCTTCTCCTCCAGCTCGCGCTTGAGCCCGACGTCCATGCCAACACCTTTCTACGACAGCCCGACCAAACTTACTCCCCCGCCCTTCGGGCGGGGCGGTACCCCCATACGGCGCTGAACGCGCCTAGACCTCTTCGGGCAGATCGCCGACTCGGTTCTCCCACTTCGTGGACAACACGATGGTGGTACGGGTCCGGGAGACGCCCTTGGTCCCGCTCAGCCGCCGGATGGTCTTCTCCAGCCCGTCCACGTCCGGCGAGCGCACCTTGAGCATGAAGGAGTCGTCGCCGGCGATGAACCAGCAGTCCTCGATCTCCGGCAGGTCCTTCAGCCGGCGGGCCACGTCCTCGTGGTCGGCGGCGTCGGAGAGCGAGATGCCGATCAGGGCGGTGACGCCGAGGCCGAGGGAGGCGGCGTTCACCGTGGCGCGGTAGCCGGTGATGACGCCGGCCGCCTCCAGCCGGTTGATGCGGTCGGTGACGCTGGGACCCGACAGGCCGACGAGGCGTCCCAGCTCCGCGTAGGAAGCCCGGCCGTTCTCTCTCAGGGCCTGGATGAGCTGCCTGTCCACCGCGTCCATGCGATCGAAGCCTTCCGCTGAAGAGTTCCAGAAGTAATGAGAGTTGCTGCGAGTTGCTCGGATGGCGATCACGCCGTGCGGGTTCCGCCGCCGAGTTCGCCCTCCCAGCGGCGGTAGAGGCCGTGTGCGACGCCCGCCGCGTCGAGGACCCGTCCGGCGACGAAGTCCACCAGGTCCTGGATGTGGGTCGCTCCCGCGTAGAAGGCGGGTGAGGCGGGTACCACGGTCGCACCCGCGTCGTCCAGGGCGACCAGGTGCCGCAGGGTCTGACCGTTCAGCGGGGTCTCCCGTACGGCCACGACCAGCTTGCGGCGCTCCTTGAGGGTGACGCTCGCCGCACGCTGGAGCAGGTCCTTCGAGAGCCCGAGCGCGACGCCCGCCACACAGGCGGTGGAGGCCGGCACGATGAGCATCCCCTTCGTGGGGTACGACCCCGAGGACGGCCCGGCCGCGAGGTCGCCCGCGTTCCAGTACCGCACCCCCTCGACGTCGGCATCGAAGGTCCCGGGCTTTCCGTCCGCCCCACGGGCCAGCCATTCGCGCAGGTCGGTCTGCCAGTGGGCGTCCCGGAAGGAGATCCCCGTCTCATCGAGGAGGGTGAGCCGCGAGGCCCGGCTGACCACCAGATCGACGCTCTCACCGGCCGCGAGCAGCGCGCGCAGCACAGCAGCCGCGTACGGAGTCCCGGATGCTCCGGACACCCCCACGATCCAAGGCATGCGCTGCGTTTCTCCTGCGTTCACACCTTGAGCGTACCGGTGGAACGGAGAGTGTTCAGGACGGGTCGGCAGTCCCGGGATCCACGGGGAGGCGACTGGTGTCGACCGTCAGACGCCCGAGCTTGGTCTCCACGGCGATCTCGCCCCCGTAGGGAAGCGTGTCCCGCCCCATGTACCCGTCCGAGCCGGGGTTCCAGAGCGTGACGACTTCGATGGCCGGCTCGACGAGGTCGGGGCCCGCACGAGGTCCGCGCCCAGCTGGGGTTCGATGGTCACGTCGGCCTCCCTCTCGCCGCACTCGAGGGTAGGCCGCACCGGACTCACACGGTCAGACCCCGGACCAGGAGATCAAGAAGCGCGCACACGAACAGGGCAATGCCGATGAAGCCGTTGACGCTGAAGAACGCTCTGTTGAGGCGGGACAGGTCATGCGGGCGGACGATCGTGTGCTCGTAGACGAACGCGCCCGCGACGATCAGCAGGCCCAGCCAGAAGAACGCGCCGGCGCCGGTGAGCACCGCGTACCAGACGAACAGGGCCGTGGTGACCGTGTGGCAGGCGCGGGCGCCCCGGATCGCCGCGGGGATGCCGAAGCGGGCCGGCACCGACATGACGCCGATCTCGCGGTCGGGCTCGACGTCCTGGCAGGCGTAGATCAGGTCGAAGCCGCCGATCCAGATGCCGACGGCGAGGCCGAGGACCACCGCGTCCCAGGACCACGTGCCCGAGATGGCGAGCCAGCCGCCGACCGGGCCCATCGCCTGGGCCAGGCCCAGGATCGCCTGCGGGAAGTTCGTGAACCGCTTCCCGTACGGGTAGACCACCATCGGGATCACCGCGATGGGGGCCAGGGCCAGGCAGAGCGGGTTCAGCAGGGCCGCCGAGCCCAGGAAGATCACCAGGGCGATCAGCGCGCCCGTCCAGGCGTGCTTCACCGACATCGCGCCGGTCACCAGCTCCCGGTGGGCGGTGCGCGGGTTACGGGCGTCGATCTCGCGGTCGATGATCCGGTTGACCGCCATGGCGAACGTACGCAGGCCCACCATGCAGATCGTGACCAGCAGCAGCCGGCCCCAGTGGATGTTCTTGTCCCACTCGTACATCGCGGTCAGGGCAGCGATGTAGGCGAAGGGAAGCGCGAAGACCGAGTGCTCGATCATCACCAGGCGCAGAAACGCCTTGGTGCGTCCCGGCTGCGGGAGTGCCGCGGAGGCGCTGCTCACAGGCCGTACTCCTTCCAGCGGCGGTCCACCAGGGCCGCCGTATCCGGGTCCGACAGGACCATCTCCGGCCATCCGCCGTCCCTCGTGTAACCCTCCTCGGGCCACTTCTTCGTCGCGTCGATGCCCGCCTTGCCGCCCCAGAACTGCTGGTAGGAGGCGTGGTCGAGATGGTCGACGGGCCCCTCGACGACCGTGAGGTCACGGGCGTAGTCCGTGTTGCCGAGGGCCCGCCAGGCGACCTCGTGCAGATCGTGCACGTCGCAGTCGGCGTCCACGACGACGATCAGCTTGGTCAGGGACATCATGTGTGCCCCCCAGATCGCGTGCATCACCTTCTGGGCGTGCTTCGGGTACTTCTTGTCGATCGAGACGATCGCGCAGTTGTGGAAGCCCCCGGCCTCGGGCAGGTGGTAGTCCACGATGTCCGGGACGATGATCTTCAGCAGCGGGAGGAAGAAGCGCTCGGTCGCACGGCCCAGCGGCCCGTCCTCGGTCGGGGGCCGGCCCACGACGATCGACTGGAGCAGCGGCCGCTTCCGCATCGTCACGCAGTCGATCTTCAGCGCCGGGAAGGGTTCCTGCGGGGTGTAGAAGCCGGTGTGGTCGCCGAAGGGGCCCTCCGGGAGCATCTCGCCGGGCTCCAGCCAGCCCTCCAGGACGACCTCGGCGTTCGCCGGGACCTGGAGCGGGACCGTCTTGCAGTCGACCATCTCGATGCGCTTGCCCGCGATGAATCCGGCGAACAGGTACTCGTCGATGTCACCGGGGAGCGGGGCGGTCGAGGCGTACGTCACCGCCGGGGGGCAGCCGAAGGCGATCGCCACCGGCAGGCGCTCCCCGCGCCTGGCCGCGACCTGGTAGTGGTTGCGGCTGTCCTTGTGGATCTGCCAGTGCATGCCGATGGTCCGCCGGTCGTGGCGCTGGAGGCGGTAGAGCCCGAGGTTGCGGATCCCGCTCTCCGGGTCCTTGGTGTGCGTGAGCCCCAGATTGAAGAAGGAGCCGCCGTCCTGCGGCCAGGTGAACAGGGCGGGGAGCATGTCGAGGTCGACGTCGTCGCCCTGCAGGACGACCTCCTGCACCGGAGCGTCCTTGACCTTCTTCGGCGGCACGTGCGTCATCGCGCCGAGCTTCCCGAACGCCTCGCGCACTCCCACGAAGCCGTGCGGCAGCTCGGGCCGCAGCAGCCCGCCGATCCTGTCGCTGATCTCGCCGTACGACTTCAGGCCGAGGGACTTCAGCAGCCGCCGGTCGGTCCCGAAGACATTCATCGCGAGGGGCATGGCGGAGCCCTTCACGTTCTCGAAGAGCAGCGCCGGACCGCCGGACTTCTGCACCCGGTCGACGATCTCCCCGACCTCCAGACAAGGGTCGACCTCAACTTTGATGCGCTTGAGGTCGCCTTCGCGTTCCAGCGCCCTGAGCAGGGAACGAAGATCGTCGTAAGCCATGTGTCCCAGTATCGGCCACGGGCTAACCTGGGCCCGTCACCGGGGCCGTCTCACTCTGTCGAGGGATCTCACGCCAATGCTCAGGTATCTCCCCTTCCTGCTGGTTCTGGCGTTGTGGATCTACGCGTTCGTGGACTGCCTCAACACGCCCGAGGAGCAGGTGCGCGGGCTGCCGAAGGTGGCGTGGGTCATCGTCATCCTGCTCTTCGGCGAGGTGCTGGTCGGCCCCGTGGCCTGGCTGATCGCCGGCAAGGTGCGGACCCCGGGCCCCGAACGCTGGGTCGCCCCCGACGACAATCCCGAGTTCCTGAAGTCCCTCAGGAAGGACGAGCCCGAGGCCGAGTGATGGAACTCCGGCTGCTCGTCACCTTCGAGAAGGTCGCCACCGTCCTGAGCTTCACCCGGGCCGCGGCCGAGCTGAAGTACGCCCAGTCCAGCGTGACCGGCCAGATCCGCACCCTGGAGTCGGACCTGGGCACGGAGTTGTTCGACCGGCTCGGCAGCCGTATCCGGCTGACGGAGGCGGGCGAGCGGCTGCTGCCCTACGCCCGGCGGATGATCGAACTGGCCGAGGAGGCGCGGACGGCGGTGGCCGCCGCGGACGAACCGGCCGGGACCCTGGCGATCGGCACGATGGAGTCGCTGACCTCGTACCGTCTGCCGCCGCTGCTCGAGCTGTTCCACCACCGCTACCCCAGGGTGCGCCTCTCGCTGCGCACCACCATCGGCGACGAGACCCGGCAGGCTCTGCGGCAGGGGACGTACGACCTGGGCTTCCTGATGGAGGAGCGGACCGAGCACGCCGGGCTGGAGTGCGTGGTGCTGGCCGAGGAACCGCTGGCGCTGGTGGCCGCGCCCGGACATCCGCTGGCCGGGAAGCCGGTCGCGACGGCGGACCTGGTACGGCAGCCGCTGCTGGCGACCGAGCCCGGCTGCGCCTACCGGGACCTGTTCGAGCGGGAGCTCACCGCCCTAGCCGCGGTGGACTTCATGGAGTTCGGCACGATCGAGGCCACCAAACGCGCGGCGGCGGCCGGCCTCGGGATCTCGCTGCTGCCCGAGGTGACGGTCGCCGCCGAACTTTCGGCGGGTTCTCTCCTGCGACTGGCGTGGGAGCCGCCGTTCACGCTTCGCACGCAGCTGGCGTGGCGGGCCGGGAAGCGGCTTCCGGCGCATGCGCGGCTGTTCGTGGAGCGGGCGCGGCGGCTGGTCGCCGAGCAAGGGTGACCTTCAGGCTCGCCGTCACGATCAGCGGTACGCCCAACGCCTGGACGAGGCCGATGTGGTGGCCGTACACCGCCCAGTCCATGACCATCGCGACGGCCGGGTAGACGAAGGCGAGGACGGCGATCTTCGAGGTGGCCAGCCGGGCGTAGGCGGCGTACATCAGGACGTACATCACCCCGGTGTGGATCAGCCCGAGCCCGACCAGCCAGCCCCAGGCCCACCCGGTTCCGCTCATCGCGCCGAAGTCGGCGAAGGGGAGCAGCAGCGGGATGCCGACGAGGACCTGGACGAGGGCGACGAGGTGCGGGCGTACCCCGGTGATGCGCTTGGTGACCAGGGTGGACAGGCCGTAGAGGAGGGCGGCGAGCAGGGCCTGGCCCACGCCGACGGCATACGTTCCGCCGCCCGTGAAGTCGCCGGGCGTGACGCCCGAGACGAGGATCAGCCCCGCGAAGGCGACGGCGATCCACCCCACCGTGGCGGCCGTGAGCCGCTCACGGAACAGCAGGGCGCCCAGCAGGACCACGTAGAAGGGTTGCGTGTGGTAGACGACCGTCGCCACGGAGATGGACGTGTTCTCGTACGACTGGAAGAGCAGCACCCAGTTGAAGACGATGAACACGCCGCCCAGGGCGGCCAGTCCGAGCGTGCGCGGGGTGAAGCCGTGGCCGCGCAGCCGGCCGCGGGCGACGACGTACCCGCCGAGGGCGAGGGCGCCGAACAGGACGCGGAAGAACACGACGTCGAAGGGCGAGGCGCCCGACTCGACGACGAAGACGCCGAGGGTGCCGGAGAGCACCATCGCGGTCGTGAGCTGGGCCGTGCCCTTGTTCTCTGGGGTCATGACGTCGAAGCTACGAGCGGGCACCGGGGCCGGTCCACGCGCTCATGGGGCGTCCTGCCGATGGGCTCATCGGCGCCGCCGATGACCGCAGGTCCCGCTCAGGGCGTCGGGTCGTCGCGCAGCACCAGGTCCAGCAGCCCGCGGCTGTACGACCTCCCGCAGCTCCTCCAGGACCGGAGCGGCAACCATGGCTTCCTCCCACCCACCGGGGGCCGACTGCCGCTGCGCGCGGCGATTGATCGAGCCAGGGTACAAAGTGGCTTTCCCGGCGCTTTACCGAGGCCACCGCCGAAGGTCCCCGGGCGTTGGGCATGTTGTCCCGGTGGCGGTGCCGAAGGAGAGTTAACGCATGGATCAGCAACAGGCCCGCGCCTGGCTCGCCCCCGCCGTCGCCGAGGCCCGCGCCGGGCTCGCCGAGGGCGGCATCCCGATCGGCGCGGCCCTCTACGCCGCCGACGGCACCCTCCTCGGCCGCGGCCACAACCGCCGTGTGCAGGACGGCGACCCCTCCATGCACGCGGAGACGGCCGCCTTCCGCGCGGCGGGGCGACAGCGGTCGTACCGGGGCACCACGATCGTGACCACCCTCTCGCCCTGCTGGTACTGCAGCGGCCTGGTCCGCCAGTTCGGCATCTCGCGGGTCGTGGTCGGTGAGGCGGCCACCTTCCACGGCGGCCACGACTGGCTGGCCGAGCACGGCGTGGAGATCGTCCTCCTGGACGACCCCGAATGCACGGCACTCATGTGTGAGTTCATCGAGAACAACCCGGCTCTGTGGAACGAGGACATCGGTGAGTGAGCCCCAGCCCAGCGTCCCGACCGTCGACCTGCGCCCCTGGCTCGGTGGTGACCCCGAGGAGCGCAAGGACATCGCCCGTACCGTCGACCGGGCCCTGCAGACCGCCGGATTCCTGCTCGTCACCGGGCACGGCGTGGAGCCGGGGCTGCGCGCGGCCGTCCGGGAGTCCGCGCGCCGGTTCTTCACGCTGCCCGTCGAGGCCAAGCAGGCGTACGAGGCGAAGGTCGGCGGGCGCGGGTGGCTCGGGCCGGGCGCGGAGGCCAACGCGTACGCGGAGGGGACCGAGACCCCGCCCGACATGAAGGAGTCGCTGACCTTCGCGACGCACGAGCCGTTCGAGGATCCGGTGGTCAACGCCGAGTGGTACGCGCCCAATGTGTGGCCGAGCGAGGTTCCCGAACTCCGGCCGCTGTGCGAACGGTACCTGCGGGAGATGGCCGCGCTGGAAAAGCAGCTCCTCTCCCTGCTCGGTCACGCCCTCGGGCTCGAACCGGACTTCTTCAGCCGTCACATGGACCATCCGACGTACGGCTTCAACATCAACTGGTACCCGGGCACCGAGGTGATCGGCGAGCCGCAGCCGGGGCAGTTCCGGATCGGTCCGCACACCGACTTCGGGACGGTCACCATCCTGGACCGGCAGGCGGGCAAGGGCGGCCTCCAGGTCCACACGGACGAGGGCGGATGGCAGGACGCGCCCTTCGACCCCAGCGCCTTCACCATCAACATCGGTGACCTGATGGCCCGTTGGACCGGAGACCGGTGGCGGTCGGGACGGCACCGCGTGCTGCCGCCGCCCTCGGACGCGCCCGCCGAGGAGCTGATGTCGCTCGTGTACTTCGGCGAGTGCACCCCGGGCACGCTCGTCGAGTCCGTCCCGGCGCCGGTGGGGCGGGTGGCGTACCCGCCCGTCGACTCGCACGTCTATCTGCGCGAGAAGCTGGACTCGATCACCGTCGACTGATCGATTCCCCGTTCGGGCCGCCCCCCGTTCCGTTGAAAAGCCGGGACACGGCATGTCCCGGTCGCATCCGGTGCCATTCCCTTGCAGGGGGCCGTCCCACGCGTCCCCTTCTGCGATCGGAGACGGCCCGTGCGAATCACCGACATCCAGCGCTGCGAGGTCCGGCCGGGACGGCTCGTCGAGTGGACGCTCAGTCCGGCGACCGTCGAGGCCGCCTCGGGGCTGCCGGAGGACTCCCGGCCCCCGGCCTACATCCAGGAGTCGCACCTCAGGACGGCCAGGTGCGTGCGCGAGGAGGGGCTGTTCGTGCCGACCTGGCTCGGCACGGCCTTCGACCTCCCCGGCCCGGTCGACCTGGGCGTGCTGGAGGAGGCGCTGCTCGGCTGGACACTGCGGCACGAAACGCTGCGCAGCGGCTTCCGCTGGGCCGGTGACGAACTGCGCCGCTTCACGCTGGACGCCGGCGCGGTGTCGCTGCGCCGGGAGGTGATCGGCGACTTCACCGACGACGGGGCGCTGGCCCGGCATCTCCAGGACCGCTTCGACGTCACGGCCGACGCGCTGCGCTGGCCGAACCTCATCTACACGGCGGTCGTGCGCGACGACTGCACCAGCGTGTACCTGGCCTTCGACCACAGCAATGTCGACGCGTACTCGATCCAGGCCCTTCCCGCCGAGATCCACGAGCTGTACACGGCGGGGACCGAAGGGCGCAGCGGTGCGAAGCGGCCGCCGGCCGCCAGCTATGTGGACTTCTGCGAGCTGGAGCGGGCGGACGCCGACCGGATCGACGGCGGCCATGCGATCGTGGCCCGCTGGCGGGAGTTCATCCGGCGGTGCGACGGGACGCTGCCCCGCTTCCCCGTCGACCTCGGACTGGAGCCCGGCGGCGGGCTGCCCGCCCAGAAGATGATGTGCGAACCGCTCGTGGACGCGGCCGGGGCCGCCGCGTTCGAGTCGTACTGCCGGCCCTTCGGCGGCAGCCTGGTCGGTGTGCTCGCCGCGACGAGCCTCATCGTCCAGGAGCTCGGCGGGCAGCCGGTGTACCGCACGGTGGTGCCGTTCCACACCCGGGTGAAGTCCCGCTGGTCGGACTCCGTGGGCTGGTACGTGGGCGGCGCCCCCATCGAGGTTCCGGCCGCACCCGATCTCCCGGGTGCGCTGCGGACCGTACGTGCTCAGCTGCAGGCCGCCCGGCCCCTGGCGCGCATGCCGCTGGCCCGGGTGCTGGACCTGCTCGGCACGGACTTCCGCCCGGCCTCCCCCGACCTGTACTCGATCGTCTCCTTCGTCGACACCCGAGCGGTCACCGGGTCCGAGCGGTGGGCCGAGCTGAAGGCGTACGGGCTGATCCGGGTGTCGTACGGCGACCAGGTGTGCGCATGGGTGCAGCGGCTGCACGAGGGGCTGTGGTTCGCGAGCCGCTACCCGGACACGGACGTCGCGTACAAGAACATGCGGCTGTACGTGGAGCGACTGCGGGACCTGATCATGTCGACAGTTTCGTGACCCAACGGACACCACGCGATCTGGTACGAAGCAACTCCCCCTTTCTACACTGGTGTTGAGGGGGGATGCGGTGCACAGACGTCTGCACGGACGGGGGGCCCTGTTCGACACGGATCCGGCCGGCCTGGCTCCGCGGCTCGTGGGTCTGCGCCCCTACCAGCACCGTGCACATCCGTTCGAGCACCCGGCGGAGCCGCCCTTCGTCGTGCTCACCGGCGCGCGGGGCCTGGGCAAGAGTGCGGTGCTCGGCGAGCTGCGGGAGGCCTACCAGGGCCACACGCCGGTCGCGTTGATCGACTGTGCGGACGCGCAGTTCGCGGGACCGCCCGCGGACCGGCCCGCCGAGTCCTGGTCGCCGGTGGCGCAGGCACTGCTGATCATCGCCGAGCAGCTCGCGGAGCCGGTGACCGGAGCCGGCCGGATCACCTTTCCCCGGCTGATGTCGGGCCTGGTGGCGGTGGCGGCCGGCGGCTGGAGCGACGCCGACTCGGAGCGGATCCGGCGCGAGGTCGAGCGGATCCTGCTGCTGAACGAGAGCGGGTCGTGGATCAGCGGCTTCGCCGGGCGCTGGGCCGGGAAGGTGGCGGCCAAGGTGGTGGCCGCGGCAACCGGCAGCGGGCCGTTCCTGTCGGGGGCGATCGAGGCCACCCTGGAGTCCGTCGCGGAGGGCTTCGCGAGCCGCCGGCACCAAAAGGCGTCGGTCTGGTACCGGACGTATCCGAACGCGGGCGGGCACGCCCAGCGCGGGCTGATCCTGCTCTCCGGGCACTTCCGGGCGGGCGGTACCTCACGGGAGCACGCCGAGCGCCATCTGGTGCGGGCCCTGCTCGCCGATCTGACCGAGGCGTATGCGGGCGTGCTGCCCCGTATGCAGCGGCTCGGGCGGCCGCTCGTCCTCCTCGACAACGCGCAGGCCGCGCCCGGTCCGGGGCTCGTGGAGGCGGTGCTGCGGGACCGCTCCGAGGGGCTGACCGACCAGGTGGCCTTCATCGGGGCGCTGCGCGGCGAGGGGCGCGAGAGCTTACGCAACGCCGTACGGCATTCGCTGCCCGAGGTGGCCCGGCGCAGCGACTGGACCCCGGACGCGGCCGTGCCGTCCTCGCGGGCGCTGCTGGTGTCGCTGCCGCCGCTCACCCCCGACGACACCCTGCACATCGTGGGCGCCGTCTGCGGCGAGACACCGGTGCCACCCCAGCTCCCGCACGCCACTCACCGGTTGACCGGCGGCAACCCGCTGGGCATAGTCCTGCTCGCCGAGTCGGCCGCGCAGAACCTGCCGCAGGCGGCATCGCTCGGCGAGCTGCTCACCGCGGACGTCCGGCTGCACGAGGACCACGCCGGCTCCCCCACCTATCTCGAACTCCTCGACCGGCTGGTGCCCGCCGACCGGCTGGACGAGCTGACCGTGCTGGCCGCGGCCCACGACCACGACTCGGCCTGTGCCCTGGCCGCGGCCCTGCTCCCGGACGACTTCGGCCCGGCGGACGTACGGGCCCTGCAGACCCGGCTCGCCCAGGAGGGACTGCCGGGCGCGCCAGGCCAGTTCGTCGGCGATCCGTTCGTACGGACCCTGCTGCTGCTCCGGCTGCACCTGCGGGACACCGACCACGGGCAGTGGCGCACCGCCCACGAGACCCTGATCGCGCACTACGAGCAGGCCTCCGAGCCCGCGGACGCCTTCCGGCTGCACCATGAACTCGCCCTGGGGACCACGGAGTCGGCGGTCGCCCAGCTGCGCGACACCTTCCACACCCTTGACACCCGCACCTGGCTGCGCACGCTCCGCTTCATCGCGTCGGCGCCGTACTTCCACGCGCACGACGCCGACGGACGCGACTTCGGCGGCCGGGGCGACCGGCGGGCCGCCGTGGCGCTCGGCCGGACGGACGCCGCCCAGGAGGTGCCGGAGGGCGTGGACGCCGTACTGCACCTGCGGATACGGCGGTTGCTGCACGCGGTGTGGCAGCTGGCCGATCCGCTGGTGCTGCCCGATCCGAAGGTGTGCGACCGGCTGCGGTTCGAGCTGGAGCAGTTGTCCAATCTGCGCCCCGCGGGCAACGCGCTGCTGTGGCGGGCCTCGCGGGACTGGCCGGCGGCCGCGCTCGCCGGGCGGGCGCCGGCCGGCCCGGACGACGAGGACGACCCGGACGACCGGAGCGGGGAGGCGTGATGGCACGCAGGGGTCTGGGCACATGGTTGCGCGAGGGCGTCTGGGAGATCCCGCTCCGCCGCTATCTGGCGCTCCTGGTCACGGCATGCCTGGCGACCGGACTGGTCTTCGCCGTGCGCACCCTGACCCACGACGACCGCTCCTGCGCGCCCGGAGTGGCGCGGCCGAAGGGCAGCGACGAGTGCGTGGGCGTGGCGACGACGGCGTACGACTTCGGGCATCCCGAACTGCGGGACGCCGTGCGGGCGATCGAGCGGGAGAACGGCCGTCTGAAGCCCGGGAGTTATGTGACGGTGGCGATGATGCTGCCGTACACCGCGACCGCCGCGGCCAGCCTCAGCGACATACAGCACGAGTTGCAGGGCGCCTATCTGGCCCAGTACCGGGCGAACCACGACTCCAACGGGGAGGCGCCGGCGATCCGGCTGGTGCTCGCCAACCCGGGGGCCACCGGCGCCCATTGGCGGCAGATGGTCGACAGGCTGGTGCGGATGACGACCACCTCCGACCGGCTGCGGGCGGTCGCCGGGGTGGGGCAGAGCACCGACAACAACAAGAAGGCCGTCGGGGAGCTGACCCGGCTGGGCATTCCGGTGGTCGGCTCCTCCATCACCGCCGACGACCTGGCCAACGGCCAGGGCGGCAAGGACCCCTATCCGGGGCTGGCCCGGGTCTCGCCGACCAACACCGACGAGGCCCGTGCGCTGGCCTCCTTCGCCAAGGTCAGCGCGGGCAAGGCGCTGCTGGTGTACGACAAGCCCGGGGACCCGTACACCCGGACGCTGCAGAAGTCGTTCGCCGCGCTGATCAAGGGGTCGCCCTACGAGCCGCAGCCGTTCACGCCGCCCGCCGACCGCACCCAGGAGGGCACGACCGCCAACACCTTCCGGCAGATCACCCATCTGGTGTGCGACACGTCCAAGGAGACCGACACGATCCTGTTCGCGGGCCGGCACACCCAGCTGCGGCAGTTCATCAACGCGCTGGGCGGACGCGGCTGCCAGGAACGGAAGTTCACGGTGCTGACCGGGGACGAGGGCTCGTATCTGACCGGCGAGAAGGACCTGGACCGCGGCGCCCTGAGGCACAACCTCGCCGTCCGCTACACCGCCCTCGCCCACCCGGACGCCTGGGCGCGGGATCCCGCGAAGACGGGGGGCTCGGCGGCGGACGCACAAGTGCTCCAGCAGCAGCTGGCGAGCGGCAGGCGGGGGCCGGTCGGGCCGATCGGCTCGGTAGCCCTGGACGACGGGCAGCTGATCATCGCGTACGACGCCCTCCAGCTGGCCGTGCACGGCATCCGCGAGGCGGTCATGGACCAGCGGAAGATCCCGGCGCTCGCGGATGTGGGACTGCAGTGGCCGCAGGTCAAGGGCTCGCTGCGGGTCGACGGGGCGAGCGGCTGGATCTGCCTGGACGTGCACGGCAACCCGTACGACAAGGCCGTGCCGATCGTGGAACTCTCCCCGGAGGGCGGCTCCCGGTTCGTGCGGATCGCCTGGCCGGAGGGGAAGCCGCCGGCGAAGGAGTGTCTGCCGCCGTCCTAGACCGCAGGCTCAATAATCTCGATCAGACGTTCGAACCGGGTCCGCCAGGCCTGCTCCGACTCCCCGTTCCCCCGGAACTCGTGGGTGAAGCGCAGGGCGCTCGCCGCCTCCCCGTCCCGCTCCAGATGGAAGCGGACACGGCCGCCGCCCTCCAGCGTGTACTCGGCGACCCGGTCCACGTCCCACGCGGTGATGTGCCCGCTGCCCAGGTCACGCAGGGTGACCGCGCCGCCGAGCCGGGGTTCGAGGACATCGGCGACGGTGAGCCAGCCCGCGAGCCCCTCCGGGGTGGCGAGCGCGGGCCAGACCTTGTCCATGGGCCGAGGGAGCCGCACCAGGAAGTGGAGGATGTGCGTGTTCCCGTGGGTCTGGCTGATGCCCTGTTCGATGGAACCGCTCATGACACCAGCCTGACCCGTCACGCAGGGTTCCGCACTTACACGCCCGCGTAGGAGTGCTTGCCGCTCACGAAGATGTTGACGCCGTAGTAGTTGAACAGCCAGCAGCCGAACGCGATCATCGCGAGGTAGGCGGCCTTGCGGCCCTTCCAGCCGGCCGTGGCACGCGCGTGCAGATAGCAGGCGTAGGCGACCCAGGTGATGAAGGACCAGGTCTCCTTGGGGTCCCAGTTCCAGTAGCGGCCCCAGGCGTCGCCCGCCCAGATCGCGCCCGCGATGATCGTGAACGTCCACAGCGGGAAGACGGCCGCGTTGACGCGGTAGGCGAACTTGTCCAGCGAGGCGGAGGCGGGCAGGCGCTCCAGGACGGAGGTCGCGAAGCTGCCGGGCTTGCCGCCGTTCTCCAGCTTGTTCTCGTACGAGTCCTTGAACAGGTAGAGGATCGTCGCGACCGCACCCACGTAGAACACCGCGCCGCAGAAGATCGCGGTGGAGACGTGGATGTAGAGCCAGTACGAGTGCAGGGCCGGGACCAGCTGGTCGCTCGCCGTGTAGAGGACGGTGACCGCGAGGCCCAGGTCGAGCAGGACCGTGGTGATGAGGAACAGGCCCATCCAGCGCACGTTCTTCTTCAGGGCCAGCAGCGCGAGGTACACGCCGACGGCGACCGTGGAGAACGTGATGTTGAACTCGTACATGTTGCCCCACGGCGCCCGCTGCACGGAGGCCGCGCGGGCGACGACACCGCCGAGCTCCACCAGGAAGGCGAGCACGGTGAGGGACACGGCGATACGGCCGTAGAGGTCGCCCTGCTCGTCACCGCCGTGGGCACCGGGACCGTCCGGCACGTCCCGGGCGCCGGCCGAGGACCGGACGACGACCTTGGGCCGCTCAAGGACGGCGGTGCCTCCCGCCTTCTGCACGGTGACCGCGGGCGCGGCCGCCTTCTTCGACGCGCCGGCGGTGAGCGCGGCGGCCGTACGGGCGACCTTGCTGCGGCTGCCGAGCAGCCACTCGGCGATGGACGCGAAGAAGGCCAGGGTGTAGACGGCCATTGAGGAGTAGATCAGCGTGTTGCTGATGCTCGCCAGGTGCTCGTTGGTCGCGATGGCGAGATCGGTTGCGGCGGCGAGAGTCACTTCTCAGCCCCTTCGGCAGGTACGACTTCGGGGTCGGCGGATTCTGCAGGGTCGTCGTCGGGGTCGGGAGCCCCCGGCGCCTGGTCGTAGAGGATGCCCGCGAGGTCGCCCAGTTCCTCGGGCACCTTGGCGGACTCGCTGCGGCCGAGGCCGGCCATCTCGACGACGGTCACGCCGTCGGCGCCGCGCACCGCCCGCACCCAGACGCGGCGGCGCTGGATGAACAGGGACGCGGCCAGACCGAAGATCGCGGCGAACGCGCCGCCGAGCGCCCAGCCGCTGCCGGGCTCCTGGACGATCTCGAAGCCGGCCCACTCCTTGATGTCCTTCTCGAAGGTGATCGAGCCGGCGCCGTTCGGGAGCTGCGTGGTCTGTCCGGGCTTCAGGTTGACCCTCAGCTGCCGGCCCTTGGCGTCCTTGAAGGCCTTCATATGGGTCTTGTTGAGCTGGTACACGCTCTGCGGCAGACCCGAGTTGACGCCCAGGTCGCCGTGGTAGGGCGCCAGGTTGAGCACAGGGTTCAGCAGCGACGGGAACTGCGAGAGCACCGAGGCGCCGCCGCCGTAGGTCGGCAGGAAGAAGGCCTGGATGCCCAGCTGCTCGCCGGCGCCCTTGGCGTCCTTGTAGCCGTCCATGACCTTGACCACGCCGTTCGAGGTGACGTTGCCGTCGAGCGGGAGCAGCGGCACGGCGTCGCGGTAGACGACGTCGCCCTTGCCGTCCCGGACCGTGATGACCGGCGCGTAGCCGTGGCTGACCAGGTAGACCTTGGAGTCGCCGATCTTCAGCGGCTCGTTGACCTTGATGGTGGTCGACTTCTCCTTGCCGTACGCGCCGTCGGTGTAGGTGATCCCGGCCTGGAAGGTGCGCGGGGTGCCCCGGTTCGGGCCGGTGAGCTCGTAGGTGGCCTTGAAGTCCTTGAGATCGAAGCTGAACGGCACCAGGTCGTCAGTGGTGAAGAGGCTGCCGGACTTGAAGTCGTCGTACTGGATGATCGAGTTGGCGAAGCCGGCACCCTCGACGACCAGCTTGGTGCCGTCCGACTTGTACAGCTGGCCCGAGGCGAAGGCCACCAGCATCACGATCAGCGCGATGTGGAAGACCAGGTTGCCCAGCTCGCGCACGTAGCCCTTCTCGGCGGCGACGGCGTCACCCGCGACATGAGCCCGGAAGCGGCGCTTCTTCAGCAGGATGAGTGCGGCCTCGCGGATCTGCTCTGGGTCGGCCTCGGTGCGCCAGGTGGTGTAGGCGGGCAGCCGGGTCAGCCGCCTCGGCGCGGCCGGCGGGCGGCTGCGCAGCTGGCCCACGAACTGCCAGGTGCGGGGCACGATGCAGCCGATGAGGGAGACGAACAGCAGGATGTAGATCGCGGAGAACCACACCGAGCTGTAGACGTGGAAGAGGCCGAGTTTGTCGTAGATCGGCGCGAGTGTTGTGTGGGCCCGGCGGAAGTCGTCGACCTTGGTGGCGTCGGCTCCGGTCTGCGGGATCAGCGAGCCGGGGATCGCGCCGAGCGACAGCAGCAGGAGCAGCAACAGCGCGACCCGCATGGAGGTGAGCTGCCGCCAGAACCAGCGGGCCCAGCCGATGACGCCCAGGGAGGGCAGGTTCGGCAGTTCCTCGCTGGGAGCGGTGGACAGCTGGGAGCCTGCGGCACCCAGGTCCTGGTCCTCGGCGCCGGCCGCGGAGTTGTCCGTTGTGGTGTTGCTCATCGGTCAGATCCCCACATTGAAACCGTCGGACCAGGTCTGCATCTGGCTCACGAGACTGTCCCACGCCCCGGTCAGCAGCAGCACACCGGTGGCGACCATCATCGTGCCGCCGATGCGCATCACCCACACATAGTGGCGTTTGACCCAGCCGAAGGCGCCGAGGGCCTTGCGGAAGGCGACCGCGGTGAGGACGAAGGGCACGCCGAGACCGATGCAGTAGGCGATCATCAGCACGACGCCGCGCCCGGCACTCGACTCGTGCATGGAGAGGAAGTTCACCGACGCGAGGGTCGGGCCGATGCAGGGCGTCCAGCCGATGCCGAACAGGGCGCCGATGACGGGCGCGCTCACCAGTCCGGTCGTCGGCCGCTTGTGGAAGCGGAACTCGCGCTGGGTGAGCCAGGGCATCAGACCCATGAAGAACACACCCAGGAGGATCATGAGGACGCCGAGCGTCTTGGACAGGGTGTCCTTGTATTCCTGCAGGTTCGAGCCGAAGTAGCCGAACAGTGCCCCGCCGGAGATGAACACGGCGCTGAAGCCGAGCACGAACAGCGAGGCCCCCGCGACCATGCGCCCCCGCTTGGCCTCGGCGAGGTCCGTGCCGGCGACCCCGGTGACGTAGGAGAGGTAGCCGGGGACCAGCGGCAGGACGCACGGCGAGAAGAAGGAGACGAGGCCGCCGAGCAGGGCGACGGGCAGGGCGACCAGCAGCGCGCCGTTCTGCACGGTCTGGTTCCGGCCCACCAGCTCCTCGGCGAGCGGAAGAAGCGCACTCACGTCACTTCTCCGCGAGGACCGGCTTGAGCATCTTGAGCAGGTTCTCCTCGCTGAGCGCCTCCAGGGCCCGCGCGGCGATCTTCCCGTCCCGGTCGATGACGAGCGTGGAGGGGATCAGCTGGGGGTTGAGCGTGCCCTTCTTGAAGCGGAGCATCAGCTTGCCCGTCGGGTCGTACAGGCTGGGGTAAGTGATCCCCTGCTCCTTCTCGAAGGCGATCGCCGGGGTGGTGCTGGTGTCCCGGGTGTTGATGCCGACGAACTGGACGCCCTTGTCCTGGTAGTCCTTGGAGACCTTGGCGAAGTACTTGCCCTCGGCGCGGCACGGACCGCACCAGGAGCCCCACACATTGACGACGACGACCTTGCCCTTGTAGTCGGCGACATCGAGGGTCTTGCCGTCGATGGTCTTGCCGGACAGGTCGGGTGCCGGGGAGCGGTGGCCCTTGGCGGCCGTTTCGATGCCGTTGTTGCCCGTGACGAAGTTGGTGTTGCCGCCTCCGCCGGAGGTGCCGCCGGAGGTGCACGCGGACAGGGTCAGGGCCGCTGCGGCGGCCGTGGCGGCAAGCAGGAGGCGGCTACGGGTGGTCATGTGAAAAGTTTCGCATGCCCGTTCTGAGGATCTTGCGCACCCCCCTTGCGGGTGGAAACCCGCATTTCAGGCCGCGTTCGAGGCGGCTCCGGAGGACAGGAAGGTCTTCCAGCCGCCGGCCGGCTGCTGCCCGACCTCCAGCGTACGCAGCTTGCCGAGCACCTGCGGCCGCTGCACGTCCAGCCAGTCCACGAACTGCCGGAAGGAGACCATCCGCACATCGGCCCCCTTCTCCTTCTCGCGCGCGATGTGCTTGAACGCCTCCTCGACGGCGTCCATGTAGATGCCGCCGTTCCACTGCTCGAAGTGGTTGCCTATGAACAAGGGTGCACGGTTTGTCTTATATGCCCGCTCGAATCCGGATATGTAGGCCTGTGCCGACTGTTGCCGCCAGCCCGGGTAGTTGTGGGCGGGAGCCTTGGTCGAGTTGACCGACTGGTTGGCGAGCATGTTGTAGTCCATCGACAGGACCTCGAAGCTGCGGCCGGGGAAAGGTATCTGCTGCAACGGCAGGTCCCAGATCCCCAGCTTCTTCTGCGGCCACACCTGACGGCCGCCGGGCGAGGAGGCGTCGTAGCGCCAGCCGAGCTCCCGGGCGGTGGGCAGCAGGTTGTTCTGGCCGAGCAGGCAGGGGGTACGGCCGCCGGCCAGCTCCTTGTCGTAGTCGAACGGCAGCGACGGCAGGTCGGTCCACCCGCTGTTGGTCCGCCACTCCTTCACAAAGGCCTTGGCCTGCTGGATCTCGCTCTTCCACTGCTGTGGGGTCCAGTTGGCGACGGTGCCGCCGCCGGAGCAGAAGTGGCCGTTGAAGTGGGTGCCGATCTCATGGCCCTCGAGCCAGGCGCGGCGGATGTTGGCCAGCGTGGCCTTGACGTGGTCGTCGGTGAGGTAGCCGATGTCGGAGGCGCCGCGCGGGTTGTTCGGCGGGTTGTAGAGCCGCTTCTTCGACTCGGGCAGCAGATACAGCCCCGAGAGGAAGAAGGTCATGCTCGCGCCGTGCTCCTTGGCGAGGTCGAGGAAGCGCGGGAAGAGACCGTTGCCGACCTCGCCCGCCCCGTCCCAGGAGAAGATCACGAACTGCGGCGGCGTCTGCCCCGGCTCCAGCGGCTCGGGCTTGGCGGGCTGGTGGGGCTGCTTGCCCGTGAAGGACGTGGAGCCGTCCCCGATGGGCCGGCCGGAACGCCCGCCCCCCTTGCCCTTGCCGCCGTTGCCGCCCCCGGAACGGCCCCCGTCGGAACCTGAACCGTCTCCGTCCCCGTCTGATGCAGTGAGAGTGCCGCAGCCCGCGAGACCGGCGGCGGCCGCGGCGCCCGCGCCGAGGCCGAGTATTCCCCTCCGGGAGAAGGTGCGCATGAGAACCCCGATTCGTCACGTCCTGCTGGTGGTCACCCACTCAGAGGGCATGACGAACCGGTAGGTTCCGCCACTTGTTCTCTATTTCGCAACGAACGCGACAAAACGTTCCTAAGGGGCCCCAGGATGGGGCCCCTTGACGGAGCGTCAGGCGCCGAAGGCCTTGCTCTGCCCCTTCACCGGCTTGGCGCCGGAGAGCAGATGGGCGGGGACGAGGTCCCGCGCCGGCTCGGTGTACCCGACGGACACGATCTTGTCGCCCTGGTAGGTGAAGGTCGTCAGCGAGGCGAGCGTGCACTGCCGTCTGCGCGGGTCGTGCCACAGCCGCCGCTTCTCGACGTACGACCGCACGATCCAGATCGGCAGCTGGTGGCTGACGAGCACGGCCTCGTGCCCACGCGCCCGGTCCTTGGCCGCGTTGAGCGCGCCCATCATCCGTACGACCTGGTCGACGTACGGCTCGCCCCAGGACGGCCGGAAGGGGTTGACGAGGTGCTTCCAGTTGCCGGGCTTGCGCAGGGCACCGTCCCCGACCCCGAAGGTCTTGCCCTGGAAGACGTTGTCGGCCTCGATGAGCCGCTCGTCGGTGTCGAGGTCGAGCCCGTGCGCCTTGGCGATCGGGGTCGCGGTCTCCTGCGCCCGCTCCAGCGGGGAGGCGACGACATACGTCACGTCCCGGGGGGCGAGGTGCTCGGCGACCCGGTCGGCCATCTGCCGCCCGAGCTCGGAGAGGTGGTAGCCGGGCAGTCGCCCGTACAGCACCCCGTCCGGGTTGGCGACCTCGCCGTGCCGCATGAGGTGGACGACGGTGATGTCGTTGCTGGTGCTCACGCGGTGGCCTCCGCGGCTGCTCGGGCCGCCGCCGGGAGGGCGTCGGCGATCTTCTGGATGGCTCGCTCGTCGTGGGCCGTGGACACGAACCAGGACTCGAAGGACGACGGCGGCAGGTAGACACCGCCCGCCAGCAGCGAGTGGAAGAAGGCGGTGAAGCGGAAGGACTCCTGCGCCTTGGCATCCTCGTAGTTCCGCACGGGGCGGTTGGTGAAGAAGACGGAGAACATGTTGGAGGCGGTCTGCAGCTGGTGCGCGACGCCCTCCTTGGTGAGGGCCTCGGTGACGAGGCCCTGGATCTGCGCGGAGACGCTGTCGACCCTCTCGTACGCCGCGTCGTCCAGGAGCCGCAGCTGGGCGAGGCCCGCGGCGGTGGCGACCGGGTTCCCGGAGAGGGTGCCGGCCTGGTAGACGGGCCCGGCGGGCGCGAGGTGCGCCATGACGTCCGCACGGCCGCCGAAGGCCGCGGCCGGGAAGCCGCCGCCCATGACCTTGCCGAAGGTCATCAGGTCGGGCCTGACGCCGTCGATCCCGTACCACCCGGAACGGCTGGTGCGGAATCCGGTCATGACCTCGTCGGAGATGAAGAGTGCCCCGTTGCGCTGGCAGGCGTCCTTCAGCCCCTGGTTGAACCCGGGCCCCGGCGGCACGACACCCATGTTGCCGGGCGAGGCCTCGGTGATCACACAGGCGATCTCACCGGGGTGCCGGTGGAAGGCCTCGTGCACGGCCTCGAGGTCGTTGTACGGCAGCACGATCGTGTCCCCGGCCTGGGCACCGGTGACGCCGGGCGTGTCGGGCAGCGCGAACGTCGCGACGCCGCTCCCCGCCGCGGCGAGCAGCGAGTCGACGTGACCGTGGTAGCACCCGGCGAACTTGATCACCTTGGACCGCCGGGTGAACCCGCGGGCCAGCCGGATCGCCGACATGGTGGCCTCGGTCCCGCTGGACACGAGCCGCACCTGCTCGACGGGCTCGATCCGCGCGACGATCTCTTCGGCGAGGGCGACCTCGCCCTCACCGGGCGTACCGAAGGACGTACCGCGTGCGACGGCCTCCTGGACGGCGGCGATGACCTCGGGGTGCGCGTGCCCGAGGATCATGGGGCCCCACGAACAGACGAGGTCGACGTACTCCCGTCCGTCCGCGTCGGTCAGATACGGGCCGGCGCCGGACACCATGAACCGTGGCGTACCGCCCACGGCCCGGAAGGCGCGCACCGGGGAGTTCACGCCGCCGGGCGTGACGGCGGCCGCACGGTCGAACAGAGCCTGCGAGACAGGCGCTTCGTACGGATAGGGCATTTCGCTCATGACGTGCGACTTCTCCGACTTCTCGGACTCCGGTTGCGTAGTGACCTCATCAGGGTAGGACGCCCTCGTCACCGCTCCGACAATCACGCCGCCGATGCCGGGCCGACCCGGCGGCATCTGCGAGACTGGGAGCTGATACACACAGCTGATAGACACAGCTCATACGGCTCATGGTGTTCAGAGGCTGCGAAGATCCTGCGGACTGGTGTTTCAGCGCACGTTTCGGCGGGCGGCCGTGGGGGAGGTCACTGACACGATGATCGGGTTGCGCGGCGGGGGCCACGCGTCCTAGAAAAGCAGTCGGGTGGAGATATGCATCGCGGTGGCGGACTGGGCGAGGGGACTGATGACCTGGGTCCTCGACGTGCCCGGCGGGGAAGGCACCGACGCGAGGCGGAGGAGACCGAGGCACGTCAGTCGCACGGGGTACCGAGTGAGTCGGAGCGGGACGAGCGACGTATCGAACGTCGGATCGACCAGCTGAGAACGGGGAGCAGGAATGGTGGTCGGGTGGGGGTGACGTACAAATACTTCGGCGCGCCCGACGGCGCGACCGCGGCCCGCGTCCCGATCTCGATGCGCCCCGAGGAACTCGGCGGCGACGAGCTCGGCATGAACGGCATGTTCACCAAGATCAAGCCGGAGACGATGGCCGCGATGGTGCTGACCGGCATCGAGGGTGTGCCCCTGCACAAGGTCCCGCCCCTGGAGCTGGTCGTCCTGCACCCCGACTACGCCGTCGTGAAGCTCCCGATGACGGTGGTGGATCCGCTGCGGGGCATAGGCGAGGAAGCGGTGGGCGCGGCGGCGTTCATCTGGTCCACGGTGCCGGACCGGGGTGGACCGCGGGACGCGTTCAACGTGTACCAGCTGCTGCACGAGTGGCAGGACTTCTCGCATCGGCTGCACGAGGCCGGACATCAGCCGTATTGCCTGGTGTGGCCCTGAGCCGGCATTCCACAAGTTCCACATGTGTGCGGGCGGGGTTTTCGGACCCCGCCCTTCTGCATGCCCGCGGCGGTGGTGCGGACCGAGCCGTACCACCGCCGTCCGGCAGGGGTGCCGCTATGACGAGGTGACCGCGTCCCGGGTGCGGCCGCGGCGTTCGCGGATCAGGGCGAAGACCACCACGCCCACGGCCACCAGGGTGGACAGGACCACCTGGTCGCGGCCGCCGCCCTCGGCCGTGTCGGTGAGCATGTAGCCCAGCACGAACGTGATCAGGGCGATGGTGGCCCAGGTCAGGTAGGGGTACAGCCACATCCTGACGATCAGCTTCTCGGACGTCTCCCGCTCGATGATCTTGCGCATCCGCAGCTGGGAGAAGCAGATCACCATCCAGACGAACAGGGCGATCGCGCCGGACGAGTTGAGCAGGAACTGGAACACGGTGTCCGGCCACAGATAGTTGAAGGCGACCGCGACGAAGCCGAAGACCACCGAGGCCAGGATGGCCGCGCGCGGCACCCCGCGTCCCGTGGCCCGCCCGAAGGAGGCCGGGGCGTCGCTGCGCCGGCCGAGGGAGAAGGCCATGCGCGAGGCCGTGTAGAGGCCGGAGTTGAGGCAGGACAGGACCGAGGTCAGCACGATCGCGTTCATGATCTGGGCCGCGTGCGGGATGCCGATGGAACTCAGCGCGGCGACGTACGAGCCGTCCTTGAGGATCGCCGGGTCGTCCCAGCGCAGCAGCGAGACCACGATCAGGATCGAGCCCAGGTAGAACACCGCGATCCGCCAGATCACGCTGTTGGTGGCCTTGGTGACGGCGGCCCGCGGGTCCGCGGTCTCGCCCGCCGCCAGCGTGACGATCTCGCTGCCCATGAAGGAGAAGACCACCATCAGGACGCCGGTGAGGATGGCGCCGGGGCCGTTCGGCAGGAAGCCGCCGTGCGCGGTGAGGTTGGAGAAGCCGGATACGGGGTGGTCGGAGCCGGGCAGCAGGCCGAAGATCGCGAGGCCGCCGATCACGATGAACACGGCGATCGCGACGACCTTGATGCCGGCGAACCAGAACTCGAACTCGCCGTAGGAGCTGACCGAGGCCAGGTTGGTGGCGGTCAGGACGGTCATGACGATCAGTGCCCAGCCCCACTGCGGGACCGCCGGTATCCAGCCGGCCAGGATCTTCGCCCCGGCGGTCGCCTCGACCGCGAGCACCACGACCCAGAAGAACCAGTACAGCCAGCCGATGGTGAATCCGGCCCAGCGGCCGAGCGCACGGTCGGCGTACGCGGAGAACGAGCCGGAGGTCGGGTTGGCCGCGGCCATCTCGCCGAGCATGCGCATGACCAGGACGACGAGGACGCCGACGAGCGCGTAGGAGACGAGGATGCCGGGGCCCGCGGCGGCGATGCCGGAGCCGGAGCCGACGAACAGACCGGCGCCGATGACACCGCCGATCGCGATCATCGAGAGGTGACGGTTCTTCAGTCCGGCCTGCAGACCGGAGTCGGCCGGAGCGCTCTCGGCGGCGGTCGCCGCCGGGCCGGTGTCCGAGGGGACGGGGACGGGGGGACGTGTGGTCATCTCGACATCCATGGAGGGAGTGCGGACCAGGGCGTCTGGAAATTAGTTCAGTACGATCCAAAAGAACAAGACTTGTTTAAGTGTTCACCTTGCTCTATTTTTCGTGCAGCGCGGAGCTGCATCGTTCGCCGCCGCCACCGCGCCGTCCCCGTGTTCCGGCCCCTGGGGAGCCCCCATGCACAACAGCGCGGCATGGTCGCGACAACCCCCCGTACGGACGCCGTCGCCGCGGGCCAGGTCCCCGCTCGGCAGGCCGTTAGGGTGGCGTCGTGGTGAATGCAGCGGGCAAGTTCGGTCCCTACAGCCAGCCGGGTCCCGCACGTCCCGCGCCGGTCGCCGGGGTATGGGACACCCGCGTCCTGCCGGGCCGGGGCCCCACCGGATCGGAACTCGTCCGCTCGCGGATCGCCCTGCGGGTGCGCCTGAAGTCCGTGTCACCGGGAGACCGGCTGCCGGACGCCGGCGTCCTCGCCGAGGAGCTGGGAATCAGTGAGATCACCGTGCGCCGCGCGCTGGAGGGCATGTGCCAGGACGGCCTGCTCGACCGCCGCCGCGGCCGGGCCGGCGGGACCTTCGTCGCCGCGGACTGGGACACGGTCGTCGCCCTGATGCACGACGCCGCCGAGGCGGCCGCGCTGGACGCCTTCCATCTGCTGCTCGAGTGCGGTCTCGTGGCCCACACCGCCGGCGAGGTCCCGGACGGCCGGCTCGACGGGCTGCGGGCACTGGTCGACGAGATGAACCTGGTCGACGACCCGGCCAGGCTGCTCGAACTGGAGACCCGCTTCCACCTCGACCTCGCGGAGACGCTCGGCGGCGCCGGGATCCGTGAGTTCGCCGCCGACCTGCTCGGCCGGCAGTGCCTGCTGCGGCCCGCTCCGGCAGCCGCGGTGGTACGGGCCCGGAACCGCTGCCACGCCGACCTGCTGGACGAGCTCGCCCGCGGCGCGATGGACCCGGCGGTACGAGCGGTGAAGGCCCACCAGCACGCCGGCCCGGACTGACACCCGCTCGCGCCGCCCAGCCGTCTTCCCTCCCCTCCACGTGCCATCACCCCGAGAAGGAGCCGCCGCCATGCCCGACCCCGGAGCGGTCGGCCCGTCCCCGACGTCGGGCCGGGCCGACGGCGCGCCCCAGCGGCTGCGCGGCGGCGTGCTCGGTATGGCGGACATCGCCGCCGCCACGATGGCCAACGTCGGCCCGGCCATGAGCTTCTTCTTCGGCTTCGCCTTCCTGGCCACCACCGCCGGTGTCGCGTCCCCGCTGACCATCGCCGCCGCGGGCGTCGCCGTCGCCCTGCTGGGCAACACCCTCGCCGAGTTCTCCCGGGCGCACCCCTCGGCGGGCAGCTTCATCACCTTCGTCGGCAAGACCTTCGGGCCGGTCAGCGCGGTGACCACGGCCCTGCTGGCCGGACTCGGCTACATCATCGCGATGGGCTCCGTCATCGCGATCTCGGGCGGGTTCGTGCAGATCACCCTGCACCACTACACGGGCATAGACCTGCCGTGGATCATCTGGACGCTGCTGCTGACCGGGTTGTCAGTGGTGCTGATGCTGCGCGGGATCGTGGTCTCCACCAAATGGGCCGGCTACTTCTTCGCCGTGGAGATGCTGGTCCTGGTCGTGGTCTCGATCGCGGCCCTCGTGGAGCACCGCGGCCATCTCTCGGCCGATCCGTTCCTGCCCGACCACATCACCCACGGCCTCAAGGGGCTGGCGGCGGGCTTCCCGCTGGCGGTGTATCTCTTCATCGGCTGGGAGAACTCGGCGGCGCTGGCCGAGGAGACGGAGAACCCACGGCGCAACGTCGGCCGCGCGGTGTTCTCCTCCGTCGCGATCATGACGGTGAGCTACATCCTTTTCTCGTACGCCACGGTCACCGGCTTCGGCTACGACGTGGAGCGGCTCGGCGACTCCCCCATCCCCTTCATCGACGTCGCCCGCCACACGCTCGGCGCGCTGGCGTTCGTCGCCTATGTCGGGGGGCTGACCTCCACGCTCGGCGTGCTGATCGCGGGGATCAACTCCCAGGCGAGGCTGGTGTTCAACGCGGGACGCGAGGGGCTGCTGCCCTCCTTCTTCGGCTATGTGCATCCCACGCGCCGTACGCCGACCAACGCGATCGTCACCTTCACCGTCACCGCGCTGCTGATCATCGCGGGCTGGGGCCTGGGGCATCTGCTCGGCGGAGAGGGTCCGATGGACCCCGTGGTCTTCTTCACGGAGTCCTCCAGCCTGGGCGCCATCCTGATCCTGCTGGTCTACCTCGCCTCCAACATCGCCCTGCCGCTGTACTACCGCAGATACCGGCCACAGGAGTTCCGAGTGGTACGGCACCTGGTGCTGCCCGCGATCGGCACCCTGGCCATCCTGGTTCCGCTCTACTACCTCGCCAAGCCGGGACAGCCCGCGCCGTACAGCTGGTTCCCCTACGCGGCACTTGCCGCGCTGCTCGCCTCCGTCGGCTATGCGTCCCTCCTGGTCCGCCGCGACCCGGGCCTGGCCGAACGCGTCGGGTCGGTCGTCGCCGACGTGGAGTGAGGGCGTCGAGTGCGCACGTCGAGTGGGGACGTCGAGTGACCATGACGGAAAGGAGTCCGTGTGCTGACTGACGAGGAGGCCGCCGCCCTCGGCTCGGTCGACGAGGAGGCCATCGGCCGCACCCTGCTCGAACTGCTGGCGATCCCCAGTGTGACCGGGAGCGCCGCCGAGTCGGAGATCCAGCATCACCTCGCCGGGCGGCTGGAGCGGCTCGGGCTCGATGTGGACCTGTGGTCCATGGACCTGCCCGAGCTGCTCGCGGAGCCGGACGTCCCCGGCATGGAGGTGCCGCGCACGGAGGCCTGGGGGCTGGTGGGGCACACGGCGGGCGGGGACGACGGGCCGACGCTGGTGCTGCAGGGGCACGTGGACGTCGTACCGCCCGGAGACCTCGCCGCGTGGGAGGGCGATCCGTTCGTGCCCAGGGTGACCGGGGACGTCGTGCACGGGCGCGGGGCCTGTGACATGAAGGCCGGGCTGGTGGCGCACCTTGCCGCGCTGGCCGCCGTACGGGCGGCCGGGGTGCGGCTGCGCGGCCGGGTCGCCGTGCACTTCGTCGTCGGCGAGGAGGACGGCGGGATCGGTGCCTTCGGAACGCTGCGGCGCGGGCACCGGGGAGACGCCTGTGTCATCACGGAGCCCACCGTCGGCACGCTGATCACCGCGAACGCGGGTGCCCTCACGTTCCGCATCACCGTCCCCGGCAAGGCGGCCCACGCCGGCTCCCGGGACGCGGGCGTGAGCGCGATCGACGCCTATGTGCCGCTGCACTCGGCGCTGGCCCGGCTGGAGACCTCCCGCAACACCGACCCGGATCCGCTGATGGCCGAGTACCCGATCCCGTACGCCCTCTCGGTCGGGACAGTGCGCTCGGGCGACTGGGCGAGCAGCGTGCCCGACCTGCTGGTCGCCGAGGGCCGGCTCGGCGTGCGCCTCGATGAGGATCCGGCGCACGCCCGCGCCGAGCTGGAGCGCTGTGTGGCCGAGGCCTGCGCCGCCGACCCCTGGCTGCGGGACCGTCCGGCGACCGTGACCTGGCCGGGCGGCCGGTTCGCCAGCGGGCGGATGCCGCAGGGACATCCACTGCGGGACGTGGTGCGGGACGCCTGCACCGACGCCAACGGCTGGGCCTCCCGGCCCCGCGAGCGCGGGGCGCCGTACGGGAGCGACCTGCGGCTCTACGCCGGGGCCGGGATACCGACGCTGCAGTTCGGGCCGGGGGACGTGCGGGTGGCGCACAGCGCCGAGGAGCGGGTGTCCGTGAGCGAAGTGGTCGGTGTGGCAAGGGCGTTGGTGCTCACTGTGCTGCGGACGGTGGGGACGAGGTGACCTCCTCGCGGGGAGTCTGCTTGCGCCGGGTGAAGGACGGGAGCGCGGGCGGCGTGAGGAAGCCCTCCGCCCGCGCGCTCGCCAGACCGATGCGCGGGATGTCGCTGCTCTTGGCGAAGAGCAGATAGCGCGGCTCCCACAGCGGGCGGTACTTGGCGTTGGCGCGGTACAGGGACTCGATCTGCCACCAGCGTGAGAAGAAGGTGAGGATCGAGCGCCACAGGCGCAGGACCGGGCCGGCGCCGAGGCGGGAGCCGCGTTCGAAGACCGAGCGGAACATCGCGAAGTTCAGCGAGACCCGCTGGACGTCCAACTCCTTCGCCCGCAGCAGGAGTTCCACGACCATGTACTCCATCAGGCCGTTCTCGCCCTCGCGGTCACGGCGCATCAGGTCGAGGGAGAGGCCGTGCTCGCCCCAGGGGACGAAGCTGAGCAGGGCGCGGGGCGCGCCGTCGGCGTCCCGGCACTCCAGCATCACGCAGCGGCCGTCGGACGGGTCGCCGAGGCGGCCCAGGGCCATGGAGAAGCCGCGCTCGGTGGCACCGTCGCGCCAGTGGTCGGCGCGCTCGACGAGCAGGGCCATCTCGTCGTCGGGGATGTCCTCGTGGCGCCGGATGCGGACCGTGTAGCCGGCCCGGCGGACGCGGTTGTGCGCCTGCCGTACGACGCGCATGGCGCGCCCGTCGAGGGTGAAGTCGGCCAGATCCACGATCGCCTCGTCGCCGAGTTCCAGGGCATCCAGGCCATGGCGCGCGTAGATCGTGCCGGCCTCCTCGCTCGCGCCCATCACGGCGGGCGTCCAGGCGTGCCGGCGGGCTTCGGCGAGCCAGGCGTCGATGGCGCCGGGCCAGGCCTCCGGGTCGCCGATGGGGTCGCCGGAGGCGAGGCTCACGCCGCCGACGACGCGGTAGCCGATGGCGGCCTTGCCGGTGGGCGACCAGATGACGGCCTTGTCGCGGCGCAGCGCGAAGTAGCCGAGGGAGTCCCGGGCGCCGTGCCGGTCGAGCAGCCGGCGCAGCCGCTCCTCGTCCTCCGCGCTGAGCAGCCGGCGGCCGCGGGGTGAGCGGAAGCAGGCGTACAGGACGAGGCAGAAGGCCGCCGCGAGCAGGATGTTGATGGCGATGTCGGTCCAGCGGGGCGCGTGCACGGCATCGATGCGGTCGGCGAGCGGGCCGACGCTGATGCCCCGCAGGAAGGTGTAGACGATCTCGTCGGTGACGCTCGCGCCGGGGAGCTTGTTGGTGGCGTTCACGAGCAGCGTGCCGAGAGCGCCGGTGACGAGGATGCCGCCCGCGCCGACGGCCAGGGCCAGCTTCGGGTTGGAGGGATCGCCGACGGCGTTGAACTCCCGCCGCCCGACGATCAGCGCGGCCACGAAGAGCCCGGTGAGGCCGGCGGAGACCCAGTTGAAGACGTGCCCGCGGTACTCGGGCTGGGTGAGGGCGAGGACGTAGAGGCCGAAGAGGGGACCGGCAAGCAGCAGGTTGGACACCCAGGCGGCCCGCTTGCGGCGGCGCATCACCAGCGCGAGGAACAGCGCGAGCGCGGCCGAGACCAGGCCGGCGGTGGCCAGGTACGGGGTGAAGAACTGGCCGGCGTGGTGCGCGTGCTCCCGGTGGAGGTCGAGGAGCCTGCCGGTGTTGTGTTCGTGGACTTCCTGGCGGAACGGCAGCGACATGACGGCCACGACGTTGATCAGGGCCATCAGCCGCAGGTACCAGACCGTGGCCGTGGCGGCCCAGACCCTGAGCCGGGACGGGTCGGCGTCGGTGGCGCGCTGTCGGGAGTTGCGCTGAGCGGGGACCTGTGGGGAAATCAGGGGCGGCCGCTGTGCGGGTGCGGGCATGGTGACTGGTCACCTTGGGGACGGGGACGGGACTAGGCTGACCCTACAGCTTGTAGGGAAGTCGGGATATGGGCCTGCCGGGACTCACCCGGTTCGGTCCGACCCCCGCCGCGCCGCCGCCAGATGCCATGCCAGGTTGCCCACGGCCGCGCCGGCCGCCACGACGGCGACGATCACACCGCCCGTGGCGAGCCCGTCACTGAACAGATGCGGGCGCCGGTCCAGGCTGTGCAGTCCGAAGCCGCACAGTTCATACACCCCCGTGGCGGCGATCACAAGGCTCACGACGAGCACGGCGAGCGTGGGCGCGAGACTGACACACGCCTGCGAGAGGAACCGCCGGGGCCGTCGGGCCTGCGGTGTCTCGGTGCCCTGCATGAGTCCCCCCGGTGGACAGACGAACGGCCGTCGGCTGATGGGAACCTACAGTACGTAGGGTCGGCTTGGCCTCAGGTCGCGCGAACGCCCGGTCGGCGAGACCGGACCCGCCCAGGCCACCGCGGCGGACCTCGGCGTTCCGGTGGTCGCCCGCACGGGTGACGACACGCCCTGCGCCGAGGCGACGCCCCGCCCGCCCCGGGAACCGTCAGCCGAACCGTCCCGCCACGTAGTCCGCGGTCCGCTGGTCCACCGGCGAGCCGAACATCTGCTCGGTGTCGCCGTGCTCGACGATGCCGCCCGGGGTGCCCTGCTCGGCGAGGAAGAACGCGCACTGCTGGGAGACACGGGCGGCCTGCTGCATGTTGTGGGTGACGATCACGACGGTCACCTGGCCGGCGAGCTCGTGGATCGTCTCCTCGACCCGGCGGGTGGAGGTGGGGTCGAGCGCGGAGCAGGGCTCGTCCATCAGCAGGACCCGGGGGCGTACCGCGAGCGCGCGGGCGATGCACAGACGCTGCTGCTGGCCACCGGAGAGCGCGCCGCCCGGCTGGCGCAGCCGGTCCCGCACCTCCTTCCACAGACCCGCCCGGCTCAGCGACTCCTCGACCAGCTCGTCCTTCGTACGGCGGCCGACGCGCGTGCCCGTCAGCTTCAGGCCCGCCACCACGTTGTCGTAGATCGACATCGCCGGGAACGGGTTGGGCTTCTGGAAGACCATCCCGATCCCGCGGCGGGCGTCCGTCAGCCGGCGCTCGGGGGCGTAGATGTCCTCGCCGTCGAAGAGGACCTCGCCGCCGAAGGCCGACCCCGGGATCATCTCGTGCATCCGGTTCAGGGTGCGCAGGAACGTCGACTTGCCGCAGCCGGAGGGGCCGATCAGGGCGGTCACCTGGCCCGCGGGCATCGTCAGCGAGACCCGGCTGAGCACCTGGTGGGTGCCGAACCAAGCCGAGACGTCACGGGCCTCGAGGGTGGCGGGGTCGGCGGCCGGAGCCGCGTGGACGGGGAGTACGGCGGTGTCGGTCACGGTGTCGGTGACGGCTTCGGTCACGGTGTCGGTCACGGTCGGATACCTCGGTTCACAGCAGATTCGGCAGGAGTTCGGTGGTGCGCGTGGCGACCTGGAGGCCGAGCACCGCGACGACCGGGGCGAAGACGATCCACGTCTGGTGGCGGCCCCAGCGGTGCCAGGTCCAGACGGCGGCGACAGAGGCCAGCAGCAGCGCCTGCAGCCACATCACCAGCGGCCACGGCACGCCGGAGAGGCGGGCCAGCGGCTCCTCGGAGTCCGGCAGGGTGCCGGAGCGGATGACGGCCGCCGGGGTCTGGAAGGGCGCGGAGACCAGATCGGCGTCGACGCGCAGGACGCCGGACGGCATGAAACGGGCGCCGGTGGCGGTGATGAGCACGAGGCGGCCCTTGCCCGAGGCCAGCGCGCCGGGAGCCGGGTCACCGGCCCGCCGTACGTCGGCGACCTGGTACTTGGCCTTGCCCTGACCGGTGGTCACGGTGAAGGTGTCGCCCTCGGCCAGATCGGCGAGCCGGCCGAACGGGCCGCCGTAGGCCGCCGCGCGGCCCATCAGCACGCTGGTGCCGGCCTGTCCGGGCATCGGGGTGTCCCGGCGGTGGCCGGGGCCGTCGGTCATCACGGACGAGTCGGTGCCCTCGAGGACGACCTGGCTCAGGTCCAGTGCGGGGATCTCGATCAGCGCGACCGGGGTGCCGGGGGCCAGCAGCCTGCCCTGCTGGTCGGTCTGGGACACCGGGGCCGTGCCCAGCGCGAGCTGCTTGCGCAGGTCGTCGAAAGCGGCGTGCTGGGCGGAGTGTTCCTGGGCGCCGCTGACCAGGAGCAGCTGGGCGGTGATGCCGAGCAGCAGAGCGGCGAGGCTGAGCAGGCCGCCGCGGGCGAGATGGCGGACGGCGGTGACGCCCCGGGCGCGCATGCGCGGCACGGCCGGTGCGAGCGTGGACTGTGCGGCGACGGCCACGGCGGCCCGCCTCCTTCGCTGAAGTTCGAGGGGGCTGCCGGGGAGACAGGAGCGGTCTCCCCGGCAGCCGGGTGGGTCAGGTGGACTTGATGACGAAGTTCGCGCCGCTCTTCGAGGCCACCGTCGAGGAGCCCGCGTAGTACGCGTGCAGCGTGTGCTTGCCACGGCTCAGCTTCGGCAGGGTGATGGTCACCTTGCCGCCGCTCAGCGTGCCGGTGGCGATCACCTTGGTGCCCTCGTAGATGCGCACGGTGCCGGTCGGCGTGGTGCCGGTCGCGGTGACCTTCACGGTGACCTTGGCCCGGGCGGTGTGGCTCACCGAGGACGGCGCGGTGCTGCTGATGGACGGCGCCGCCTTGGTGATCTTCAGGGAGACCGTCGTGGAGGACGCGTTGAGCTTGGCGCTGCCGGCGTAGGAGACGGACAGCGAGTGCGTGGCGACCTTGAGGTGGTTCGACAGGCCGATGGTGACCTTGCCGGAGGCGTCCAGGGTGCCGGTGCCGAGGACGGTGGAGCCCTCCTTCACCGTGACCTTGCCCGTCGGGGCGACGGAGTGCGAGCCGGCGACGGTGACGACGACCTTGGGCGTCTTGCCGTACGCCGTGGTGGCGGCGGTCGCCGTGGTCTTGCTCGCGTACTTGACGGAGCCGGTCCAGGTGGCGGCGGCACCGGTGCCGTTGAGGTTGGCGCCGGCGACCGTGGCGGTGTAGCTGCCGTTGGCCAGACCGGTGAAGGTGTACGTGGTGGTGCCGGCCGGGAGGTCCTTGACGGCCACGACGGCGCCGTCCGAACCGGTCAGGGTGACCCGGTAGTCGGTGAGCGGCAGAGCGGTGGCGGCCGGGGCGGTCCAGGACAGCTTCAGGCTCGCGTCGCCGGGGGTGGCCTTGAGGACGGGCGCGGCCGGGATGGCGGCGTCGATGCCGGTCCCCTCCAGGCCGCCGAGCTTGGCGTGCTTGGCCACGCTGATCGAGCCGTTGTACGACTCGTTCACGAAGCCGAAGGAGGCGATGACCTTCTCGGCGTCGTCCGCGGCCAGCACGGCGGTGTGGCTGCCGCTGGTGACGAAGACGTCGTAGAGGTCCTTGTCGAAGAAGATGCTGGTCGGGTCGATCGCCCGGCTCGGGACGACGTTGTAGACGTCACGGCCGAAGGTGGCGTTGTCGTAGTAGTGGTTGACCGGGGCGAGCTTGCCGTTGACCGTGGTCACCGGGCTGGTGACACCATCCGTGTCGCCGGGCAGCTGGACCGACGCCAGGTGCCCGCCGGCCGTGACCGAGTCCTTGGTGTAGTCCGGGGCCACGCCGTTGTTCTGGGCGATCCAGCTGCCGACCGAGAACGGTACGAGCGCGCCGTCCTCGGTGAGCGCGGCGTTGCCCTGGTTCTCCTGGACGATGGGCATGTCCGCGGGGACGTCATCGGTGTTCACACCGATCGCGTTGAGGAAGAACTTGCGGGTGCCGGAGTCCTTCTGCGGGATCCTCGGGTGCACGGCGTGGCCGTTCACCTCGGTGAGGTGGCCGAGGTAGATGTCGCGCAGCTGGGCCACGGTCAGGTTGTCGATGCCCGCGCCGCGCACCGCGATGCCGACGGCGTCCCGCGCCATCGGGATGTAGGTGAGCGTGGTGCCGGAGGCGGACGGGCCACCGGAGGAGCGGGCGAAGTCGACCTGGCCGTTGATGGCGGCACCGTTGGAGTCCGGGAACTTGACGCCGGTCAGCGACGCGCTCAGGGCGATACGGCCCTTGCCGGAGCCGTTCGGGCGCAGGAAGGACGAGCCGCCGGAGCGGGTGGTGATGGTGGAGGTGGTGGAGCCGGTGCCGGGCTCGATCGCGTCGTACGAGGCGAGGCCCGCGCCGCTCGTGGACTTCACGGCGGTGGCGGAGTAGCTGGTGCCGTTGACGGTGTCGCCCGCGAGGGCGTTCAGCACGTCCTGGGTGGTGTCCGAGCCCACGCCGACCAGCTGGCGGAAGGTGCCCGCCGGGGTCGGGTCGGCGGACGCGGGGGTGGCGAGAGCCAGGCCGCCGGCCACCACGGCAGCGGCGACGAGCGCCGCCGAAGAGCGCAGGTTGCGCATCGAAGTTCTCCTGACGAGAGCTTGGAGGAGAGAGGGAACTGCAGGGATCTGGCAGGGTGGTACGGGCCGTCCGCCCCGACTGCCTTTCGGGGCGGGCGGCCGTCTTCAGGGGCGCCTCGGTGGGCGCCCCGGTCTCAGGGCAGCCGCTTGCGCAGCCACTCGGGGAGGGTGAGCTCCGGCAGCACGGTCACCGTCCGCCCGCCGGGCAGCGGCACCCGCAGGGGGAGCCGCAGCCTGCTGCCGCCCGCGAAGGGCGCGCCCACACCGGCGACGGCGCCGAGCGCGGCCCCCACCGGGACGGCGTACCGCAGCGGGTTGGCCGGGTCGGCCGGGGTGTTGCCTGCGGCTGTGGTCTGCACGGCCTTTCCGCCGTCGAACGAGGCCTGGGCGCTGGGCTTGGCACTTCCGCCGCCCGCTCCCGTGCCGTCGCCGCCCGGCGCTCCGGCGCCGCCCGAGGTGCTGCCCCCGTCGGTGCCGGTGCCGCCGGTCCCGCCCGAGCCGGTGTCGCCACCGGTGGTGCCGCCGTTGCCGTCGCCGCCGGAGGTCGGTCCGGTGTAGTGCAGCAGCGCGTCGGCGGCGTGCACCGCCTGCTTGCGCAGGCCCGCGGAGAGCGGGGCGTAACCGGCCGGCAGGCGGCCCGGGCCGGAACCGCTGACCTGCCCGGCGCCGGCCGCGTACTTCAGCAGCGCCGCGTAGTCCTTACGGGCGTCCGCCTTCAGCGCACCGGGACGGACGGCCGCGTACACCAGGTGGGCCAGCGGGTAGGCGCCCTTCGCCTTGTCGCCTCCCGGGGGGATCTCGGCGAGGTCCTTGCCGGAGGCGCCCTTGGCGGCCGTGCTCAGCGACTCGGTGGTGGGGGCGACGTAGCGGCCGGCGTTGTTGCGCAGGCTCGCGCTCTGCAGGCCGTAGCGTGCGGCCGAGGCCGCGTCGGTCACGGTGATGACGAAGCGGGAGCCGACCATCTGCGGGCCCGAGCCCTTGTAGGCGGGCGGGCTGGCCAGCTGGTCCCAGGTCGACTTCCACAGGGTGTCGGCACGGCGGGTGTGCAGGGCCCCGGTGTGCATGTCCTCGACGTACGGGTGGAAGTCGGTCATGCACTGCGGCTTGTCCTTGGGCGCGCCGGAGCTGGGCGTGACCGTGCACCAGGGGTCGTTCTTCGGGTACTCGTCCGCGTGCGCCGGGTCGAAGGCAAGGCCGGCGGGGTTCAGGTCCGCGTTGGTGCTGTAGTACGGGTTGACCCGCATGCCCCAGTCGTCGGAGACCCCGGCGAGGAACCGCCGCGCGTCCTTGTCGGTGAGGATCCACTGCCACAGCGCGCGGGCGCTGTCGCTGTGGCCGAGGGTGGTCATCAGGTCGGTGTCGGTGTTGGGCGTCTCGGCGACCGAGAGATCCGCGAACTCCGGGTTGAGGGAGATGAATTCGGGGTCGCTCGCCAGGCCGGCCGGGTTGTTCTTCACCCACTCGTAGCCCTTGGCCGCCTTGCCGCTGAGCACAGCGCCCCACAGGGAGCTGCGGTACGACTCGGTGAGCAGCTTGGCGACCAGGCGCGCGTTCAGTTTCAGCGACTCGACCTTGGTGCCGGCGAGCCGCTCGATGTTCGCCGGGGCCCCGGCCCTGGGTCTGCGTTCGATGTTGAAGCCGATGACGGTGCCGCTGAGCGCCACGGGTGCGTACGTGGTCGTCCCGGACGGTGCGCTGCTGCCGTAGTCGGCGCCCAGGGCGCGGGTGGTGAAGCCCAGGCCCAGGGAACCGTCGTTGCTCAGCCGGTTGCGGGTGTCGGGCTCGCCCATCTCCGTGTAGCCGTAGACCTTGCCGGTCGGGCACAGGGCCGCCTGCCAACTGGTCATGGCGTCGGCGGCCAGCTCGCTGCCGGTGGTCGGGCGCTCGTGCGCGCCGAGGGCGCAGTTGGAGCCGACCGAGTTGAAGCGCAGCGGGATCGCGATGCGGTTCTGCCAGTTGGTGGAGGACACCGGGGAGCCCGCGTTGACCTGGCTGTGGTCCTGGTAGGGCTTGCCGTCCAGGTCGAGGTGGCCCTGCGGGACGATCACCAGCCAGCAGGAGCGCGGCTTGGTGGCGCCGTTCTCGTTGACCGGCGCGCCGCAGCCCAGGTGCGGGGCCTCGTTCGCGGTCTGCACCTCGAAGAACTCCTGGCCGGTGCCGTCGGCGCCGGTGCGGGCGAAGTCGACCTCGTTGGTGGTGTTGCGGTTGAAGAGGGCGTTGTTCTGGGTGCCGGTGGTGATCGTCGTGCCGTCGACCGCCTTGAAGGGCACCTCGCCGGGGGCGTTCGGGTTGGCCGCCCCGTAGCGGTTGTCCTGGCCGTAGTTGGTCGGGTCGGCGCTGTAGAAGATCTGGCGCGTGTCGTCCAGCCCGGTGCCGGGCCAGTTGCCCCGGTCGGTGGTCGGGGAGGCGCCGAACTGGCACTGGGTGCGCGGCGGGCCGGGGTTGGCCGGGACGGTGCCGTCGTCGTCGCCCCAGCACTGCATGATCTGTACGAAGTCCGTGTTGAACTGGCTGCCCGCGAAGGTGGTCGGGGTGCCGCCCTTCCAGGAGATGGTGATCGCCTGGCTGGTGAGGTGGCTGGTCTGGTCGACCGTGAACCTCATGTCCTTGAACTCGCCGCGCCCGGAGACGGTGACGGCGGAGCCGGTGGCGGGGGCGGCCGTGGCGGTCGGGGCCGCCTGGGCGACGGCGAGACCGGCGAGGGCGCCGACGGTGGCCCCGGCAAGGAGACGCACCAGGGCGTTGCGGACGCGGCTCATCGTGAACTCTCCTCCCCCGCATGGCCGTTGTCGCGCGTGGCGGCCACGAGCCGCGACACGAGCGAGGGCAGCAGGAGCAGTCCGAGGACCAGGAAGGCGGCCAGCAGCATCAGCGTCTGGGTGCTGGTCCAGCCGTGCTCCGCGGCCACGGCGACCGGCTGGGCGAGGGCGACCGTGCCGTCGGCGGCCGTACCGCTGCCGCCGGAGCCACCCGAGCCGCCGCCCGGGGCGATGGTCTGCCCGGTGTCCGGATCGACGGACGGCTGGCCACTGCCGCCGGTGCCGCCACCCGCCGCACCGCTGCCGCCGGAGCCGCCACCGGCCGCGGAGCCGCCGCCCGTCGAACCGCCGGCGGAGCCGCCCGAGCCACCGGACCCGTTGTTGCCCTTGGCGCCGCCGCTGCCCGTGGTGCAGGGCGGAGCGCCCTTCTTGTCACAGGCGGCCGGGTAGGGCGCGGTGTCGGCGAGCTTGTTGTGCCCGTCGGACGAGAACGTCGGGTTGTTGCAGCCCTTGATGTTGATGTTCTGCGTCTGCACGCCCGGGATCCGGCGGATCTGGTCGAAGCCGGCCCGCACCAGGTTGATCGGCAGCGGCGAGTACCCGAGCTGGGGCGCCTGCTGCTGGCCCTGGCACATGAAGTAGTAGGAGAACGCGCCGAGCGTCTTGCCCTTGGCCTTGGTGAAGGTGCCCTGCACCTTCAGCGGCAGGATCATGTACGAGTAGCTGGACAGCGGGTAGTTGCGCCTGTCGCTGTCGTTGTAGACGCCCTGCAGCTGCTGCGTGAGGTAGTCCGGCGAGCTCTTGTTGGTGTTGATCTTCGCCTTGAGCAGCGAGACCGCGACGTTCTGCGGGGTCGGCTCGGTGTAGTAGCCGGCGTGGTTGAGGACCTTGGCGACCGGGTAGTGCGCGTTGAGCGCGTACGAGTAGTTGACGTAGCCGATCGCGCCCTCGCCGTAGTTCTGGGCGACGTAGCCCGCCACTCCGAGGTCGCCGGACTGGGCGATCATGCCGGAGACGGTCGGGTAGTACGAGGTCTGCCCGCAGGCGCCGGAGCGTCCGACGCGGCGGCAGTAGTCCTGCCACAGCGCCTTGTGCTGGTTGGCCATCCACATCGTGAACTGGGCGGTGGAGCCGGAGCCGTCGGAGCGGACGACGGGCACGATGGTGCGGTGCGGGAGCAGGAGCCCGGGGTTGTCGGCCTTGATGACCGGGTCGTCCCAGGTCTTGATGACACCGGTGAAGATCTTGGTGACCACGTCACCCGACAGACGGAGGTTGGTGACCCGCTTGCCGTTGACCGTCAGGTGGTACATGAAGACGGTGCCGCCGGCCACGATCGGCATGTAGGCGTACGAGCCCGGGCTCGGCCGTTCCGCCGCGGACCCGTCGGTCGGGTGGGTCTGGAACGGGATGTCCGACACCGCGAAGTCGACCGTCCCGCTGAGGAACTGCCGGCGTCCGTCGGAGGATCCCGCACCGGCGTACGAGATCCGCATGCCGTACTGGTTCACGGCCCGGCGCCACTCGTCGACGGCGTTCTCGGCCCAGGTGGAGCCGGCACCGGCGATGGGCGTGTAGCTGTCGGCGGCGGCGGGCGCGGCCATGGGGCCCGCCAGCAGCCCGCAGAGCACGCCGAGCGTCGCGCCCAGGGTCCCCAGCGCGCGCAGGCGCCGGAGACGGTTGGTGAGGTGACTGAGCATCAGACGTTGTCTCCGGGGGTCTTGCCCGGGGTGTCTCCGGGGGCGGGGTCGGGGGCGGGTACGGGTGCGTCTGCGGTCGCGGACTTGGTGAGGAGCGTGGTGGCCCCGGGGGTCTGCCCGGGTGCGCCCTCGGACTCGGGTCGCGGCGCGTCCTCTGGTTCGGGGCCGGTGGTGACGTCGGTCTCGGTCAGCAGCACGGTCCCGGAGTCGGCGGCGGCCGCGGTTCCCGGTTCGGCCGGTGCGGTGCCGTCGAACAGGGACAGTGCCGGCGCGTGGAGTTCCGCGAAGCGAGCGACGTCGTGGCGGGAAGCGCGGGCTGCCCGGCGGACCTGGCGCTTGCTCTGGTGACCGGGGCCACGGCCGCCGATGACGCGGGCGATGGTGAAGAGCACCAGCACCAGGGCCATCAGCACCGCCGCCGCGCCGAAGCCGCGCGCGATCATCGTCGGCTCGGGCGACTTGACGAAGTTGAAGACGGCGAGCGGCAGCGAGATCATCGGCCCGCTCGTCGGGTCGACGTTGCGCGCCGCCGTGAAGCCCGCGGTCAGCAGCACGGGCGAGGTCTCACCGATACCGCGCGCGGTGCCGAGGATGACGGCGGTGGCGAGTCCGGAGCGCGCGGTCGGCAGCACGACGTGCCACACGGTCCGCCAGCGCGGCGCGCCGAGCGCCTCCGCGGCCTCCGTCAGCGTACCCGGCACCAGGCGCAGCACCACGTCCGAGGCCCGGATCACGATCGGCAGCATCATCACGCTGATCGCGAAGCCCGCTGCGAGCCCCGACTTCTCCATGCCCAGGCTCAGGATCCAGACGGCGTACACCATCAGACCGGCCACGATCGACGGCAGCGCGGTCATCGCCTCGACGATGGTCCGTACGAACCGCGAGAAGCGGCCGGGGATCTGGTTGAGGTAGACCGCGCAGGCCACTCCCAACGGCACCGTGATCAGCAGCGCGATGGTGATCATGATCAGGCTGCCGAGCATCGCGTGGACGATACCGCCGTTGGTGAGCGGGTCGAGCGGGCCCGCGGCCTGCATGTCCTGGGTGAAGAAGTTGCCGTGCGGCAGCGCCTCCCGCCCGCGCCAGGCGGTGAAGCCGACGACGAGGGCGAGCGCGGAGAACAGCAGCGAGGCCGCCGACCACAGCACGACGGTCATCAACCGGTCCAGGACCGCCTGCCCGCTCTCCTCCAGGCCGGTCAGCACCGCGTAGATGATGAGGAAGGCGAGGTACGCGGTGACGGTGAAGCCCAACGCACCGGAGAACGGCGCGAGTTCGCCGAACAGCAGGACGGCCACGCACAGCCCCGAGGCCGCGGCCCCGAACAGGGACAGCACACCGGAGCGGGTGAGCCCGCCGATACGGCGCGGCACGTCGGGGAGTTGCTCGACGGGTGCGGGTGCGGGTGCCGTGTCCGTCACGGCCGGCGCCGGAGCGAGCGCGGTCTCTTCTACGACGGTCATCTCATGCCTCGCTCTGCGCGCCGGACCGGGAGCGGGCCACGATGGAGGATGCGGTGAAGTTGACCGCCAGGGTGAGCAGGAACAGCGCCAGGCCCGCCGCCATCAGCGCCGACATTCCGAAGGTCGAGGCATCGCCGTAGTGCAGGGCGATGAGGGACGAGACGGAGTTCGAACCCGTCTGCAGGATGTGCGGCTGGATGGTGAAGACCGGCGAGATGATGAGGTACACGGCGATGGTCTCGCCGAGCGCCCGTCCGAGCCCCAGCATCGTGCCGCCGATGATGCCACCCTTGCCGTAGGGCAGGACGACCGCACGGATCATGCCCCAGCGGGTGGCGCCGAGCGCGTACGCGCCTTCCCGCTCACCGGCCGGAGCCTGCGCGAACACCTCGCGCATCACCGAGCACTGGATCGGCGCGACCATCAGCGCGACGACGATGCCGGCGATGAACGTGGACGCCGTGTAGACGCTGTCGGAGGCCAGCGGCTCGCCCGGCTGGGTGCCGTCCACCGTCAGGAACGGGATCCACCCGAACCAGTCGGACAACCAGCGCGACAGCCCGATCGCGTGCTGCTGCAGGAAGAACAGCCCCCACAGCCCGTACACGACCGACGGCACGGCGGCCATCAGGTCCACCATCGTGACGAGGGTGTAGCGCAGCCTGCGGGGCGCCACTTCCGTGATGAACAGCGCGGTGCCCACGGCCAGCGGCACGGAGATCGTCACCGCGACGGCGGCGATCAGCAGGGTGCCGGTGAGCACGGCCGCGATACCGAAGTTGTGGACGTCCGGCTGCCACTCGGCGGTCGTCAGGAACGCCCAGATGCCCCTGGTGCGCAGCGCCTGACCAGCCCTCAGGAGCAGGAACAGCCCGACGGCGGCCATGATCCCGAGGACGACGACACCGGCGGCCGTCAGCTGGGACCGGAAGATCCGGTCACTCAACCCTCGGGCCGCGTACGGCCGTCTGGGCACGGGTCTCGCGGGCTCCGGCCCGCCGAAGCCCTCTTGCGCGGACACCACGTGGGTCCCCCCAATACGGAAACGACTCTCCCCGCACGGCCCCGATCGGTCGCCGCGCGTGGAGAGTCAATGGCCGGATTCTTTCGCTCCGACGCGTCGAACATGACCGAAGGGTGAACGGTCCATGCCATTTCAGTGGGAGAGATGTGCGCTGCTGTGCCAGGCCGTCGCGGCTGGGGCTGCGATGACGTCCCTCGGGCCCCTCAGGCCCCGCCGCCCCGCGTACCGCCGCCCGCGATCCCGCCGCCGACGGTGAACCCGATGACCGATCCGCCCCCCTCGCGCCGGAAGGCGAAGGGTGCGCCGCCGTGGGCCATGGCCACCTCACGGACGATGGACAGGCCGAGGCCGGAGCCGGGCAGGGAACGGGCGTCGGCCGCGCGGTAGAAGCGGTCGAAGATGCGCATCAGGTCGCCGTCGGCGATCCCGGGCCCCCGGTCGAGGACCTCGACGCGGACCGGGCCGATGGGGGTCCCCCCTGTTCGAGCGGAGCCGAGAACTTGGGGGAGGGCGGGCCCGTTGATGTTGACCTCGATGGGAGCCTCGCCGCCGCGGTCGAACTTCGCGGCGTTCTCCACGAGGTTGGACATCGCGCGCTGGAGCATGCCGGGCCGGCCGTCGGTGGTCGTGTCGCCGCTCGCCCGCAGGACCATCTCCCGCCCGGTACGGCGCCTGGCGAGCCCCACGACGTCCTCGGCGATGTCGGCGAGATCCACCCGCTGCGGCGGCTCGCTGTCGGACTGCCCGGCGGCGAGATCCACGAGCTCGTTGACCAGGTCGGTCAGCTCGCGCGCCTCCTGGGTGAGGTCGGCGACGAGCTCGTCCCGGGTCGAGGGCGGAAGCTCGTCGATCCTCCGCAGCAGCGAGATGTTCGTGCGCAACGACGTCAGCGGGGTGCGCAGCTCGTGCCCCGCGTCCTGCACCAGCCGGCGCTGGTCCTCCTCCGACTGGGCCAGACGCCCCAGCATGCGGTCGAAGGCGCGGCCGAGGCGCCCCACCTCGTCGAGGCCCGCTACGGGCACCTCGATGCCCAGCCGACGGGTGCGCGCGACGTCCTCGGCGGCCGAGGTGAGGACGACCAGGCGCCGGGTGATACGGCGGGCCAGCCACCAACCGAAGAGGCCCGCGGCGACCACGACGGCGGCCATGAGCGCCAGCGTCCGCTGCTGCAGCGCCCGCAGCAGGTCCTCGGTGTCGCTGAACTCCTGCGCGACCTGCACCGCGCCCCGCCCGTCACCGAGCGCCACGGTGGCGATGCGGAAGAGGTCCTCGCCGACCCGGACGTCCTTGTACTGGACCGTCCTGCCGGCCTCGCTGGCGGTGGCCGCGGCCCGGTCGCGGGCGGTGACGGGGAGCACGGGACTTCCGTGGTCGACGATCTGCCCCTTCGCCCCGAGCACCTGCACATCGGTACGGGCGGGCCGCACCAGATCGTGCCCCGGCCGCGAGGAGCTGAAGTCCTCCGGCACCATCTCGTGCTGCCGCACCTCGTCCTGCACGTCCTGCACGACCTGGGTGAACACCGACTGCTGGTCCACCCGCACCAGCCGCGCGGCGGCGCCGTAGGACAGGATGCCCACGAGGATGGTGACGGCCGCGGTGACGGCCGCGAAGGACACGGCGAAGGTGGTGCGCAGCGACACGAGCTTGGGCCGGCGCCGGGCCAGCAGCCGCCTGAGGCGGCCCACTCAGTCCTCCCGGAGCACGTAACCCACGCCCCTCACGGTGTGGATCAGCTGCGGCGCGCCCGGCTCGTCCAGCTTGCGGCGGAGGTAGCCGACGTAGACGGCCAGATTCTTGGAGCCGGGTCCGAAGTCGTAGCCCCAGATCCGGTCGTAGATGGTGGAGTGGTCGAGGACGATCCCCGAGTTGCGGACCAGCAGTTCCAGCAGCTCGAACTCGGTACGGGTGAGCTCCAGCTCGCGCTGGCCGCGCCAGGCCCGGCGGGCCTGGAGGTCCATGCGCAGCCCGGCGGCCTCGATCTGCCGGTCGGAGATCTGCGGCTCCCTGGCCAGATCGCTGCCGCCGCCGTGGCCGTTGCCGCTGACCGCGTTCGCCGGGCTGGTGCGGCGCAGCAGGGCGCGGAGCCGGGCGAAGACCTCCTCGACGTCGAACGGCTTGACGACATAGTCGTCGGCCCCGGCGTCGAGGCCCGCGATGCGGTCGGCGGTCTCCACCAGCGCCGTGAGCATCAGGATCGGCGTGCGGTCGCCCTCGGCCCGCAGCACGCGGCACACCTGCAGCCCGTCGATGCCCGGCATCATCACATCGAGCACGAGCACGTCCGGCGGGGTGCGGTGGGCCTGCGCCAGTGCCTCCACGCCGTCGGCGACCGCCGTCACCTGGTAGCCCTCCAGGGTCAGGGCACGCTCCAGGGCATGACGGATGGCACGATCGTCTTCGGCGAGCAGCACAGTCTGGGGCACGGACCCAGTCTGCCAAGGCCGGTGGCGGTTCGGCTGGGACCGGTGGGCCTACGATCACCCTTTTTACCTGGCTCTCACCGTCACAGACGCAACCAGGAGCGGCCCCCTACCGTCCTCTCACCGTAGGCCCATCAGCCGGCGAGCCTCGCCAGCTGATCCTCGAAGGGCACCACGTTCATGGCGCCCCCGGCCTCCGGCCTGGCCGCCGACAGCCCGGTCATCAGCGCCGCCAGCTCCTGCGCCGCCCGCTCGATCCGCTCCTGCAGCCCTTGCGCGCCCCAGTCCTCCGAGGCGGCGTACACCCCGGTCGGGACGACCACGGCCCGCAGGTGGGCGAACAGCGGGCGCAGGGCGTGCTCCAGCACCAGGGAGTGGCGGGCGGTGCCGCCGGTGGCGGCGATCAGCATCGGCTTGCCCGCGAGCGCGTCCTTGTCCAGCACGTCGAAGAACGACTTGAACAGCCCGCTGTACGACGCCGAGAACACCGGCGTGACGACGATCAGTCCGTCCGCCTCCGTGACGGTGTCCAGGGCGGCGGACAGACCGCGGCCCGGGAAGCCGTTGGTGAAGTTGTGCGCGATCTCCACGGCGAGCTCGCGCAGCTCGACCACCTGGATCTCCACCGGGGCCTGCCGGTCGACTGCGGCGGCCAGCCGGTCGGCGAGCAGCCGGGTGGAGGACGGGACGCTCAGTCCCGCCGAGACGACGACGAGCTTCATGCGACGGTCACCTCGTTCTTCTTGGCCTCGAGGAGGGAAGCGTGGGTGGGCGCCTCCGGCACGTCCGCGGGACGGCCCTTGGCGAACTCCTGCCGGAGCACCGGCACGACCTCCTCGCCCAGCAGGTCGAGCTGCTCGAGGACGGTCTTCAGCGGCAGCCCCGCGTGGTCCATCAGGAACAGCTGGCGCTGGTAGTCACCGGCGTACTCGCGGAAGCCCAGCGTCTTCTCGATCACCTGCTGCGGCGAGCCGACGGTCAGCGGGGTCTGGTCCGTGAAGTCCTCCAGGGAGGGCCCGTGGCCGTAGACCGGCGCGTTGTCGAAGTACGGCCGGAACTCGCGCACCGCGTCCTGCGAGTTCTTCCGCATGAACACCTGGCCTCCGAGCCCGACGATCGCCTGCTCGGGCGTGCCGTGCCCGTAGTGCGCGAACCGCTTCCGGTAGAACTCGACCATCCGCTTGGTGTGGTCGGCGGGCCAGAAGATGTTGTTGTGGAAGAAGCCGTCGCCGTAGTAGGCGGCCTGCTCGGCGATCTCCGGGGAGCGGATGGAGCCGTGCCAGACGAACGGCGGCACGTCGTCCATCGGCCGCGGGGTGGAGGTGAAGCCCTGCAGCGGTGTGCGGAACTTGCCCTCCCAGTCGACGACGTCCTCGCGCCACAGCCGGCGCAGCAGGGCGTAGTTCTCGATGGCGAGGTTGATGCCCTCGCGGATGTCCTGGCCGAACCACGGGTACACCGGCCCGGTGTTGCCGCGGCCCATCATCAGGTCGACCCGCCCGTCCGCCAGGTGCTGGAGCATCGCGTAGTCCTCCGCGATCTTCACCGGGTCGTTGGTGGTGATCAGGGTGGTGGACGTGGAGAGGATCAGCTTCTCCGTCTTCGCGGCTATGTGGCCGAGCATCGTGGTCGGCGACGACGGCACGAACGGCGGGTTGTGGTGCTCGCCGGTCGCGAAGACGTCCAGGCCGACCTCCTCGGCCTTCAGCGCGATGGCGACCATGGCCTTGATGCGCTCGCGCTCGGTCGGCGTGCGGCCCGTGGTGGGGTCCGGGGTGACGTCGCCGACGCTGAAGATCCCGAACTGCATGGTCGCTCATCCTCCAAGTTGTTGACGGTTCAACTATACCCCTCCAACCGTCACCCCCTCCCGCGTATTCCGCCCCCTGTCGGTGCCCCGTCCTACGATCGCGACATGGCCGCCCCACGCCGTGACACCCGAGGCATCGTCGACGCCGCGGAGCTCTTCGCGCGCGTGGACTTCCGCCGCCGTGAGCCCGCGCAGCCGCTCCGTCCCTACCTGGAGCACTACTGGCTGATCGACTGGGAGCTGACCCAGCCGTACGCCTCCCATGTGGTCCCGCACCCGTCCGTGAACATCGTCTTCCAGCGGTTCGAGGGGCAGGAGCCCTTCGCCGAGGTCGCCGGGATCGGGCTCGGGCTGTTCACGCAGAAGCTGGAGGGGAAGGGCCGGGTCTGCGGGATCCAGTTCCGGCCGGGCGGATACCGCCCCTTCTCCCCCGACCGGCCGGTCTCGGAGTGGACGGGCAAGCGGATCCGCCTCGCCGGCACCGACCCGGCACCCGTCCTCACCCCGGACGACGAGGACGCCCGCGTCGCCGCCCTCGACACATACCTGCTCTCCCTCGGCCCCCGCCCCGACCCCCAGGCCGACCTGGCCATGACCCTGGTCGACCGCATCCGCACCGACCGCACGATCCGCCGCGTCACGGACTTCGCCCGGTCCGAGGGCATGTCCGTGCGCCTCCTGCAGCGCCTCTTCGCCGCATACGTCGGCGTGGGCCCGAAGTGGGTCATCCTCCGCTACCGCATCCACGAGGCCCTGGAACACGCCGAGACCGACCGAGCGGTGGACTGGGCCGCCCTGGCCGCCGACCTCGGCTACGCGGACCAGGCACACCTCGTGCGCGACTTCACGGCGACGGTGGGAGTGCCGCCCACCGCGTACGCCACTAATCCAGCGGCTTCTCGAAGTGGAACGCCGTGATCGCCATCCGCTCGCGCAGATAGAAGCGGTGCGCATCGGTGCGGTGCGTGCCCGAGTCCAGGCGCAGCTCGCGGCAGCCGAGCGCCCGGGCGCGCTCCTCCAAGTGGGCGAGGAGGGCGTGGCCCACACCGCCGGAGCGGGCCGAGGACGCGGTCACGAGGTCGTCGACGTACAGCTGGCGCAGCGAGCCGGTGTTGACGACCGTCCGCCACCCGGCGACGCCCACACACCCCTCGTCGCTGTAGACGGCGGTGAAGCGCAGGCCCTGCGCATACCCCTCGGCGTACACCTCCGCGAAGAGCTCCTCGGTCAGATGCGGGCGCAGTTCGCGCAGGACGGGCAGCAGCTCGGCGGTGAGCCGGGGATCGCCGGGCTCCACGTCAACGATCTTCATGACCCGCACCATAGACAGATCCGCGCCCTGATCGACAGGCGCCCGCTAGGGAACGAGCACCAGCCGCCCCCGAACGCCGCCCTCCGCAAGCCGGGCGTGGGCCTTGGCCGCCTCCTCCAGGGCGTAGGCTCCGGCCACCCGCAGGGTGAGTACACCCTCGTCCACCAGGCGGGCCAGCTCGGCCAGGTGGGTGCCGTTCGGGCTCACCTCCACCGCCGTGGTCCGCACCCCGCGCACGGAAGCGGGCTGGGCCCCCGGGATGACGCCCACGAAGACGCCCCCGTCCCGGACCCACTCCAGCGCCCGCTCGCCGAGGAGCGCCGCGTCCAGTACGGCGTCGACGCTGCCGGGTGCCACCTCGCCGGAGCTGAAGCGGTCCGCGCCCAGGGACCGTACGAGCTCCTCGTCGGCCTCGCGGGCGACCGCGGTCACCGAGATCCCGCGGTGCGCGGCGAGCTGGACCGCGAACCCGCCGACCGCGCCCGCCGCGCCCGTCACCAGCAGTGACTGCCCGGGCTCCAGCTCCAGCAGGTCCAGGGCCTGCGCGGCGGTCAGCGCGTTCAGCGGAAGGGTAGCCGCGTGCACGGCGTCCACTGTCGCCGGCGCCTTGGCCACCGCGTCCGTGTCCACGACGACGTACTCGGCATGTGTTCCCAGCGGCTTCACCATGCCGTAGTCCAGCGCCACCACCTCGTCGCCCACAGCCCAGGCTCCCCCAAGCTCTCGGCTCCGCTCGAGCAGGGAGGTACCCCCAGCCACCCCCACCGCATCCACCGTCCCGGCGACGTCCCAGCCGAGCCCGATCCGCTTGCCCGCCCCGCCGAAGGCACCGGCCCGGACCCCCGCGTCCACCGGATTCAGCGCCGCGGCCGCGACCTTGATCCGCACCTGCCGCGCCCCCGGCTCAGGCATCTCGCTGTCCACGACCTCCACGGCCTCGGGCCCGCCGAACGTCGTCACCACAGCAGCACGCATGACTCACAACTCCCCTTGTCGGGCTGGTCGCTTCGGCATCTCCTCAGCTGCGAACAACCCTAGGAAGAGCTACTATCCATCGGTAAGTAGTTACCTCGGAGTGCGTAGGTCCCCCGGAGGTGAGCCATGGCGACCATGACCGCGGCGCAGCGGCGCGAGCAGGCGCGCATCGAGTACGACGCGTTCATCCGCAGCTGCCCCACCAACCAGCTCCTCGGCCGTATCAGCGACAAGTGGGTCGGGCTCGTCGTCGCCGCCCTGTCCACGGGCCCCATGCGCTACAGCGACCTCGGCCGCAAGATCGCGGGCGTGAGCCCCAAGATGCTGACCCAGACCCTGCGCACCCTGGAACGCGACGGCCTCCTCACCCGCACGGTCACCCCGTCCGTCCCGGTCCGCGTCGACTACGAGCTCACCGCGCTGGGCAGCAGCCTCGCCTGCCTGCTGACGGCCGTGAAGGACTGGGCGGAGAACCACTTCGACGAGGTGCGCGAGGCACGCGACCAGTACGACGCCGAGAACCAGGACGCAGACGTACAGGGCAGGGCCTGACCCCGCCAGGCCAGCACCTGACCTAGCCCCGCGCCTCCCGCAGCCGGGCGATCTGCTCGGTGCTGAACTCCACGGTCCGCCGCATGTGCCGCACGATCACGCCCAGTTCGGCGTCGTCCAGATCCGAGAAGAGCGCGGACCAGTCACCGCCCAGCCGCTCCCACATCTGCCCGAACTCGGCGATCTTCTCCGGCACGGTCGCCACCAGCACCCGCCGCCGGTCGGCCGCGTCCCGCTCCCGGACCACGTACCCGGCCTTCTCCAGCCGGTCCACCAGCCGGGTCGCCGACCCGGTCGTCAGCCCCGTCAGCTCCGCGACCCGGCCCGTCGTCACCGGCCCCCGCTCCAGCGTCAGCAGGTTCAGGCACTGCAGGTCGGTGGGGTGCAGCCCGATGCTGTCGGCGACGGCCTGGTTGAACAGGGCGTACGACGCCATATAGCGGCGGGAGACAGTGGACAGCTCGTCCAGCAGCCGCGACCGCGCGGTACCGGTCCCGTTCGCGCTCCCGGACATGCCCTGCTCCCTTTCGTCTGCGCCGTGCAGAGATCGTACGACGCACCGGCCCCGCCCCCGGCCCAAACCTACGGCCCCGGTCAGAAGGAGTACGCGTCCCCGGTGTTGAGCACCAGCACCCGCGCCCGGTCATTGCCCCGGTTGCGGTCCACCGTGCCACCGCTCCACTCCGTCTCGACCTCCAGCGTCGCCTCCGGCGGGCCGTCCCTCAGCACCACGCCGACGTCGGTCGCCTGGCCCAGCCCGTCCGCGGGCAGCGCACCCGTCCCGCACACCAGCACCCGCTCCCCCGTACGGACGCACCCGGCCGGCAGCCGCTGCCCGTCCGCGAGCGGCACCGACCAGGTCAGCCGCACGCTGGAGTCCGGCACGGCGGACGGCCCATGATTGGCCGGGGTGAGCCGGATGTACATCCGCTCCCCGGTCATCACCGCCGAACCGTGATACGACAGGTCGGCCTCCGGCGCACCGGTCGCCAGGGCGGGCCCGGCGACCGCGACCGCGACCGCGAGCACGACCGGCACCGCACTGAACGCAGCAAACATCCTCGTCCTCACCATGTAGGGATGTATCCCACGCGACGCCGTGCGCAGGCGCCGTCCATCAGGTGACACGGGCATGCGAAGCTGCCCGCATGCTCATCCTCCGCTCGGCGGCCCTCTTCGTCGTCGCCGCGATCTTCGAGATCGGCGGCGCCTGGCTGATCTGGCAGGGCGTCCGCGAGCACCGCGGCTCGCTGTGGGTGGCCGGCGGGGTCCTCGCCCTCGGGGCCTACGGCTTCGTCGCCACCTTCCAGCCGGACGCTCACTTCGGCCGCATCCTCGCCGCGTACGGCGGGATCTTCGTCGCCGGTTCGATCCTGTGGGGCGTGATCGCCGACGGCTACCGCCCCGACCGCTGGGACATCGCCGGGGCACTGATCTGCCTCGCCGGGATGGCCGTGATCATGTGGGCGCCGAGGAGCGGAAGCTGACCGCCTACCCTGGTCGGAACGAACGTACGCCCGTCCGAGGACCTTCAGGAGCAGCCCATGGCCCCCGCAGCACCGTCCGCCGCCTCCCGCATCGCCGTCGTCACCGGTGCGAGCAGCGGCATCGGCGCCGCCACCGCCCGGGGGCTCGCACAGGCCGGCTACCGGGTCGTCCTCACCGCCCGCCGCAAGGACCGCATCGAGGCGCTGGCGGAGGAGATCAACGCGTCCGGCCACTCGGCGACGGCGTACCAACTGGACGTCACCGACCGCACGGCGGTGGACGAGTTCGCGACGGCCTTCAGGACCATCGGCGTCCTGGTGAACAACGCGGGCGGCGCGCTCGGCGCCGACCCGGTCGCCACCGGCGACCCGGCGCACTGGCGCGCGATGTACGAGACGAACGTCATCGGCACGCTGAACCTCACCCAGGCCCTGCTCCCGAAGCTGGTGGCGAGCGGGGACGGCACCGTGGTCGTGGTGTCCTCCACGGCCGGGCTCGGCACGTACGAGGGCGGCGCGGGCTATGTCGCCGCCAAGCACGGCGAGCACGTCCTCGCCGAGACCCTGCGTCTGGAGATCGTCGGGCAGCCGGTGCGCGTCATCGAGATCGCGCCCGGCATGGTCAAGACCGACGAGTTCGCGCTGACCCGCTTCGGCGGCGACGCGGACAGGGCGGAGAAGGTCTACGCGGGCGTCGCCGAACCGCTCACCGCCGACGACGTCGCGGAGACGATCACCTGGGCGGTGACCCGGCCCAGCCACGTCAACGTCGACCTTCTGGTGCTGCGGCCCCGCGCGCAGGCGTCCAACACGAAGGTCCACAGGGAGCTGTGATGAGCGAGCCCGAGGAGACGGGCCCGGAGACGGGCCGGGAGACGGACGCGTCCCTGGAGAAGCGCCGCCTGGCCCAGGAGACGAAGAACGAACGCCAGGTCTGGTACTTCCTCGCGTACTTCCTCTTCGGCATTCACTTCGTGGCGTTCGTCATGATCTACGCCGTCCGCCATGCACACTGAGGCGTGGACCGACACATACCCTTCGAGGACCTGCACAACTTCCGTGACCTGGGCGGCTATTCGACCCCGGACGGCCGCCACCGCATCCGCCCGGGCCTGCTGTACCGGGCCGACTCCCTGGGCAAGCTGACCGAGGGCACGGAGGACTGGGACCGCTTCCTGTCCCTGGGGACAGGCACGGTGCTGGATCTGCGCCACCCCTGGGAGGCCGAGGCCAGGGGCCGCGTCCCCGAGCACCCCTCCTTCGCATACCACAACCTGAGCATCGAGCACCGCCCCTACGACCAGCCGTCCCAGTCCCCCGACACGGCCCCGGGCCCCTATCTGTCCGAGCGCTACCTGGAGGTGGCGGAGGACGGCACGAAGGAGATGGCCCAGGCCCTGGAGCTGATCGCGGAATCGGCCGCCGCCGGCACTCCGCTGGTCTTCCACTGCGCCTCGGGCAAGGACCGCACGGGCCAACTGGCGGCGATGGTGCTGACGTTGCTCGGCATCGACGAGCCGACCATCGTCGAGGACTTCTCCCTCACGGAACTCGCCGCCCCCGCTCTCCTGTCCGACTGGCGGCGCAGGAACGAGGGCCGCACCCCGAAGTGGCCGTTCGTCGGCCGGGCCCCGGCGCCGGTGATGCGCCTGTTCCTGGCGGCCATGAACACCCGCTACGGCTCGGTCGACTCCTACGTCACCGACGCCCTGGGCCTGGACGCAGAGGCCCTCTCGAATTCCCTCCGCGCAAGCCTCCTGGAGCCGGCCCCGACGGCCTGGCCCCCGACGGCGTACCGCAGGGCGACACCGGCCGACACCGCCCTGCTGGTCCGCCTCCGCGACAGGGCGGCCCTGTGGCAACTGGCCCGGGGCATCGACCAGTGGAAGCCGGGCGAGAAGGACGAGGCCCACTTCCGCACCCGTATGCGCGAGGGCGAGGTCTGGCTGGCGCACGCGGGCGGCCACCTGGCCGGCGCCTGGGAACTCTGGTGGGACGACCCCGCGGCCTGGGGCCCCCGCCCACCCGACGCCGGCTACATCCACCGTCTGATGACCACCCCGCACACGGCCCCACCCGGCACGGGCCGCCGCATGCTGACGGAAGCGGAGTCCCGCATCGCGGCAACGGGCCGCCCCTACGCCCGCCTCGACTGCCTCTCCACCAACCCCCGCCTGCGCGCCTACTACGAGTCGGCGGGCTACACGGTGGTCGGCGAACAGACAGCCAAGGACGACGGCTCGGGCAGCCCGTACGCGGTGACGTTGCTGGAGAAGCGGCTGTAGGGCCGGTCAGCCCTTCACGCACACCACCTGCTTGAGTTTCGCCACGACCTCGACGAGGTCCCGCTGCTGGTCGATGACCTGCTCGATCGGCTTGTAGGCACCCGGGATCTCGTCGACGACGCCGGAGTCCTTGCGGCACTCCACGCCCCGCGTCTGCTCCTCCAGGTCCTTCGTCGAGAAGCGGCGCTTGGCCGCGTTGCGGCTCATGCGCCGGCCGGCGCCGTGCGAGGCCGAGTTGAAGGACTTCTCGTTCCCGAGGCCCCGCACGATGTACGAACCGGTGCCCATGGAGCCGGGGATGATCCCGTACTCGCCGGAGCCCGCGCGGATCGCGCCCTTGCGGGTCACGAGCAGGTCCATGCCCTCGTAGCGCTCCTCGGCCACGTAGTTGTGGTGGCAGGAGATCTCCGACTCGAACGTCGGCTTCGCCTTCTTGAACTCCTTGCGGATCACGTCCTTGAGGAGCGCCATCATGATCGTGCGGTTGTACTTGGCGTACTCCTGCGCCCAGAACAGGTCGTTCCGGTACGCACCCATCTGCGGTGTGTCCGCGACGAAGACCGCGAGGTCGCGGTCGATCAGGCCCTGGTTGTGCGGCAGCTTCTGGGCCACGCCTATGTGGTGCTCGGCGAGTTCCTTGCCGATGTTGCGGGATCCGGAGTGCAGCATCAACCAGACATAACCGTCCGCATCGAGACATATCTCAATGAAGTGATTGCCCGAGCCGAGCGTGCCCATCTGCTTCGTCGCGCGCTCCTCGCGGAACTTCACGGCGTCGGCGACCCCGTCGAACCGCCCCCAGAACCCGTCCCACCCACCGGTGGCGAGCCCGTGCACCTGACCCGGATCGACGGGCTCGTCATGCATCCCCCGCCCCACCGGAATCGCCTGCTCGATCTTCGACCGCAGACGGGACAGGTCACCCGGGAGATCGTTCGCGGTGAGCGACGTCTTCACCGCAGACATCCCGCAGCCGATGTCCACGCCCACCGCCGCGGGGCACACGGCCCCCCGCATCGCGATGACCGAGCCCACGGTGGCGCCCTTGCCGAAGTGCACGTCCGGCATCACGGCCAGGCCCTTGATCCACGGCAGGGTCGCGACATTGCGCAGCTGCTGCAGCGCGACGTCCTCCACCGTCGCGGGGTCGGTCCACATACGGATGGGGACCTTCGCACCCGCCATTTCCACGTACGACATACCTTCCTCATTCCCCCGGATACCCAAGCAAAAGTCTTAATGACAGCAAAACGCAAAAGCATGGCCAAGGTCTACGAAATAGGACAAGGGACCGGCGTTCACAGCAGTGCGTGCGATACACATTGTCTTCAGGGAGCGCCCCGCTGCGGCAAGCGATTAACCAGCGGGGACACTGGAGGACCCACCGTCGAGAGGAGCCTGCCCGTGCAGCGGAAGGCATACGTAACCGGCATCGCCGCCCTCCTCGCGGCTCTGCTGGCCGGCTGCACCGGAGGCTCGGACGGAAGCAGTCCGACGGACGACGCGAACCCGGGCGAGGCCGGAACGGCCTCCGTAGCCGCCCAGCCCGGCAAGTACCGCACGCTCCCGGAGGCCTGCGGCGCTGTGAGTCACGACACTCTCGACTCTCTGCTGCCCGGCATCAAGCAGATCGCCGACCCGGACCAGCGGGACCGTGCGTATCAGGGCGAGGCGACGCTGACGTACGACACCGACCGCAAGGTCGGCTGTCGCTGGAAGGTCGAGTCCGCCGACGCCACCGATCATCTGCTCGTCGACTTCGAGCGGGTCGTGTCCTACGACAACGCGATCAGCGACGACAACGAGGCCGAGCAGCTCTTCGCCACCAAGGAGACCGCGGCCGACCTCCCCGAGCCCAGCGCGTCGACCTCCTCGCCCACGGCCACGGTCACGCCCGCGGCATCGGCATCGGCATCGGGCTCGACCGACCCCAGCCCGTCCGCGTCCGCGTCCGCTTCCGCCTCCACCGAGGCCGCCTCGGCCGACCTCCAGCCCCGCACCCTCGACGATGTCGGCGACGAAGCGTTCATCGACGACCAGCTGAGCAACTCGGGTTCGACGGCCGAACAGCGAACGGTAACTGTGGTGTTCCGCACGTCCAACGTGATTGTGACCATCCAGTACGACGAGCAGCCGACGGCCATCGGCACGGTCCCGGACAGCAAGGAAATGCAGGACAGGGCCCGGAATCTGGCCGGACGGCTGGACGACTCGCTCAACGGTTGACCGCCCCGCCGGCCCCACCGGCGGCCGTCCGCAAAGCGCGTGAACCGGAACCGCACAGCTCACTCACCGCGTACCGTGGCCCCTCGGACCCGATCCGACCGCAGGAACCCCGAGCGTCATGAGTGAAGGAACCATGCAGCGAGCAGCCCAGCGAGACGACCGAGACGACATGCGTGACCAGCGTGACCGGCGAGCGGGGCGACTCCGCCGCGTCCTTGTCTGCGCGGCCGCCGTCCCCGTGGTGTTCGTCGCCGCCGGCTGCTCCTCGGACTCCGGCTCCGACGACAGCGGCAGTGGCAGCGCCGGGCAGAGCGCGAGCAGCAGCGACTCCGGCAAGGCCTCCGGGAGCGCCTCGCCGACCGTGCAGGCGGCCAGGTACAGCAAGCTGCCGGGTGCGTGTGACGCGCTGTCGAAGAACACTCTGGGCGAACTGGTGCCGAAGGGCTCGAAGTCGGGCAAGGAGGGCACTTCTGACGATGTCGATTCCCGTGCCAGCTGCTCCTGGAACAGCCTCGACAGCAACGGTGTGAAGGGCTCCCAGTTCCGCTGGCTCAACGTCTCCCTCCTCCGCTTCGACTCCGACGCCAGCCGCGGCTCGGGCGAGAGCCAGGCCAAGGCGTACTACACCAAGCAGGTGCAGGGCGCCCAGGGCGTGAGCGGCGCGAAGAACTCGAAGTCGGAGCCGGTCGCCGGTGCGGGCAACGAGGCGACGGCGGTGCACTACGACCTGAAGAAGAAGGAAGGCAGCTTCAAGCAGACGACGGTCGTGGCGCGCGTCGAGAACGTCGTCGTCACCCTCGACTACAACGGCGCCGGTCTGGCCGGCGAGTCGACCCCGGACGCCACCGACCTGACGAAGGACGCGGAGAAGGCGGTCAAGGAGGTCGTGGCCGCGGTGACCTCGGCGAACGGCACGGGCAGCGGCTCGAACGCGGGCACGACGAAGCCCTCGCCTTCCAAGTCGGCGTCGAAGCCGGCGGGCGGATCTTCGTCCAAGACCGCGAGCGCCTCTCCGTCGAAGTCAGCGTCCAAGAAGAGCTGACTGTCACACCTGGCACACAACTCGCAGCTCAGCCACGCCGTTTGCCGGAGCCCGGCCCCCTCGGGGACCGGGCTCCTGGCAGTCCGGCAACGCGTTCGCCGCACTCATGTGCCACCCTGTTGCGCGCAACAACAGGCAAGGGGAGGGGAGTAACGGGTGGCCGCGCCACTGCAGCTGACTCGGATGCACCGCGTTCTCATCGGCGTGGTCGTGACCGGCGCCGTGATCATCGCCGGCATCGGCTTCGCCGGTTCCTACGCCGCCGTCCGCGAGCTGGCTCTCAAGAAGGGCTTCGGGAACTTCTCCTATGTCTTCCCGATCGGCATCGACGCGGGCATCTGCGTCCTGCTCGCCCTTGACCTGCTCCTGACCTGGATCCGCATCCCCTTCCCGCTCCTGCGCCAGACGGCCTGGGTCCTGACGGCGGCCACGATCGCCTTCAACGGCGCGGCCGCCTGGCCGGACCCGCTGGGCGTGGGCATGCACGCGGTGATCCCGGTTCTGTTCGTGGTCGCCGTCGAGGCGGCCCGGCACGCGATCGGCCGGATCGCCGACATCACGGCCGACAAGCACATGGAGGGCGTCCGCCTCACCCGCTGGGTGCTCTCCCCGGTGCCCACCTTCCTCCTGTGGCGCCGTATGAAGCTGTGGGAGCTCCGCTCCTACGAGCAGGTCATCAAGCTGGAGCAGGAACGTCTCGTCTACCAGGCCCGGCTCCACGCCCGCTTCGGCCGCGCCTGGCGCCGCAAGGCCCCGGTCGAGTCCCTGATGCCCCTGCGCCTGGCCCGCTACGGCGTCCCCCTCGCGGAAACGGCCCCGGCGGGCCTGGCAGCGGCAGGCATCGAACCGGCACTGATACCTCCGGCCCCACAACAGCCGGAGCTGAACACGGCCACGGGCAGTCGTGCCGCCGGGGCGGCGCCCGTACCGCGGGGAGCGGCACCTGCCGGCGAGCAGCGCCCTGAGCTGGTCAGCAACAATGCCGGGTACCCGGAACAGCAGGTTCCGGACGACCAGAGCCCGTGGTTCCAGTCGGTGGACCCCCAGCAGATCCCCTACTACGGCGACTACGACCCGGCCTACGACCCGGACCAGCAGTACGCCCAGTGGTACGCGGAGCAGCAGCAGGCCGAGCAGTACTACCAGGAACAGGGCCAGGAGCAGGAGCCGGAGCAGTACCAGGAACCCTCTCCGGAGGAGACCGGCAGCTTCCCCATCCCGGTGGGCCCGGGCCGCACCCGCGAACTGGGCGAGGGCGGGGGCTCCGAGCCGGACGAGGAGGCCTACTACCAGGTCTTCAAGCAGTCGATCAACGGCAGCTACCCGACCCCCCGCGAGTTCGGCGAGAACGTCGACGCGGAGTTCAGCATCGCCCTCCCCGTGGAGGAGGCCAAGCGCATGGTCAACCGCTTCACCAACCGCTACAACGCGGAGCTGGAAGAGGACCACATCGCATAGGAAGTCCGTACGGGCCGGGAAGATCCGTACGAGCACAGGAAGCAGGAAGAGGGGCCCTCAGGCGAGGGCCCCTCTTCACATCGGTACGCCGTCCTACTCCCCGAGCAGGGCCCGCACCCGGTCCTGCCCCACCGCCAGCAGCAGCGTGGGCAGCCGCGGACCGGTGTCACGGCCGACGAGCAGGTGGTACAGCAGCGCGAAGAACGTCCGCTGGGCGGTCTTGATCTCCGGCGGCAGCTCCTTGGGCGTGGCGTCGGCGGAGAACCCGGCCTGGACCTTGGGCACGCCGTACACGAGGTGGGTCAGCCCGTCCAGGGACCAGTGCTCGGCGAGCCCGTCGAGCAGCAGCCGCAGCGACTGCTGGGAGGCCTCGTCGAGGGACTTCAGCAGCTCGACGTCCGGCTCCTCGCGCACGATGGTCCGCTGGTCGGCGGGCACGTGCGTGTTGATCCAGGCCTCGGCCCTGTCGTAGCGCGGCCGGGCCTCGTCCAGCGAGCCGAGCGGGTCGGCCGGGTCGAGCTCGGACAGGATGCGCAGCGCCTGGTCCTGGTGGCCGGCGGTGATGTCGGCGACGGAGGCCAGCGTCCGGTACGGCAGCGGGTGCGCCGTCTTCGGCAGCTCGCCGCCCGCCGTACGCACCGCGCGCGAGTGCGCGGCGACGTCCGCCGGGAGGGCGGAGCCGTCGGCGACCTTGCCCTCGAGCTTGTCCCACTCGTCGTACAGCCGCTGGATCTCCTGGTCGAAGGCGATCTTGAACGACTGGTTGGGCCGGCGGCGGGCGTACAGCCAGCGCAGCAGCTGCGGCTCCATGATCTTCAGCGCGTCGGCCGGGGTCGGCACCCCACCGCGCGACGAGGACATCTTGGCCATGCCGGAGATGCCCACGAACGCGTACATCGGACCGATCGGCTGCTTGCCGTCGAAGATCCCGACGATCTGGCCGCCGACCTGGAAGCTGGAGCCGGGCGAGGAGTGGTCGACACCGGAGGGCTCGAACACGACCCCCTCGTACGCCCACCGCATCGGCCAGTCGACCTTCCACACCAGCTTGCCGCGGTTGAACTCGGTCAGCCGGACGGTCTCCGAGAAGCCGCACTCGTTGCAGGTGTAGGCCAGCTCGGTGGTGTCGTCGTCGTACGAGGTGACGGTGGTGAGGTCCTTGCCGCAGTTGCCGCAGTAGGGCTTGTACGGGAAGTATCCGGCGGAGCCGGAGCTGCCGTCGTCCTCGCTCGCCGCGCCGGAGCCCTCCTCGGCCTCCAGCTCGGCCTCGTCGACGGGCTTCTGGCCCTGCTTCTTGGCCTTCGGCTTGGTCCGGTACTGGGCGAGGATCGCGTCGATGTCACCGCGGTGCTTCATCGCGTGCAGGATCTGCTCGCGGTAGACACCGGAGGTGTACTGCGCGGTCTGGCTGATCCCGTCGAACTCCACGCCCATCTCGGCGAGGGACTCGATCATGGCCGCCTTGAAGTGCTCGGCCCAGTTCGGGTACGGCGACCCCTTCGGGGCGGGCACCGAGGTCAGCGGCTTGCCGATGTGCTCGGCCCAGGACTCGTCGACACCGGCGATGCCCGCGGGCACCTTGCGGTAACGGTCGTAGTCGTCCCAGGAGATGAGGTGGCGCACCTGGTGCCCGCGCCGCCGGATCTCGTCGGCGACGAGGTGCGGGGTCATGACCTCGCGCAGGTTCCCCAGGTGGATGGGACCCGAGGGCGACAGACCGGAGGCGACGACGACCGGTTTGCCCGGGGCCCGACGCTCCGACTCCTCGATGACCTCATCCGCGAAACGGGAGACCCAGTCGGTGGTCTCGGTGCTCTGAGCCACGTTCGGCACGTCCTCTTGTCCTGGAACTCTTGTGGGACCTCCATACTCCCAGACCGACCCGCGACCGGGAAAACCGCTTTACCTCCCATGGGATACTGGCTGGGTCTATCCATCCCCACGAGGAGAACGGCACCCATTCCTATGGCCCCGGTCACGTCCCTCAGCGACTCAGTCCAGCAGCACCTCGCGACGGCACTCTCGGCGGCCCTGCCGGACGCCGGTTCCGCGGACCCGCTGCTGCGACGAAGCGACCGGGCCGACTTCCAGGCCAACGGGATCCTGGCGCTCGCCAAGAAGGCGAAGGCGAACCCGAGGGAGCTGGCCACGCAGGTCGTCTCCCAGGTCGTCGCGGGTGACGTGATCAAGGAGATCGAGGTCTCCGGCCCCGGCTTCCTCAACATCACCATCAGCGACAAGGCGATCACCGAGAACCTGGCCGCGCGGTACGCGGACGCGGACCGCCTCGGCGTGCCGTTCGCGGAGCAGCCCGGCACCACGGTGATCGACTACGCCCAGCCGAACGTGGCCAAGGAGATGCACGTCGGCCATCTGCGCTCCGCCGTGATCGGCGACGCGGTGGTCCAGATCCTGGAGTTCACCGGCGAGACCGTGGTCCGCCGGCACCACATCGGCGACTGGGGCACCCAGTTCGGCATGCTCATCCAGTACCTGGACGAGCACCCGCACGAGCTGGACCACAAGGCCGGCGAGGTGACCGGCGAGGAGGCGATGTCGAACCTCGACCGCCTCTACAAGGCAGCGCGGAAGCTCTTCGACTCCGACGAGGAGTTCAAGACGCGGGCCCGCCGCCGGGTGGTCGATCTGCAGGCCGGTGAGCCGAAGACGCTCGCCATGTGGCAGAAGTTCGTGGACGAGTCGAAGATCTACTTCTTCTCCGTCTTCGAGAAGCTGGACATGGAGGTCCGGGACCCCGACATCGTCGGCGAGTCCGGCTACAACGACATGCTGGCCGAGACCTGCCGCCTCCTGGAGGAGTCCGGTGTCGCGGTCCGCTCCGAGGGCGCCCTGTGCGTCTTCTTCGAGGACGTCAAGGGCCCGGACGGCAAGCCGGTCCCGCTGATCGTGCAGAAGTCGGACGGCGGCTACGGCTACGCGGCCACCGACCTCTCGGCGATCCGCGACCGCGTCTTCAACCTGAAGGCGAACACGATCCTGTACGTCGTCGACGCCCGGCAGGCCCTGCACTTCCGGATGGTCTTCGAAACGGCCCGCCGGGCGGGCTGGCTGAACGACGACGTGACCGCGCAGCAGCTCGCCTTCGGCACGGTCCTCGGCAAGGACGGCAAGCCGTTCAAGACCCGTGCGGGCGAGACGGTCAAGCTGCAGGACCTCCTCGACGAGGCGGTCGACCGCGCCACCGCCGTCGTCCGCGAGAAGGCCGAGAAGGTGGGCCTGTCCGAGCAGGAGATCGTCGAGAACGGCCGGTACGTCGGCATCGGCGCGGTGAAGTACGCCGACCTGTCGACCTCCGCCGTGCGCGACTACAAGTTCGACCTGGACCAGATGGTCTCGCTGAACGGCGACACGTCCGTCTACCTCCAGTACGCGTACGCCCGTATCCAGTCGATCCTCCGCAAGGCCGGCGAGGCCCGCCCCGCCGCCCACCCGGAGCTGGAGCTGGCGCCCGCCGAGCGCGCGCTGGGCCTGCACCTGGACCAGTTCGCGGAGACGGTCCTGGAGGTGGCGTCGGCGTACGAGCCGCACAAGCTGGCCGCGTACCTCTACCAGCTGGCGACGCTGCTCACGTCCTTCTACGACCAGTGCCCGGTCCTGAAGGCCGAGACCCCGGAGCAGGTGCAGAACCGCCTGTTCCTGGTCGACCTCACGGCCCGCACACTGCACCGGGGCATGGCCCTGCTGGGCATCCGGACGCCCGAGCGTCTCTGAGGCGTGAGGCGTCGTACGGAGTCGGCGGCCCCGACGGTTACCAAGTGACCGTGGGGGCCGCCCGCTTCTTTGCCAGTGTCGTGCTTCCACGCCCCGAGTAAAGGGCGCTCCCTCCGGTCGCGTCGGCTTCGCCGATGCCCCTTCGGGGCACCCTTGACTAGGGGCGTTCCAGCACGGGTGAGAAGCGAGCGAGCGGCCCGGAAAGACGGGTGGCCGAGCGGGGTCCGCGGGCAACCGTCGGCTGCGCCCCGGCCCGGGGTTGACGGGTGCGCGGTCGCGCCTCGCCGGCACGCCGGGAGGGCTTGGCGGCGAACGGCCGGTGATGGGTGGCCGGGACGCGGCGGCTGAGTGGCGGCACGCCGGGAGAGCTTGGCGGCGAACGGCCGGTGATGGGTGACCGGGGCGCGGGGGCTGGGTGGCGGCACGCCGGGAGGGCTTAGCGGCGAACGGCCGGTGGGTGGCCGGGGCGCGGCGGCTGAGTGGCGGCACGCCGGGAGGGCTCAGCGGCTTGCGGCCGGTGAGCGGCGGTGCGCGCATCGGCCGAGTGGCGGCACGCCGGGAGGGCTTGGCGGCTTGCGGCCGGTGGGTGGCGGTGCGCGCATCGGCTGGGTGGCGGCACGCCGGGAGGGCTTGGCGGCTTGCGGCCGGTGATGGGTGGCCGGGACGCGGGGGCTGAATGGCGGCACGCCGGGAGGGCTCGGCGGCTTGCAGCCGGCGGGTGGCCGGGGCGCGGCGGCCGAGTGGCGGCACGCCGGGAGGGCTCAGCGACTTGCGGCCGGTAGGCGGTGGGGCGCGCATCGGCTGGGTGGCGGCACGCCGGGTCGGCTCAGCGGCTGACGGCCGGTGAGCGGCGGTGCGCGCATCGGACGAGTGGCGGCACGCCGGGACGGCTCAGCGACTGACGGCCGGTAGGCGGTGGGGCGCGCATCGGCCGAGTGGCGGCACGCCGGGAGGGCTTGGCGGCTCACGGCCAGTGAGTGGCGAGCGCGGGGGCTGGGGGGCGGCACGCCGGGAGGGCTTGGCGGCTGACGGCTTGGGCTGTCTCTCCCCCCCCCCGACGCCGGATGAGCCCAATGTGACGAGGGAGGCACAAGCCCCTCCCCATGTTGAGTGATTGGCACCTTTGGGCCGCCCAGGGCACACCCGACCTGCGGGCGTGCACCCCGACGGCGGCCCAGACACTCCAATCACTGCCACCCAGCCCCCAGCCGACCCCCAGCCAGGCCCCGGCCGGCCCCATCCGGTCCCGCCCCGCCCCAGTCCGCACCGGCGCACTGCCGATCCACCACCCACCGGCCGCAAGCCGCCAAGCCCACCCGGCGTGCCGCCACCCAGCCCCCGCGTCCCGGCCACCCATCACCGGCCGTTGGCCGCCAAGCCAGCCCGGCGTGCTGGCGAGGCGCGACCGCGCCCCCACCACCCCGGACGCGAACGCAGCCCACCCAAGGGATGGTGCCCCAAGCCGGCCACTTTCCCCCGGCCGCCCGCTCGCTTCTCACCCGTGCTGGAGCGCCCCTAGTCAAGGGTGGCCCGCAGGGCCATCGCCGAAGCCGACGCGCAGTGGAACGAAGTGGAACGGAGCGCCCTTTACTCGGGGCGCGGAGGCACGACACTGACAAAGAAGCGGGCGGCCCCACGGTCACTTGCGAACTCGGCCCACACCAGTTTCCCCAAGTCCCGCTCCCCCACCCCCCACTTGTCGGAGAGCGCCGCCACGAGCAGCAGTCCGCGCCCGCCCTCGTCCGCCTCGTCGGCGACCCTCGGTACGCCGGGCCCGCTGTCGTGCACCTCGACCCGCAGGACCTCGCCGTCGTACCGGAGCCGCAGCAGGAAGCCGCGCCCGGCCGGCACTCCGTGCACCAGCGCGTTGGTCGCGAGCTCGCTCACGCACAGCGACACGTCCTCGGCGCGTTCCCAGTCGTCGAGCCCCCAGTACCTCAACGACCACCAGGTGAACCGCCTGGCTGCGGGCACGGAGCGGCGGTCACGGCCGTAGAACTGGTCGCGCTGGTGGGGGAGTTCGGTTTCGACGTTCACGGGACGAAGGTCGCGCAGAGTGACTAGCGTGGATCACTGAGTGAGCCCGTACGGATTTTTTGTACGGGTTCATACGGGGTCGCGTACGGGCAGGCGTGGGGAGTTGGACCGGCATGAACTCCAAGAAGCTTCCGCGGAAGAAGAACCTCTCGGCCATGAAGATGCTGGGCGTCCAGGTCGGGACGGCTCGCCGCGCGGCCGGTTTCACACAACGTGGGCTCGGCGAGCGGCTCATGGTGGACGAGGAGACGATCGCGTCGATCGAACAGGGCCGACGGCCGCTGAAACGGGACCTGGCCGAGCTGCTGGACGAACTCCTCGAGACCAAGGGCTTGTTGAGCGCCGGGGTGGACAACCTGCCGGAGATCGACCAGTTCCCACTGTACGCGGAGCAGTACATCGATCACGAACGCGAGGCAATCGCCCTCTCCTGGTTCGACGCCCTACTTGTGCCTGGCATCCTCCAGACCGAGGAATACGCCCGCGCGGTCTTCCGCAGTCGAATCCCCGCATTCGACGAGGACGAGGTCACAGCAAAGACGTCGGCCCGGCTTGAGCGCCAGGTGGTCCTGCACCGCAAGGACCCTCCGACACTGAGCTTCGTCATCTGGGAGCCGGCACTCCTATTCCCGGTGGGAGGCATGCAGGTCCATCGAGAGCAGCTCCGCAGTTTGCGGCAGCACGCTCAACTGCCAGGTCTTTCCCTGCAGTTCCTGCCCCTCAACCGCACCTCGCATGCCGGTACTGCGGGCCCGTTCACCCTGCTCGAAACGCCCGACCACCAGCACCTCGCCTACACCGAATCCCACCGTGGGAGCCAATGGGTAGCCGACCCTAATGAGGTGTCCATCCTTGCGCGAAAGTATGCGATGCTGCGGTCGCAGGCCCTGTCCCCCGAGGACTCGATTGGCCTGCTGGACCGTCTGCTAGGAGAGCGATGAGTACCGCACTTCAATGGTTCAAGTCGACCTACAGCGACGACGAAGGCGGCCAGTGCCTCGAAGTCGCCCCCACCCCCCGCACCATCCACATCCGCGACTCCAAGAACAACCCCGAAGACGGCCCAACCCTCCTGGTCACCCCGGCCAGTTGGGCCGCCTTCACCACGTCTCTCAAGGCATGAGGGCCCGCTGAGGCCACTGTCAGTGCCTGCGCTTACAGTCACTGGCATGGCGACTCTTCCCAACCCGCTGCCCACATTGGCGACCGACCCGAGCGGCCGCTCGCTGGGGCTTCAACTCCCGCCCGGGCGTGTGATCGACGAGCTGCTGTGGTGCGCCGACGGCCCCGCGTCGCTCAGTGGCTGGACCGCGCTCCAGCGCGCCCCACGCAAGGCCGGACTCCTCCCGCTGCTCATAGACGTCGGCGGTGAACTGGGCGGCCCGGAGAACTGGGAGCTGCTCCCCGAGGAGACGTCGTACCCCGGGGACCACGACGCGGAGGAGGTGCTGGCCGAGGCGTGGGACCAGTGGCCCGGACTCGCGCCGGCCGGGACGCCCGAGGCGGACCCGGAGGCGCGGGCGGCCGAGGCGGTGGCGGCCCTGCTGGAGTCGGCTCCCAGGTCGGCGGACCACCGGCTGGCCCTCGTCCCGGCGCGCCGTTCCGCCGACGTCCCGGCGGCCTTCGGCTGGACCGGCCCCCTCAACTACGAGCCCGACGTGGCCCGCCTCTGCGCCGTACTGCGTTCCTGGGAGGACCGCTTCGGCGCCCGTGCCATAGCGCTCTCCTACGCCCGGCTGACCCTCTCGGTCGCGGCGCCGCCCAGTACACCGGCCGAGGCGGAGGCGCTCGCCGTCGAGCACTTCGCGTTCTGCCCGGACGAGACCGGGGAGGACCTCCCGGGGTACGCCAAGCGCCTGGTCGGCGCGCGCACCTGGTCCTTCTGGTGGGACTGACCCGGCCGACGCTGCCTCACACGCCGAGCCCCCTGGCAAGTCTCCGCAGCCCCTCCCCGATCTCCTCGGGAGTCTGCGTCACGAAGCACAGGCGCAAGGTCGAGTGGTCGGGGGCCGCGGCGTAGAAGGGCGCGCCCGGGACGTACGCCACGTCCTGCTTCACCACCTGGGGGAGCAGGGCCGTGGTGTCGTACGGGTCCGGCAGGCGGGCCCAGAGGAACATGCCGCCCTCGGGGCGGTTCCAGGCCGAGCCCTCCGGGAGCGCTTCGGGAAGTCCGGCGAGCATGGCGTTCCGGCGTTCGCCGTAGACCGCCCGCACCTTCGCCACGTGGTCGTCCAGCACATCCAAGTAGCGTGCCGCGGCAAGCTGGTTGAGGGTCGGTGTGTGCAGGTCCGCCGCCTGCTTGGCGACCGCGCAGGCGCGCAGCAGGTCGGCGGGGGCGCGCAGCCAGCCGAGGCGCAGGCCCGGTGCCATGACCTTGGAGAAGGAGCCGAGGAGGACGGTGCGGTCCTCGGCGCCGGGATGGGTGGCGATCCACGGCACCCGCGCGCCCTCGTAGCGCAGTTCGCCGTACGGGTCGTCCTCGACGATCCACAGGCCGTGCCGGGCGGCGGCCGAGGCCACGGCGGCGCGGCGGCCGGTGGACATGGTGCGGCCGGTGGGGTTCTGGAAGGTCGGGACGAGGTAGAGCAGCTTGGGCCGCTCGCTTCGTATCAGCTCCTCCAGCGCCGCCGGGTCCACCCCGTCGTCGTCGCCCGGCACGGCCACCACTCGCGCGCCCGCGAGCCCGAACACCTGAAGTGCCGCCAGATAGCAGGGACTTTCGACCAGAACGGTGTCCCCGGGGTCGAGCAGGGCAGTGGAAAGGAGTGAGAGTGCCTGCTGCGAGCCGGTGGTGATCAGCAGGTCGTCGGCAGCGGTCGGCAGCCCTTGTGCGGAGATACGGGCGGCGAGTCCCGCCCGCAGCGTCGGCTCGCCCTCCGTCGTGGAGTACTGCAGCGCTCGCTCCGGGACCTGGGCCAGGACCTGGTGGAACGCGGCCGCGATGCCCTCGCGGTCGAACAGCTCCGGCGCCGGCAGTCCGCCCGCGAAGTTGATCACCTCGGGGCGCGCGGTGACCGCGAGGATGTCCCGCACGGGCGAGCCGCCGACCGTACGGGCCCGCGCGGCGAGCAGCGGGACGGGGGCGGTGGAGGCAGCGGGCTCGGTGACGGTCATGGCAACGGCTCCTTCGGCTGCGGGTGTGTGTCCGTGCCCGCAGCCTAGGAAGGTAGCTGCTGCCTACACCTGTAATTCCGCGATCCGGACGCCCCGCCCGTCCCGGAACGCCGTCCCAGACCATTCCCTTTCCGCAGGTCAGACATGTGGTCCTGGTTCAGGCGTCCCGAATCACGCGAGAAAGGTGGCGAACGGCCGGGGTCTCCTCACAGGCTGGGGGCACACCGAGCGCCGTTCCACATACGCCCCCCTCGCGCCCAGGAGCCCCCCATGCCCCCACGTCCCCTCGCCGCCGCAGCACTCGCCCTGGTCGCCGTGTTCACGCTCTCGGCCTGTGAGGACGGCCAGGGCATACGCGACGAGGGACCGTCCTCCTCGGCCTCCCGGCACCCTCCGGCGGACACCGGCACGTCCTCTCAGAACTTGGTCGTCCCCTCCTCGACCCAGCCCGAGCCGCCCAGCGGGAACGGCGTGCAACGGCGATGACGGGATCAAGGACAAAGGCGCGTCGCGGTCCTCCGCCACGGCGGCCACGACCCAGGGCATGACGCCCAACAGCAGCGGCGGGGCGTCGGCGACGCCGTCGCTGCCGGCCAAGGGCGTGTACTACGACAGCTCGCTGAAGGTCACGCACTGGCAGCAGAAGGCGGACGACGTCCTCAACCGGTGAGCCGGGTCAGAGCAGCCGCTGGGCGGCCTCGGTGGCCCAGTAGGTGAGGATGTTCCGGGCGCCGGCCCGCTTGATGCCCGTCAACGTCTCCAGGATGGCGCGGTCGCGGTCGACCCAGCCCTTCTCGGCGGCGGCCTCGATCATCGAGTACTCGCCGGAGATCTGGTACGCGGCGACGGGCACGTCGACGGCGGCCGCGACCCTCGTCAGGATGTCGAGGTAGGGCCCGGCGGGCTTCACCATCACCATGTCGGCCCCCTCCTCCAGATCGAGGGCCAACTCCCGCAGGGACTCCCGCCAGTTGGCGGGGTCCTGCTGGTAGGTCTTGCGGTCGCCCTTGAGCGAGGAGGCGACGGCCTCGCGGAAGGGGCCGTAGAAGGCGGAGGAGTACTTGGCGGTGTAGGCGAGGATGGCGACGTCCTCGCGGCCGATCTGGTCGAGCGCGTCGCGGACGACCCCGATCTGCCCGTCCATCATTCCGCTGGGCCCGACGACATGGGCACCCGCGTCGGCCTGCACCTGCGCCATCTCGGCGTACCGCTCCAAGGTGGCGTCGTTGTCGACGCGGCCCTGGTCGTCGAGCACCCCGCAGTGCCCGTGATCGGTGGTCTCGTCGAGGCACAGATCGGACATCACCAGCAGCTCGTCCCCGACCTCGGCCCGCACATCGCGGATGGCGACCTGCAGAATCCCGTCCGGATCCGTCCCCGGAGTGCCGAGGGCGTCCTTCTTCCCCTCCTCCGGCACGCCGAAGAGCATGATCCCGGAGATCCCCGCCTCGACCGCCTCCGCGGCCGCCTTCTTCAGGCTGTCCCGCGTGTGCTGCACGACACCGGGCATGGCGGCGATCGGCACCGGCTCACTGACCCCTTCGCGCACAAAAGCGGGAAGGATGAGGTCGGCGGGGTGCAGCCGGGTCTCGGCGACCATGCGACGCATCACGGGGGAGGTCCGCAGTCGCCGGGGACGCGAACCGGGGAAGGAGCCGTACTTCGTCATGCGCTCTACGCTACGCCTGGCTCAGGGGCCCCTTTGCCGACGCCCTGTCGGCCCGCCCGGGCAGCCCGGCCCGCCCGGGCAGCCCGGCCCGGCCGGTGTCACGGCGTGAGATAGGTGTGGAAGACATTCTCCGGGTCGTACGCGGCCTTCAGCGCCCGCAGCCGCTCCCAGCCGGCCGGGGTGTACGACCGCCGGGCCCGGGACGGATCGGCGGTGAGGTCGGCCTCGGCGATGTAGTGGCCGGTTCCGTACGGCTCGACGATCCGCATGGTGTCCCGCAGCCAGCGCACATTGACGGCGTCCGCGGCCGGGTCGTCCCAGGTCGCGAAGGGGGCGAGATAGGTCTCGCCCAGGACCGGGAAGGCCATGTCGCGCGAGAGGGTGCGGTCCCGCGAGACCGGCCACAGGGGCGCGAGGACCAGCGACTGCTCGGAGGGGGCGTCGGCGACCGAGGCGGCGAGCGCGGGCAGCAGGGTCTCGTACCCGGTGTCCGACCACAAGGTGTCCACGACATTGCGGTGGCCCCGGGGCCAGAAGCGGGACGACGTGTCGTACAGATCCTCGAAGGTCCTGGGCTCTTCCACCTTGCGGAACAGGGCGCGGTCGGCCAGTGGGCAGTCCCGCAGCGGCTCCAGGCATTCGACGGCCTCCGCATGCGTGCGGGCGAAGGCCGTGCCGGTGAAGCTGATCACCTTGGGCCTCGGCGTCGCCGTCGCGTAGTCCGGGGAGGCGGTCGCGAGCATGAAGGACGCCTCGACGTTCGCCGGCAGCCGCTTGGCCGCCGTGGTGGCCCAGCGGGTCACCGGTTCGACGTCGGCCAGGGGAAAGGCGTACGTGGTCTCGGCGACCGCCGTCGGCAGGTCGTACAGCGACAGATGGAAGCGCGTGGCGACGGCGAAGAAGCCGGGACCCGCGCCACGGGCGGCCCAGAACAAGTCGGCGTGCTCGTCCTTGCTGCAGGTGAGGGTGGAGCCGTCCGCCGTGACCACCTCGACCGCCCGCACGCTTGCGGCGGCCGGCCCGAGAACGCCCGAGTTCCAGCCGAGGCCACCGCTGAGCAGATAGCCGCCGAGGGCCACGGGTCCGCAGTGCCCGGCCGGGAAGGCGAGGCCGTGCGGGGCGAGCGCGGCGACCAACTCGCGTCCGCTGAGCGCCGGTTGCACGTCGGCGGTGCGCGAAGCCGGGTCCAACTCGTATGCGCTGAGCGCGGAGAGGTCAATGAGCATGCCGCCGTCACGCAGCGGTGAGCCGCACCAGCTGTGTCCGTGGGAGCGCAGGGCGATCCGGTGCCCCTCGGAGCGGGCCAGCCGGACGGCGGCCGGGACGTCGCGCTCGGAGGCGACCCGGACGATCAGATCGGGAAAGCGCTGCGGCTTGAGCTCGTTCCACAGCATGGCCGACCAGGTGCTGTCGTAGGCGGCGTCGCCCCGTCGGACGATTTCTCCCTCGATCTCTTCGCTCATGCCGGCTCCTCAGCCGCTCGTCACACCGAAAATCAGGATGCACAGCGCCCAGCCCAGCATCACGAGGGCGGCCCCCGCCACATGGGTGCGCACGGAACGCGCCCACTGGGGCGCCAGCCAGAAGGCGAAGATGCGGTTCACCAGGGGCATCATGAACCAGGTCAGAATGGAAACGCTCAGCACGTTCGAGATGAACAGGCTGAGGTAGCCGGGCACCCGGAGGTCGGTCAGCACCCGACCGACCGTCAGGTTCAGGACCATCACGGTGGGATAGAGGGCCAGCACCACGGACATGGCCTGCTTCCAGTTGGGCGGGACCGCGCTGTCGGCGCCCGCGCCGAACCGGAACCAGCCGCTGAAGGCCGACCCCACCTTGTGCACGTCGTAGCCGGAGAAGTAGTGCTCACCCTCCTCCAGGAGCTTTTGGCGGGTGTCCGACTCCAGCCATTCGTCGAGGTGTTGGCGGGTGTCGAAGCGGAAGGCGACGACCCAGTTGTCCTGGATCCCCTCGACCGGCCGGAACAGCTCGTTGCCCATGAACCCCGGAAACTTCGCCTGGGCCTTGAAGGCCTTGGCCTGCCACCGGGCGAAGTCCGCCTCGCGGCCGGGGCGCACATGATGGGAGATGACCGCCGTGACGGCTTCCTCCTTGGCGGCCGGCGGCGCACCGCCGGCCAGGACTTCCTGCGTCGGTGTCCCGTCGAACAGCGGGCGGGCCTCGGCCAGCAGTTCCCGGCGCTCGCTGGAGTCCAGCCAGGCGGTCAGCTGGTCGAGTCGGGAGAAACGGAAGACCACCACCCAGGCGCGCTCGTCACCGACGCCCGGGGGATACATTTCCGTCCCCTCGAATCCGTCGAATGCGCGCACGGCCCGGTTGGTTCGCTCCTGCCAGCGCTGATAGTCGTCTTCGCAGCCCTCCCGCACCTTTTGGGAGGTCACAACGGTCGGGCCGTCCCCGGCCGAGGCATGGATTGCACGAGAACCCATACGGAGTAGTCTAGTTCAAAGGGTAGTTATCGGACAAATGGTGGAAATACGGGGCAATTTCCTCGGCAGTGCTGAGTGGAGGTCCGACATGGGTCACAAAGAGTTCCTGGCCGAAGCGGTACGGCTGGCCACAGAATCCGTCGTGAAGGGCTGGGGCGGGCCGTTCGGCGCCGTGCTCACCCGGGACGGCGAAATCGTGGCCACGGGACAGAACCGTGTACTGCTCACCGGCGATCCCACCGCGCACGCCGAAATGGAGACGATCCGCAAGGCCATACAGCGCCTGAACCCCGCGGCGCCGTCGATATCGCCGGAACACCAGAACGAGAGCACACTCGAATACGTTCCGCGCCCCGAGGGATCCCCCGACCCGGTGCCGGAGCGGGCCAAGATGCTCCAGGGCTGCTCGATCTACATCAGCGGCGCGCCCTGCCCGATGTGCATGAGCGCCATCTACTGGTCACGGATCGACGACGTCTACTACAGCTGCGATCTGACGGCCACGCGGGAAATCGGCTTCGACGACTCGTTCCAGTACGAGGACTTCCAGCGGCCCCTCGACGAGCGCCGCATCCACATCGAGCAGATCCTCCCCGAACTCGGCGCCGAGGCCTACGAAGCCTGGACCCACAAGGCCGACCGGCACGCCTACTGAGGCACGAAGAACGCTCGACGCCCGCCTACTACCCGCACAAATTGCGAAGCCCCGCCGTCTCCTGTGCCAGTACAAGACGGCGGGGCATGCACCTCACTGCAGGGACGGAGCCCGCTCAGGTCGTGGACCGGCGCCGCCGGGCCCCCGGCCGGCGCTCGCTCGGGCGCGTGACGGGGTCTCCGGCCTCGAGTGCCGCGCTCCGGCGGCGCAGGCCGAAGTCGGCCAGGGCCTCCGCGAGCTTGTGGACGGACGGTTCGGGAGCCATGACGTCGACGCGCAGGCCGTGCTCCTCCGCCGTCTTCGCCGTCGCCGGGCCGATGCACGCGATCACCGTCACGTTGTGCGGCTTGCCCGCGATGCCCACCAGGTTCCGGACCGTGGAGGAGGAGGTGAAGAGAACGGCGTCGAAGCCACCGCCCTTGATCGCCTCCCGTGTCTCCGCCGGCGGCGGCGACGCCCGCACGGTGCGGTACGCCGTGACGTCGTCGACCTCCCAGCCCAGCTCGATCAGCCCGGCGACGAGGGTCTCCGTGGCGATGTCCGCCCGGGGGAGGAAGACGCGGTCGATCGGGTCGAAGACCGGGTCGTACGGCGGCCAGTCCTCCAGGAGGCCCGCGGCGGACTGCTCGCCACTCGGCACCAGGTCCGGCTTCACGCCGAAGGCGATCAATGCCTTGGCCGTCTGCTCGCCGACCGCGGCCACCTTGATGCCCGCGAAGGCACGCGCGTCGAGGCCGTACTCCTCGAACTTCTCGCGCACGGCCTTCACCGCGTTGACCGACGTGAAGGCGATCCACTCGTAGCGGCCGGTCACCAGGCCCTTGACCGCACGCTCCATCTGCTGGGGCGTCCGCGGCGGCTCGACGGCGATCGTGGGCACCTCGTGCGGCACGGCACCGTACGACCGCAACTGGTCGGAGAGCGACGCCGCCTGCTCCTTCGTACGCGGTACGAGCACCTTCCAGCCGAACAGCGGCTTGGACTCGAACCACGACAACTGGTCGCGCTGGGCGGCGGCGGAACGCTCACCGACCACGGCTATCACCGGCCGGCCGCCCTCCGGGGACGGCAGCACCTTCGCCTGCTTCAGGGTCTGCGCGATGGTGCCGAGCGTGGCGGTCCAGGTGCGCTGACGCGTCGTCGTACCGGCGACGGTGACCGTCAACGGGGTGTCCGGCTTGCGGCCGGCGGCCACCAGTTCGCCCGCCGCCGCGGCCACGGAGTCCAGCGTCGTCGAGACGACGACCGTGCCGTCCGACGCGCCCACCTCAGTCCAGCAACGGTCGGACGCCGTACGGGCGTCCACGAACCGGACGTCCGCGCCCTGCGCGTCCCGCAGCGGCACACCGGCGTACGCGGGCACACCGACCGCGGCCGCGACACCGGGGACCACCTCGAAGAGCACCCCGGCGGCGGCGCACGCCAGCATCTCCTCGGCGGCGTACGCGTCGAGCCCGGGGTCCCCGGACACCGCACGCACGACCCGCCTGCCGCCCCGCGCGGCCTCCATGACAAGATGAGCGGCATCCCGCACCGACGGGACCGCAGCGGCTGTTGACGCGCCGTCAACGACCGCTAGTTGAGGCGTGCCCTTGCCCGGATACGTATCCAACGACGAATCCGGGTCCGTTGGCACGACGGAGACACCCTGTCGGGCGTGCGTCCGGATGACGTCGAGCACGTCGTGCTCGGCGATCAGGACGTCCGCGTTCGACAGCGCCTCCACGGCGCGCAGAGTCAGCAGTCCCGGATCCCCGGGTCCGGCACCGAGGAAGGTGACGTGCCCGTGTTCCGGACCGGCGGGAAGGGTGGTGGGGCTCAATGTGCTCGCTCCCCCATCAGACCGGCCGCGCCCTGGGCAAGCATCTCGGTGGCGAGTTCGCGACCGAGCTCCATTGCCTGGTCGTACGTCTCGGGCACGGGACCGGTGGTGGACAGCTGCACCGTACGGGAGCCGTCGGTCGTGCCGACGACGCCGCGCAGGCGCATTTCCTTGGCAATCTGCCCGCTGGCCAGAAGGTCGGCCAGCGCGCCCACAGGGGCGCTGCAGCCGGCCTCCAGGGCGGCGAGCAGTGACCGCTCGGCGGTCACGGCGGCCCGCGTGAACGGGTCGTCGAGCTCGCCGAGCGCCGCGATCAGGGCAGCGTCTTGGGCGGTGTTCCCCGCCCTGCACTCGATCGCCAGGGCCCCCTGGCCGGGGGCGGGCAGAACCGTGTCGACCGACAGGAAGTCGGTCACCTCATCGATCCGGCCCATGCGGTTCAGGCCGGCCGCGGCCAGCACGACCGCGTCCAGCTCCCCGTCCCGCACAAAGCCGATGCGGGTGTCGACGTTGCCCCGGATCGGGACCGTCTCCATGTCCAGCCCATGGCTGCGCGCGTACGCGTTCAGCTGCGCCATGCGGCGCGGCGAACCCGTACCGATGCGGGCACCCCGCGGGAGGTCGGTGAACTTCAGGGCGTCCCGGGCGACGATCACGTCACGCGGGTCCTCGCGCTCGGGAATGGCGGCCAGCACCAGTTCCGCGGGCTGCCCGGTCGGGAGGTCCTTCAGCGAGTGAACCGCGAAGTCGACCTCCCCACGCAGCAGCGCGTCACGCAGCGCCGTGACGAACACACCCGTGCCGCCGATCTGCGCGAGGTGCTCACGGGACGTGTCGCCGTACGTGGTGATCTCGACGAGCTCGACGGGCCGTCCGGTCACCTGGCGTACGGCGTCCGCCACCTGCCCCGACTGGGCCATGGCGAGTTTGCTTCGCCTGGTCCCCAGTCTCAGTGCCTTGGTACTCATGCTGGCCCTCGGTTCTTGGCCTGGTTCTCGGTGCTGTCCTCGGCGCGGGAGACGGAGGCCACCGTCTCCGGGTCGAGGTCGAACAGGGTGCGCAGCGCGTCCGCGTACCCGGCGCCGCCGGGCTCGGCCGCGAGCTGCTTGACCCGTACGGTCGGCGCGTGCAGCAGCTTGTCGACGACGCGGTGCACGGCCTGCCGGATCTCGCCGCGCTGGCGTTCGTCCAGGTCGGGGAGCCGTCCGTCGAGCCGGGCGATCTCGCCCGCGACGACATCGGCGGCCATGGTGCGCAGCGCGATCACGGTGGGCGTGATGTGCGCGGCCCGCTGGGCCGCCCCGAAGGCCGCGACCTCGTCGGAGACGATCCGCCGGACCTGGTCCACATCGGCTGCCATCGGCGCGTCCGCCGCCGCCTCGGCCAGCGACTCGATGTCCACCAGCCGCACCCCGGCCAGCCGGTGCACGGCGGCGTCGATGTCGCGGGGCATGGCGAGGTCGAGGAGGAAGAGCGCGGGGGCCGGGCGCGGTATCTCGGCCACCGGTTCGGGCTTGCGGCGCTCGGGGATCCGGCCGACCAGCGCCACGGTGGCGGCCAGGGCGGCGATCGCCTCGGCGTCCTCGGCCGGGTCGAGCGCGACGACCGCACCCGGCGCGGCGGACGTGCGCCGGTCGCGGCCGGGGGCGTCCGGGGCGCCGTTGTCCACCCAGGCCGCGTGCTGCTCCAGCTCGGCGGCGGCCATGCCGGCGACGGCGGCCTCGCCGTGCACGGAGAAGCCCGCGGTGGCCTGGACGGCGGGGAGGTCGAGGGGGCAGTTCTCCTCGGTGCCGACGCCGGTGGGCGGCAGCGGAGCCGTGCGTACGTCCGTCTTGACCGCCGTACGGGAACCGTCCTCGGCCCCGGCGACGGGCTCCCCGGTGCGGCCCGTGACGGCCTGCGCGACCGCCTCCGCCGTGAGTACCAGGCCCGTGGCTCCCGTGCAGGACACGGCGACGTCGGCACGTGTCAGCTCGAACGGCACCGATTCCATCGGTACCGCGCGGGCCGCCAGGTGCGTCTCGGCGCTCTCGGTGAGGATCTGGGCGAGGCGCTCGGCGCGCTCGAGGGTGCGGTTGGCGACGACGACCTCGGCGACCCCGGCGCGCGCAAGCGTCGCGGCGGCCAGCGAGGACATCGAGCCGGCGCCGATGACCAGGGCCTTCTTGCCCCCGGCCCAGGCCTGCACATCGGTGCCCGCGGCCAGCTGCTCCAGGCCGAAGGTGACCAGGGACTGCCCGGCGCGGTCGATGCCGGTCTCGGAGTGGGCGCGCTTGCCGACCCGCAGGGACTGCTGGAACAGGTCGTTCAGCAGCCGGCCGGCTGAGTGCAGCTCCTGGGCCGTGGCCAGGGAGTCCTTGATCTGGCCGAGGATCTGGCCCTCGCCGATGACCATCGAGTCCAGTCCGCAGGCCACCGAGAAGAAGTGGTGGACGGCCCGGTCCTCGTAATGCACGTAGAGGTAGGGGGTGAGCTCCTCCAGGCCGACGCCGCTGTGCCGGGCGAGCAGCGTGGACAGCTCGGCGACACCGGCGTGGAACTTGTCCACGTCGGCGTACAGCTCGATGCGGTTGCAGGTGGCGAGCACCGCGGCCTCGGTGGCCGGCTCGGCGGCGACCGTGTCCTGGAGCAGCTTGGCCTGGGAGTCCATGGAGAGCGCGGCCCGCTCCAGCACGCTCACCGGAGCGCTGCGGTGACTCAGCCCGACGACGAGGAGACTCATGCCGGCATCACGGCGGGTACGTCCCCGTCGGGCCCCTGGTCGGCGGAGTCCTTGCGGTCTGCGACGGCCGGGGCGCCGCCGTCGGGGGTGGCTTCCTCGCCGGCCTTGCGCTGCTCGTGGAAGGCGAGGATCTGCAGCTCGATGGAGAGGTCGACCTTGCGCACGTCGACGCCGTCCGGGACGGACAGCACGGTCGGCGCGAAGTTCAGAATGGAGGTGACGCCGGCGGCGACCAGGCGGTCGCAGACCTGCTGGGCGGCGCCCGCGGGGGTGGCGATCACGCCGATCGAGACGCCGTTGTCCTCGATGATCCGCTCGAGGTCGTCGGTGTGCTGGACCGGGATGCCGGCGACGGGCTTGCCCGCCATCGCCGGGTCGGCGTCGATGAGCGCGGCGACCCGGAAGCCACGGGAGGCGAAGCCGCCGTAGTTGGCGAGAGCGGCGCCGAGGTTACCGATACCGACGATGACAACCGGCCAGTCCTGGGTGAGGCCCAGTTCGCGGGAGATCTGGTAGACGAGATACTCGACGTCGTAGCCGACACCGCGCGTTCCGTAGGAGCCCAGGTAGGAGAAGTCCTTGCGCAGCTTGGCGGAGTTGACCCCCGCCGCGGCCGCCAGTTCCTCGGAGGAGACCGTGGGTACCGAGCGCTCGGACAGTGCCGTCAGGGCTCGGAGGTACAGCGGAAGCCTGGCGACGGTGGCCTCGGGAATCCCTCGGCTGCGGGTCGCCGGTCGGTGAGTTCGGCCAGTTGCCACGGTGCTCCTGCGGGTAGAGCGGGGCTGCGGGCGGTCACACGTACCCAGACCGCCCCGTCGACAGCAGGCTATGTCTTTGTGAACGCGTGCACAAAGATGGTGTCCGATTTGCCCGGCCAACGTGACCGGGGTCACGCGCTTCTCTCCTGGGGGCAAAACCGCACACTTCCTCGTCAATCCCGCCCCCAAGACCAAGTCGCCGTCGATCCTAAGCGACCTTCCGGGGAACTTTGGACTAGTCGGTCAGTGCTTTGCGCAGGCGCTCCTCGTTCACCCGCCAGAACGTGTGCTGTTCACCGTCGACCAGGACGACCGGAATCTGCTCCCAGTACTGGTCGTGCAATTGCGGATCCTGAGTGATGTCCTTCTGCTCCCAGGGCACACCGAGATCACCGCACACCTTCTCCACCACGAGTTGTGCGTCATCACACAGATGACACCCGGGCTTGCGGACGAGAGTGACGAGCCGGTCCTGGGGAGGTGGTGCCTTGCGACGGAAGAGTGGACTCATGTCGGCCATTGTCCCGCTTCTTTAACGGCGTGGTCGCGGAGAGTTCACAGCCTTCAAACCTCCGGACTCCGGAACCACCGAACAAACTGGCTATGCTCACGCCATGGCCGCTCTCGGATGGCTCACTCCCCGTAGGCGCTCCGCCACGGCGCGAAGCGTGTTGGCAGGCGAGGCCTCGGCGGAGGCAGCGCGCAAGTCCTCGCAGGACGCCGCCGGCGTTCCCGACGAAGAACCCGACTTCCCGGTGCTCGGCGACGACAAGGCCGCCGCGTTCTTCGACCTGGACAACACCGTGATGCAGGGTGCCGCGCTGTTCCACTTCGGCCGGGGCCTGTACAAGCGGAAGTTCTTCGAGACCCGCGACCTCGCGAAGTTCGCCTGGCAGCAGGCGTGGTTCAGGCTGGCCGGGGTCGAGGACCCCGAGCACATGCAGGACGCCCGCGACTCCGCGCTGTCGATCGTGAAGGGGCACCGCGTCGCGGAGCTCCAGTCGATCGGCGAGGAGATCTACGACGAGTACATGGCCGAGCGCATCTGGCCGGGCACCCGGGCCCTGGCCCAGGCCCACCTGGACGCCGGTCAGCGGGTGTGGCTGGTCACCGCGGCCCCCGTGGAGATCGCCGGGGTCATCGCCCGCCGCCTGGGCCTGACCGGCGCCCTGGGCACGGTCGCCGAGTCCGTCGACGGCGTCTACACGGGCAAGCTGGTCGGCGAGCCGCTGCACGGCCCCGCGAAGGCGGAGGCGGTCCGCGCGCTGGCCTCGGCGGAGGGACTGGACCTCTCCCGCTGCGCCGCCTACAGCGACTCGCACAACGACATCCCGATGCTCTCGCTCGTCGGCCACCCCTACGCGATCAACCCGGACACCAAGCTGCGCCGACACGCCCGCGAGAAGGACTGGCGGCTGCGCGACTACCGCACCGGCCGCAAGGCGGCGAAGGTCGGCATCCCCGCGGCGGCGGGGGTCGGAGCGGTCGCCGGCGGCACCGCGGCCGCGATCGCCCTGCACCGACGCCGTCGGTAGACGCTTTCGGTCACCACCACCACAAACCCCCGGTCGGCCGCACTCAGGTGCCGGATTATTCCGTCCGGCGCCTCAACACGCCCTCGCTCCGTAGGAACCCGTACTTTTCCGATCAACAAGCGTTCACTCTAGGGCACTTGAAGTGGCGTAAAACGGTTACCGAAGCGACGCAATCGATGATTTGAGCAACTGGGTGTAGCAGCGCCTGCACGAAGCGTTATTCTCCTGGGACGCAAACCGGTACCTCTCCGTCGCCACGACGGGTGAACGGTTCCGCACTGCACGTGATGGAAGCTCTGCCTCTGGGAGTCCCGTGTACCCACACGTCGGGGTTGACGCCTCGGGCCTGGCTACGCTGCGCGCAACGGTCGCGACGGCCCAGCAGCTGTTGCGCGGCTACGTCCCCACCGCGTCCGCCGTCCCCGCCTTCGCCACCGCCGCGCCCGTGGGCCCGTGCTACGCACTGGCCGACGGCGGCGCCGCGGTCGGCAGACGTGGCCGCTCGGCGGGTGCGGCCACCGCCCGCCGTCCGGCCGCGGACAGTGACAGCGCCCGGATGATGGACCTCGTCGAGCGCGCCCAGTCCGGCGAGGCCGAGGCCTTCGGTCGCCTGTACGACCAGTACAGCGACACGGTGTACCGCTACATCTACTACCGCGTCGGCGGCAAGGCGACGGCCGAGGACCTCACGAGTGAGACGTTCCTGCGCGCCCTGCGCCGCATCGGCACCTTCACCTGGCAGGGCCGCGACTTCGGGGCCTGGCTGGTCACCATCGCCCGTAACCTGGTCGCCGACCACTTCAAGTCGAGCCGCTTCCGGCTCGAAGTGACGACCGGTGAAATGCTCGACGCCAACGAGGTCGAGCGCTCCCCGGAGGACTCGGTCCTGGAGTCGCTCTCCAACGCCGCTCTGCTCGACGCCGTACGGCGGCTCAACCCGCAGCAGCAGGAGTGCGTGACGCTCCGCTTCCTCCAGGGCCTCTCCGTCGCGGAGACGGCCCGGGTGATGGGCAAGAACGAGGGCGCCATCAAGACCCTCCAGTACCGGGCCGTGCGCACCCTCGCCCGGCTCCTGCCCGACGACGCACGCTGACGCGCGCCGCCGCCCGGACACGGTAGGCAACGGCCAACTCACGTTGCGTGAGGGCCTGTTGTCTTTCTGATCCGTTCATCTGCCGTCCGTAACCCAAGTGCCGCGCCAGTCGTTGTGCGGGATACAGGCTCCCTGTGGTCACGTCCGGGCCGACCCTGATCACCAGATCGTGTGGAAGTGCTCGAGGCCGTGCAACCCTCAGGACCCCCTGGGGAGTCGACCGTCATGACGAGAGGAGGTGCCGCCAGTGATCGCGAACGTATCGGCGCACCGGCGGACGAACGCCTTCGCCCAGGCCCTGGAGGAGCAGTCCGACCGGGACACGGCGGCCACGCAGTCCGAGAGTCCGGGAGCATCGCCACCGGGGCCCGCGGCTGTGGAACGGACCGAGCAGGGCCAGCTGCTGGCCCTCGCCGCCGGCCTGGGCGCATTGCCCAAGCCGGAGCTCGACCCGGAGGTCAAGGTCGTCCAACGCGCCCAGCTCGTGGCCGCGATGGAGGCCATGCTGCGGGAGGGCACGGTGGGCGGGGCGGCGGATCCTTCGGTGCCCGAGCAGCGTTCCCACCGGGCCAAGGGCGCCCATCGGGCCGGCCCGTTGGGGAAGTTGCGACCGCGTTCACGGCTGACCAAGGGCCTCGCGGCCGGCGGGCTCAGCGTAGGGGTGGCCGCCGGGGCCTTCGGCGGAGTGGCCGCCGCGAGTTCCGACGCACTGCCCGGTGACTCGCTCTACGGCCTCAAACGCGGCATCGAGGACTTCAAGCTCAACTACCTGAGCGACGGAGAGGACGAGCGCGGCCAGACCTACCTCGACCAGGCCTCGACGAGGCTGAGCGAGGCCAGGCGGCTGATGGAGCGTGGGCGCAGCGGCCGGCTGGACCACGAGTCCATCGGCGAGATCCGCCGCACCCTGTCCGGCATGCAGCACGACGTCTCGGAGGGCCACCGCCTGCTGCACGCGGCCTACGAGCGCGACCCGGACTCCCTGGGCCCCATCCAGGCTCTGTCCGCCTTCTCGCGGTCCCACCGTGAGGCCTGGGGCGCACTCCGCGACAGGCTGCCCGTCCAGCTCGGGGACGTCAGTGACCAGGTGTCGTCGGTGTTCGACGCCATAGACGAAGAGGTCGCCCCGCTCCAGTCCCTGCTCCCGCAGACCCCCTCGCAGACCGAGGACGGCAAGCGGCAGGGCTCCGGCTCCGCGTCCCCCGGTTCCACCGGCACACACCGGTCGACCGCGCCCTCCACGGGCAGCTCCTCCTCCAGCCGTAGCTCGAGCACGGGCAGCCCCAGCGGCTCGGCCTCCGGCAGCGAGAGCGACGGCCTGCTCGGCGGCACCACGGGCGGCCTGCTCGACCCGCCGAAGAGCAGCGGCAGCGCCTCCCCGTCCACCAGCAAGACGCCGACCACAGAGCCGGACGTCACCTTGCCACCCCTCCTCCCGGGCCTCCTCCCGGGCCTGGGAATCGACAGCAACGACGCCAACTAGCCCACGGACCACGGCGACGGGGGCGCCCCTCTCGAGAGGGGCGCCCCCGTCGCCGTACACCGGCCGGGACAACGCATCAGAAGAACACGGACCGCCGCTGCACCAACAGCTTGTACAGCGTGTGCTGGATCTGCTCCCTCACCTGGTCCGTCAGATTGAACATCAGCATCGGATCCTCCGCCGCCTCCGGCGGATAACCATCCGTCGCAATCGGCTCACCGAACTGGATCGTCCACTTCGTAGGGAGCGGAATCGCCCCCAGCGGACCCAGCCACGGGAAAGTGGGGGTCAAAGGAAAGTACGGGAAGCCGAGAAGCCGCGCGAGGGACCCATTCACACCGCCGCCCTCGCACCGCTCCGCGGGCTTCGGACGCCTGCGCCGGACTCCGTCCGCCGACCCGACTCACCCCGAACACGCTCAGAAGAACACCGACCGCCGCTGCACCAACAGCTTGTACAGCGTGTGCTGGATCTGCTCCCTCACCTGGTCCGTCAGATTGAACATCAGCATCGGATCCTCCGCCGCCTCCGGCGGATAACCATCCGTCGCAATCGGCTCACCGAACTGGATCGTCCACTTCGTAGGGAGCGGAATCGCCCCCAGCGGACCCAGCCACGGGAAAGTGGGGGTCAAAGGAAAGTACGGGAAGCCGAGAAGCCGCGCGAGGGTCTTCGCGTTGCCGATCATCGGGTAGATCTCCTCCGCCCCGACGATCGAGCACGGAATGATCGGCGTGCCCTTGCGCAGCGCCGTGGAGACGAAGCCGCCCCGGCCGAACCGCTGGAGCTTGTAGCGCTCGCCGAAGGGCTTCCCGATGCCCTTGAAGCCTTCCGGCATCACCCCGACCAGCTCGCCCTGGCCGAGGAGCCGTTCGGCGTCCTCCGTGCACGCCAGGGTGTGCCCCAGCTTGCGCGCCAGCTCGTTCACCACCGGCAGCACGAAGACCAGGTCCGCCGCGAGCAGCCGCAGATGCCGGTCCGCCGGGTGGTGGTCGTGCACGGCGACCTGCATCATCAGGCCGTCCAGCGGCAGCGTCCCGGAGTGGTTGGCCACGATCAGCGCGCCGCCCTCGGCCGGGATGTTCTCGATGCCCTTCACCTCGACCCGGAAGTACTTCTCGTACACCGGCCGCAGCAGGGACATCAGGACCTGGTCGGTGAGCTCCTCGTCGTAGCCGAAGTCGTCGACGTCGTAGTCCCCCGTGAGCCGCCGCCGCAGGAAGGCGAGGCCGCTCGCCACACGCCGCTCCAGACCGCCGTCCTGCGGCCGCTGCGGCTCGGGCGGCAGCTCTTCCTCACGGGTCACGGGAACATCATCCTGCGCGGGCGCCCTGCTGGGCAGGGGCTGTACCTCACGTACCAGTGCGGACTCGCCGCCCTTGCGCCGGCTCCCCGCGCTCCGGCGCCGCGGCGGCCGCTGTACGGCGCTCCCGCGGGTCCGGTCGTCGTCGAACGGAATGACCTTGGCATCCGCCATCGTTGATGCGCTCCTCAGTTGGCGCTCTGCGTCGGGGGGTGGCCGCTGTCCCGCAGGGACAGCGCGGCGATCCGGTCGACGGCTCGCGCGAGATCCTCCGGCGGCAGCAGGCCCGGGCCCTGGCTGCGGACGAAGTCCGCGAACGTCTCCGCGGTCGTGTACTTCGGCTTGAATCCCAGCGTCTCGCGCATCTGATCCGTCGCCACGACCCGGCCGTGGGTCAGCAGCCGGATCTGCTCGGGCGAGAAGTCCGTCATGCCCAGCGTACGGACCAGGGAACCGGCCCAGGTGACCGCGGGCAGCAGCAGCGGCACCGTGGGCCGCCCCAGGCGCCTGGAGCACTGCGAGAGCAGCAGGACACCGTCGCCGGCGATGTTGAAGGTGCCACTGTTGAGCGTGCCCCGCTCCGGCTCGTGCGAGGCGATCCGCAGCACCTCGATCACGTCGTCCTCGTGCACGAACTGCAGCCGCGGGTCGTAGCCGAACACGGTCGGCAGGACGGGCAGCGCGAAGTACGAGGCGAGCGGCGTGTCCGCGGTCGGCCCGAGGATGTTCGCGAACCGCAGCACGCACACGGCGACATCGGGCCGCCGCCGGGCGAACCCGCGCACATACCCCTCGACCTCCACCGTGTCCTTCGCGAAGCCCCCGCTGGGCAGTGACTTGGCCGGGGTGGTCTCGGTGAAGACGGCCGGATCCCGCGGTGCGGACCCGTAGACGTTCGTACTGGACTTCACCACCAGTCGCTTCACGGTCGGGGACTTCTGGCAGGCCCCGAGCAGCTGCATGGTGCCGATGACGTTGGTCTCCTTGACCGTCGTACGGCTTCCGCTGCCCAACGCTGTGCCGGTCACGTCCATATGGACGACGGTATCCGCGGACGTCTCGGCCAGCACTCGCGCGATGGTGGGCTGGCGGATGTCGGCCTGGATGAAGTCCGCCCCGCCCAGATGGTGCTCGGGTGGCACCGCGTCCACCGCGACAACCCGGTCCACCTGCGGGTCACGCTGGATCCGTCGCACGAACCGGCCCCCCAGCTGACGGGCCACTCCGGTCACGAGCACGACCTTCCCCAAGATCAGCGCCTTCCTTCCGCCCTCGGCGTTGTGCCGCTCGTACCCTGCCGCGTTCCCCGTGTGCGCCAACTTAGCGGGTAGGTGTTGCGCTGTGATGACCGCCGGATGCACGAAGTGACGAGATTCGCCCGGTCCGCATATGACGGCGGCCCCCCACCAGCAGCGGTGGGGGGCCACACGAACACGCTTTCGCGGCGTCGCTTACTTCTTGTTACGACGCTGAACGCGCGTGCGCTTGAGCAGCTTGCGGTGCTTCTTCTTGGCCATCCGCTTGCGCCGCTTCTTGATAACAGAGCCCACGACTACCCTCGCTCACTTCTCATCACTCGGTGTTTGGGCGCCATGGGCCCATACGACCTACGAGGGGCCAGCCTACCCGCCCGAGCGCTGAGGTCGTAATCGAGGGCTTCGTCAGGCTGTCTCCACCCCCACATAGCTCTCGCGGAGGTACTCGTGTACCGCTTGCTCCGGGACACGGAACGACCGCCCGACCCGGATCGCGGGCAGATGACCGCTGTGCACCAACCGGTACACGGTCATCTTCGACACTCGCATCACCGAGGCAACCTCCGCCACGGTAAGGAACTGAACCTCGTTCAGAGGCCTCTCGCCAGCTGCAGCCATGACACACCTGAACCTTCCGCACTCGACGGCCACCGGCTTCCCCTTCCGGTGACTCTTCGTCGTTGCGTGCTCACTCCCCAATGTAGGGGCGGGTGATGCGAGTGGGGAAGAGGTGCACCCATCGGCGGCCTACTGTGACAGACACGCTCGATTGAGTACGTAGCGGGTAAGCGGACGGTAGTAATCAGACCGCACAGCGTCATCAACCGGAACGACGACGGACACGACCCCCTCCGCCTCCCCCACAAAGAGCGCAGGGTCATCCGTATCCGCCAGCCCAATGGCCTCAAACCCCAGCTGACCTGCTCCGCAGACCCATCCATGATCGCCGATCACCAGCTCCGGCAGCGGCCCACCACCCTCCGCCGCCGCGGCCAGCGCGGTACGAACCGGGAGCGGTGAATGCGTATGTGCGCCGGGCTCACAACCGGGGCGTTCGGTGCCGGCCGCCCGGGCCAGCGCGACACCTCGTACGTAATCAAGGTTGTACGTACGTAGACCGAACCGGGTCGTTATGTCGACACAGCGACCCTGCGCGGGGGTGAGGACCTCACATCCCACCGCCGACAAGGCGTCTGCCAGGTCGGCGTAGAACCCGAGCAGCCGATGCGGGTGCCCGGTACCGAACAGCACCGGCGCCCCACGCCGGGCGACCTCGGCGAGCCGCTCCGCGAAGGCATCCAGCGCAGCCAGGGTCAGCTCCGGGTCGATCACATCATGCCCGGATGTATGCGCAGGGTCGGCCGAAACCCCACACCTTTCCGCCATGAGTCCGATCAAATCCCGCATCCCCCAGCCCCGTTCAGGATCGATACCGATCATCACCCGAGGATCACGAGCGGCGAAGAGCCGATAGCTCCGCAGACTCTCCTCCCGCGTCGTAGCCACGCTCCCGGCAAGCCGAGCCCCAAGAAGATGCGCCCGAACGACTCCACTGCTCAACACGGGAGCGATGGTGACGGACGAGGGGCGGGGGCCGGGGCCGGATGGGATGAAGACCGCACGGTTGGCGTAACGGTTCACTTTCCGGAGGGGTCGACAGCACCGCTGCCCGTCCGGCGTCGGGGCGTCTGTGTCCAGGGCCCGGATCGCCCACCCCGCCAGGTGTCGGGAGCCGGGGCCAGGGCCCGGATCGCCCACCCCCGTCCGGCGTGGGGGGCCTGGGGTCAGCGCCGGGGCAACCTGGCCTGTCCGACCTGGGGCTTCCGGAGCCATGACCCGGACACCCGCCCTGCCCGACCCGGCGCGGCCGATGCCAAGGCCCGGACGATCCAGCCCGTCCGGCGTTTGAGGACGAGGCCGTTCAGGCCGATGCGGGGGCCAGCCCCTGGGCGGGGTCCGGGGGCGGCAGCCCCTGGGCGGGGTCCGGGGGCGGCAGCTCCTGGGCGGGGTCGAAGGGGCGCCGGCCCCTGGGGATGGGACGGGTAGGGGCGGCGGGGCGAGAAGACCCACCCGCCCCGACACCTACGCCAGCAACCCCCGCAACGGAAACACCGCCCGCCGCGTAGCCAACACGGCCTGATCCAATCGATCAGCGGGGTCATACCCCGACTCCCAGTCCGCCCAGGACACGGGCCACCGCCCATCCGTCATCCGCGCCGGCGCCAGCTGCCGCGTACGAGCGAACACTTCCTGCCGCCACCCCTCCGGGATCACCGTCTCGGGCGCGATCTCCCGCCCACCCGCGATCCCCACCAGGTGCGTCCACGACCGCGGCACGACCTCCACCACCGCGTATCCACCCCCACCCAGCGCAACCCACTTCCCGTCCGCGTACTCGTGCGCCAGGTCATGACACGCCACCTGCACAGCCCGCTGCGCATCCAGCGAAACGGCAAGATGAGCAAGCGGATCCTCGAAGTGCGTATCGGCCCCGTGCTGCGTCACCAGCACCTGCGGCCGGAAGCCGGCCAGCAACTCCGGCACCACGGCATGAAACGCCCGCACCCACCCCGCGTCCCCGGTCCCCGCCGGCAACGCCACGTTCACGGCGGACCCCTCCGCCACCTCCGCCCCGGTCTCCTCCGGCCACCCGGTCTGCGGAAACAACGTACGAGGATGCTCGTGCAGCGAGATCGTCAGAACCCGCGGATCCTCCCAGAACGCCGCCTGCACACCGTCCCCGTGGTGCACATCGACGTCCACATAGGCCACCCGCTCGGCCCCGAGCTCCAGCAGCCGCGCGATCGCCAGCGAAGCGTCGTTGTAGATGCAGAACCCCGACGCACTGCCCGGCATCGCATGGTGCAGCCCACCCGCGAAGTTCACCGCGTGCAGCGCGTCCCCGTGCCACACCGCCTCCGCGGCACCCACCGACTGCCCGGCGATCAGCGCGGACACCTCGTGCATCCCGGCGAAGGCGGGATCGTCCATCGTCCCGAGCCCGTACGCCCCGTTCGCCGACCCCGGATCCGCCGACGCGGCCTTGACCGCCTCGATGTAGTCCTCCCGGTGGACGAGCCGAAGCGTCGACTCCCCCGCCGGTTTGGCCGAGACGACCTCCAGGTCCCGGTCGAGCCCGAAGGCACCCACCAGTTTCCGGGTCAGCTCCAGCCGGACCGGATCCATCGGATGGTCCGGACCGAAGTCATAGCCCGTTACTGCCTCGTCCCACATCAGCTGTGCGCGGCCGCTCATGCCCGCCACCGTATCGGTCCGGTTGAGCGGCGAACGACCGGGCGTACACCAGTGTCACCAGCACCAACACCATCGGCACAAGCATGGCCCCGCGGTAGCTCCAGGCATCCCCCAGCGCCCCCACCAAGGGCGAACCGATCAGGAAGCCGACGTAGTTGAAGATGTTGAGCCGCGCGATGGCCGCGTCCGACGCCCCCGGGAACAGCCGCCCCGCCGCCGCGAAGGTCTGCGGCACCAGTACACACAGCCCCAGCCCCAGCAGGGTGAATCCGAGCATCCCGACCCAGGCGCCCGGCGCCACGGACACCACGGCGAACCCGAGTGCCGCCACCAGCGCCCCCAGCCGTACGACCGCCACCGCCCCGAACCGCCGTACTCCGAAGTCCCCGATGGCCCGCCCCAGCAGCGTGGTCACCATGTACACGTTGTACGGAACCGTCGCCAGCTGCTCCGAGCTCCCCAGCACGTCCTCGAGGTACTTCGCACTCCAGTTGGAGACGGTCGAGTCCCCGATGTAGGCGAAGGCCATCACCAGACACAGCGGCAGGAGCAGCCTGAAGACAACACCCCCGGTCACTGCCGCCCCCTGCGCCTCCGCCACGGGCGCCGCATCCGTGTCGACGTACCACCGGCTCCCCAGGAACGCCGCCGGCAGCAGCACCGCCACCACCGGCAGGTACGACACCCACAGCGCCAGATGCCAGTGCGCCCCGGCCCAGGCCAGCGAGGCGCCCACGATCCCGCCCAGGCTGTACACGGCGTGGAAGCTGAGCATGATGCTCCGCCCGTACGTCCGCTGCAGGCTCACCCCGAGCATGTTCATCGAGGCGTCCAGCGCACCGACGGCGAGCCCGAAGGCCGCCAGGGCCAGCCCCAGCTCGGCCATCTGCCCGCCCGCGCCAACCCCGAGCAGCGCGAGCAGCACGACCGGCTGGGACCAGCGCAGCAGCCGGCTGGGCCGTATTCGCTTCACCAGCTGCTCGGTCGTCACGCTGCCGGCCCCGGCGAGGATCGGCACGGCGGCCAGGAAGACGGGAAGCAGCCCGTCGGAGACGCCGTACCGGTCCTGAATGGCCGGAATGCGCGTCACGAGCAGCGCAAAGGTGGCGCCTTGAGCGAAAAAGCTGAACGCCAACGAGGCCCTACCGCGCCGCAGCACATCTGTCATGGCGGCGAGCGTAGGGCCCCGGGGTACCCGTGGGTAGATCCAGCCAAAGATGAATTTCCCTCAGCTTTACCGGGCGGAGACTCAGGCGGCGACAGCCACCTCGGGCGTCTCGACCTTGCCGGCCTCGGCCTTGCCCGCCTCGACCTCTGCGGCCTCGACCTCGGCGGCCAGCAGCTTCTCCATCGGCTCGACGGCCAGGCCGCCACTGACGACGAAGGCGATCGCCATCGCGACGATCATGATGACCGTGCCGAGCCACACCATGGTGTCCACGGGGACGGTGTACGCACCGACGACCCGCACGATGCACTCGGCGAGCAGCACCGCACCCCAGACGACGGAGAACGCCCGCTCCTTGCGGAGGAAGGCCGCGGACCCGGCTGCCCTCCCGGACATCAGCCGCTGCCAGGCGGCCTCCTTGGCCGCGTCCCCCTTCACCAGGAAGGGCTTCATGCCGGCGGTCATCATCGGCTTCCCGAGCGCGACGGAGACCAGGATCCCGATGGCGACCGTGCTGCTGATCCCACTGTCCTTGGCGAGCATCAGCCGCGGGTCGCCGGAGACGAAGCTGAGCAGCAGCGAGACCACGGTCACGACGAGGATGAGCCCTGCCAGGCCGTTGGTCCTCCGCTCCTTGACCAGGCCCCACACGGTCCGCACCGCCGGCACCACGCTGCTCCAGGCGAGCGCCGCGAAGGTGCTCATCCCGAAGCCGTCCTTGAACAGGTAGTACGAACCGAGAGGCACCGCCACGTCCACGATCAGCGGGGCGAAGGGGTTCTTCTTGCTCGTCTTCGTCGTCATGCCCTCAGCTTCGCGGAGAGGACCCGCACCGCAATAGAAACGATCGTCCAGGGCTCGGCATGACAATTGTCAGTACGGGCCCGATGCCCGGGGTCATACCAGCAGGTCAGCCAACGCGCCCATGTCGGAGAAGAGTTGTGTGGCCCGCGCCAGCTTCGTCGCAGGCGTCATCGCGGTGAACCCGTAGACGTCCATCCCGGCCGCCACCGCCGCCTGTACGCCCAGCGGGCTGTCCTCCACGACCACGCACCGCTCCGGTACGGCCCCCATCCGCTCGGCCGCGTACAGGAACAGATCGGGCGCCGGCTTGCCCCGCCCCACATCCTGCGAACTGAAAATCCTGGACTCATCGAACCACCGGTCGAGCCCGGTCGTCCGATGCCCCACCCGGATCCGCTCATGACTCCCGGAGGAGGCCACGCAGTACGGCACCCCGTCCGCCGCCAGCTTCTCCAGCACGTCCGCAACGCCGGCCACCGGCTTCAACTCCCGCTCGAACGCCTCGAACACACGGGCATGGAAGACATCGTCGAAGTCGTCCGGCAACCGACGCCCCGTCCGCTCCTGGATGAGCTCATGGATCCGGTGCATCGCGGATCCCATGTAGTCGCGGATGGAGTCCTCGTACGAAGTCGGATGTCCCAGCTCGGTGAGATGAGCGGCCAGAATCCGGTTGGAGATCGGCTCACTGTCGACGAGGACACCGTCGTTGTCGAAGATGACGAGTTCATAGCGCATGCCGTCGAGCCTAAACGCCCCTGAACGCAGAAAACCCCCGCACCGGAGGTGCGGGGGTTTTCCCAAGATTTGTTCGGCGGCGTCCTACTCTCCCACAGGGTCCCCCCTGCAGTACCATCGGCGCTGTGAGGCTTAGCTTCCGGGT